>CAZINS010000022.1:0-1586 GCA_964540695.1 uncultured Gammaproteobacteria bacterium | reverse complement strand
GTTAAATAAATTCTTATTTGCAAGATAAGAAATAAATGAGTATGATTATTTTAGTTATGAAGAGTAAGAATGGTTTTAGTTTGATTGAGTTGTTGGTAGTGATTTCAATTATTGGGGTGTTGGCAGCGATTTTGATGGTGAATTTGATGGGAGCCAGAGAGAGAGGTCGGGATTCACAAAGAATACAGGATTTAAACAGTCTGAAAGGGGCTTTGAGGCTTTATTATAATGATAATCAGTCATATCCGTCCGGGTCAGGCTGTACCACTTGTTTAAATTCAGTGTTGTCAAGCTATACTAGTGGGGTGGCTGGGGTGGGTTATACTTATACGGTGGTTGATAGTAATAATGGTTTTTTACTGACGGTAGGATTGGAAAGTGGAGCGGGTAATGACGATATTAATTCGCAAGTAAAATGTGGGGTGGCAACACCAAGAGATAAAGTTTATGCAGTTTGCGCTTATTGAGTATGACTAAAAAAAATAAAAAAAATGCTTTTACGTTGGTAGAATTGTTGATAGTAATTGCAATTATTGGAATTATTACCATAATCGCTTCGAGCAGTTTTGTCAGCGCCCAAAAAAAATCTCGTGATGCATCAAGAAAGGCGAGTTTGAAGTCACTGTCAGACGCCTTGAACATGTATTACTCTGATTTTGGTTTGTTCCCTAGCTCAAGCTCAATAACATATGGGGGGCAGTTGATGAGCGGAAATGTAGTTTATATGAAAAAAATTCCAACAGAAACAGCTAAGGCGGTTAAACAGTTTTATTATCAAGTATCCCCAACTCAAAAATCATTTAGATTGTATGCTAATTTGGAAAATAGCGATGATAATGATTGTTTGACATGTCCGGATTATAGCGTTTCTAGTGGCTGTTGTTATATGATTACTAGTTCAAACGCAAACATAAATTCTTTACCATGAAAATAAATAAAAATAAGCTTTGTGTGATGTTGGGATTTACTTTAGTAGAACTGTTGATAGCAATTTCGATAGTGGCGATATTGTCGGTAGTTTTGTCGATAAATTTTTCTAAGGCACAGAAGAATGGTCGAGATCAGAGAAGAATTGCTGACCTAAAGGCAATTCAAAATGCGGCAGAACAGTATTATTTACTCAAGGGCAGTTATCCAACCAGCAAAGTGACGCCGTGGACAGTGAATACAAATGTGATTTTACAGTCGTTTCCTTTGGGTCCAAAAGGAGAAGCTTATACTTACACCTATAGTGCAGCAGTGGGTGGTTTTTGCGCTTGTTCGACAATGATGGAATCAGGTAAATACGGTAACGCTAATCAAACCAGTTATGTACCGTGTGATTTTCAACCGGTAGGATCGCCGGGGGCAATTAACTATTGTGTCGGGAGTCAACAGTAATTTAATTAAAAGTTAAATATAAGGTGAAAAATAGATATAAAAAAAATCAAGGTTTTACATTATTTGAGCTTTTGGTTAGTATCTCTATTATTGCGGTAATGACGGCAATTGCGGTGGTAAGTTTTGGGGGGATGAACAAAAAGAGCCGTGATGCCAGAAGGACGGCTGATTTGGAAAAGATTAGAGTGGCGTTGGAAACAGCTAAA
>CAZINS010000021.1:0-2276 GCA_964540695.1 uncultured Gammaproteobacteria bacterium | reverse complement strand
CAGAAGTTGATTGGCAAAGTGCTGAAGCTCAAAAAAGGGGAGCCAGTGTTGTTTTGGCAATTGGTGAAAGAGTGCCACGTTGGCCAGAGTGTCACACCCCTGTTTGGGCAATGAATTTATCACCTGAAGCCAAGGAACAAAGAGTAAAAATTTTATACGAAGAAACTGTTAAACATTTTCAAATTTATTCCAATATCACTACTTGGCAAGTAGCTAATGAGCCGTTTTTGAAAAGTTTTGGTAAATGCAATGAAGTAACCTCAGAACAAATATCTGAGTATATAAAAATTATTAAAAAGTATGACCAAAAAAACAGGCCAGTGATGCTGACAGAGTCAGGCGAGCTTTCTACCTGGGTGAGAAGTGCTAAGTTGGCTGACGTAATTGGCGCTTCACTTTATCGAACTGTTTGGAACCAGTATTTTGGTTATTGGCGTTATCCTTGGCCACCGGCTTATTACCGCTACCATGCTGATTTGATTACTAAATTTTTTCCAGTGAAAAGAATTATCATTTCTGAATTACAAGCTGAGCCCTGGCCACCAGGTAAACATATATTACAAACAACCCTAGAGGATCAATTTAAATCTTTTGATCTAGACAGATTAACTAGTAATATTAGTTACACAAAAAAAACAGGATTTGATGAAGTGTATTTATGGGGAGTAGAGTGGTGGTACTGGCTTAAAGAAAAACAAAACCATCCAGAGTTTTGGCAAGAAGCTAAAAAAACTTTTCAACAGGGCAATTTAAACTAAAATAATTAATCAAAAGTGATAATTATTTAGTTTTAAAAGACTTGTAAATCAATAAAATTGTTTATAAAAAATGGCTAAGATTAGCCATTTTTTATTATTCTTGAACAATTATTTTATCCACAGAGTTTTTATTTGGTTAATATTAGCGTTTTATGTTATAATTTATGTGATAAATGGTTTTTAAAAGAAAAAAATATTTCCCCAAATATTTCCCAAAATTTTTGTTTAAAAAAACGAAAATTTAGTTATAAATATAATTTTTATTCTGCCATAAAATGGCAGAAAAAAAATAAAAAAAATCAATCTCGACCCTCGAGATACAAAGAAAATCATGCCTTCTATAAAAAAAATTAAAGACAGTAAAAATCATATTACCCTTAAGCAAGCAGCTGAAATATCCGGTTATTCTTCTGACTATATTGGTCAACTCATTAGACAAGGTAAAATAGCTGGTAAACAGGTTTATTATAATACTGCTTGGGTTACAACCGAAGATGAAGTTAGAAAATATTTAACCAACAAAGCTAAAGGTAAAGATCCAAGCGTTATTCGCGGACAATATTTACGGATTAAACACAATCTTTCTGATTGGGTTTTTTCATTTAGTCCGATGGTAGTAATAAAGTCATTTACTTATTCTTTTATTATTTTGATTTTTATAACTACTGGGATATTGTTTTTGACCAACTCCACTAAAGATTTAAAAACTGAAATTACCAGTCCGGAAATTACAAGAATAATTGAATATGATAAAACAACAAAAAAAATTATTAATACCACTGAGTTACCATACATACCATGAAAATTTTTAATTTTTTAATTTTGTAATTTTTATATTTTGATTTTTGAGTTTTGAGTTTTGATTATCCCCATGCCTTTCCCCATGCCCCAACAATTTCATGCCTATCGATTGGGAAATAAATTTTCCAAGTTTTTTGTTGTGTGGTTAAGCATTATTAGTTTACTGTTTAGCAGTTTGCCAGTAGATATTTTAAAGTTGGATAATTTTATTAGCTCAGCTCAAGCTGCGGAAGGAGTGCCGGAACTTATTTCTTATCAAGGTAGGTTGTATGACTCCAGTGGTAACTTACTGGGTGGGGCAGGAACAAATTATTATTTTAGATTTTCTATTTATGATGCAACAAGTGGCGGTACAAAATTGTGGCCGGCCGGTACTCCATCAACCATGACCTATCAAGTGCGCTACGGTGTGTTCAACGCGCAAGTTGGTGATACCGGTGCTGGAGGTGACGCACTTACTCTGGATTTCAACAATGACACTTATTATCTTCAAGTCGAAGTTGCCTCATTGGCAAATTTTTCTGATGGAGAAACATTATCACCCAGGCAAAGAGTAACCAGCGCTGGTTATGCCAAAAACGCTGATATGGTTGATGGCTATCATGCCTCAAGTACTCCCGTAGCCAATCAGGTAGTAGTTCTTGATGCTTCGGGTAATCTTTCTTTTGGTACAAATAATCCTATTATTCAAGCTACTAACAGTTTATCTTTGCAAAC
>CAZINS010000020.1:0-3424 GCA_964540695.1 uncultured Gammaproteobacteria bacterium | reverse complement strand
CAGCGAATCCTGCCGTCGGAGGTGCGGATGACCAGCAAAGCAGCAATCGGAGAAAGCCAGAGCGTAGATGTTTGAAGTTGATGAAATGCCATTACATCTATTTAATCGGCAGCGGGCATCGCCGAATGCATGCTGGTGAATTATTTCCCCCTTGTGCTGCCAAGATACAGATTGAGATGGAACAGATCATGCAGCCCATGATCCGCCTGCTGTTCTCGGCAGCCATCTGCACCATTGGCCTGATGCGGATCATCCATCAGGAACTCAAGCCCTGAGGGATCGGTTCACTATTTCCTTGCCCTTCGATCTTAGCTTTTGATGAGATAGGGCTAAACTTCATAAGCTTGCACTCGGCATAACTAATGGAACAGGCAGGAGGGTTAAAATGAGATTAGCATCTTTTTATTTAATTATATGCTCTCTGCTGCTGGCCTCGTGTGCAGCAGATGATGGCCGATACGGGCTGTGGGATGATGTTCAGGAATTGGATTCAAGCGGCCGGCATGTAGGCAATTCATACGACCAGCCTATGGGCGATTCAAATGACCAGGCCTTTGTTGAGCCATTTGATAAGATAGAAGTTGATCCATTTAATAAACACATTGTTGAGCCATTTAACAAGACAGCAGCAGAGCCACGGAAAGAAGTGATAACAGATCAGGAAGATCAAAATCAGACTTCTTTAGAGGACAACTACAATCCTCTATACGATACTTATTCCCAGATCCCCAATGTGCAGGAGACGACCAGCCTGGCCCTTTCCGTATCGGATCTGGACGGGGACAATGCCGCCGACCTTCTGGTGATGAACATCAGCGGCCAGGCAGAGACGGAAGACTTTAACTCCAGCATATCCGCTCTCCGCGGCGCTGACGGCAGCATTCTATGGCAGAAGGATTATCCCGGCTCGCTGGTCTATGCCATGACCGCAGGGGATCTCAACGGCGACGGCCGGACCGATGTCATGGTAAACCAGGTCTTGGCTGGGCAGGAATTGAGCCTCTCCAGCAACGTTTCTGTTTTCGACGGATCCAACGGCGATGAGATCTGGAGCCGCCCCCAGAGCATGGCCATGACTGTGGCCTATCCGGTGAAGGACTCTGACGGAGACGATGCGCCTGACATCTTGGTGCACACATTTCACATAGACGGCATGAACGGCAGCCTGTCCACCCGCATTGCCAGGGTCAGCGGTGCCAGTGGGATGGATATAGATGAAAAGGAATTCATCGGGGCCCTGGCGATCGAATATCCGGCGGGAAACCTCACTGACGACGATGTGCCGGATAACATCATCGCCGTCTTCCAATTGAATGGAATCATAAGCGGCGAGCTGGAAGATGATCTCATGAATATCACCGCTACCACTCTCGAGGCCATAGATGGCAAAGGCGGGAGAGAGCTCTGGAAGCAGAGCTTTGCCGGCCCGGTTGCCGCCATCCCGTTGACGGACCTGACCGGAGACGATAAGGATGAGCTGGCAGCCTACCTCATCAGATATGGCGAGGATGCATCAATCACCAATGATCTCGCCCTGTTGCAGGGATCAGATGGAGCGGTGCTCTGGCAGAAATCCTTCCCCGGCTTCATGGCCATAGCCATGCCCGGAGAAGACCAGACCGGCGATGGATTGAGAGACATGATCATCTACAAGGTGGAGGGATCAGAGGAGATGGAGACGCTGGCAGTCAAGGGAGACGATGGAAGACAATTATGGAACAGGACGGGAATGATATACCTCCCAACCGACCTCCCATTCCAGGAGCTTTTATCCTTTTTGCCGGCTTCCCTGTGAGAGAGAATCATGCCGGCAATCAACAACTTTTTTCTGGGCTGATGGAATAGGAGAGCCCGTCTGTGGTTATTATGATGTTCCCGCAGGTGTCGGTGCGATAAACACTGGAGCCGGCGGCCTCTAGGTTGGAGAGAGTCCTTTTCGTGGGATAGCCGTAGTAGTTTCCTTCTCCCACGGAGATGATGCTGACGAGGGGCCTTACTTTCTCAAGGAAGTCTGGGCTGGAGGCGGAGGTTCCGCCATGATGCCCCACCTTGAGGATCTGGCTGGAGAGGTTAACGCCGGAGGAGAGGAGGCTCTTCTCCACCACTGTGTCCGCATCGGCCATGAAGAGAAGTGAGATCCGGTCATAGGTTATGCGCAAAACCAGAGAGTTCTGGTTCATGTCCCCGGAGAGGGCTCTGACCACAATCGACTCCCAGGGATTTTTCATGGCCGGATACCGGCTCAGCTTCGTCCCGTTGGAGATGCCGCCCTGGGGCGGCCAGAGCACCTCGATCTTGAGGGCGGGATCGAGGTCTATCTCCTGGCCGGCGTGTGCCGGAGCATAGGAGATGTTCTGTTTCTCGATCAAAGCTCTGAATCTCTTATAGATCAGAGAGGAATCATTTTCTCCGTTGTCCATGGCCTGCTTTACGGAAAGGTCCTCCAAAACAGCGATCAATCCGCCGATATGATCGTCATGAGGATGGGTCAGGATCAGGAGGTCAAGGTGGGATACATTCTGTGCTCTCAGATACTCTTCCAGCCGGGGCCCCATCTCCGGAGGGCCGCCGTCGATTAGGATGCTCTTGCCATTGAACTGGAGCAGGATGCTGTCTCCCTGGCTTACATCGATGAAATGGGCCGTAAGGTTCTCAGCGGCTGATGCAGACGGGGCTAAAGCAAATATGAAAAGAAAAAGCCCAATCCAGCCTGAGCCATTCATGACGGCCCTATCGTCTGGATATAGAAATAAAGCTGCTGGCTGGACTGCTGATGCGTTTATAGAAGAAAAAGGATTCGTTTACTGCACTGCGCTCTTGACCTCATCCACGATCTTGTTCAGGATGCTCTTTTCCTTCTCCGAGGATTTGGCGGATCTCTTCTCCCCGAATTCAGCCGCCAGTTCCTCCAACAGCTGCCTCTGCCGGTCGGTGAGGGCGGATGGGGTCTTGATGTTGACCTTTACATGCAGGTCGCCCGAGCCCATCCCCTGCAATCGGGGCATGCCCTTTCCCCTCAGCCGGAATATCGTCCCGGTCTGGGTTCCCGCCGGGACCTTCATCTTGGCCCGTCCGGTGAGGGTGGAAACCTCGACCTCCGCTCCCAGGGCTGCCTCGGTGAAGCTGATTGGCTTCTCCAGTAAGAGGTCGCTCTCCACCCTCTGGAATTTGGGATGGGGCATGATGTTGATAACCACATAGAGGTCCCCGCTCTCCGCTCCCTGGGCTCCGGCATCTCCCTGGCCCCGCAACTTGAGATGCTGGCCGTCCTCCACTCCTGCCGGGATCTTGATGTTGATCTTGCGCGTCTTTCGGATCCTTCCCGATCCACCGCAGTCACCGCAGGGATTGGTTATGATCTGGCCCTTCCCGCCGCATTTGGGGCAGGGAGAGGCGGTGACCATCTGGCCGAAGGGGGTGTTCT
>CAZINS010000019.1:1519-5310 GCA_964540695.1 uncultured Gammaproteobacteria bacterium | reverse complement strand
AATTATTCTTTATCCTATCTCCTATCTCCTTTATCCTAGATCCTAATTACAAACTTTTCTACTGTACTTAATTTTTTACTGTCATTCTGAATTTTATTTTTACCCTTGTCACCCTGAACTTGTTTCAGGGTCTTAAGGAGATGCCCTGCCTACCGGCAGGCAGGTGAAACAAGTTCAGCATGACAATACTTTTATTTAATGATTAATTACTAATTATCTAATTTTTAAATTAAATCACAGATTAATTATTAGTAATTTATAACTATCCTTAATTCTTACTTCTTAATTCGTAATTCTTACTTCTAAACTTCACTTTTAACCTAATCAGCGATCTAAACATCCTCCAGCTGGTTTTTAAAAATTGCCACTGGGAAGTAGAAATTGTTGAAGCTTGTTTTTCTCGCCAGACCACGGGTACTTCTTTGATGGTTTTGCCAAACTTTTGGCAGTAATATAAAATTTCCACATCAATCGTCATGTCATCAATCTGAAGTTTTGGTAAAATTTCAGAAACCACTGGTCGTTTAAACAACTTGCCCCCGCACTGGGTATCAACCACTTTTAAACCAAATAAAATTTTTACTAAATAACGAAACAGCAAAGAAGCAACTACCCGTAAATGTGATTCCCTATCAGTCAAAACCGAATCGGGTAAATACCGCGAAGCAATCGTGACATCAGTATTTAGAATATTTTCCACCAACTTAGCAAACTCAGTAGGTTCCAAAGAATTATCAGCATCTATAAATCCAATCAGGCTCTCAGTTGGATAATTGTCCAAAGCATATTCAAAGCCGGCTCTGATTGCTTTGCCCTTGCTATTGCCAATAAATTTATCCAAAGTAAAATAATCTATTCTGCCTGGATGTTTAGTTTGCCAGTCTGCTATCACGCTTGCCGTCTGATCTGTGCCAGGGGTTATTACCACTACAATTTTTATATCCAAAAACTTACCTAAATAAGCTTGCAAGGTAGGTCCAATTCTTTGTTCTTCATTTTTCGCAGGAATTACTATAATCATAATTAAAAATTTAAAATTTTCCTTACTTCTTAATTCTTTATTCTTAATTCTAACCTCATTTGAATGCCCAAAACTTAGATCCAATAAAATTGATAAACACACTAAATAGTAAAGCCAAAATTTTGGTAGCTAAATCCCACCAACCAAAAATTGACACTCCCACATACATCGTAAGTTGAATCGCCATGAGCGCAATGACACTGACCAGAAAAAATTTACTATACTGGAATACTTTACGTTTATCGTCATTGTTGAAAGTCCAAGATTTATTAGCCCAAAAACTAAACAAATTGGCACACAAAAAAGCCAAAAAATTGGCTAGTAGATAATGTTTATTAAAAAAAATTAAACCACGTGTTAGTACAATATAGACAGTAAAATCAATACTCGTATTGAAAAGCCCAACCGTAGCAAAACGTAAAAATTGGGGTAAAACTACAAACCGGCGCAAACCCGGCAAGGCGGTAAAAAAAACAATCAAACGATTGAAAATCGAAAATAATTTTTTTTCTAAACCAGTAGTTAGTTGCTTGTCAGATAAATCTGTCATAACTACCTACCTAAAACTTGTAAATTCACCCCGCCAGTAAAGCTGGGATGAAAAACTGTCAATTCTTTTGACAACTGATAGTTATTATTAAATATGCGCACACTCGGTGTTGCCCCTTTTTGCAAAGCCACCAATACTTCATTTTGCCCGTCCCCCGTCAGATCTCCGACCGCCACTTTTAATCCTGTCTTATTTTCTGGTTCATAAGCAAACCACTGATGTTTTACTTGGCCTTGCCAGTTAAATACCCGTACATGTGGCCCGCCACCTGGACCGGGGGCAGTAATGATTTCTTTATTACTATCACCTGTTAAATTGCCTATGGCCACATTGACCCCACCGCGAAATTTTTCATCATAAGCAAACCATTGTGACTTTATTTGTCCTTGACGATTGAACATCCGCACATGTGGCCCGCCACCAAAACCCGCGCCAGTGACAATATCAGCTAGAGAATCGCCATCCACATCTCCGACTGCAACACTTGCCCCACCTGTAAAATTGTCAGCATAAGCCAAAAACTTAAATCTCATATGCCCGGTAAAATCAAAAATTTTGACAATCGCTTCTTTACCACTGGCTGGCGCTACAATTATTTCGGAAATGTCATCATTATCTATATCCCCCACGGCCACATTTACCCCGCCATGAAATTCTGATTCATATGCAAAAAATTGTGATATGATGTTACCCTGGTGATCAAATACTCTGATATGGGGCCCACCACCAGGACCGGGGGCGGTGACAATATCTTTTTTACCATCACCATCCACATCACCGGTAGCAACATTGACGCCACCACGAAATTTCTCATCATAGGCAAACCACTGAGATAAAACATTTCCTTGCCAGTCAAATACTCTAACATGTGGCCCGCCACCCACTCCCGCTCCTACTACCAACCAATCTTGACTAACGGGTTGACTGGTACCAGACAAGGTGGCCTTAGCCGCACCCAACGCCCTACCATAATCAATCAAACCAGCCCCCAATTTTCCTTGATAATTTTGGTTTAAATTATCAACAGCAGTAGCAGTATTTAAAATAATATTTCGAATTTGCACATTGGTTAAACTAGGATTAACTGATTTAACCAAAGCCGCTAGTGCTGACACCAATGGTGTGGCTACGGAAGTACCAGAAAAACCTCCTTTATAATAATGATTAAATCCAGGAAAAGTATCGTGATAAGCCACCGTGGAATAAAAATTTACTCCCGGAGCTGACACATCACTACAACGACTACCAAAGTTGGAAAAATTTGCCAAGCGACTATACCGGTCAAGTGCCACCACCCCAAGAACCATATTGTCATCTCCGTCATTGCACACTGGATAAGCTGGATACACATCCATATCCTGCCCGAGTCCCACTTCATTCCCAGCAGCTGCTACGATGACAATTCCTGTCTGCCAGGCTCTAGCAATTGCTTCTTGCAAAGCTTGACTATAACTATGCCCCACGACTGATAAATTTATAACGTCAACTTTTTTACTAATAGCATAATCAATTGCTTCAACCAAAGTCAAAGAATCACCCATACCGGCACTATCCAAAACTTTTAAAGGCATTATTTTTACTTGCCATGCCCCACCAGCAATCCCAATATTATTGTTGCCTCTAGCACCCAAAATACCAGCAACAATAGTGCCGTGGTTAACCCCAATTTCAGTAAAATTTTCAAATTTCGGTTTAACGTCGTTGTTATTATCGACAAAATTCCAACCATAAAAATCATCAACTTTGCCATTACCGTCATTGTCTACTAAGTCAAAAGGTTTTTCATGTACATTGACCCAGATGTTGTGTTTTAAATCCGGGTTATCAATATCCACCCCACTATCTAAAACTGCTACAACTACATCTGCTCTACCAGTAGAAATATCCCAACCTATTTGAGCTTGCACTTGGCCTAAATAATACTGTTGAATAAAATCTGGATCATTGGGCATGGTAGTGGCAGCAGAAAACTTAAAATTTGGTTCTACATATTCTATTTGCTTATTTTCAGAAAAATTATTTAATAAATATTCAGTATCAATACCTTGATTGGTTGTCAATTTGTATATTTTGTCACTGGCTTTCATTTTTACTAGTACCTCATCAGCAGCTAATTTTACTTCTCTTGACTCACCAGCTCGAGCCGGCATAACAAAAAAATTCAGCGCATTAAGCGCGACGGTTAAACTAAGGAAAATATATAAGCTTTTCTTCATCAAT
>CAZINS010000019.1:0-1419 GCA_964540695.1 uncultured Gammaproteobacteria bacterium | reverse complement strand
GATGGTGAGATCCAAAAACAAAGACCTGTTTTTTATATAATAGAGATCAAGTTGCAATTTTTCCAAAGCGCCCGCCACATCAGACGAATATTTAAAATTTACCTGAGCCCAACCAGTCACTCCAGGTTTTACCAATAGTCGCTGTTTATAATAAGGAATCTCTTGTTCCAACTGACTGATAAATTCTGGTCGCTCTGGTCGGGGGCCGACAAAACTCATATCTCCCCACAGTACATTGAAAAGTTGTGGTAATTCATCCAGTCTGGTTTTGCGAAAAAACCTACCCACTCTAGTCACCCGCGCATCCCCAGGTATAGCCCACTCTGCCCCATTTTTCTCTGCATCTTTAACCATTGATCTGATTTTTACAATCACAAACGGACGACCCAATTTCCCCAAACGAACTTGGGTATAAAAAAATGATCCCCGGGAATCAAGTTTTACAGCTAGATAGAGCAAAGGGTAAAAAGGTAAAGTCAAAATCAAGCCCACTAAGCTCAAAACTATATCCAGCAATCTTTTAATCTTATCAAACGCTAGCTTGTCTCTTTCCGTCAAATTGTCCAAAAACCAAACTTTGGAAATCACCGACAAAGGAATTTTTTTTACCAACTGTTCATAAAATTTAGTCAAAGTATACATTTCAACCCTTGAAGACAAACTATCATACAAGGCATCAGTCAAACTTTGAGTTTGATAAAGATCATCAGAAATTACCAAAGTAGAAACTCCCAAAGAATTTAATTTTTCTTTATATTCAGAAAATTTTTCCGATGGTATTATGGCTGCTACCTGATAGCCCCACTGGGGATGGTGATTGATTTGTGTGGCCAGCTCTATACTTTGGGTATGTTCACCAATCAGTAACAGTTTTTTTTGTGGTTGCGACACCAAGGCATTGAACAATAAGCGCCAGACAAACAAAAATATGGTTGCAAGCAAGAGTGTTACCGCGAGATTGGTTTTTGGGGAAATACCCAAGGAAGGCCATAAATAAAAAACCGCCATGCCAATCAATCCAGCCAGTGATATAATAAGTAGTAGTTGCAGAAAAAATTGGGCTTGGTTGCGGGCTTTTCGTAAATCATAAAACCCACTGATATAAAAAACCACTACCCACAAAAAGAAGATCAAACTAAAAGGTACCAAGTGTAACCACCAAGCTTGGAAAAAACTTTGTTGATAACGCCAAAACAAAGCCAAGGCTAAAGCTAGGTAAAGTAGTAAGACGTCACCAGAGAGTAAAAACCAATTTCTTGTTTTTAGCCAAAAATTTCCCATAAATTATGGTTTTATTCTAGCTTTAGGCTATTAAAAAAGCAAACCTTGAAAAAATGACTAATAACGAATAACTAATTACTCCTGCCTACCGCCTGCCTGCCGGTAGGCAGGGCAGGCAGGAATCAATGATTTAATTAA
>CAZINS010000018.1:0-5545 GCA_964540695.1 uncultured Gammaproteobacteria bacterium | reverse complement strand
TAAACATTCCGACCTTCCGCTGCCTGAAGTGTCAATATTGCGAATAAGCGAGAGATATTTGTCTCTCAACTAGCGATAAGCGATTTTGAGAGACACTCGAGCGTTTCGCAATATTGCCTGAATGGCAGCGCTGGTCGGCAGTTTTTTGCTACTTTTTGCTGTCAAAAAGTAGATATAAAAAAATTTCGCTTATCAAGCAAAATTTTTCACTATCTCCTATCAAAAGTGCTAAACCCAAAATTCTAAATTCGATATTCTATATTCAAAATTCTACCTCCGCAACGCCTCAATCGGATCAAGATCAGACGCTTTTTTAGCTGGATATATACCGAATACTAGCCCAACTGTGGCCGCAAAACCGACGGCTAAAGCCACTGCCCATAGAGGTATAGTAAAAACAAAATCAATATTTAAATATTTAGCGAGTAAGGTAAATAGCTGAGTAATAATAGCGCCAATAACAATACCGACAATTCCCCCGAGTAAGGTTACAAAAACTGCCTCCCATAAAAATTGCCACAAAATATTACTTTTAGTAGCGCCTACACTCTTACGCAATCCAATTTCAAAAGTCCGCTCAGCCACTGACACATACATAATATTCATAATACCAACTCCTCCCACAATCAAACTAATACTGGCAATAGCAATCAGTAACAACTGCACTCCGCCTAAAATGACATTGAGCATATCTTGCATTTCCTCTTGAGTAGTAACAGCAAAATCATCTTTTTTCGGATCAGAAATATCATGTCGCTCGCGCAATAAATCTTCTATTTGTGCTTTGGTCAGTTGATCTTGACTCATATCTTTCATGGTTGCCAAAAAATACATCACATGATCTATACCCATAACTTTTTTTTGCAAAGTAAAGAGTGGCACCACGGCCATACTATCCATATCAAAAAAAGGTGAAGCTCCCCTGGTTTTGAAAACACCAATCACTTCATATTTTAGATTACCAATTTTTATTTGCTTACCCAAAGCTTCATCATCACCAAATAAAGTTTTTTTGATACCTGAACCAAGTACTACCACCTGTGCCTGCGAGCGATTTTCTTCATTGGTAAAAAATCTGCCATAATCAACTCGTGACTGATCTATCTCGATAAAATCAGGGGTCACACCATAGATAGTAATAATTTTATTTTCATTACGATAAGAGGCTATGCCTTGACCTAAAACAGCAGAATAAATCTTATCTATATTACTCAATTTTCTCACAGCTTCGGCGTCACTATCTTTAAGTGTGGTAATAGTGATACCCATGGCCATACCAGCTGCATTGTCAGCTGACTGTTGATTGGTAGATGGCACCTTAACTTCGGCTTGAATAATATTATTACCAAAAGCATTTACTTCATTTAAAACAAAACCTTTCAACGCCTCACCAGCTGACAAAATTACAATCACCGAAGAAATACCAATTATCACACCGAGCATGGTGAGAAATGAACGAATGCGATTGGCATGCATCGCCGCGTAAGCTTGTTTAATGGGTAATAAAAAATTCATAAAATATTATTCGTAACGCAATGCTTCAATTGGATCAAGGCTGGCTGCTTTTTTAGCTGGATAATAACCAAAAATTAAACCAATTATAAAAGCGATAGAACAGGATAAAATTACCGAACCGGGAGTAATTACAAAATCCCAATCATAGTCCAGTTGGGTAGCCACTACAGAAATTAAAAAAGAAATTACTCCCCCAATTAATATACCAATAATTGCTCCGAGTAATGTTAAAATAATTGCTTCTACCAAAAATTGAGTAATAATATCTTTGGTCTTAGCGCCCACACTTTTACGTAGTCCGATTTCTTGAATCCGCTCATTAACCGCAATTAACATTATATTCATAATCCCCACACCACCAACCAATAAACTAATACTGGCAATAGCTGCCAAGAAAAATGACAAAGCCGTAGTTAAAGTTGAAAGCAAATCCAAAGCTTGGGTCGCACTCCGCACTGAAAAATCATCAACTTCACTGGAAGTTAAATTGTGCTGTTCGCGTAGGACTTGTCTAATCTGTTCTAAAATATCATCAATCACCACATCTTTGGCCACCCTTACTCTAGCAAAAGCCAAATGATCAACACCCAGCATAATTTTTTGTGCAGTACGCAAGGGTATAAATACTTGAGTGTCTTGATTCATAAAACCAGCCGTCCCTCGTTCCGGCATTACCCCAACCACAGTAAAAGATTCTTTTTTAATTTTAATTTTTTTACCCACTGCCGGATCACCATGAAAAAGTTCATCATAAACCTTACTCCCCAAAACTGCCACTCTAGCTAAAGAATTATCCTCTTCAGCTGTAAAAAACCTACCCTCTATTACTTGGGTATTTTCAACAATCGTATAATCGGCTTCTACACCTATAAAAGCCGCATCAAATTTTTGATTTTCATAAGTAATAGTATCCTGCCCGCGCATATACCCACTCGCCGCCACCACCCCAGGCACTTGATTTTCTATAGCTCTAATATCATCATTTTTTAAAGTAGTAATGGTAATTCCCATGGCTGAAGCCGGCGGACCATCTTCTTCACTGGCTCCAGGTAAAATAGCCACTAAATCAGAACCAATACCAGAAATTTGACTATAAAGTAAACTCTCCGCACCCTTACCCACGGAAATAATAATAATTACCGCAGCAATCCCGATAATAATACCAAGCATAGTCAAAAAAGATCGGTTGCGGTTAGCCGACAGAGCCCGCAGAGAAAGTTGGGCTTGAGCTAAGATATTCATATACTATTTAATTAATTCAGTTTGCTCACTAGCAATCAAGCGCTGGGTAACTAAATTATCACTCTCGAGCAAACCGTCACGAATCAGTAAAATACGTTTAGCATGTTGGGATGTATATTTTTCATGCGTCACTAAAATAATAGTGCGACCACTATCATTCAAATTTTGTAAAATAGACATAATTTGCTGACCAGATTTGGAGTCAAGGTTACCTGTTGGTTCATCAGCAAACACGACGGCTGGTTCATTGACCAAGGCACGAGCAATAGCTACTCTTTGCTTTTCTCCACCTGAAATTTGATTGGGATAATAATGCAACCGATGCGACAAGCCAACTTGTTCCAAAGCATTTTTAGCTGCTTGGTCTTTGTCTTTTTTGGTACTATACAATAACGGAAGTTTGACATTATCAAGCACTGACAATTTTGGTAGCAGATGAAAAGCTTGAAATACAAAACCAATTTCTTGGTTGCGCATTTGTGCTAGCTCGTCATCGTTTAATTTTGATACATCTTTATCTTTGTACAGAAATTGCCCGCTAGTTGCCTTGTCCAAAAAACCTAAAATATGCATTAGGGTAGATTTTCCACTTCCGGACGGGCCCATAATAGCTACAAACTCACCAGCAGCAATATTAAAACTGACACCATGCAATACCTTGGTGACTACTTCACCAGTTGTAAATTCACGAGTGATATCTTTGATTTGGATCAAAGACATATTTATTTTGCTTCTTGTTTAAAGGTAATCACCTCATCACCTTCGCTTAAACCACTGGTTATTTCAATCACCCCACCATCGCCTCTAAGTCCAGTTTCCACGTTTGTTTTAACCACCTCACCATTTTGCAAAATTTCTACATATTTACCACCATTTTCTTTGACAGCCCGAGCGGGTATATATAGAGCATTATCTCGACTGGCAGTTGCAATATCAATATTGGCGGTCATACCCGGTTTTATTTGGTCATCACTCTGGTCAAAAGTAACTTTTAAACGATAATAAACCACGTCAGAAATTCTAGTTTCCGCTGGATCAATAAAAGTTACATGCCCAGCAAATTCTTGTTCGCCAAAAGCATCCAAAGTAATATGAGCTATTTGGCCAACAGCAATTTTTGCAATATCAGATTCGGGAATATCAACTTCTATCTCCAGTCCAGAATTTCCTAACAAAGATAAAACTGGTTTAGCTAGATCTGCTTTTTCACCCACTTCGTAATTTACCCTCGTGATTACGCCATCAACTGGAGCTTTAATCGTCATTTGATTGAGGGCAACTTGGGCTCGTTGCAAAGCCGCTCTACTTTGGGCAACCCTGGCTCTTTGTAAATCTATATCTTCACTTCTGGCGGGTGATAACATTTGATTGTGCTGAGCTTGGGCCAAATCCCATGCACCTTTGGCACTGTTTACTGTTCCTTCCGCTGTTGCCACTTGAGAATCTTTACTAGCTAAAAATGAATTCAAATTATTTTCCGCAGTCGCTACGGCTGTTCCCGCATTTTCCCAACTAGTTCTTGCAGTTTGTACTCCACTGATACTAGCACTAATAGTGGCTTGGTCGGTTCTAACATTGGCTTTATCAGCATCTATTTCTGTTTGAGTATAGTCGGTACTAGCTGGGGTATTGATAAGTACTGTATAAATATCTGACAACGCCCCAGAAACTTCTAGTAAACTACTAATTGCCTCTTGCAGGGCAGAAGAGATGTCAGTAGTAGTTAAAGAAATTTGAGCAGTGTTTACTTTTTGCTTAGCAGCAGCAATACTACCCGCGGCCTGTGTTCGGGAAATTTCAGCCACGGTTTTGGAATAACTATCTTTTGCTCCCAAAGTATATCTGGCATCATCACGATCTAAAATTTCTTTAATCCGATTTAAAGCAATTTCTCCGTCAAACAATTCATTGTTCATGGTGCTCAAAGCACTATCACGAGCGTTGAGTAAAGATACTTGGCTACTTTGCAAATTATTCTCATACTGTTTTTCATCAGCTGTCAATTTGTTTTTAAGATTAGCCAAATCATTTACCCGATTTTGGTAAGCAATCTCGGCATTCTTTAAACTTTCTTCACTTATTTTTATATCAACACTGGAAGCACCTGAGATTAATTTGTTGAGTTGTGCTTCACTAGCTTGTAAATTTGCCAAGGCCTCACTGACGGCATTTTGTTGAGCTTGAGCTGACAACTGCGCTAAAACTTGACCAGAGGTTACTGTTTCACCTTTAGTTACATCTATTTTGGCAATGGTGCCCATGGATTCGAAATTCAAACTAATTTCACTGGCGCCTTTGACTGAACCAGTTACTGACACGGTTTGTTCAAGTAATCCTCGTTGAACTTTTTCTGTGGTATAGACAGGTCCAGGTTTTGGTTTAAAAGCTAAATAGCTACCTCCCCCAACTACCAGTACCATCACTCCCCAGAAAATCTTTGATTTTAAAAATTTCATATTTTTTAATAAATTTAATTTATTCAATTAAATAATTATAGCATAAATACTATAAATTGTCAAAAATAAACTTTCTATTTAATTACTAATAACTAATTTCTAATTACTCCTGCCGGCAGGCAGGAATGAATTACTAATTATATAATTATTAAATTTAATCATTGATTAGTAATTAGTTATTAATAATTAGTAATTATTCTCTATCCTATCTCCTATATCCTAAATCTTAAATCATTATAATTACTTAAACCTAATTCCACCTTTTATTTGTATACCACCTTTCACTTTACTAGACCCTCCGCTACTAGCGGTACTATCACCAAATGCTTCAC
>CAZINS010000017.1:0-5715 GCA_964540695.1 uncultured Gammaproteobacteria bacterium | reverse complement strand
AGTGACTGCCACCGCAAGGTTCTTCGAACCTTGCGTCTCAGCGGCAATCGCGTCAACAATTTCCCTTTTCCAGGGTAAAAAGACCGTGAACCGGCTGCCATAACCCATCGTGCTTTCCACATCGATGTGTCCCTGGTGAAGCCTGGCCAATCTTTCCGCCAGGGATAAACCCAACCCGGTGCCAGTGTAATTACGGGATAGGCTGCTATCCAGCTGGATGAAGGGCTGGAAGAGCTTTTCCATGTCCTCCGGGGCGATCCCAATGCCATGGTCCCAGACAGTGAAAGCAACCATGCCATCCTTCTCGTTCGCGACCACATCCAGCCCGATCTCGCCATCATCCGGGGTGAACTTGACCGCGTTGCTGAGGAGATTGACTAAAATCTGCTTGATGCGTTTGGGATCGGCGAACATGACGACCTCATCAGGCTGCTGGGTAAAGGTTACCTTCTGATTGCGGGCGGATGCCATCTGCTTGACCAGCCGCAGGCTGGCCTGGCAAACCTCGCTGACATTAATGACCCCGGGCTGAACGTCCATCTTGCCGGCTTCGATCTTGGAAAGGTCCAGGATGTCATTGATCAGGTTGAGCAGGTGCCTGCCGCTCTCTTCAATGGTCCCGAGGATGCTGACCTGCTTTTCATTTACATTGCCATACACCCCTTTTTGCAGGGCTTCCGAAAGCCCGAGCACACCGGTGAGCGGTGTGCGCAATTCATGGCTCATGCTCGCTAGGAATTCATCCTTCAATTTGGATGCTTTCGCCAGGGAAAGATTGGCTTCGTACAATTCCTCGGTGCGTTGCGCCACCCTGTCCTCCAGCTCGGCATTCAGGCGTTTCAGTTCCAGCTCGGCTTCCTTGCGGGCGGTGATGTCCTCCTTGATCGCCAGGAAGTGCGAGGTGCGGTGGTCACGGTCGATGATCGGTGTGATCAACAAAGATTCCCAGAAAAGCTCGCCATTCTTTTTGCGGTTCTGGAACTCGCCGCGCCATTCCCTGCCGGTCGTGATGGTCTGCCACAGGTCGCGGTATTCAGAAGCGGGGGTCTTGCCGGATTTCAGCATGCGGGTATGCTTGCCGATCACTTCCTCGCGTGAATACCCGGTAACCTGGACGAAGCGCTGGTTGACATACTCAATGTTCCCATCCGGGTCCGTCAGGATGGTCGTAGCCGGGCTCTGTTCCACCGCCCGCTGCATTAAGAGAAGTTGTTCCTCGCTTTTCTTCTGTTCGGTAATGTCAGTTGAGATGCCGCCAATGGCAACGATCTCCCCGCTTTCATCCTTGAGCGGGAATTTCACTGAAATGTAATAATGCTTTTCAAACTCGTAATAATGGATCTCCTCAAAGGTCGCCGGTGCCATGAGCTGCGCCACGATCTGGTCATTTCCAAGGTGTTGATGAGCCTCCTCGGAGACTGCCATTTCATAAGGGCGCTTGCCCAGCATTTCCTGCTGGGTCATTCCAAAGGCATCACACATGGCGTTGTTCACCAGCAGGTAGTTCCCGTCCAGGTCCTTGATATAGACCAGCGCGGTGGTGTTATCCAGGATGGACTGCAGCCTCTCCCGGCTTTCGCGCAGGGCGATCTCGGTCAGTTTCCTTTCCTCGAGTTCCTTTTGCACCTGTTGATAGAGATTGGCGTTCTGGTACGCCATGGCAGCCTGGCTGGTGAGGGTCGCCAGCAGCCGCTCGTCTAAATCGCTATACGCATTTAATTCCTTCGATTCAAGCACAATGCTGCCAAGCACGCGCTCTCTGCCAAGGATGGGCATATACAACCCGGAACGGATGCCTGGAAAGGCTTCCTGGTAATGCTCATCCTGGGAGGTATCCGCCACACGCAAGGGTTTACCGGACTGTGCAACCCAACCGGAACAACCCTGCCCCACCTTCTTGATGGTTTCCCTGAAACGTTTTTCTGTGGCTGCAAAATCCCGTTTGGCCAGCCCGGGCACATGGAACCCGACCAGGTTCAGGGTATCCGACCCTTCCTCCAGCAGACGGATGACGACATGATTGGATTTAAAGTGGTGGCTGAGGGTATCCAATAACGCTGCGCTGATCTTTTGCGGATCGAGGACCCGGTTGACCTGCATGGCGTTTTCGTAGATCGTTTCAAGTTCCGCCAGGCGGACGCGTATCTCCTCTTCGGCACGCTTGCGCACGTTAAGCTCGTGAACGACGTCCTCGTGCAAGCGGGCATTCTGGATGGAGAGCGCAACCATGTTCGCCACCACGCTGAGCCACTCACCGATCTCGTCGGAATAAACGTTTTCCCGATAGCTTTGTAGATCCAGCAAACCGATCACCTGGTCGCCCGCCAGCATGGGAATGTAAATCGCCGATTGGGGTTCACGCTCATTCCCCAGCAATAATCTTCCAGCCTGCTTACCCCTGGGCTCCAAATCCGAGACAATTACCGGTTTTTTGCTTTGAATGGCTTTCGCCCTTCCACATGGAGCGTTATGCGGATCATACTTAAGCGGCGGAACCGCATGAACGTCAACCACGACCCCATCTGAAACGATAAATGCAGGCACAATAAGAGCGTTCGGTCTGTCAAACAGGATGATCCCCAGGTTGGGGCTATCGACCATGCTGCTGACATGCCTGGCGGTGGTGCGGTAGATCACCTCGATATCGAGGGTCGCCGCGAGTTCTCGCCCCAGCAGAACGATCTTCTCCTGGAGTTCATTCTTCTGGCGAAGGGATTCCTCTGCCTTGACCCGGGCTTTGATCTCATCCAGGCTTTGCTGGTATAGCCTGGCGTTGTTCATGGCTACCGCGATCTGGGCAACCATGGACTCCGCAAGCTTCAAGTCACCCTCGGAATACGCATTCACCCGGTTGCTTTGAATCTGCACGGCTCCCTGGACGCGGTCGTTAAGGATCACAGGGATAACCAGAGAGGATCGGGCGCGGGGTAACTGCTGGTTCTCGGCCTTACTATCGGACACGACTTTTCCACCTTCATCCATAAAATTACGGTTCTTCGTCTTATTTAACGCCAGGTCCAGGTCGTCCATCTTGCGCGCTTTACCATCCCGCAGCACCTGGCTTTGAATGCCATGCCCGGGAGGTTCCAATTTGATGGGTGGGAATGCGCTCACCTCCACAGGTTTGCCATCCGTGATGGCATACCGGGCTGTGATCATCTCGGTCTCATGATCCAGTTCAGAAATGTACAGCGTGTCACAATCCATGATGCTGCATACCTGCTCATAAAATGAGAAGTAGATGTCCTGCAGGTTCAGGGTACGGCTGAGCACCTGGCTGGCAGCGTAGAGCAGGTTCAACTCACGGTTTTGCTTTTCTATTTCGCGTTCACGCTGTTTACGTTCCGTAATATCCACCAGGGAGACAATCACCTTGGACAGATCCTGCTCATGACCGGGTGTGACTGACCAGAAAAGACTGATGTTGATCAAGTCACCTCGCAGGGTCTTATTAATGCTTTCCACCTCGAAAGTAGTGACCCCATTCGCGATATGGACCAATTCTTCAATGAAGATCTTCCCTGTTTCAGGTTCAAACACCTGACCCAGATCGGTGAGCAGCTCCGCCTTATCCTTCGCCCCATAAAGGTCGAGGGTTGCCTTGTTTACGTCCAGGGTCTTCACCAGGCTAGCAAGCTCCTGCACCAGCTCGGGATGAGCCAGGAAATATTTGCGCCAGTTCTTGACCCCACGCCGGCGCAGTGAATCCAGGCGGTTCTTTACTGGTGAAAAATCTTCCTCCCAGATCGAGATGGGCGAATCTTCAAACAGACCGCGATAACGTGCCTCGCTATGCGCCAGGCTTTGCTCGTAACGCTTGCGGGCAGAGATGTCCTCCTTAATGGCGATCAGGTGTTCCACTTCCCCGGCCTCATTCGTCAGGGAGGTGATGGACATGTGTTCATGGTAAAGGCTGCCGTCCTTGCGTTTGTTCACCAGCTCGCTGCGCCAGGGCTTTCCGGAAAGGATCGTCGTCCACATTTCCGCATAAAAGTCCTCACTCTGCACACCTGACCGCAAAAAGCGCGGGTTCTCCCCGATGACTTCGTTGAATGCGTAGCCGGTCAGCACTTCAAAGGCAGGGTTAACCCATTGGATCTCGCCATCGCGGTTGGCTATCACGATGGCGTTGGCTGCGGCTTCAAGCGCTGAACCCTGCAAGCGCAATTGATCCTCGGCGATCTTGCGGGCGGTGATGTCGCGGAAATTGACCACGATCCCCTGCACGGCGCGGTCGTTGAGCATGTTCATCGCAGTGGCTTCAATCCAGCGGTATTCACCAGCGCTGTTACGTACCCGTGCCTCAAAGTCGAAGCGTTTGAGGGGGTTTTCGCGCACCGCCTGGAAGAGCAGTGTCACCCTTACCTTGTCCTCCTTGTGGGTAACCACGATGGGGTCCTGTCCCTCAAATTCATCGAGGGTGAATCCCCAGTAAGACCTGACCGAGGGGCTCATCCAAAAGACTTTCACTTCCTCAGAAAGAAGGATGATGAAATCACGTCCATTTTCGATCAGTGCTCGAAAGCGGCGTTCGCTGGCCGCCAGCGCTTCTGCCGCCTTGCTTTTCTCACCCGCCTGCCGGATGGAGACGACCACCTGGTCAATATCAAAAGGCTTGAGAAAATAGCCAAACGCCCCCATGCGGATGGCATCGATGGCGGAACTTTGCGTGGCATAGCCGGTGAGCAGGATGCATTCCGTGTTGGGCGACCGTTTCTTGATCTCCTGGAGCAGGTCCAAACCCGAAATATCCTCCAGGCGCAGGTCAACCAGGGCAACATCCACCCGCTGTTGTTCCAAAAGCGCGAGCGCAGCCTTGCCCGTGCCGGCTTTACGCGCAGTGAAGCCTTTGAACTCCAGAATGTCGCTGAGACTGGTGAGCAGGTTGGCATCATCATCGATCAGCAGCACGCTGATTGGATCGGTCATCATCTAGGCATATACTCCCATCAAATCAAGCACCCACAACCCAAAATCATCCTTGAGCCATCACCGAACGCAACCGGTCGAGCTGGATACCGCGCAGGGTCTCGATGAGATGCGGGATCTCCACCGGTTTGTAGAGGCAGGCGTAGGCGGAATTCTCGACCGCTGCGAGAATGGAACCGACCATATCCTGCCGGTAGGCGGTCACGATCAGCACCGGCAGGTCTGGATACTTTTCCTTGATCATTTTCAGTATATCCAGCCCGGTGATGCTGTTCAGCTTCATATCCACCAGCAAAACCTGGGCATCCGCAGCGACAGGCAGGATGTCCGCGTGCGGGTCGGTGACCTTTTCCACCAGGAATCCGCGCCCGCGCAGGATATCCCCCAGTGACTCGCAAAAAGCCGGGTCGTCATCCACGATGGCGATCGCGCGCTGCTGCGCCAGGGAGGAAAAGAAACCCAGCAACTGGCTGATATCCAGGGGTTTGTCGAGCACACCCACGACCCCCTCCTCCAGCCCCTGCTTGATCAGGTCATCCGCGGCGTAGGCGGTCATCAACACCACCGGGATGCCCGGATGGCTTTGATGCAGCACATGATGGAAGGCCACCCCGTCCATCTCCGGCATGCGCACATCCGTGAGCACACAGTCAAATCGTTGCTGGTCGATCTTTGTCAACGCCTCGCTGGCAGAGAATGCCTGGGCAGACTCGTACCCCGCCAGGGTGATAATATCCGCCAGGGTGCGCGTCATGCGCTGGTCATCATCAACGATCAGGATCTTCA
>CAZINS010000016.1:0-6346 GCA_964540695.1 uncultured Gammaproteobacteria bacterium | reverse complement strand
GGTTGAAGGAGACAAAGCTACGGTCAAACCACTTCCGGCTGGAGTTGCTGATGTACCAATACAATTTGGTAAGGATAAAGCTTGTTCATATCCGCTAATAGCTGAACCATTTGGATAGGTTTCAGTATCAGGAATAGTTATAATGTCACCCCAAGAATAACGATTGGCTTCAAAAGCAGCTCCTGAAGCGAACGGGCGCTTCATACCGTTATCAATTAGGTAGACAGCTGAATTTCCAGCATATTTAACGATCTGACCATCTGGATGCATAGTTGAAGAATCAACTACAGCGCCAGTGGTGTAATCAGCTAAAAATGCATCGGAAAGCCAGGTAATTTTGTCCCAGTCGTAACCTAATCCTAAGAAGACGACATCAGAAATGATTGGTCTCTTCATGTTGTTGTATACGAGGTATACAGCTGGACCATCTCCCTTCACTAAGGAAGCATCTCTAAATTCGATGTTTGATCCTACAGTGTAGCTGGAGAGGTCCTTAGTCATAACGGTGCTGAAATTTGATGGGTATCCCCATGACTTGTAAACATTGGCATGTGGGAACTGACAAATAGTGACACCGTCTGCCTTTACTACATAGACTGTGCTAGAAGAAGCAGATTTGACTAAATCACCGACTGCGGCTGAGGCTGGTACTGCTACGAAAGCAGACAAACCCATAGCCCAAACAACGGTCATTACTGTCAAACTGCCTGTCAAAAACTTTTTCATACAGTGTGTGTTTTTTTAATAATTAGGTCTTGCTAGAACTCATTGCAACGAAAGAACCAACTGGCTTGTCTTGGTTACCAATAACGCCGGTCCGACCTTTGACAAAAAGCGGTTTGCAAGCGAACTAAACAGATTTTCCACTTTGCTACCCGTCTAGAACAAGCAGCTTGCCTACCGTAGGCAGGCATGGGATTGTCCGCTTGTTCACTTCCGCCAAAGTCCCCAAACGTGAAATAACACGAAGGGCCAAATGATTCAAAGTTCTAACAAAGATCTACTTTCCCGCAACTTGCGGGACACAGACTACTTGATAGTCTGAAATTAATTTATTTATTTTATAAATAAGCTATTTTCAGAATACCAGGGTTTTTTAAATTACTAATTACTAATTTTTAATTACTCCTGCCTGCCGGCAGGCAGGAATGAATTACTAATTAATTAATTTTTAAATTAAATCATTGATTAGTTATTAGTAATTAATCATTAATAATTATTTATTCTATTGTCTTTTCCGTTGAAGTGTTCACTACTTCTACTACTTCCTCTTCACCCAACACCGTACCCGTGCTACTGGATTCTTCATTCTCAACTTCAGCTTTGTTTTGTTCATCAATCAACCATTGCTCATAATTTTTTATCAAATTTACAACCAGTGAATATTTTTTATTTTCAAAAGTAGTTTGTATTTCTGCCAGCTTTTCCAGGGCTACTACTTGTTGCACGTCTAACATACCACTGGCTTTTTCTACCAATGATATAATTTTGTTTTGTAACTGGGCTTCCAGAGCTTGTTGGGAAATACCAGCTCCACCTTGTTCATATTTGGCTACCAACATTTCTAGTGATTGGAATTTTATTTCTTCAACTTCTTGCGCCATTACTGACTTAACTGAAATTGGCAAATCAACATACTCCCCGGCTAACTTTTGTTCATACTGCAAAGTTTTATCATTGACCATTTTAGCAATATCCAAAGAACTATCGGTGATTGATTGTTCTTGCTGACTGACTTCAGTTAAACTGTTTTTCATTTCCCGTAAAGATTCATTGAAATGCCGGGCGGCACGTGCTACTTGCTCGGGCTTGTCTAAATTGACCACACTTGACTCTGACACTGCTTGAAACTCTTGCCACCGACGATCAGTAAACTCAATTTGTTTTCTGGTTTTCTCCATTTGATCAGTGGTCATGGTCACCTGCAATTTTTCCAATTGCAACTTAACTGGATAAAATGTATTACCAGGCATAGCTGACAGAGTAGCGGAAAATGTATAAGAAGATCCAGCTAGCATCACCAAAACGATAGCTGCTAAATAAGCCATGGGCTTCAACACCACCGGATGAGATATAAAGTATTTTAAAAATGAATAATTGTTGTTGGTCTGAACAGGTAAACTGGCAAGTAAAATATCACGCCTAACCGCTTTGGCATGTTTATCCATTTTTATTTGCTGTAAACTTTTTAAATTTTGTTTTAAGTCGTTCATTGGTCTTTTAAATTGGTTTGATTTTTTAAAGCTTGGATAGCTCGGTGCAGAGTGACTCTCACATTATTTTCAGTTTTACCTAAAATGTCGGCGATTTCTCTGACTGAATATTCTTCAATGTAACGTAAGGTAATAATGTCATTGTAATCATCCGGCAGTTTATTCAAAGATTTAAGTAAAATAGTTGTGTCTTGGCTAATTGATATCACCTCATCAGGCAAAGGTAATTTTTGGTCATCAAGTCCTTGAATAGCAGATAGTTCAGTGGTTTCTTTTCTCGTACGGTAATAATCAATAACTATATTTCTGGCAATGCGATACAAAAATGCTCTGATGTTATCTATTTGCCTCTGTTCATCACTGATATATTCCCAACACTTTAGAAAAGTATTACTGGTCAAATCTTCGGCTGTATGTTGGTCAGAAACTTTGAAGAATATATAACGGTAGATATTATCCACATGTTTATCATATACTTCTGCAAAAGCGTCTGAGTCGCCCTTTTTCAAGCGATCAATCAACAAAGATTCTTTAATTTTTTTAAATGCGTTCATATAATGAGACGATATTTGTCGTAATATATTACACTAAAAAAATGTATTAAATACAAGTGAAGAAATAAATTAACCATAAAAAAAACTAATTAACCCTACAAACTACATATATTCTACATATATTTTCGGGAAAATTAGTCTAAATTTAGCATAAAGTCATCTTAGCGAATACATAGGTAAATGTAAATAGCATTAGTTAATTACTAATAATACTTAATAAATTCTAAGCACTAAATCCGAAATACTAAACAATATCTAAATTCAAATATTTAAATTCTAAACTTTTTTATCAGTTTTAAACATTTGAATTTAATATTTAGAATTTGTTTAGTATTTCGTGCTTTGAATTTCGAATTTCTTCATAAAAATATACGAATTTTAACCCTAAAAGTAACAATTATTGACTAAAATTATAAAAATATATACAATAAGGTGTAGAATATTCTATAACTAATATATGTCAGAAAAAGTTATCCGTATATCTATAACCCAAGCCAGTCACCTCTTTGGGGTAAGTACCAAGACTATTCGACAAGCAATCAAAAACCAAGCTATTAAATATATAGTAGTTAGAGGTAGATACAAATTGAATTTTGCTTCTGTTTTAGAATGGTCACAAAAAAGTACTAGGCGTAAAAATCAATTTTATGCACAGGGTCTGGGTCAATATTCTGATTTGTGGAAAATTCGTAACCGCAAATATTCCCCTTCGGCAGAACTTGTGGAAAAGGAGAATGAATCTTGAGTCTTGAATCTTGAATTTAGAAACGGGATTGAAAATTATGAATACTAAGTTATTAATTACTAATTTCTAATTACTAATAACTCCTGCCGGCAGGCAGGAATGAATTACTAATTGTATAATTTAAACATTAATTAGTAATTAGTTATTTATAATTAATTTATTTTACTTAATCGGCCATTTGCTTTGTGAAGTGAAAATATTGCCAATAAGCGAACGAAGTTTGCCTCTCAACTAGCGAAGCGGCTTTGAGAGGCACGTGAGCGTTTGGCAATTTTGCCTGAATCAAAGCACTGGCCGCAATTTTTTGCTACTTTTTTGTTGTCAAAAAAGTAAAAATAAACTCTTTTTTTTTAATTTCTATATTCTTACTGAAGTTATCCCACACCTGATGTGGGGCGTGAATGACAATTCTTTGTTTGATTGTTAATTATAAACAACTAAAAAATCCCAGGCCCTTGGGGCCTGAGATTTTTTCTAAATTCTATATTCTAGACTTAATACTCTAAAATTATATCTTCAATATTCTAGCTTCTAACTTTCAATAACTGGTATTGAAGTAAGGACAACCTCAACTTCCCTTTCTGTGCCTTGAAAAATTATTGTAAGTTTTATGGCATCGCCAACTTTATATTGCTGTACAATTTCAGTCAAAGAATGCGCGGCATCTATCGATTCATTATTTACTTTGACAATTATATCCCCTGCTTTTAGTCCGGCTTTGGCCGCTGGAGAATCTGGCAATACGGCTGGTAATGTTCCTTTTTCTCCATACAAGACAGCTCCCTGTAATCGTCCTTCACTAATCGCACTATTAAGACCAACTATATGTGCCAAATCAAGATAGTTCGCTCCCATATAAGGTCTGTCAATTTGACCTGAAGCTAACAAATTTTTCATAACTTGGGAAAAATAACTTTCTGGTAATAAAATATTACCATCAGCACCACCGTATAAAATACCTATAATCTCACCTTTGAGATTGACAGCTGGACTGCCAAAAAATTCTTTGGAAATTTTATCTTTAACCAGTATACGCTTTTTATATATTTCAGTACTTTGTAATAAATCTTGGCCTTTGGTTAACTGCTGATAATTTGTTTTTTCTAAATTTGTCAGCACAGTTTTATAACCTCCATTGGCTGCGGAATTAGCGAGTACCAACAACTGCTCGCCGGGCGACCAAGTTTGGTTGGTACCAAATTTAACTACTTTCAATCCTTGGGCCTTGGCTTTAATAAATACTACTCCGGAAGCAGTATCAGGTACTATACTTTCAATTTCAGCCATAGTTCTATCGGACATAACTATTACCAAATCTGTGGCAATACTTTTACCAATTACTTGTTCAGAAGTAACTATCCAACCATCTGAAGTCAAAATTAAACCGTTACCTAGCTGTTGCTGGGGTAAATAAATATTATCCCATATAGTTTCCCCATCTGTTTTTTTGGGAAAAATTCCAACCACACTAGCTCCAGCGGCTTCCACTAAATTGCCAATTGCTGTAGTTTCCGCTTTATTTATTTCATTGGTCCGTAGTATTATCACTTGTTGTTTTTCATCACTATTTATATTACTATTCGGTTGCCATAAACTAGTCAAAGTCAAACCTTGCGAAGAAAAATAATTGTTGACAAACAGCTCTCCCAAAATCCCGCCGATTACACCTAACAACAAACAAACTATAAAATAATACACCCGAATCAAACCCAAATGCTCAAGCAACGGGCGTTTAAATACATTTGATTCTTTTTCATAAAAATCTTCTAATCCTTGAGTGGTAGTTTGACCTATTGTTTCTTGCTCGTTGGTTGTTTTATTTTTTGCCATATATAAAAATTAATTATCAAAATATTTTAGCTGTAAAAGTTAATAAAATTGCGATTGCTAATATCAAAGCTGTTTGTAACAAATATTTTTTCCAAACTAAAGTTTCTTTAACTAATTGAAAAATCAGAGTAGTAGTCAAAAACCAAACAGTACTCCACCAAAAACCGAGTAAATAAAAACTTAAAGGCAAAACTAACAAAGTAACAAAAGCTTCAAAACAAATAACCACAAAAGTAATATACCACCACCACTTTAATTTATGTTCTAACTTTTGTATCCACCACATTTGCCAAAAAACTAAACTGATAAATACTAAAATCAAAGGCAAAGCATAATAAAGTTTGAAATTTATAAATATTATCAATCCATAAATTGAACTGATAAAAAACCAACTACCGGCTAAGTGTAAATAACTGGAAAAATTTTCCAAAGTAAAAGCTTGGTAACTACTGGGTTGGCGATAAAAAAGCCATAAATTGTAGATATAAAAATACAAAGCCAAACAAACCAGAAGCCAAAAAATCTTTTGCAATAAAAGTGTATTGAAAAAAATATAAAAAAGAATAGCGGCTACCAAAAAAACTACCGGAGCGATTAATTGTTTATAAAAATTTAAATCATTAAATGTTAAACCGATTATAAACTTAAGCAACGATATCATTAACAGCAGTAAAACAATAGCAATGGGAAACAAAATTTGAGGATAACTTGAAGCCCACCAGCCAAAAGCTGCCAAAATTAAAAAATAAAATAAGGAAGTGGCTTGAAAAAATATTTTACTATTCGCGAGCGTCGTCACTGACATGATCTATAGTGGTTAAATATTCATTTATATATGCAGCTTGACTGCTGACTAACTGCTCGTGTTCACGGCTGGGACTATTTACTTGCAATTTCGTATATTCTAATAATTTATCAACCGCTACTACCAAACGGAAATGGAAATCCAAATATTCTCTAGGTACTGACAATAACAACAATTTATCTTTAAGCGCTTGATAAGT
>CAZINS010000015.1:0-8588 GCA_964540695.1 uncultured Gammaproteobacteria bacterium | reverse complement strand
AGTTGAGAGACAAATATCTCTCGCTTATTCGCAATATTGACACTTCAGGCAACGGAAGGTCGGAATGTTTTAAAAATTAAGATTTATTTAAAAATTATAAAATTACAAAATTGAAAATTGATTCCCGTCAGCTTATTATAAGGATAAAATTTATTTTGTATTTTAGCACTCTTGACAGGAGAGTGCTAATTTTTTTATAATGTAAAAAGGATGAAAAAAATCGCATAATTCAAGGAAAAATGTTGACCCCCAGACAAAATCAAATATTTAAGCAGATTGTGGAAAACTATGTTTTTGATGCTCAACCCATTGGTTCTAAGTTATTGACGGACAGTCTAGATGTTTCCTCGGCTACTATCAGAAATGAAATGTCAGCTTTGGAAGAGATGAATTTGATTTATCAACCTTATACTTCAGCTGGTCGGGTGCCAACGGTAGCGGGTTATAAATATTATTTGGAAAATTTTGTTGATAAAGAAAAGTTATTACCTAAACGTGAGCAACAGTTGCTGACAGCAGTTTGGCAAAAAAGCACAGCTGATTATAATCAATCTTTAAAAAATTTAGCCAAAGAGATAGCCGATATTTCCAAACATGCAGTGTTGGTAGGTTTTTCGGAAAAATATTTTTATTATACAGGACTTTCCAATTTATTTGCCCAGCCAGAATTTACCGCCGTTGATTTAGTGCGTTCCATGGGCTATTTGGTAGATCATTTGGATGAAGTGGTAAGTAAAATTTTTCCTCATGTGGAAGGTTTGACGGTAAAAATTGGAGATGATAATCCGTTTAGTAATAATTGCAGTGTGCTACTGGCAAAATTTTCCGAAGCAACCGGCGATGGCATAATTGGAATTTTAGGACCTATACGGATGGATTATCAGCAAAATTATTCCTTACTTAATTATTCAAGAAATTTAATCAATAAATAGATGAGTAAAAAAAATAATTTACCTAATGAAAAAAAACATAACGAAACTGCAGCTAGTGAAGACAATCAAGTAGATAATGATTTAAACGATGATGAATTAACCAGACAAAATCAAGAATATTTGGCCGGTTGGCAAAGAGCCAAAGCTGATTATATAAATTTAAAAAAAGAGACAGATGAAATTATTGGTAAGTTACGTCAGGTGGTTAAAGCAGAGTTGTTAGTTGAGTTTCTAACTTATTGGCAAAATTTAACTACCGCGATAAATCATATTCCCAAAGATTTAGTAGCTAGTGATTGGGCACAAGGTTTTATTCACAGTCAGCGACAAATTGAAGATTGGTTAAAAAATAATGGCGTTAAAAAGATAGAAACTATTGGCAAAAAGTTTGATTATACCAAACATGAAGCGGTAGAAACAGTTTGGGATGAAAAGATTGCACCCGAGGAAATTGTGGCAGAAAAATCAGTCGGTTATGAACATGAAGGACAAGTACTTATCCATCCTCGAGTGGTAGTAAATACCAAGCCCACTGATAAAAAAAATTAAAATTAATAATTAAATAATTAATCTTTCTTGTTTGGATCTATTAAATAGATGTAAACAAGAAAAAAGGAGAAAAATATATGGCTCTAGTAAAATGGACACCATGGCAAGACCCTTTCGAAGAATTTGAAAAAATACTACAAGAATGGCCGGGCTATCAAAATGTCAGGTCATTCGTACCAGCGGTTGATGTTTATCAGGATAGTGATAATGTTTATATTGATACCCCATTACCTGGTATTAACATCAATGACGTTACTATTTCTGTGGAAAACGATGTTTTAACTATTGCGGGAAATCGGGAACACAAGAGTGAAGTAGATGATAAAAATTATTATCGTCAAGAAGTGCGTTATGGCAGTTTTCATAGAAGTGTGTCATTACCAGCCAGTGTCAACGGCGATAAAGCAGAGGCCGAATACAAAGATGGTGTTTTGCAAGTGACTATTCCTAAAGAAGAAAGAGCTAAGCCAAAAAAGATTACAATTAAAACAAAATAATGGAATCACCTTTTTCGTCACTGTCAAAAAAATTGGACCATCATTGTCCGTTGTGCGGACGTGGTTTAGTTAACGACCAAGTTGATATTATCGGTTCAAATAATAACCAAATGATGGTTTATACTACCTGTAGTAGTTGCGGAGTTGGTTTGATAGCAAAAGTATCCTGGCTACCACAGGGTTTGGTGGGACTGGGAATTTTGACTGATTTAACTAGAGAAGAAGTTAAGCAAGTTATAAATACTATTCCTATTAGTGCTGATGAAGTATTGGCTGTGAAAATATTAACTGATAAAGGTTATTTAGAAATTAAAGTATAATTAAATATTAATAAAGAAATTATGAGTAGAATTTTAGGAATTGATCTAGGCACCACCAATAGTGCGATGGCAGTAATTGAGGGTGGTCAACCTAAGATTTTGGAAAATAAAGAAGGTAATCGTACTACACCTTCAGTAGTAGCTATGTCAAAAACCAATGAAAGAATTGTGGGACAAGCTGCCAAAAGACAAGCAGTTACGAATCCACAAAATACGGTTTACTCGGTAAAGCGTTTAATTGGTCGTAAATTTTCAGATCCAGAAGTACAAGCTGCGATGAAAACATTACCTTTTAAAATTGTTAAAGATCAAAAAACTGAAGGTTGTAAAATCGTGATGGGTGATAAGGAATATTCACCTCAAGAAATTTCCGCCATGATTTTACAAAAATTAAAAGCTGATGCGGAAAGTAAGTTGGGTGAAAAAATAGAAGAAGTGATTATTACAGTACCGGCTTATTTTGATGATTCGCAGCGCCAAGCTACCAAAGATGCAGGTGAAATTGCTGGGCTGAAAGTAAAACGTATCATCAACGAACCTACAGCTGCAGCTTTAGCTTATGGTTTTGATAAAAAGAAAGATCAAAAGATTGCGGTTTATGATTTAGGTGGTGGTACTTTTGATATTTCTATTTTAGATGTGTCAGCCGATACAGTTGAAGTCAAAGCTACCAATGGTGATACCCAGTTAGGTGGTGATGATTTTGATCAAAGAATCATTGATTGGATTTTGGCTGAATTTAAAAAAGATCAGGGAATAGATTTGAGTGGAGATTCTCTGGCGCTACAGCGGGTCAAAGAATCAGCAGAAAAAGCTAAGATTGAATTATCAACTGCTCTGGAAACGGAAATTAACCAACCCTTTATAACCCAAGGAGCCGAAGGACCAAAACACTTGGTAATGAAAATAACTAGAACTAAATTGGAAGAGTTGGTAGCTGACTTAGTTGATAAAACCATGGAACCAGTTAAAAAATCATTGGCTGACTCTGGTATTGATAAGTCAGGTATCAATGAAGTGGTAATGGTTGGTGGTATGACCAGAATGCCTTATGTACAAAAAAAAGTGGAAGAGTTTTTTGGCAAAAAACCAAACATGTCAGTCAACCCTGATGAAGTAGTAGCGATTGGGGCAGCTGTACAAGCCGGGGTCCTGCAAGGAGAGGTTAAGGATGTCTTATTACTTGATGTAACACCGTTGTCTTTGGGTATTGAAACTTTGGGTGGGGTAATGACAAAATTGATTGAACGTAATACCACTATACCTACTTCCAAATCACAAATTTTTTCCACTGCGGCTGACAATCAGACTTCAGTTGAAATTCATGTTCTGCAAGGTGAACGCCCAATGGCTCAAGACAACAAATCGCTCGGACGTTTTATTTTATCAGGTATTCCACCAGCACCCAGGGGTATTCCGCAAGTAGAAGTTTCTTTTGATATTGATGCCAATGGTATACTAAATGTCAAAGCTTTAGATAAAGCTACCAATCAGGAACAAAAAATTACCATTACGGCTTCATCTGGTTTGTCAAAAGAGGAAATAGAGCGAATGAAAAAAGAAGCAGAAGTTCACGCTGAAGAAGATAAGAAAAAGCAGGATTTGATTGAAATCAAAAATGGGGCGGAATCAGTTATTTTTAGTACTGAGAAAATCTTAAAAGATAATGAAGGTAAAATTCCTGAAGATATTAAGAAAGAGGTAACAGAAAAATTAGAAAATTTGAAAAAAGTAAAAGACAGTGAAGATTTTTCTGCTATCAAACAAGCTATGGACGAGATGAACCAAACAGCCCAAAAGATTGGTCAAGCAATGTATGCTGCTCAAGGCGGGGCTAATCAGGAAAAACCAAACGAAGGCCAATCAAATCAAGCTGGTACCCAAGAAGCTGAGTTTGATAAGAATTCTACCGGACCTAATACAAATCAATAATTAATTAAAATCTTGAAGCGGGGTTTTATAACCCCGCTTAAGGTGTAAAAAAAAATTTATGGACAATCAAAATCAACAACAAACTATGCAGATAAAAATTGATGACTCTGTATTGAAGGGAGTGTACGCCAATGCTTTGCAGGTTGGTCATACCAAAGAAGAATTTATTTTGGATTTTATGAATTTAGTACCACCGCAAGGTATTGCCGTAGCACGTGTTTTTTTAAGCCCAGGACATATGAAAAGAATTGCTGCCGCTTTACTTGATAATTTAAAAAAATATGAGCAGCAATTTGGTAAAATTGAAGAAGCTCAGCCACCAAAAAATGAACAAAAGTTGGGATTCAATGGATAGTTGCAAAAAACAAATAATAGGTAATAAATAACGTTTAATAATTAATTTTAATTTATGGAAAAATATCATGGAACAGAAGATGAATGCGGTTGTGAAGGTTGTGGTTGTGGAAAATAGATAAGAATTTAGAGTATAGAGTTTAGAATATTGATTCTAGATTCTAAATTCAAATTTCAAGATTCAAATTTATGTCTAAGGATTATTACGAAATTTTAGGTGTGACAAAAAACGCTTCTGCTGAGGAAATAAAAAAAGCGTTCCGCAAATTGGCTCACCAATATCACCCTGATAAGGGCAGTGGTGATGAGAAAAAATTCAAAGAGATCAACGAAGCTTACCAGGTTTTGGGTAATACTGAAAAAAGAAAACAGTATGATCAGTTTGGTCAAAGTTTTTCTGGTGCCGGTCCTGGTGGGATGAATTGGCAAGATTTTGCTCGTGCTCAACAAGCGGGTGGTTTTGATTTTTCCCAAGGGTTTCAAGGAGCTAATTTTGATTTTGGTGATCTGGGCGATATTGAGGATTTGTTTTCTGGAATTTTCGGAGGATCTTTTCGCCAAGGTACAAAAAATAAACGCAGCCGAGCAGGTCGGGATATACAACTGGAAATGACTATAGATTTTTTTGAAGCAGTTTTTGGAACAAAAAAAACGATTACCATAGAACGCGACGATATTTGTTCAGTTTGCCAAGGTAGTGGCGCCAAACCTGGTAGTGAAGTAAAAACTTGTCAGCAGTGTCAGGGGAGAGGACAAATTGACACCGTAACTAGGTCATTTTTTGGTATGGTTAGGTCTACTCAAGTTTGTCCGACTTGCCAGGGAGATGGCCATATTGTGACGGAAAAATGTACTAACTGTCATGGTGCCGGCCGGACACGAAAAAAAGAAAATATTGAGATTGAAATTCCCGCTGGGGCTGATAATGGCGTAACTTTAAAATTTACCGGCAAAGGTGATGTAATGACTAAAAATGGTAATCCGGGAGATTTATATATAAATTTACGTGTCCTACCAAATCAAAAATTTGAACGCCATGGTAGTGATACACATCAACAAATTAAAATTAGTTTTTCTCAAGCAGCCTTGGGTGATAAGGTTTTAGTTGATACGGTTGATGGTGAAGTTAAACTAAAAATCCCAGCTGGGATTGCTTCTGGTACGGTACTTAAACTTTCTGGACAAGGTATTCCCAATATGAATAGACGTGGTCGAGGTGATCATTTAGTTAAAGTGATAATTGAAGTGCCTAAGAATTTAAATCGACAACAAAAGAAATTATTAGCTGAATTAAAAGAACAAGGTTTGTAATTATGAAAATTACTCCTATTAAAACACGTGTATTACAACCGCCACAAGATGATTTATTGGCGGTTTTGTCGTCTGTACCACTGAAAAATAAAGAAATTTTAGTGATAGCGACAAAAGTTATCAGTATCTATCAAGGCAGGTGTATTAAAATAGATGAAACTAGAAAAGATAAACAAAAAGCCGAACTGATTTTAAATGAAGCTGATGAAATTGTATCTTTGGCCGCCACAACCAATTTAAAACAATCACCCCTTACAAAAAAATACGGTATAGTTGTAGGTAGTGCTGGCATTGATGAATCCAACGGTAATGGTTATTTTATTTTATGGCCCAACGACCCCAAAGCTTTTGCAAAATATTTATATCATTGGTTTAAGGAGCAAGCTGGTTTAAATGAATTGGGAGTTTTAATAGTAGATACCATTAAGCGGCCTTTCAGACGTGGCGCTATAGGTATGGCCGTTGCTTATTATGGATTCAAAGCTTTACGTAGTTATCAAGGCAAGACAGATATTTTTGGTCGCAAGTTTAAAAATGAACAAGTAAATATTGCCGATGCCCTGTCGGCTGGCGCAGTTTCAGTTATGGGTGAAGGTAATGAACAAACACCTTTAGCTATTATTTCTGATTTAAACAATCTTGAGTTTTTTGAAGGTGCTGATGAACTTGTTGTTGAAAATAGTGATGATTATTTTTCCGGATTGATTGACAGTAGTAAGTGGGAGAAGGGAAATAAATAATTTATAATTTCAAGAAAAAGGTGTTATAATTAATTTATGATATCACTTTTAACCACCACCGCTGCACAACTTGATTTAAACTATTGGTTCAATAATTTTGATTGGTCTAGACCCAGTTGGGATTTATTTGTAATTTTATTTATAGTTTTCGGGGGATTGGTTTATGGTATGAGTTTAGGACGAGATCGGCTAGCTCTAACCACCATTGCTATTTATATATCATTAGCTATTGTCAACGCTGCTCCTTTTGTTGGGCATGAGTTTGCTGCCAATGTTCATTTTGCAGATATAGCCATTGATATAAAAATAGTAGCCTTTTTGGGGTTACTAGTTATAGTTATGTTTTTATTTGCTAGGGGAGCACTGTTTAGAAGTTTATTGAATGGGGGCGGAAATAGGGGTTTTTGGCAATCAGTTTTTTTAAGTTTCACTCATACCGGTTTGATAGTGGCTATTGTGATGAATTACTTACCGATTGAAGCAGTTAATAATTTTTCTGAACTGATAAGAAATATTTTTTATGGTGAGTGGCAACTTTTTTGGTGGTTACTAGCACCAATTGTTGTAATGATTGTATTTAAGATAAAAAAGAAAGACTAAAATAATTTTAAATTTTAAATTTTAAAATACTCAGTTGAGTATTTTTTTTATTTCTTCAACCGAAGAAATGCGAACCAGTTGATCGCGTAGGAGTTTAGCTTGTGGCCAACCTTTAACATACCAAGATAAGTGTTTTCTTAGTTCTATAAGTCCACGTTCACCCTTTTCACGTAGAGCAATTTCAGCGTGTAGGATAATAAAATTTTTAATTTCTTGAGGTGAGTATTCAGAATATTTTCCTGTTTGTAAAAAATCTTTTGTTTGTTGAAAAAGCCAAGGCTGACCCCAGGCACCGCGAGCAATACCTACGCCATCAGCCCCAGTTTGGTCAATCATTTCTTTGGCAATAATTGGAGTAGTAACTCCACCGTTGTATAAAAGAATACGATCCCAAATTTTTCTTACTTGTTTTACTACTTCAATATTTGGCACACCATCAAATGGTCTTTCAAAACTGCGCGCATGAAGCATCAAAGCAGACACAGGAAATTTATTGATATGTTTGACTAAATCAACGGCCGTTACTTCATCTAAATCATTGTTTGGCCCAAGGTCGGTTGGATCTTGCTCTATTTTTCCTTCTATAAAACCATGATCACCAGAACGTTTAATTTTTTTAGCAGAAGAATTCTTTTTTATACTAGCTCTAATTTTAATAGAAACAGGGATAGAAACATTTTCTGTTAATGCTTGTACCAATTCAGCACAACGACTTGGTTCTTTCATCAGACTGACACCACCACCATGTCTGACTACTTTGTAAGCCGGACAGCCAAAATTTATATCAATACCATCAAAGCCAAGGTCTTCTAAAATTTTACCTGCCTTGGCAAATAACTCTGGTTTATTACCAAAAATTTGCACTACTACTGGTCTTTCTGATTGATCGAATTTTATCATCTCATAAGTTTTTTTGGATTTATATACTAGAGCATCTGCTGAAGCAAACTCTGTATAAATTACATCAGCCTTAAAATTTTTACACATCTGTCTGAAAGCTATATCTGTTACCCCAGCCATGGGGGCTAGTGCTAAAATGGGTTTATTTAATTTTTGCCAAAAATTTGTCATTTAGTGATTTTAAATTAGTTTCCTAAATAAATCAATTATTGAATATAATAATATCCTAGTCTCATATTCGCGCGAATAGACGAATATACTAAATAATGATAAAATATGAATAGTAAATTAAATATTATGGATTATAAACAAGCAGAAAAATATTATAAAATGTTGGCTAATCAGCGGCGACTTAGAATTATTAAATATTTAGCCAAAACACAAAGAGCTACAGTTAAAGAAATTGCTCAACAAATAGATTTATCGTTTAAAGCTACTTCTAAACATTTGTTA
>CAZINS010000014.1:5331-9978 GCA_964540695.1 uncultured Gammaproteobacteria bacterium | reverse complement strand
AAAAGAAATAAACCCTGAAAAACATATTGATATTGCTTCTAGTTTATACTTTTCTGGGATTGTTTCAGCTTTTGTTCCGGTTGATTTTTATGACTATAGACCAGCTGATCTGCAATTATCAAATCTAAATACCAAAGCGATTGATATAACTAAATTACCTTGGGATGATAAAACTATCACTTCCCTATCATGTATGCATACGGTAGAGCATATTGGCTTAGGGCGTTATGGTGATCCACTTGACCCTGATGGTGATAAAAAAGCTATCAAAGAATTAATCAGAGTGTTAAAACCAGGCGGGAATTTACTTTTTGTTGTGCCTATTGGTAGTCAAGCAAAAATTATGTTCAATGCCCACCGGATTTATACTTATGAATTAATAATGAATCTATTTTCTGATTTAACTTTGCATGAGTTTACTCTCATTCCAGAAAACCAGGGTCCAATGCTAAAAAATCCTGATATAAATAATATAAAACTGGGAAATTATGATTGTGGATGTTTTTGGTTCCAAAGAATAATTTAAAAGATAAGATTTAAATTAAAAGCTAACAGCTAAAAACTATAAGCTATAAGCTAAAAATATGATAATAATTAAACTAAAAGGGGGCTTAGGTAATCAACTCTTTCAATATGGATTTGGCAGACTTATTAGTAATAAAAGAAATGAACAGTTTAAATTGGATATATCATCACTTGGTAGTGCTATAGATACCAAGCGAGACTTTACTTTGGATAAATTCAATATCAATGCTGAAATTGCTAGTACAGAAGAAATACAAAAGTACGCACCCTCACCTTTTACAAAATTTCTCCAACAAAAAATATTAAGACAATTTTATATTGGTTGGCAGCCACAATTGATAACTTCACAAAAAAAATATTTTGAAGGCTACTGGCAATCATACCTCTACCTTGACCCAATTAAAGACAAATTGCTTCAAGAAATCACTTTGCTAAATCAGTTTACTGATTATTATCAAAATATAAGTGAACAAATAAAAAATACAACTTCCGTTGCTATTCACATCAGACGAGGTGATTTTGCTGAAAACAAAAAAATAAAATCTATTCACCAAACTATAAATCTGAATTACTACCACCAAGCTCTTAAGATAATAAATAGCAAAGTAACAAATCCTATTGTTTTTGTTTTTTCTGATGATATCGCTTGGGTAAAGAAAAATTTATCAACCAAAGGTCAAACAATCTATGTTTCACCTGAAAAAAATAGCGAAGCCACACAGGAGTTGATATTGATGAGCCAGTGCCAGCACCAAATTATATCAAATAGTACTTTTTCTTGGTGGGCAGCTTACTTAAACCAAAATCCAAATAAAATTGTCATTGCTCCTAAAAAATGGAATAATAGATACCAAAGACACTACGCACACCTAATTCCAGGAGAATGGAATATTATATGATTTATGAAGTATGATGTACGATTTACGATTATTATTCTTAAATCATAAATCTTAAATCATAAATCTTTTTTCGATGACACCAAAAGTTAGTATAATTACCCTCACCCACCAAGGACGGGAAAAATTCCTCCCTGAGATGATTCAAAGTGTAAAAAGTCAAACCCTGACTGATTGGGAGTTGATTGTGGTGGACAACGGTGATTATGATGACACTGCCAGAATTATCAATGAGATAACTAGCAAAGATGAGCGCTTTGTTTATATCAAAAACGAAATTGATCCTGGTATTAGCGCAGCTAGAAACATTGGCCTAAAAGCTGCCCGGGGAGAATTTCTAGCAGTTCTTGATAGCGATGACCTGTGGGCTGACAAAGAAAAACTGGCCAATCAAATAGAATATTTAAATACTCATCCTGATTGTGCGGTCGTGGGTACAGGAGTGATTGTGATTGATGAACAGGGTCAGGAAATAAGCAGATACCAAAACCCCACCGATTCAGACAAAATCAAGCAAACAATTCTTTACAAAAACCCCCTAGCCCACTCGAGTGTAATGATGCGCACTGCTGGAATTGATCACCTAAAAGGCTATGATGAGAATTTACCCTTTTTGGAAGATTATGATCTATGGTTACGCATGGCAGTGATGTGGAAAATTGGCAATCTACCAGAATTTACGACCAAATACAGGAAACATGCAACCAACGTGACCCGGGAAAAAATCCTTGCTATGATGAAGATGAATATTAGTTTGATTGTGAAATACCGAAAAGATTATCCAAATTTCTGGCTGGCCTATATTAGACGATTTTTCCGCTACCTACTAAAATTAATAATTAGTAAGTAAGATTTACGATTTAGGATTTAAGATTTATGAATTCAAACAATTCAAATAATAAAATCAAATCTTTTACTGATTTAAAAGTGTGGCAGGAAGGACATAAACTCGTTATTTTAATCTATTCTATAACCAAAAATTTTCCCAAAGAAGAAACTTATTCTTTAGTTGATCAGATGAGAAGATCATCAAGTTCAGTTACAAGTAATATTGCTGAAGGTTTTGGTAGACAAGGTTTTAAAGACAAACTTCGCTTTTATTATCAGGCACAAGGCTCTTTAACTGAATTAAAAGATCAAATATTGATTGCCAGAGACGTTGGCTATTTAAATGAAACATATTTTAAATCATTGGTAGAACAAGCAAATACTACTCATGCGTTATTGCAGGGTTTCTTAACTAAAACCAAAGAGCTCTTAAATCATACTTCATAAATCATAAATCTTTTTTGCTATGCAAAAAATTCTATATTTAATTACTTTGCCCGAAGCTGGGGGCGCCCAAGCATATGTTTTAGATTTGGCTACTCACTTAAAAAATGAGTTTGATATCACCGTCGCCTCGGGTGGTCTAAATACTGACTGGCTACCTTTGAAATTGAAAGATATTGATATTAGCTGGTACCGACTAAAAAATGTTAAACGCTCTATTTTGCCACACAAAGATTTGGCGGCTATTTTTGAAATTAGAAGGTTAATTAAAAAATTAAACCCAGATATTATTCACTTAAACAGTAGTAAAATAAGTATCTTGGGATCACTAGCAGCTTGGGGTATGAATAAAAAAATTATTTACACAGCTCACGGTTGGGTATGGTTGGAACCATTACCCGATATCTTAAAAAGATTTTACTTATGGGCGGAAAAAGTTTCTGCCAAGTATAAAAACAAAGTAATTTGTGTGTCAGAATATGACCGTTCAGCTGCCAGGCTAAACAATTTTCCTATGGAAAAAATAGTTACTATCCACAACGGCATTGCCACCACCGGTATTTCTGAATTTACCACCAATCAAGCCAGGGAAAAATTATCTACAGTAACTAGCAACTTACAACTAGCCACTAGTAAATTTATTATCGGTTCTATTGCCAATCTTTATCCTACCAAAAACCTCCCCAGCTTGATTTCAGCCGCTGAACAAGTTAACAAAACAAATCCAAATGCCATCTTTACAATCATTGGCGAAGGACCGGAAAAAAATCATTTACTTGAAATTATCAAACAAAAAAATATTAGTGATAAAGTATTTTTACTTGGCAGTATCCCCAATGCCAAAAAATATCTCCCTGCTTTCAATATCTTTGTTCTACCATCAGTCAAAGAAGGTTTACCTTACACTCTCCTTGAAGCCATGGCGCAGGGTTTGCCAATTGTGGCTACCCGAGTAGGTGGGATTTTTGAAATGCTGGAATTTTATCCACAAACTCATTACCGTTTAGTTGAACCCAACGACTTAACAGCGCTTACCACAGCACTGGTTGAACTACTGGAACAAACACCACTAACTAAACAACAACTTGAGCGCGTGCATAAGCAAATAGATATTGGAAATATGATTGGGAAAACGAAGGAAACCTATTTAAATTAATTATTAATTACTAATTTCTAATTACTAATGAATTACTAATTATAAAATTTTAAATTTAATCATTGATTAATAAATAGTTATTAATCATTAGTTATTACAGACGTTTGTCTGTTTTTTTGTATCAAAAACGTCGTGCTGCAGCACGACGTCCCCTCCTCCAAGAGTTATATATCAGAACTAGCAATCAATATTAAACCACTTTTTACGCTAATATTATAACAACTATCCTTAATTACCGACAACACACTTATCCACAGGGTAAATTTTTTGAAAAAAATTAGAATTTCCAAATCACAAGTAACAAGTTACAAACAAATTTCAAATTTATTTTCAATTATCAAACTACCTATTGCGATTTATATATTATTGCAGATAAAATATTTTTAATTTCATTTGCCTCCTGTTTAATACTTTTTATTTTTTCACTAATATTTTCATTTGCCTCCTCTATTAATTCTAACCAATGAATTGTTTCTTTGGCTTCTTTTCTTGATATTCTCAATCTAAAAACAAAATCCTTTTTCCCTAAAGCATCATTAGCTTCACGATAATTAGCACCTATTGAACCAGCCGCACCCACTAATTGAGAAACAATTCTACTATTTATTGAACTATTTGGTAATTTTTTGCATAACCTAATAACCTCTTTAGCAAAAATAGTAGTTCTTTCTTCTAAATCAAAATTCTGTTTAACTTTTTGATTATTGATCATTGTTTTTTGTTTGGTTATTGTTTCTTGTTACTTGTATCTTTTAATTAAACTTCTTCCACATCCATAAAGAAACATACCCCAACCCC
>CAZINS010000014.1:3444-5231 GCA_964540695.1 uncultured Gammaproteobacteria bacterium | reverse complement strand
TGTTCTCCTATCTGTGTGCTACTGCTAATTGTTTGTGAGATTATTTCATTATTTTTGACTAAACTTATATCTACTTGATATTCGCCTTCACCAGTACCAATTAAATCAAGTTTATAATTACCCACTTCTTTACCAGGAATAAGGATATATTCATTATCAGCGCCAGTACCAGCGTAATAAGCTCCTGGTATTTCATTGGTATCAGTATTGGTATAGGGATTGAACCCAATTTTATTACCACTAGGTGTGGTTACCAAAATATCCACAGGTGAATGTACTTGAATAATCACATACTCATCCGGCTGATCAATTACTTGAATATCAATAAATTCATTTTTTAAAATTTCAATTACATTTTGAGAAGAAACTCCAATTATTTCCCTATGATTAGTATTTAATTTTACAATAAATCTATCACTATTAATAAAAGTGGCACTTGAATAAGGAACTGTGACATCGCCAGATGTTAATTCAATACCTGATAATCTATTTAAACCACTAAACCCATCTGGATAACCATAATACCAAAACGGTTTTTGTTCTTCTGTTCTGGGAATCACTTGTATCATACCAACAGTACTATTGGGTACAGAACTGTAAATAGTACTTACTTCTACCCCAGAATTGTAAAATTTTTGTAAACTAGTGGAGTCATTTATATAAGTCAATAAACTACTATACGGATGTTTAAAAGGATAAGAAAAAACTTCGCCAGTAATACTTGATTGCAAATAGTTATAATCAGGTAATAGCTGTTGCAAAGAACTAACCGGATAACCTCGGACATAGTTGTAAATACATTTATTTCTTTCTAATATTGAATTACAATACCCGTCAGTTTTGGCAATTTTGGCAATCAGTAACTCTTTGACAAAATCAGACACCACGGTGGTACCCAAATACCCTCCTTCCCAAGCAAGATAGGCTTTAGGTGCACCGCGTTGGGGCGTGGCAATAAATATCAACTGATCCACATCATTTTGGTACAGGCTACTTACAATATAATACCGAGCCACAAGTCCTCCCATGGAATGCGCTACTAGATCAACTCGCGGACTACCAGTTTGATTCTTTATTTTTTGAATTTCACCGTATAAAAGTTGAGCTGTGAAATGATTTGACCGTCGCCAGTCATAAGGAAAAGTAAATAAATTTTTACCTAGTTCATAACCGCCGTAATTTTGTAAATCCGCAATCAAGCCATCATAAGTATGAAAATGGGGATCAAGTTCCCACTCATCAGCATACTCTAAATTTTTATCAAGTAAGTTCCTGTTCCAACTAGCCATAATTCCAGGTATTATCAGTACTGGGTCTAAAATACTTGGATCTTTGGTTAAAGTAAAATCAAGGGTGTGAATTTGGTTGGTATAATTTTTTGTTACCTGATAAGTATCATAACCATAGGCTTCCACTAGCAACCACACATCCGCCCAGGCATCAGTGGTATAAACAATATATTTTCCCTGTAAATCCGTATAAGCAAGACCTGAAATCACATACTTATCTTGCCAGCAACCGAAAATGGTGTAATTACCAGTCAAACAATCAGGTGTTTCCCAAGTTTGCACCACCATTACTTTGGCTTTGTATACTGGTTTGTCTGTGGCCACATCTTTTACTTGACCTTTGATGGTGACTAGTGGCAATATCTCGGCCTGCACGGGAAAAATTACTCCCAATAATAAAAATATCCCAATTACAATTGGGACAAATAATTTAACACTGGCTAATAAATAGTCTAAACAAACAAAAAATAAGTTTTGTTTCTCTCTCCTCATTGTTTT
>CAZINS010000014.1:0-3344 GCA_964540695.1 uncultured Gammaproteobacteria bacterium | reverse complement strand
ATTAGGTATTAGGAATTACGAATTAAGATTTAGTTACTAAATTAAAATAACCAAGATACAAGAGACAAGTTACAAACAAATCTCAATTTCCAATAATCAAACTGTTTGGGATTTGTATTTTGTGATTTGAATATTATTTGGTTATTGTTACTTGTTATTTGGTTATTTTTCTAACATCCTCCTTCCTAGTATTATTTAACCTTTATTTTTATTATAAAAATATTCTCCTATCTGACAAGTGGATAACTTTTGGTCAATTATTAATTACTAATTACGAATAACTAATCAATGATTTAATTTTAAATTAATAATTAGTAATTCATTAGTAATTATTGACTCATTTCTCCCTCCAGCTGCTTAATATAACTATCTATATCTTTGGCGGCAGATGGGAAAGCTACTTTTAAATCATTGAGCAAGGCAATCGCCTCTTCATACCTACCTTGTCCGCGCAGTACCGCCACCAGTCCTGCATAGTTTTGTAAATTGTTAGGGTCTTGTGATATTATTTTATCTCGCAAAATCATTTCTGCCCGGTCGTATAAACCGACATTGTAATAAAACTCTGACAACTGTTGCCAGTCAGCAAGTCCTAAGTCAAACTTTGTTTCATATTCATCAGCAGTTTTTAGAAAATTTTCACTGTCGCGGGCAGCGGCATAATAATTCATTAAATTCAAATAAACCGATGGTTTGCTTTGAGTTTTAGCAAAGGCAGTTTCAGTATAAAGTTTTGCTTTTTCTAAATTGTTTAAACTCAAATAAGCTTGCGCTAAAGTAAAATAAAGTTCCAACCTATCTGGTGAATCAGAAATATTTGGTTCTAGTAAATCAACGGTCTTTTGTAAATAAGTACTATCTGTACCACTATAGTTTAAATAAGTATTCGCCAGCAACATGCGAAACTGAATATCAGCCGGATCTTTTTCCAAATGTGCCAAAGCATAACGCCGGTTGGAATCAAAAACTTTTTTCCTAAATTCCACAGTTTGATTTTGATCACGAGCAATTTGCGAAGCAAAATTGTTCAGCTGTAACATAATTTCTCTACTACCATAAGTGTTCATATCAATAGCTTGCTGAAAAAGTTCCAAAGATTTTGGTGGATCAGCTTGTGTGTAACGAAAAGCTTCAATGGCTGTTAGATTTGCTCGCGCGGGCCTTATCACAATAAAATAATTACTTAATATGACAAATATAATACCAAGGGCTATTATCGGCATCTGTAGTGAACGAATGCTCTGAGGCAAAACCCAGGCCTCATTTTTATTGCGTAAATAAAGCCACCCAGACATAGCCAATGTAACCAAAAGTGGTAAATAAGTATTCAAAGAATCAAACACAAATAAATTTTGGAAAAAATAAGCTGTTATCAAACCAATCAGCAATACACTCAAAAAATAGTCCTCTCGCCTGACTTGCCACAAATAATATACCGCTGCACCCAATAAACCCAGGTAAAACAAAAGTGCCAAAGGTCCACCTAAATTCAAATAATCAAAAATCACACTGTGCGCGCGATCAAACCACTGCTCATGTAATTCAGGATTGTAATATTTATTGAAACCATAACGATAATTCTCTGGTCCATAACCAAACAGAGGCCTGTCTGTATAGGCATGCCAAGAAGTCACCCAAGTATTGATACGATCAATAGTGGTTAAATCTTTCAAGTTGATATTGGCAATGCGGTGAAAAGTAGAATAATTTTTCAGCCATTCAGAATTGCGTTGTGAAAACAAAAGCAATCCAGACAAAGGAATGAGCAGTAGTCCCACTGCAATACCTATTTTCAGTTTCTTACCAGCCTGTTTGAAATACAAAAGACCCATTACCCCCAAACCCATGATAAAACCCAAAAAAGGACCTCTCGTTCCTGTGGCATACATCATATAAGTAAAAAACAAAATACCAATTGCATAAATCACTTGGCGCCAGCGCACTCGGTCTAAATAAAGTAGTATTCCTGAAAAAAACACGTGAAACAGCAAATACCCACCAAAATAGGCGGGGTTGCCAATGGTTGAAGCAATCCGCGGAGCATCATTGGGCAGTATCCAAGCATTACTTACCCCCGCCCGTTGGGCTAATCCATAAATTGATAAAATCAAAGCTACTACTAGTGATGAACGCAATAACCACAGCCACTCATCTTTGGTTTGAAAAAATTGTATAAGTAACCACAAATACAACAGTAAATGAAAAAACAAAACAATCCCGTCCATCCGTTCATAGTTACTCCAAAAACTATTATAGGGATTTACTCCAAAAATACCAGCAATCACTTCAATCAAAAACAGCCCGGCAAAGGCATATAGCACGTAATTTTTCTTGCCATAAATTTGCCCTTGTTGCCACAAATACCAAATCGCAAGTACCAATAAAACTGTCACGATTACTCGGAAAGAGGCGTTTTTAAGATGTATATAAGGAAACAAAAATTTCCCACTGATAAGGATAGGTACAAACAGCACTGCAGTAAGTCCTATTTGGATGATTCGTTTGAGGGTGTTTTGGGACATTTGGTTTTAAATTATTAATTACTAATTACGAATAACTAATCAATGATTTAATTTATTAATTAATTATTTTTCTTTATTTCTAGTACTTGATAGTATTTTAGAAAAAATCAAAGTTAATTCTTGAGCTTCGTGCCATAACAATCTAATTTCATGATTTTTATCTTGATGTAAACGACTAAGCATTCTCAACCAGTGTTTTGTTTCCGTCACTTCTTTCTTACAAATTCCAATTTTATGAATAAAATCTTTTCTTGATTCAGCATTATTTGCTTCCATATAATTTGCACCCACTGAACTGGCTGAACGAATAAGCTGACTAAGAAGTGGTTTATTTAATAAGGTTATAGGTAATATTTTTAAAAATTCAATAACTTTTTCACCAAAAATAGCTGTTCTTTCTTCTAAATTAAATTTAGAATTTTCTCTCTCCTGCATTTTAATTAAAAATTAATAATTAGTTATTCATTAGTAATTAGTAATTAGTAATTAATTAGTCTTATTTTCCAACTCCTCAACTCTCTCCTTCACCGCTTGGTTGTCTGGATTGGCTTTCAATACTTCTTGCCAATAAAGCAAAGCCTCGGGTAAGTTTTTTTCTACAGTTTCCAAATAACTAGCAAATGCTTTCAAGATTTCTGGGTTGTTGTTGGTTGCTTCCAGGGCTTTCAAATAAACTTCTTTGGCTTTGTCAGGTTGTGAAGAGTATTTAACATAAAGATCAGCCAGTTTCATATAGGCAATTAGTTCCTCTGGTTTTTTGGCAATAGAAGTAGAATAAGCTTTAGCCGCTTCCAGATACTGGTGCATATCTTCATACAAAAC
>CAZINS010000013.1:0-13998 GCA_964540695.1 uncultured Gammaproteobacteria bacterium | reverse complement strand
CTCAGTTCGGATTGAGGGCTGCAACTCGCCCTCATGAAGCTGGAATCGCTAGTAAACGCATATCAGCCACGGTGCGTTGAATACGTTCTCGGGTCTTGTACACACCGCCCGTCACACCAGGGGAGCCGGTAATGCCCAAAGTCTCACCGTAATAGGTGGGCCTAAGGTAGGACTGGTGACAAGGGTGAAGTCGTAACAAGGCATCCGTAGCGGAAGCTGTGGATGGATCACCTCCTTTCTAGGGAGATATACCTAGGAGCTAATTAATTTTGTAAAACATTTCGGTGTTAACAAATATTTTTTAGCGCAGAAGGTCGGTCTTCATTATTTTATATTTTGAAGTCATATACTTTTATTTTGACTTTATGTTTCTCTCACTTTTCAGGTGTTAAGACAAAAATATACACCAAAATCCGCCTCGACGTAATTGTCGGGGCGGATTATTTTTATGTTTGACAATATATTTAGTTAAGGTGTAGGATATATTAATTTCTTTTAAAAATAAATATAAACAGGAGTAAAAATGTATTATAAAAATTTGCCTTTGAAGCATGAATTTTTTTTTAAACTTTTTCAGTCACTTGATCAAGCGATGCATTATTGCTTGGTTCATCCCCAAAACAATGATCAAGTAAGAAAATCAGGTTATTTTACACTGCGGGATATTTCATCTGGCCGCGTAATCATTACTATTATGTTGGGTGATATTCCCAAAGAAAAGCAAGAAAAATATTTGCAACTTTCTTTAGAAAAGGGAGATAGATTATACAAAAATTACAAAACAAGTTTTAAAATTTTTTCCAGTTGGCAAACTAGACAACCCGACAATGATAAATGGGGTGGAGCAATTAGAGTTAATAGATATATATTATCCTTTTCTGGATTATCAGAATTATTAGATGAAGCTTTAGTTCTTGAAGTAGCGTTGACAATGAATTGGGAAAATTCCCACCGTCTTTATGAGATAAGTCAGGTAAGTAATAATATTTATTACCGTTATCATAATGCTACTCCAGCACAACTTGAACACTGGAAAGAACAAACATAAATAAAAGCCTTGAAATTCAAGGCTTTTTATTATTAATCAAATAATTAATGGAAAAATTATTTATTCTGCTTTTTTAAATACTTCTTCTAAACTAGTAATTCCATCTAATGCTTTTAAAATGCCATCTTGTACCATAGTTATCATACCTGCTTGTATAGCAATATCTTGTAATTTATATTCAGTGGCTTGACCAGACAAAATTATTTTTTCCACCGCTTCATTCATTATCATAACTTCATAGATGCCAATTCTGCCTTTGTAACCTAAATTATGACAATAATCACAACCGGGAGCCGTATAAAAAGTTAGTTGTGAAAAATTAATATTTTTTTGATTAGAATAATTTTTAGGTAAGCTGGATAAATAATTAGTAACTTTTATTTTTGTGGCTTCATCTATTTTGGTTGGTTGTTTACAGTGTTGGCAAAGTTTTCTAACCAAACGTTGGCCAATAATTGCATTGAGTGCGGGAGCTAGTAAAAATGGTTGAACATTCATAGCTAAAAATCTTGGTATACTACCGGCAGCTGAATTGGTGTGAAGAGTAGAAATAACCAAGTGCCCAGTTAGAGCAGCATTAACAGCTATTTCAGCAGTTTCTTCATCTCTAATTTCACCTACCATAACTACGTCAGGGTCTTGTCTTAGAATTGAACGTAAACCTTTAGCAAAAGTGTAACCTTTACCATGATCAATTTGTGATTGGTTAATACCATTTAGCTTATATTCAATCGGATCTTCCAGAGTAATAATTTTTGTTTCTTCGTCATTTAATTTATTTAAAATAGCATACAGGGTCGTAGTTTTACCACTACCAGTAGGACCGGTGGTAACAATCATGCCATTCGGTTTTTTTATTTCTTGTTCCAATAATTTAAAAGCTTCATCACGTAAGCCTAAGTCTTCAAATTTAAGTCCAACTGAAGATGAGCGGAGTAAGCGCATGACCACAGATTCACCATAAGCGGTAGGTACGGTTGATACTCTTACGTCAACTTTGTCTCTAGTTAAATAAATGGTAAAACGACCGTCTTGTGGCACAGTATCTATATTTATTTTTATTTTAGATAGTAATTTAATGCGAGAAATAATTTGTCGCCACAAATTACTGGGCAAAGTAGCGACTGTATGCAAAATACCGTCAATCCTAAATCTTATTTTAACTTCTTTTTCTTCAGCCTCAATATGAATATCAGAAGCCTCAGTTTTTAGGGAGCTCGCGATAAGAATAGTTACTATTTCAGTTAAATTAGCTTTAAGGATAGTTTTTTGTAAACTAGTGAAATTTTGTATCTCATCTTGCCATTTTAATAAAGCAGCTTCTTCTATTTCCACCCCACTTTTAATATTTTTTATTTTAGGTAGTTTTTTATATAAAGAAAAAGCAAAAGCAAATGATTTAGCAGAAACTAAATATAATTCACTGGTGCCTGATTGTTCTCTGGTAGTTTTTTCAATTACTTCATTGATAGTTGGGTTGTTTGGATCAGTAGTAGCAAAACGAAATTTACGATCATCATTAAAAAAACAGATTAAGTTAATTTCCGCTGCCAAATTTTCTGGAATTAAGGCCAATGCTTCGGGAGTAATAGCAAAGCCAAATAAATTAATATAAGGCATACCTAGACTAGCTGCCATTTCCGCAGTTTCTTTTTCCTTATCTTTCAATTTAATATCAGAAATTTTTTCTTCTAATATATCTTGTGGATCTTGAGTGTCTTTATTATTGATAAGCAGATCCTCAATTGAGGGATTTTGTTTACTCATTTATTTAAACAACCAAAAGATTATTATTGATATTTACTTGCCAGCAGCTAATCTAATGAGTTTGGGGTATTTTTTACCAGTAAGTAATTTTTGAAATAAGATTGTCCAAGCAGAATATTGGAAAGCAGCTAGTCCCGCACCGGTAAATAATAATAAAACCAAAGTAACTAAAAGTCCTAATCCCAAGGCAATATTTAGGCCACTCTCATTTTGAATCAATATCATTAGTATTATTAAGCCCAAGAAAGGTAAAGCTAATACCACTATTGATATCACTAGTAATAGACCAACCACAAAGTTTATTAAGAAAAGTAATACCGCCATTTCAATGCTAATTAACCAGTTGGTGGCAAACAAGCGCCAAGATAAGATAAAAGCGCTTACGGCCGGTTGATTTTTTATTACTACATAAGCAAAGGCATATTTCAATATGAAAGAAAGAATAATAGCAATAGGAACAAGTAAAATAAAAGCTAAGATAGTAATAAAAGTAATAGCACTAGCAGAGCTATTAAACATATAAAGCATAGCAAAAGGAATTGATAAAATAATCAAAGTAAAATATAAAATAAAGCGAGTGGCAATATTGAGAACTAAAATCGACCAAAATTTTTCTACGCCCTTATTTAAAGCGTCTTTGAAGTTGATTTTTTTGTTTTCATCTAATTTACTCGCACTCTCAATAAGAGCTCCTTGGGAAACGGTTACTAACCAAACTAAGAGTAATATAAAAATAAGAGTAATAGCCACTGATAATATACTAATAAGTGGAGCAGTGGAAAGCGCTGTATAGATGCCATCTTTGAGAGCATTAAGATCAAGGGCGGCAAAATTATCTTTGAGTTTATTTAGAAAAATTGGAGCTTCGGTTAATTTATTGTTTTGGAATAAAATATCAACTTCACCTCCATTACCTAAGAGGGCGGCAAAAAGTCCAAATAACCAAAGCCACTTATGTGTTTTTACTTGCCCCCAAGCTTTTTTAATTATGGTGCGATAAAGTGGTTCCATATTTTTTGATTATTATTATTTATAAAAAGAATAATTATTTATAATATTATACCATAAAATAAAAAATTCGCCCAATAGATGGGCGAATAAAAATAATTTTATTTTTAGGTTTTTAAGACATTATTTCAGTAAACTCTTCCCTTTCAATTGTTTCTTTAGCTAATAGGACTTCTACTATTTGTTCTAACTTATTTTTATGTTTAGTGATTAAATCTTTAGCTTCAGAGTAAGCCTTTTTGATAATTCCAGTAATTTGTTCATCAATCATTTGGGCAGTATTTTCTGAATAGTCGCGTCTCTCGTGAATTTCTTTTCCCAGAAAAATCATCTCTTCTTTTTGTCCAAAAGTTCTAGGTCCTAATTTTTCATCCATACCATATTCAGTGACAATTGCTTTGGCTAGGGAAGTTGCTTTTTGGAGGTCATTACTTGGTCCGGTTGTAACTTCACCAAAAATTAAAGTTTCAGCAGCATATCCTCCCATAATCATAGCCAGTCTGTCGAGCATTTCTGATTTAGCATATAATCTTTTATCTTCTTTAGGGGTAGCTAGGGTATAGCCACCAGCTCGTCCCCTGGAAATAATCGAAATTTTTTGGACGGGATCAGTGTGGGTAAGTAAATGCCCAACCAAGGCGTGACCAGCTTCGTGATAGGCGGTGATCTTTTTTTCTTTATCTGAGATTACAGCTGATTTTCTTTCTGGACCCAAAATAACTTTTTCAATACTAGAATAAACTTCTTCTTTACCAATTTTACGTTTATTTTGTCTAGCGGTAAAAATGGCAGCTTCATTTAATAAATTCTCTAAATCTGCTCCAGAAAAACCAGCTGTTCTTTCAGCTACATTTCTTAATGACACTTCTTCAGCTATAGGTTTATTGCGCGCATGAATTTTTAAAATAGCTTCACGGTCATTGATATCAGGTAGATCAATTACCACGCGACGATCAAATCTACCTGGTCTTAGTAGTGCGGGGTCAAGTACATCTGGGCGATTGGTGGCAGCCATCACAATAATATTTGTTTCATTATCAAAGCCATCCATTTCAACTAAAATTTGGTTTAGAGTTTGTTCACGTTCGTCGTGTGATCCACCCAAACCAGCACCTCTTTGTCTACCAACCGCATCAATTTCATCAATAAAGACAATACAAGGTGAATTTTTCTTAGCTTTATTAAACAAATCTCTAACACGACTAGCTCCCACCCCAACAAACATTTCTACAAATTCACTACCAGAAATATGAAAAAATGGTACATTAGCTTCACCGGCAACTGCTCGGGCTAGTAAAGTTTTTCCAGTCCCAGGGCTGCCCATAAGCAGCACGCCTTTAGGAATTTTTGCTCCCAAGGCAATAAATTTTTTTGGACTTTTTAGAAATTCGACAATTTCTTCTAGTTCTTCTTTAGCTTCTTTAGCGCCAGCTACATCCAGGAAAGTAATTTTCTTTTTCATTTTTTGTCGTCCCACATCTTTGGTTGTTGCTTGACCAAAAGACATAGCTCGATTGTTAGCACCTTGGACTTGACGCATCATAAACCAAATGAATCCGGCAATCAAAATAAAAGGAATTAGAAATGGTAAAATTGTTCCAAGAAAAACTGATTTTGACGGGTCCTCTTTGATAATAATTTCAACATTATTTAATTTATTTTTATCTATTTCATAATTAGCTATCACATCAGAAAAAGATTCGTTAGTTTCCTTGGTAATTTTTTTAGTCTCACCATTTTTTAAACTTACTACAATGGTATTACCATCAACTTGGATTTTATTCACTTCCTCATTATTTATATAGTTAATAAGTTGATTGATACCAACCGTGTCTGTTTTTTGGTCTGGTTTATATATAAAGCTGAATAATGCAGCCATCGCAAAAAATACTACAAAAATTAGTAAGAAATTTTTACTCAATGATTTCATATAAATTTCAGTAATTAATAAATAAAGTGTTTACATTATAAGCCGATTATCAATAAAATTCAAGTTAGATATAATAATTATTTTATTAACATCCCGTCGCCAAAAGAATAAAAACGATATTTTTTGTGAACGGCAATTTGGTAGAGTTGTTTAATTTTTTTTATGCCCCATTTTTTCGATTTATTTTGAGCTAAAAAAGTGGCTACCAGCATCAATAAAGTACTTTGGGGTAAATGGAAGTTGGTAATAATTAAGTCCACAAATTTGAATTTATAACCAGGATAGATAAAAATATTTATCCATTTTTTTGTTGACTTAATCACGTACCCATTTTTTTGTTTTATAGCTAATGCTTCCAAAGTTCTAACACTGGTAGTTCCTACGGCAACTATTTTTTTGCCAGCTTTTTTGGCTTGGTTTAATCTTTTAGCAGTTTCTTTTTCAACTTCTACCCATTCAGAGTGTAGTTGGTGTTTGGTAATATCATTAGTTTTAACCGGAGCAAAAGTTCCTAGTCCGACGTGTAAAGTAATATACTCAATTTGAATTTTTTGTTTTTTTAACTGGTTAATTAATTGTTTTGTAAAATGCAGTCCAGCTGTGGGAGCGGCTACAGAACCATTTTTATTAGCATAAATTGTTTGGTAGTCTTTGCGGTTGGATAATTTTTTTATATAAGGAGGCAATGGTGTTTGACCAATTTTATTCACCTGTTGCCAAAAGTTGTTACCACTGAGATTAAATTTAATTTCCCAAGTACCATCCTGATTATTTTTAGTTAGTATTCCAAAAAATTTTTTATTAAAATTAACTTTTGTTCCTAAATGTTTTCTTTTTTTACCCACCAGCACTTGCCAGTTGGTGGTATTTATTTTTTTAAGTAAAAAAATTTCAATTTTACCACCACTATCTTTGTAACCAGTTAATCTAGCGGGGAAAACTTTGGTATTATTGAGCACTAACACATCACCTGGGTTTAGATATGAAGGTAGTTGGTAAAAATAATCATGCGTTATTTGGTCTAACTGTCGGTCATACACAAAAAGCCGCGAGTGGTCACGCGGTTTGGCTGGTTGTTGAGCTATTAAGTCTGGTGGTAAATTATATTTAAAATTTTTAAGCTCCATGATAAGTTTGGTTACTTGATGAAGTATTATCAGTTTGGTTGAAAGTAGTTACTTCATTAATTTCTTTTTCTTCCTGATGTTTTTTTTCGTATTCAACTAATTTTAGTATTTCTCTTGAGGTTTCATAAGGACTGGGAATTTGTTCAAAAATAGCAAAAGTTTCATTGCCAGCAGTTTGAATAGTAACATTGCCAAAATGAAAAAAAGTTGGCAAAAGTCCGTGTACTTCAGCTTGTACATCTTGAATCCGGTAAAGTTTAGCTTCAGAAATTGAACGAGAAAATAAACCTTGTTGTTTAATATTAACTACTCTTTTGTCAGTTATAATCCATACATCTAGATAATAATCGATCCAGGCGTACCAGAATAACACCCAGGTCAAAGCATAATATAATGACAAAAATAAAGTTATAAGTGGACCCGTTAAATAACTTTGTTCCAATCTCGCTTCTACAAATGTTAAAAAATTGTTGCTAATCAAGTATAAAATTATTGGAGCCAATAAAAACAGACCATAACGAACAATAATCTTGGCAGCAATTAACCAATGTCTACGACGAAGCATAATTATTTTCTCATCTGGTTTTTGGGAAGGAAAAAGATAATGTTTAAGCATTTAAAGATAAATTAATTTCAATAGTTTGTGTCCAGTCGTATTGTAAGATACTAATAATCGAAGCAAGTAAAATAATTATTAGTCCAACTAAGTAAATAAGAGCAGTAATAGTTGAAGTTGAGTTGGAAAAACTAAAACGTATAATATGATACAAATTAAATAAAGCCATAATGCTAATTACCAAACTAAGAATGGCATAAGGAAAAAGTAAGTACCAAAGATAAAAAGTCATATTATAATAAAGTATCTTGCTTATTAATGGGGATTGGTAATCCCAAATGTTCATAGGCCAGTTTAGTAGCCGTTCTACCTTTAGGCGTACGAGCTAGAAATCCAAGTTGCATCAGCCAAGGTTCATAAATTTCATCAATAGTGCCAATATCTTCAGATAGTGAAGCAGCTAAAGTTCCCAGTCCCACCGGACCACCTTGATATTTTTCAATAATAATTTGTAACAACCTTCTATCAATCTCGTCTAAACCCATGGCATCAATATCAAGTAGAGCTAGAGCTTCGTTGGTAACTGTAGGATTAATTTGACCGTGATTTTTTATATCAGCATAATCTCTGATTCTTTTTAGAAGCCGTATGGCAATACGCGGTGTTTGTCGAGCACGGGTAGATAATAATTTAGCCGACTCTTCATCAATGGAAAAATTTAAAATTTTAGCTGCTCTTTTTATGATGCTGGTAATATTATCATACGTATAAAAATCAAGTCGCCAAGTTGAACCAAAACGATCTCTTAAGGGTGAAGAAAGTAAATGATATCTAGTAGTAGCTCCAATAATACTAAAATGAGGTAAGTCAATTCGTAAGGTTCTAGCTGAGGGACCTTTGCCGACTATGATATCAAGAGCAAAGTCTTCCATGGCCGGATATAAAATTTCCTCCACTACTTTATTAAGTCGATGAATTTCGTCAATAAATAAAATATCTCCATCAGATAAATTGGTTAAAATGGCCGCTAGATCCCCACTCCGTTCAATAGCTGGTCCGGAAGTGATTCTAATTTGAGCGTTCATTTCAGTGGCAATAATATGAGCCAGTGAAGTTTTGCCCAGCCCCGGTGGCCCATAAAGCAGAGTATGTTCAATTGGCTCATTTCTTTTTTTGGCAGCAGCTATAAAAATTTCTAAATTTTGTTTAATTTTATCTTGACCAACAAAATCAGCCATAGTTTTTGGCCGTAAAGTTTGATCTAGTTTTATGTCCTCATCTTTACTGGTTGGTGAGATTATTCTTTCTGTCATATGTTTTAAGATTAACCGTATTAGCCTCCTTTGACAAGTAATTATGGCTAATATTGATTAGTTTTATTATAATTAAAATGTACTAATTATTTTATAAAATATATGTGGTATTTTATTGGTTTTGTTTTAATTTTAATTATTAGCAGTATTCGTCAAGTCAATCAATATGAACGGGGAGTCAAATTTCAGCTGGGTAAATTTGTTAAAGTATTAGATCCGGGTTGGCGTTTGATTTGGCCAATTATTCAAAGTATGACCAAGGTGGATATTCGTGTTAAAGCAGTGGATGTACCTTTTCAAGAAACTATTACGCGGGATAATGTTTCGGCTAAAATCAATGCCGTAATTTATTACAAGGTAAGAGCTGTCGATAAAGCTTTTTTAGAAGTAGAAAAATTTCAGTACGCGGTTTCACAATTGGCACAAACTACTATGCGTAACGTGTGTGGTGAATTAGAGTTGGATGAATTATTGGCTAATCGTGAAACAGCTGCTCAAAAAATTAAACTAATAGTCGATAAAGCAACTGACCCCTGGGGTATAAGCGTAGAAAGTGTAGAGTTAAAAGATATAATTTTGCCGGATGATATGCAACGAGTGATTGCTAAACAAGCTGAAGCAGAGCGCGAAAGACGTAGTGTAGTTATTAAATCAGCTGGTGAAGTGGCCGCTGCAGAAAATTTAGCTAAAGCTGCTGGTATTTTATCAAGTAAACAAGGAGCTTTACATTTACGCACTCTAAGTACTTTGAATGACGTCAGTTCTGATCAATCAAACACAATAATTTTTGCTATACCTTTGGAAATATTACGTGCTTTTGAAAAGATAACCAATAAAGAAAATTAAAATTAAAAAAACAGTTAATTAAAAGTTTCAGCCCGCCGTTCCGGCGGGCTGATTTGTTAAATTATAAAATAAAATAAACTTTTAATTTTTTAGATTAATTTAAATGTATTTTTTATTACTCTTGACAAGTTAAAAAACTTTTGCTATGATACTCAGTTAGCACTAAAAAAACAATTTAAAAAAAGCCCATTATTCTGCGGGCACGACAAGCATGGGGATTTTTATTAGGATTTTAAAGGCTTTTAGCTTTTAATGCTCCTTATAAAAATTTTCTTGTCCGCAGTATAATGGGCCTTTTTATTTATTTTATTCACTAATCATTTCTCCGCCGCTTTGCGCGCCGGCTTCAACTGTTTCTTGTGCAACTACTCGAGGAGCAATGACAGTATCGTAAGTCCAATTTACTGCCATGTCGGAAGTAGCTGCCCAGAGAATTACGCCTTCAGCGATTACAGCCACAGATACTAAAGCAATGATTTTCCAAAAGTTGTCAAAATCAGTTAGCTTTTTAGTGGTTGGTGTATCCATATTGTTGTTTTTTTAATTTGTAAATTAGTCCACTTAGTAAAATTATAATAGCAATTAAAGTAAGGTATAAATAATTGATAAATTTATAATTATTTGTTTTGGCAGTATTTATTTTATCATTTGCCAAAATTGGTGCAGCAGTGGCAAAACCTTGCACTTCAATAATTTTTATATCTTCATTGTACCTAGGGAGTAACCGCCAACCAGCTGTTGTTTTATCAATTATTCCAATTGCTTCAAGTATATCACCCTCTTTAATTGGCGGCAACTTAATTTCTGTGGATGGTTTAATAACTAAATTAATTTCTCCTTGGTCATCGGCCAATAGCAAACTATTTTTTTTCACCTCCACAGCTGTGCCAACCAAACTTACTAATGAACCGATTATTTCTTCACTCAACTCATCAGTACTAACAATTGGCATAACAATTTTATTAATTTGATTTTTTTCTAAAATTGTTATGTCTTCTGGTGTTTGGACTTTAAGACGGGGTTGACCGGCAGGGAAAGATATAACACCTCTTATCTCTACTCTATCTCCTACAGTCAAGTCAGGCCAGTTTTTAAAATGCTGATAGATTTGTAAACCGGATAAATTCATAACATACATAATTTGTGAGCCCAATTTACCTGGTGGTACAGTAACAATTCCGGTTACAATGACACGATCATTAATTGCGGTTTGATTTATTTCTTCTAAAGGGACATATTGATAGTCATTATTTGAATTTTCTGATTTGGCAATTAGCGGTTGCTCAGTAATTGTTTTATTGTTAATAGAAAAAATATTTTCTTCATGGGGAGTTATGTTTTTTGTCCAGAACCATTCATTGTCTATTGTCCGCGACCAAGACCAGTCAACTTCTGATCGACCGTAAGCAATAAAATCAACTAGTTCATCACTTGCATCATATAAACTAATTTGATCGCCATTATTATTTAAACTGAGACGTGAAATAGCTGATTCCAAAACAAAAAAGTTTTGGGGAAGAATAGTTACATCGTCAGAGAAAAAATATTGTTTAGTTGGATCGCTGATACTCCAACCACATAGATTGGCTGGTTGTAAAGATATATTTTTTATTTCAATAAATTCAAATAATCTATCATCACCTTGTGGTGATGGCAAAAGTTCATTTAAAATTATTTGATTTTTTTTAGCTGGCTGACAATTTTGAGACAAATTTGATAATTCATTGTCGCTAGTATTATTTACTTCAGTACCATTTTCTTGATTGGTAATTGTATCTTCAGTGGGTAAATTCAAAATATTACTAAAGCCAGGCGTGGGAGTTTGAGTCCAATAATATTCATCATCATAAAAAATCAAACTCCATCCTTCTTTAGCCGTTTCCGTATAAGTTACCTGATTGATTATCTCCTTGTTAGCTGCTGTTATGGTTATAGTTTCCGGTGGAGTATTATTTAAACTTATTTTGGAAATAGCTCTTGGTACTAAAAAATAGCCTTGGGCGGGAATTATTAGTGAGGCAAAATCATTATTGCTAAATATATATTTTTTATTACTAGCATCAAATAAGATTAAACCAGATAAATTTAGTGATGTATTGGTTCGATTGTAAAGTTCAATCCATTCATCGTCATCAGGTCCGGCTGGATTTGGCATTAATTCAGAAATAATTAGTTTACCTACAAAATTATCAAGTGGTAACTCGGTAATGGTGACAGTTAGTGAATCTGTTTGAGAAATTTTACCATCATCAACCGTGAGCGTAACTAAATAAATATTTTTTTGTTGATAAACATGACTGACGGTTTTACCAGTAGCTTTTTGTCCATCACCAAAATCCCAACTATATTTTAGTGCGTCACCATCAGGATCATAAGATTCGCTGGCATCAAAATGAATTGTTTGTTCTACCAGGCCGTTTTTATTTGGCCCAGCTTCGGCCACTGGTGGATTGTTGTTAGAAGTAACAGATGGATTATTATTATTTATTGACCCACAGTCGTCATTGGTAAATTTTGGCGTACCTTTGTCGCCATCACCATATATACTAGTTGCTTCACACCAATTATCACCAGAGTTGTTGTCTAGTAGTAAGTCTTTTAGAAAAAAAGACGAACCGTCTGGAATTATAAAACCAAGAGTTGAACTGTATTCCACCCGGTCAATTTCTGTTTCTTGGCAAGTGATGATAATAGCATCTTCAGTGTTAGTTAAAGTATAATTATTATAAATATAATCAGGTATCAGCCCGCCGTTTTCATCAGGATTGTTACTGCGTGCCAGTAGCACATAAGATTGATTGGGAACAATTAATTGTGAAATAGTAAATTTATTAGTACCATTGTCAGTCACCTCACAGTTTGATAAATCAATTTCATTTTCAGTTCGATTGTAAAGTTCAAACCATTCGCCGGTGGTGTCATTAATAATTTTAGGATTTGCCATAATTTCGGTGATAATAATATCACCCGGCAAGATTTGATTAGTTTCCGTGATAGCTTTTTTTGGAAAAATAAAAAACACAACTAACAAAAGTGTTGTGTAAATAAAAATAACTTTGAGACCCTCCTCTTTTCTCATAAGTTTTGTATAAATTATTATTTGATTTTATTTTAGAAAAAAAATACTTGTTTGACAACACTTTTTCTTTTACACTATAATTGCTATTTAATAATAATTTGCCGGAGTGGTGAAATTGGCATACACGCCAGCCTTAGGAGCTGGTGGGGGCAACCCCGTGGAGGTTCAAGTCCTCTCTCCGGCACCAAGCTAAGCTCGATAATGAATATTTTTAACTAATTAGTTTATATAACTCATTAATATTTTCCAAATTTATATATAAATATACTTTTTTATAAAATAATTGACAATAGTTAAAAAATATGATATAATAGTTATATAGAGTTTTTCCACACTATACCCTTGCCAAAAATATAAATATAATATACACTACTTAGGCACGAAATATATGAAAATACTTTTAATACTTAACCAAAAAACAAGCGGATAGGCCTATTTAGTTGTCTAAAAAACTGCCAGCCGCTTGCTAAAAGCGGTTTTTTGTTTCTCTAAAAATTGGTCAGCAGAAAAGATTTATAAAAAATTATTTGTGCTGAGCAATGACTGTAAATTAAAAATTGATGTAAGTTTGTAAGTTAAGTAAGTCAATGCAATTTTTACTGACACAAGATTAGCCAATACTATTCTTGTGGTTAAATTATTAAGTGCATACGGCGGATGCCTTGACAGCAAAAGACGATGAAGGACGTAGCAGCCTGCGATAAGCCTCGGTGAGGTGGCAAGCAACCTTTGACCCGGGGATATCCGAATGGGGTAACCCGATTTCGAGAATGCGGAATCATTGCACACTGAATACATAGGTGTGTAAAGAAGACCCAGGGAATTGAAACATCTTAGTACCTGGAGGAAAAGAAAACAACTGTACATGTCTTTATATCGAGTTATTACGATGTTTGATGACTCGATAATAAAGACATCCATTCCCCTAGTAGTGGCGAGCGAACGGGGAACAGCCTAAACCTTATAAAGATTCACTGCTTCTGAATTAATTTCTTTGAAGTTAACAATGGGTAGTATTATGGCCTCAAGCCTAACGCTTTATAGGGTGTTGTAAGACACTATGTTTATATCTTGAGGATGTAAGAGAGAGTACTAATTAATATAACTTTCCTAGCAGAAACTTCTGGAAAGAAGTGCCAAAGAGGGTGATAGCCCCGTACAGCGAAAGGAGTTATATACTCTCTGATAGTGTTCTTGAGTACCACGGGACACGAGAAATCCTGTGGGAATCTGGCGCGATTATGCGCTAAGGCTAAATACTTTTGCTGATCGATAGTGAACAAGTACCGTGAGGGAAAGGTGAAAAGCAGCCCGGTGAGGGCGG
>CAZINS010000012.1:6320-15125 GCA_964540695.1 uncultured Gammaproteobacteria bacterium | reverse complement strand
GGGGGGTTTAGTATTTTTTTTAGATAAAAAAAGATGGACACTGATTTATAACTGATAAACACGGATATTATGGCAGAATTATTATATGAAGAATTAAGTTATAAAATAAGGGGATGTTGTTTTACTGTTTATAACACTCTTGGTTTTGGTCATAAAGAAGATATTTATCAAAAAGCCTTAGAGTATGAATTTGTTAAACAAAAAGTTAGATATGAAGCACAAAAAAGTTTAGCTATATATTATGAAGATAAAAAAGTTGGCAACTATAGACCAGATTTAATTATTGATGATAAAATAATTATTGAAATTAAAGCAGTTGAGTTTATTCCAAAAAAGTTTGAGCAACAGTTAATATATTATTTAAGGGGAACTAATTTCAAACTTGGATTTTTAGTAAATTTTGGAAGTTCAAAACTATATATTAAACGTCTTATTTGGTCGACAAATTATCAGCGTAAATCTGCCATTAATCCGTTGTAACTATTATGAAGTTGAGTAGAAAAAAAATATTATTTATTATAATCGCAATTCTTTGGGCAATTCCAGCGCTAGCAGATGACTATGCTTCCACGACTTATATTATTCGTGACCCCATTTTATCTGAAGGGGGAACACATTATTCTTCTTCCAGCAATTTTGAAGTGCGTTCCACGATTGGTGGTTTGGAAGCAATAGGTGTCTCTACTAGTACAAGTTATGAAGTCAGAAGTGGTTTTCAGTATTATGATGATTCCGGCCCAGATATTACTGCCGCGGTGGTCAATGACGGAGGGGGAGTTGATATTGACCAACAATCTTCTATCAATACTTTGAGCGCCAACTGGTCGGGATTTGTTGATGCTGAATCAGGCTTAAGAGCTACCAATACTTATGCTTACTCCTTGCGTCGGACACCAGATGGGTATTATTGGAATGCAACTTCCAGTGCCTGGCAGGCAGGCGAGGCGTGGTATTATACCAGTAATACCAATGCCACAGTAACTCCAGTCTATCTACGCACCTCTCAGACATTTTATATTTCAGTCAAAGCTTACAACAATTTGGATATAGCTTCACTGCCAGTCAATTCCGATGGTGTCAAAGTGATAGAAACACTAACCTTTTCTTTAAGTTCATTTTCCGCCTCATTCAACACCTTGGACCCAGGTAATAATTTTACGGCTTTTAGCTATACTACTACCACTGTATCAACCAATGCTTACAATGGTTATGTGATTACTGCTTGGGAAACAGGTCCCATGACCCATCAAACCAACAATTTTTTCACTATTCCTGACTGGTTAGGTACCAATGCGGTGCCCACGGCTTGGGCTGGTACATGCCCTGGCAATGATGAATGTGGTTTTGGTTATAAAACCAGTGATACCAGTTTATCAGGCGGAACTGCCAGTAGATTTGCCAGTGGCAATGATTATGCTGGGTTTGTGCAAACCGGGGCGGGGGACCCGGTAGCAGATCATACTACCAATATTGATGGTTCAACGGGTGAGGTTTTCAATCAACAATTTTTAATTACTTACAAAATTTCCAGCAATGCCAGTCAAGCTGCGGGTCCTTATGCCACTACGATTGTTTATGTGGCAACAGCGAATTATTAGAATAAGATTTAAGATGTAAGATTTAAGAATTAAGAATTCATAAATCATACTTCATAAATCATAAATCCTTTTTGGATGAAAAAATTTTTTTTTATAATTTTAATTTCTATTTTGTTTTGGCCACAAGTATCTCAGGCACAAACCAGAGAAGCACCGACTATTACAGTGAGTCCCGGCACTTTTGAGCTTGATGTTTTAGGTGGCGAAATTTTGACTAGAGAAATTTTATTGCGCAACGAAACCAATTTACCACTACCTATCAAAGTCAAAATTATTAGTTTTGATGCGGCTGATGAAACCGGAGGGATGAAATTTTTTGATGATACTAGTGGCGGACAGTTGTCAGCCCAAACTTGGTTACAGGCAGAAAAGAAAGAATTTATTTTAGATTCTAAGCAAACAATTTTTTTACCCATAAAAGTTGAAGTGCCAGCTGAAGCGCCACCGGGAGGGCAGTATGTGGTAATGTTATTTGAACCGCAGTTACCTTCATTTTATTTTGCTGACAAGGCAACCAAAGTTGTACCTGTAGTAGGGGTATTGTTTTTATTCAATGTACAAAAAGATTCCTTGAGTAATCAAATTGGCGAGTATTTATCTATTTTAGGTATTAATTGGCAAGGCCAGGAATCTGGGTTTTTACAAGGCTTATCTAGATTTTTTGAAAAAACCTTAGCTTGGTTATTGCCTAAAAACGTAATAGCCGCCAGCACCCCGCTAGTTTATAGCGACCCACCATCAGAATTTATTATGCGTCTGAAAAATAATCAGCTGTGGCATATTAAACCCAGCGGTTTTGTCAGGGTACACAATATTTTCAACCGCGTAGTTACTGAAACGGAAGTAAAGCAGTTTACTATTTTACCTGGCAGAGTGAGGGAAGTACCGGTAAGTTTGGGTTGGCAAAACCAAGAAAATTTTTGGCCACACGTGTTTGGGCGGTATGTGGTAGAGGTATCATTACAAACCAAAGAGGGTTATACTTTCAATCAATGGCAGGTCTTGTGGATCCTGCCTTGGAAGTATATGTTATCCACACTAATTCTAACTGGACTTTTCTTGTTTTTTGTGTTACAATTTAAAGGTAGAATCAAAAGATTTTTAATGGTTTTATTCACAGGTAGATAGAATATTGAGTCTAGAATCTAGAATTTTGAATAAAAAAAGGAAAAATCATTAGAAATTAGTCATTAGTCATTATTCATTAGTAATTAATATATTCCCCTAATTAAAATTAAACAAACTATATGAATTTAAAAAATTTATTCGTGCCGAATTGGTATAAATGTCGTCGGAATTTATACCTAGTTTTGATTGCTTTGTTAGTATTTGGTACTTGGATGGTCCAACCAGCCAGAGCTGATTTAACCAATGTCAAAGACACTTTGTCTGATTCTAGACCTAGTACTTTATCTAATCATACTATTCAGTTTACATTGTCAGCGGCCAATATTATTCAAACTTCTGATACTATTGTAGTTACCTTTCCTGTTGGTTTTTCTATTGGTTCGGTTGATTATACTGATATTGATCTCTCTGGATCTAGTTCTGGAGAAAAGACTTTAGCCAGTGCGCCAACCGCTTCTGATTGGGGAGCTGTGTTTTCTGGTCAAGTTTTAACTTTTACTGCGCCAACTGGTGCTGGTCCATTTTCCGCAGCTTCTGAAACTTTAACTATAGAAATTGGCACCCATGCTACTGCCGATGCAACGGGTGATCAACAAATTACCAATCCATCTACTCCTGGTAGTTATACTTTTGATATCGCTGCCAATGGTGATAGCCCTGAAACCGGAGCTTTGGTGGTGGCGGTTATAGCTGGGGTAACGGTCTCTGCTACTATTGCTGAGGCTTTAACCTTTACTATAGCAGGTATAAGTAATACCGCTTGTACTCTGGGTAATGGTAGTGCTACGGCAGTAACTACTACGGCTACAGCTGTACCCTTTGGTAGTATGAATGCCAATACTTTTAAAAAAGGTTGTCAGCTTTTAACTGTCAATACCAATGCCGGTGATGGTTACACCATGACTTCGCAAGAAAATGATCAAATGACCAATGCTGGTAGTCAGACTATACCAGATACAACTTGTGATTCTGGTACTTGTACTGAAAGCACTGGTGGTGCTTGGACAACAGCTTCTGCCAATCACGGTCTGGGGCATACTTGTTTTGGTCTTAATTGTGTAGCTGGTTATTCATCTGGTGCAAACTATCGGCAGTTTGCTTCTATTGCTGATACTGAAACTGCTCAGACCATTATGTCATCTTCCACACCTGTAACCAATGCAACTTCCACTGTGGTTTACCAATTATCAGTTTCAGGTTCTCAGTCGTCAGGTGATTATACAAATACTGTAGTTTATATTACCACTGCTCAGTTTGATTAATTTTTACGGCTATTTAAATAGGTAATTTCACCCAAGTGGCAATTGGTCTTACTTGGGTGATATTTTGTACAAAGTAAATACTTATATTGTGAAAAAGATTTGTGACAATTTTTTTAGATTGACATTACTTACTGCTTTATTTTTAGGTATATTTTTTTATGTACCTTCTCAAGCACAAGAAATGTCAGAAGATGCTAGGTCAATTACTATTTCACCCTTAACTTATGAATTATCAGCCAACCCGGGTGAACAGATAGCCAATAAAATCAAAGTAATCAATACCGGCCCGCAACCTATTTTCGTGCGCATGGAAGTTGAAGATTTTACGGCTGTGGGTGAAGGTGGCGGAGTGGTAGTGCAAGAACAAGAAAATAAAACTTTTTCATTGGCTAGTTGGGTGGCTTTGTCGGAAACTCAGTTTACCTTAGCACCAGCTGAACAAAAAATAATTGATTTTACGGTCAATGTACCGACTGATGGTGAACCCGGTGGGCATTATGGTTCTATTTTAGCCGTGATTTCACCTCCAGAAGTTTTAGCTGGTGGTGGTAGTGGTGTCGCTCAAAAGGTGGGTTCTTTATTGTTGTTGTCAGTAGCCGGAGAAGTAACAGAAAAGTTAGACGTTAAAGAATTCTCGGCTCCAACATTTTTTGAAAAACCGCCTATTGATTTTATATTACGTTTTGAAAATACAGGTACAGTCCACGTCAGACCCAGGGGTTTTGTATCTATTACCAATATGTTTGGTAAAAAAGAAGTAGATATTCCTTTTCCACAAAAAAATGTTTTACCCGCCTCGATTAGAAAAGTTGATGTCCGTTGGGATCCGCCCTTGGCTATTGGCAAATACACTGCTACTTTGGTAGCCAATTATGGCACAGAAAACACTCCCTTGGTTTCTACTTTTGTGTTTTGGGTTTTTCCTTGGAAGCTGGCGTTACTAGTGTTTGTCGGTTTAGTAATAGTTATTACTTTACTTATTAAATCACGCCGTCGCTTGCGATTGGCTTTACGTATATTGTTTAGGGGTGATAAATCATAACTTTCTCCCATGCGCGGTTGGATCAGACTAGCATGGTTAACTTTAGGTGGAATTATTTTAATTCCATTTTTTCAATATGTTTCTGAAGCTTGGGCTACTACCACGGTAACTACAACTAGAAATATAATTGTCTCAGTACAAATAATCGGTCCGCAAGTTTGCGGAAATGGATTTTTGGAACCACCCGAGGAATGTGATGATGGTAATCTTATCAATGGCGACGGTTGCTCTGACCTGTGTTTGCTTGAGCAAATTTGTGGTGATGGAATAGTGCAATCTCCCGAGGAATGTGATGATGGTAATCTTATCAATGGCGACGGTTGCTCTGACCTGTGTTTGCTTGAGCAAATTACTCCTACCAGTACTCCACCAGTTGGTTGGAGTGGGGGAAAAACTTTGACTACCGTGGAATTTTTCGGTTTAACCTCACCATATGCTTTGGTAAGTCTGACTAAATTTGGTCGAGTAGTGGCAATTTCTCAAGCAGATAATTTAGGTAATTTTACTTTTCGCCTGTCAGCTTTGCCAATCGGAACTTATGATTTTGGTTTATTTGCTGAAGATAGATTTGGCAGATATACTCTGACCAGCAATTTAAGTTTAAGTTTGGTTGCCCGTAGTATCACCACTGTTGAAAATATTTTTTTGACTCCCACCATTTCTATTTCCCGCCGTGATATAATGCCCGGTCAAAACATGATGGTTTTTGGTGAAACCGCACCCAATTCATTGGTACAATTGTATTTAGGTAGCGAGTTAATAAATCAGGTGGTTTATAGTGATAATAATGGTTTTTGGCAAATGGAACTTGATTCAACCGACCTGGCAGCTGGTCCCCAAAGTATCAAAGCCAAAGCTTTGACTACTGACGGACTTGAAAGTAATTTTTCGGAAAGTATGTTTTTTGAAGTGGTGCCCGCGCCCATTCCCCAAGGTCAGTGTGCTGGTCCAGATTTGAATTTTGATGGTTGGGTCAATGTTTTTGACTTATCTATATTGATGAATTATTGGCGACAAACCAATCCATCGTTTATTTGTGCTGATATTAACCAGGATGGTTTGGTAGATATAGTAGATTTTTCTATCTTGCTTTATTGGTGGAGTGAAAATATTTAGATAGAAGGACTTAAATAATTATTGATTTTGTGTTATAATAAATATAGTTTTATACTGGCTAAGTTTAGAGAGGCTGGTAGTATTTAATGATAATTATTTCAATTTTGCAGTCCTTTTTGGTATGATTAAAAAATTTTTATTTTCATTTGTTTTAATTTTTTTATTTTTTCCTCTTTCTAGCAAAGCTGCGGAACTTTATTTGTGGCCTCAAGGTTTATCTGTAAGCCAAAACGAAACATTTTTGGTTGATTTGCGTATCAATAGTTCTGACCCTATCAATGCTTTGGATACCCAGATTTCTTGGTTGCCAGAGGAATTGGAACTCATGTCAGTTAGTACGGGAGATAGTATTTTCAATCTTTGGGTCTCTGATCCGAATAAGTTTTCATTGGATAGAACCAGACTTATTGCCGGTGCCAGTACACCCTGGCAAGGTAACGGTGGTAAAGTAGCTACTTTTTTATTTAAGGCTTTGGTTAGTCATGACCAAGTACAAATTAGTATAGATGATGATACTAAATTGATTCGCCACGGAGGTGATGCTGAAGTTGTGACTGTAGATTTATTACCAACCAATATAAACGTCAGTCCAATAGGTGTCGGTGAACCAATTTTGGGTTCTACCAGAATACCCAACGAAGACCAGTGGTATGCGGTAAATATTTTTGACATAACTTGGCAGGTTAATCCCAATCTGGAATACAGTTATTTGCTAACCATGGATCCCACACAATTGCCAGATGAAGTACCAGAGTCATTACTTGCTAATATTCAGTACGAAGGTTTAGCTGACGGTGTGTATTATTTTGTAATGAGATACCGCAATTTAGGCGGTGAATGGCAAAACAAAGTTATGCGGCGGGCTATGATTGATACTACCAAACCAACTTTCAATGAATTGAGGTTGATTGATAAAAAAGACGCTTATGGTTTGGAGAAAAATTTATTTTTTGCAGGAGTTGATAATGCTGCCGGTGTGTCTCATTTTACTTTGAGTATTGATGGTAAGCAGGCGCAAACCGTGACCAGTCCCCAGGTAGTGCCAAAAAAGTGGTGGCAAAGTCAAAATTTGGTTTTAAGTGTGATTGATAAAGCCGGCAATTCCCAAACGGAAAATTTAGTGCTATCCGCAGTGATTCCAATTTGGGTATGGCTGATTATCTTATTTATTATTATTATAATAATAGGGACGTTTTTTTACCGTCTATGGAAAATAAAAAAACAAAAATCATCTTAATACTTTCTTTGTTATGCTTGTTAGTAAGACCAGTTTATGCTGGTGAATTTGAATTTGGTTTTTTACCTGCCCAAAAAACAGTTTTAGTGGGTGAGGAATTTAGTGTTGATTTTGTTATTCACGCTACGGAAAATATCAACGCTGCCAGATCTCAATATACTTTTGATAGCGACTATTTAGAACTGTTGAATATCGGTACGACAGATTCTTTGTTTACCCAATGGCCAGCTAAACCCCAAGTGACTGGTAGTCGTATTGAGTTTTCTGGCGGGTTACCTGATCCTGGATTTATAGGTGATAATGGCAAAATTTTGACTATGTTGTTTCGGGCAAAAAAACCAGGTAGTGCTAAATTGCAGTTTATTTCTGGTTCACTACACGCCAACGATGGCCAGGGTACCAATGTACTGACAGCTATGAACGGAGGTATTTATACCATTCAACCATCTGGTACTCTGCCAGAAGGTGTTTCAGCTGAAGAATTGACGGCTACTTTGCCCGCCGCCACTATTACTTCACCTACTCATCCCGACCAGACTGCTTGGTACCGGCAATCACAAGCCGTCTTTACCTGGCAATTACCAGGTAGAGCAGATAAGTTGTATTTTGCTATCGACAACAATCCCAATACGTATCCGCAAAATTTGTTGACCTCTCCTTTGAATTACAGCCATTCTTTTTTGGAAAATGGTATTTGGTTTTTTCATTTGCGTTATGAGCGTGCGGGCGAGCGTAGTCGCACTGCTCACTACAAAATCCAATTTGACGATACACCGCCCAGGAATTTTGAAATTGAGATTACTAAACAAGAAAAAACAGGTGCTTATAATATGAGCTTTCCCACTCAAGATGATTTGTCCGGAGTTGATTATTATGAAGTAAAAATAGACGAAGATAAATATTTTATTCGTACCTCTCAAGCTTTTTATGAAATCGCTACTTTACCTACTGGTTCGCATCCTATAGTGGTAAGTGCAGTTGATAAGGCTGGAAATTCTCGTTCGGTACGAGCAGTAGTTGATGTAGAAACTTTGACCTTTGCTCCCCAGATGTTGATTAAGATGTTTTCGCCAGATATTCTACCGTTAGAAATGAGATTGTCATTTTATTATGGTTTGATGTTTTTGCTGTTCTTGATTTTACTATTCTTTATTATTTTGTGGTTTCGAAGAGCTAAACGTAGACAAGATAGAAAGTTTTCTCAAGAGGTAGGGGAACTAGCGGCCAGTGTTGATTTTGGTTTTCAAACTCTCAGACGGGATATTTTAGTGCAAATTGAAGAGATTTATAAAAAACAAAAAGAGATAGGATTAGATGATAAGGAAAGAGAAAATTTGAAAAAACTGGAAGCAGATTTGGATGTTATTGAAACTTATATTAAAAAAGAACTCAAAGATGTCTCTGATTTTGATAAATACAAAA
>CAZINS010000012.1:0-6220 GCA_964540695.1 uncultured Gammaproteobacteria bacterium | reverse complement strand
ATGTGGATAATCTATTTGCCAAAAATAAGAATATATTCTAAAGTCTAACCAATGAAAAATCAAAGTTTACAAATAATGATGCCAATGATGACTTTTTTTTGAGTCTAAGATTTTTTATTTTCACTAAATCATGGGCTCAAAATAAGAGCCTTTTTTGTTTTTTAAAAACTAATCAAAAGGAGAATGCCATGTTTGGTTTAAATGAAATAGTAGCTATCAATAATATTCCTGAGGCCAAAGAAAAATTTATGAAGGGTGGATTGAATGCCACAATTAACATGGGCTTTGGCACAAAAACATATCCGCAAGGTATTGAAAAAAGTAAACCAAAAGAAAAAAAACCAGCAAAAAAAATAAAACCCGAATAAGTTCGGGTTTTTTTATTAGTGGTTTTATGTTAAAATAAATATATAGAAATTATACTGATTTTTTGATTATTTTTTAAACAAAGTAAATTTCCCCATGCAAATAAACGACTTTAACTGGAAAATTGGCGGTGAGGCTGGTTTTGGTATTATGTCATCAGGTATGATGTTTGCCAAAACTTGTAGCCGGGCAGGACTTTTTATTCATGATTATAGTGAATACCCCTCGCTGATTCGTGGTGGGCACAATACTTACCAGGTTTATGTCTCAGCTTCTAAAATATATAGCCAACGACGAGTGGTTAATTTATTGGTAGCTTTGAATACCAACAGCATTACTGAACATTTGGATGAACTAATAGCTGGCAGTGGTTTGATTGCTGATAGCTCAAGAGTACAAGTGCCTACTGCTATTTTGCAAAAGAAAAAAATAAAATTTTATGATTTACCACTCAATAATATCGCCAAAGAAGTAGGTGGTGATGAAGTAATGCGCAATACTGTTGCCTTGGGAGCAACTATGGCTTTGGTGAAACATGATTTTAAATACTTAGAAGCAGTAATTAAAGATCAATTTGCTGACAAAGACGAGCAAGTAGTTACCCAAAATATCAATGCAGCCCAAAGCGGTTATGATTATGTTTTAAAACATTATCAGCCACAAGAATTTGCTTTTAGTTTACAATCGCAACCAAATAAAGAGCAGATTGTTTTAACAGCCAATGATGCGGTTGCCCTTGGGGCGATTGCCGCTGGTTGTAAATTTTATGCCGCTTATCCCATGACACCAGCATCTTCTGTTTTACATACCTTAGCTGAGATTGGTCCAAAATATGGGATGGTAGTTAGACACGCTGAAGATGAAATTTCAGTAATCAATATGGTCCAAGGTGCGGCCACCGCTGGGGTGAGAGCGATGCTGGGTACTTCGGGTGGTGGTTGGGCTTTGATGAATGAAGGTTATTCACTCGCTGGCATTACCGAAACGCCTATAGTTATTATTATGTCTCAGCGACCAGGTCCTGCTACGGGACTCCCAACTTGGACTGAACAAGGGGATTTGCAGTTTATTTTAAATTCAGGTCACGGTGAGTTTCCGCGCCTTGTCTTAACTCCTGGTGATCAAGCAGAAGCTTTTTATTTGACTCAACTAGCTTTTAATCTAGCGGAAATTATTCAAAACCCAGTGATTGTTATGTTGGATAAGTATATTTCGGAAAGTCATCTGTCATTGCCTTTTTATAATTGGCAAAAGTTAAAAATAAAACGAGGAAAAATATTGTCAGATGAAGCAGCTAAAAAAATTGGCGATAAATATCGTCGTTATAAACTAACTGCTGACGGTATCTCCCCGAGGGCTCTACCCGGTCAACTTGGACCATTGTTTTTTATCAATTCTGACGAACATGATGAGATGGGTTTTAGTGAAGAATCTGCTCAAAATCGTATCAATCAAGTTGATAAAAGAGCAAGAAAAATAAAACAAGTGCTAAAAGACTTACCTCAGGCAGAACTTTATGGACCAAAATCAGCAAAAATAACTTTGATTGGTTGGGGTAGTGTTAAGGGGCCGATTTTGGACGCTGTCCAAGCTAAAAATTTGAAAAACAAAGTTAATTTTGTTCATTTGCCTATCGTAGCCCCCTTACCAGCAAACCTTGGTAAATTACTTAAAGGAGCTCGTAAGTTAGTACTGGTGGAAAACAATTCAACAGCTCAGTTAGCTAGTGTGTTGCGCGCTGGTTTAGGTATTGAGATAAAACAAAAAATCTTACGTTATGACGGCCGACCTTTTTATAGTGAAGATTTGGTGAGAGAGATAAATAAATTAAAAATATAATTATTAATTACTAATTATTAATAACTAATAAATTTTTAATTAATCATTGAGTCATTGATTAGTAATTAGTTATTAGTCATTAAATTGTTCAATATGTCCACCCCCAACGAATATATAACTTCCTATGATCCCACCTGGTGCCCAGGTTGTGGTAATTTTGGTTTGTGGGGGGCATTGAAAAAAACTTTAGCTGAGATTGATATTCCTCACGAACAGTTGATGGCTGTTTACGGTATTGGTTGCAGTGGCAATGGTTTTAGTTTTACCAAGTTAAATGCTTTTCATGGCTTGCACGGTCGCGCGTTGCCCGTGGCAGAAGGGTTGAAACTTGCTAATCATAAATTGACGGTAATTGCTTTAGGTGGTGATGGTGATGGTTATGGTGAAGGCGGAAATCATTTTTTACATGCTTGCCGGGCCAATCATGACATTGCTTATTTTGTCCACAACAATCAAATTTATGGTTTGACCACTGGTCAGACTTCTCCGACTTCAGAGGAAGGTATTAAATCAAAATCAAATCCTTCAGGCGGAGTGGATCAACCGATTAACCCCGTGGCGCTAGCTATTACAGCTGGGGCAACTTTTGTGGCTCGAGGTTTTACCGGTGATATCAATCACCTGTCAGAGTTGATGAAAGCGGCTATCAAACATAAAGGTTTTGCTTTACTTGATATCCTGCAACCGTGTTTTACTTTCAATAAACACAATACTTATCAATACTTCAGACAAAGGATTTATAAACCTGAAGGTCACAATCCAGCCGACATACAAAAAGCCCTAAGTTTAGCTTGGCAATGGGAAAGAGAAGATAAAATTCCTTTGGGGATAATTTATCAAGCTACCAATCGTTTGGCTTTTCATGAAAATTTTCCTCAAATTACAAAGCAACCGTTAAAAGAACAAGCTTTCAATTTGGATATCTCAGCTGATTTAAAAAGTTTTGTTTAGTTTATGAAATTGACTATTTTAGCAGTAGGTAAAACCAAACAACAATTTTTACAAACCGGGGAGGGGATTTATCTTAAAAAGATAGCCCCTTTTTGTGAGGTAAATTTACAGATTATTAAAGCTTTTTCAGATATCAAAAATCAAAATAAAAATAAGATTATTGACCTAGAGGGTGAAGCCATTTTAAAAAAAATTTCTCCTGATGCTCACGTGGTGTCATTAGAAAAAACAGGTAAAAGAATAAATTCCGAACAGATGGCCAGACAAATTGCTACTTGGTTACAAGTGGGTAAAGAAATAGTGGTGGTGATAGGAGGTGCTTTCGGGTTAGCATCGGCTGTCAAAGAAAAATCTCAAATTATATTAAGTTTGTCAGATTTAACTTTTACTCATGAAATGGTACGTCTGATTTTTTTAGAACAACTTTATCGCGGGTTTACGATTTTAAAAGGTGTTCCTTATCATTATTAAAAAAACTGTCCCTAGAGACAGTTTAAAATTTTTCAGTTATCAATTGGTTTAGCCTTGGGGCTGGTGTTACAGGGTTTATGAGTGATTTTTCTTTTGATAATAATTTTACCTTTACGAGGCGTTGGTTGTTTTTTTTCCAAACGTTTGGGTGGTGGTAAAATATCGGTTCGATGATTTCTCAACGAAAAAATTTTTTGCAGCAAACTTTTAGCCATTAGAAACCTCCTGATAATAAATTTAAATGAAATTAATTAAAGAACAATTAATAAAATATATTAAAAATTAATTGATTTGTCAAGGTTATTATATTTGAATATAGAGTCTTGAATTTAGAATTTTGATTTAGAAAATAAGTAGAAATTTTAAGTTCCAATTCTTAATTCGTTATTCTTAATTCTTAATTCTATTTACAATGAAACTTACATTTTATGGGGCAGCACGTGAAGTTACCGGCTCCAAACATTTACTAGAAGTAAAAGGTAAAAAAATATTACTTGATTGTGGTATGTTTCAAGGTCATCGTAAGGAAGCTGAAAAAAAGAACCGAGAACTTCCTTTTACTCCCAGTGAAATAGATGCGGTGGTATTATCGCATGCACATTTAGATCATTGTGGTAGTTTACCGACCATGTGGTCACAAGGATTTAGAGGAAAAGTATATTGTACGCCGGCCACGCGTGATGTGACAGAATTAATTTTACTTGATAGCGCGCATATCCAAGCATCAGACAATACCCATATTGCTCAAGTAAAAAATCAAACAGAACCAGATTTACCTTTATATACAGAAAAAGAAGTATATGAAGTGATGAAGCAATTTGTTACCGTGCCTTATCACCAAGAATTTGATTTGTATAAAAATGTTAAAGCTAAATTTATTGACGCTGGTCATATTCTAGGTTCTGCTCAAGTTGAATTGATATTAAAAGAACTGTGGCATGAGGTCAGGCTTGGTTTTACTGGTGATCTTGGTAGAAGTCATATGCCAATACTAAAAGATCCGGAACAAATGCAGGATTTGGATTTTTTAATTACTGAGTCAACTTATGGTAACCGGACGCATGAAAGTTTTGCTGATGCTAAAAGAATTTTACAAAAATATGTTGCCGAAGCAGTTAAGAGACAAGCCAAAATTATTGTACCGTCCTTTGCCTTGGGGCGCACTCAAGAGTTGGTTTATTTATTGCACGAATTAACTGATGCTGGTCAAATTCCTCGTTTTCCCATTTATGTTGATTCGCCCTTAGCGATAAACATCACTGAAATTTTTAAAAAACATCCAGATTGTTTTGACAAAGAAACCTTTTCGACTTTTAGTGCCAGTGATAACCCTTTTGGTTTTAGAAATTTAACTTATACCTACACCACTGCCGATTCTATAGCTCTAAACAACAAACCAGGTCCCATGATGATAATTTCAGCTGCCGGTATGTGTGAAGGTGGTAGGATCAGACATCATCTTAAAAATAGTCTGGAAAACCCCAATAATATGATTTTAATCACCGGGTTTATGGCCAAAAATACTTTGGGTAGAAAAATAGTTGACCAGGAACCAATGATAAAAATATTTGATAATATGTATCGCCTGCGTGCCGAAGTAGTAGTAATCAACGCACTATCAGCCCATGCTGACTCAGTGGATTTAATGAATTATGTTAGTAGGGTAGGTGACAGATTGAAAAAAGTATTTATTGTTCATGGTGAAGAAACTCAAAGTGCAGTTTTTCAAGGAAGAATCAAAGAAAAATATAAACAATTGCAAGCTTTTGTTCCTGATTTTAGTCAGCAGTTTAAAATATAAAAGCCTACTATTTTTAGTAGGCCAAAAGTTAGACATAGTCACTGTTTATTTCTTCTTTGATTTTGCAAATCAATTGTTTGAAAGAATTATCTTTCATTTTATAGAAAATGATAGCAAGTGATAGCAATATTAGGCTTAGAGAAGTTTGCCAAATAAGGTTTTTATTTGGTACAATTTCCAAGATTACTATGGCACCAATTGCCAGTACGAAGCAGACCAGTGCTAACCAAAAGAACAGAAAGTATCTCAACGTATCTCCATTATTATTTTATAAATTTTTAAGGTAGAAACATATTATAAGGAGGGTTTGTACTTTTGTCAATAATTTATCCAGGGCAGGTTGTTGAGGATTAATCAGATAATAATTTATTATCGTGATCTCAAATTTATGGTTAAACGGGTTATTTTGGCTCCTCCGCGTAGAATCGCAAACGCCTTAGACGCGTTTTCTCAACCAAGATAATTGATCGTTTTTTGGGGTTGAGATACCCCTGCCAACTGCCTTGATAATTTTTTATTAAATAAAACTAAAAACCACTAATAAATAGTGGTTTTTTTATTGAGTAGATATTAAATGATTTAAATTAAACACGGTATATGTAACATGTGATACGTAACAAAATTACTAATTATTAATAACTAATGAATTACTAATTAACTAATTTTTAAATTAAATAATTGATTATTGACGGCAGGTAGGAGTTTTAATTTATAAATAAAGTATTAATTATTAATTTTAAACATTCCGACCTTCCGCTGCCTGAAGTGTCAATATTGCGAATAAGCGAGAGA
>CAZINS010000011.1:0-26179 GCA_964540695.1 uncultured Gammaproteobacteria bacterium | reverse complement strand
TAACCTTTAAATAAAATTAACTCTAGTGCTTCTAAAAATTTTTCATTTATTTCTATTAATAGTTCTTGACTCTGATGTAATAACTGTTTTATCTCCCCAGTAAAAAAATTTTTCAAATCTTCTTTGTATACTTTATTTTTATCAACATCCGTAACCAATAATAAACTAAGTACATCACTCACGATTTCTTGTTTTATTTTGATAGCAATGCTTTCGGCTAAATCAAATTTTTTAATTATATATTCTGGAATATCGCTTATTTGCAACTCACCAATAGCAACTAAAATAAGAATAAATTTTAAATCAATTTGGTATTTCAATTCCAAAGTTTGTAATGCATGTACGGCATCCTCACCACCTAAAGTATCTTGAATATCTGAAGGTAGTTCATAAAATTTAATTATACAATTTTCGATATAACTCATAAATTATGATCCTTTATTTACTTTATCTATACCATCTGACAGCACATTTAAATTCTTACTATAATTTAGTAATAATTCATTGATGATTGGGACTGACTTATTTTTATCAATACTTTTCTTTATATCATTCAATACGGAAACGAGATTATTGACATCACTTTTATCTAAACTACTGGTATTAATATTATTGTCTGATAATTTTTGATTTAATAAGTTAATTAACTTTTCATCTTTTGTCTCTTTTGATTCGTTTGATAATATTTCAGTTACATTTTTTGATTGATTATTTCCAGAAATTTTTTCTTTGGTTATTTTTTCAATTTGATCATACTGCTTATTTTCAATAATTGACTTGGTTAATTTATCAGTAGTAGATTCATCAGCTAAACCATAACCATGAATTTTTTCATGCACCACTGTTTCTTTTAAATCGCTGAGGCTATAACCGCGACTACTAGAATTAACTAAATTAAGATGACTTAATTTTTCTGGGTTAGTTAAACGATCTTTTGCTAGAGTCAAACTTTCAATTTTATTTTGTGATCCGCCCGTTGATTTTAATTTTTGAATTTCATTATCAAAAATATTTACCAAAGCTTTGGCTGTGGCTTTAAGTTCATTTTTATCTTGAATATTAATACCTTTAACTTTACTAGCATCACCTGTAGTTCCTTTTAAAAAATCTAATTTCTTCAATGTTTCTTCATCAAAATTGACTGCTATAACATTAGCTTTACCACGAGCAAATTCGTTTACACTTAAATTACCTTTGCCTTTTTCCCCGGCTTCAGTAACCTCACGATACTGATGATTATAGTTTCCGCTACGAGTAATTTTATTTAAATCTGCCGCCGATATATCACGACCAAAAACAAGATCACCTGGGGTATTTAAATCTCCCCCTAATATATTACCATTATCATCTCTTCCAGAAATTTTATTTACATTAAATCCAGCATCATGTGCTCCTCTATTATAAAGACCACGACGATATCTATTTTTAGATAAAGTATCTTCATGTCTAGTGCCAGTTAAATCAATACCTCTATTACCAATAGCATATATTTCGGCATCACTTAATCTTGAAAATTCATCACTTTCCATACCGGCTAAAACATTTCTGGCAACGCCGTTATCTTGTATTAAAGAAGGCGCTTTTCTTCTCATAACATCACGACGAACTGTTGGTATTCTACTGTTGGCAAAACGACTTAATATTCTAGTATCACTGATTGAACCATAAATTTCATTGACTTTTTTTCTATCAGCAGATCTTTTATTTTCAGCGGCAGCTAAAGTTCTAGTAGCTAATGTGTTTATACCAAAAACTCTACTACCTCCGATTGCTCCTAAAGCATTTCTTACACCTGCATTACGACTTAATAGTCCTCCTACCTTACTTGGTCCTTTTCTAAAAGCCCATCCAGCCGCCGCTGCACCTGTACCAATAAAAGCCGCTCTAGTTCCAACTTTTTGTACTCTTTGCGCAAAATTTCCAACTGCGCCACCGGATTGAGCTGCTACTTTTTGTGAAATAGTAAGTCCGCCAAGTAACAAAGCCATTACAACCATGTAGTTTAAAAGTACGCTTTGATTTACAGCTGAAGGAATAATATCATCCATTTGACTTTGTAATTCTCCTGTTCCTTCTTTTGTTTCATTGAGTTTGAAATAAGTTTCTATTTCTCCCTGTTGCATAGTAAGCAATGCCAGCCACAAAAAGAAAGCAATCACTGGTCCGGAAATAAGATGTTGAAAAAACATTTGCCACCACTGTGACCAATATTTGGGCATAAAAGCATAAGACAAATAAGCTAACGGCGAAATAATTACCAATACCCACAACATCGCAATACGCCACATCAGTACCGCGATCATAACCAATATAACCATATCAGCTACTAGTATCATCACTACTGCCAAAGCCGCAGCTACCACTAAACCTTCTTGAAAACCACTGGCATCAGGAGAACCTACGCCTTGCGAAAGCATTTCATAAATACCAAAACCTTGGGCTAAATTTCCTCCGGCCACGTCTTTGAAACCGTTGACAAACGTCAACATGATAACTTGGAAAAAATCTATCAAAAATCCGGCAATCAGTTTGGAAAAATTTACCAAAATTGCCATAATCAACAACTTAGTAAGTGTCTTTTGATAATGATAAGAACTAATTTTTAGTACTGTAGAAAAAGCAATCATAAGTAACACCACAATAAAAAACATGTTGGCTATATCTCGCGCCAATCCCCAACCAGTAGCCACCATCGGCATACCAATAAAAGTATTGAACTTAGCCAGTTCAATCATGATACCTACAAAAAATACAAATAAAATTCCTAAAAATTTAATTACTAATAAAAATATTGATGTTAATAAATCACTAACAAATTTTAAAGGATCAGAAAATCCTTCCCAAATTGTACTAAAAATACTGGCTGAAGTTTGATTAGTAATAAAAAATACACCTACTGTGACAAGCAACAAAGTAAGAATTAAAGCAGTTTTATTTTTTATTAATTGCCTAATATTTTTTGGCATTAAATTAATATATTTCATTTTAAATTATACCATAAAAACCCATTAATACAAAACAGGTAAAAATTTAAATTTTTACCTGCTTTTAAAATAATTACAAATAATATTAATCTACTACGATATTACCACCCCCACAATTTACCCCCACACAAACTGCATTATTAAAAACACTTTGGGCATATCTCTGTGGGGAAGCTCCATATCCCCAATTATCCATTACCTGAATAGTTATACTGTAATTACCTGCTGTACCGGCATAAGAATGATACAAAATGTGAGGATCACCAGCTGATGGCCGCTCATTGAAATATCCCTGGACAATTGTATTGGCTGAACCATCACCCCAGTTGATATTGTAACTACGTAAAGGTAATTGGTCATTGTTAATATTGGTTGTGAAGCTAAGTTTAACCGTGCCACCATCTGGCATACTGACAGTTGAAGAAGCATCATTGACTAAAATGTTTCCAATCTGCGGCAATGCACTCGCTTCAATATTATTCCAGCCATCACCAACGCGAATATATTGCCATCTACCATTTTCAAACTGCCATCTATATTCACCAAGCGACCTTATAAACAACTGACTTAAACTATTTCTTGCCGATAGTGTATCAGTGTTGGGCATAGGACTTGGTGTTTGCCAAGAACCAACGCAAATACCAGTAGTTAAACCATCACCTAAATAACAATTCTTGGCAGTTTCATTATCAATACAAGCCGTACCTTCTCTAGGACCACCCACACAAATTGAACCTACACAATTTCCATTGTAACAAGCATAAGGTGTACCAGCTCTAATGTTTGGTCCTGGATTTAGTGTGCCATCATTGATAGTCAGGGTATTTTCCGCTTCCACATAAATAGGTTGATTACCAGATTCTGTTGGTCGTGAGTCCCAAGTAGAAGGATTGTTTTCATTTTGCATCTGATTTGAACCATCCTGGAAATAACGAGACAAGCCACTTTGGTAAACCGCACCAAAAGGTACACTGTCTTTAATATAATTATAATCCAGAGGTGTTACATTATAACCACTAAACTGGTCAACTCTTGTCCAATAAGGATAAGCCGTAATATTCCCATTTGGTTCTACTTGGGCTACTTGTGCTAACACTGTACATGGTTCTCTTAAATAATAAGTAAGTGAATATTTGACACCTTCATTGCCACTACCAGTAAAATCATCAGTAAGTAAAGCATATGATTCCAATTGTTGAGTACTTGCATCAAAAATAATATCAAGATAAAAAACATTATTTTGTCCATCCCTTGGGTTGTTGTCATAACGCCAAACAATTTTTCCAGCTCGGGGGGAAGGTATTACATTATTATTGGCATAAGATAATTCAAAATTTCCCGGCCATCCCCATTCATTACTATTATTGTCAACTTTTATTTTCTCGATTTCCCACATATACAAACCAGACTCGACAGCATTTGAAGGAATATTTACTCTAATACCGCGAGCATTTGGATTCGACGGCCAATGATCATCATAAACGGCGGGTGGCACTGGAGCAAGTAACCTTTCATCACCAGTATTCCATGGATTTTTTATACAAGCACCTATATTCCAACTTGACCCATTTCCCCAATCATTACAATTATTACCTTCGATTGCATAAGCATTATACTTTGAAGCTGGTAGTACATAATTAGCATTGCCTTGGGAAACTAAACAATAATAAAGTGGTACTTTTTCTTCAAACACTAAAGGATTTTCATTTGTCTGAGCAACTGAACCTTTGATAATATCAATCGGCCACCAGTTGACACAATAAGCTGGATTTCGTGGATCAACTTCAGCACAAAAACCTGGCCAACCAACATATGATTTTGTACCTTTGACATAGTTACACTCTGGAGAACTCGTTTCCGGATACAAGCGACAACGCTGACTCAAAAGTGTTTCTGGAGAATTGGTTACTTTCAAAGCTGGTAGTATTGTTAAACCATCAAAGAAAACTTCACCTTCACGAACATCACGTAATTCCCCTCGAATAACAACATTGTTTGTTGTATTGGTAAATCTGATTGCAAATGATTCCCAACCATTGCTATAGTCTAATCTATTTCCAAAATTTCCCCTAACCTCACTTCCATTTTGAATAATCATAATATCAGCACCAGCCGTTACATTGGCAGATGCAACATTTTGCCATTTAATATACCCAGACAAAATATATTCTGAAGGAGATAGAGGTAAAGCTTGACCTAAGTATACTGTGCTTCTGCCTGCATTTGCATTGTTGGCACTTATAGATAATTTTGCCGCTCTTATTCCAGAAATAGATTGATTATCAGGTGTCACTCGACAAGTACTATTGGCATCACAAACCGAATCATCGGTATCCCAGTACGGAAATGGGGATTGCAAAGGTTCGTTGGTGGCAAGAGTATCTTCAAAACTTGGGTTATATAAAATATTGGCTTCATTGCCGACTTGGGTCATCAGGTTATAAGGCAAATAACCAGGTGTGGTACCATCTCCAGAACTAAAACCTAACCAACTCATACCAGCTTTAGTATAGCCACTCATGAAGCGTAAATCCTCGACTGTGTAGGGACTAGTGTAACCAGTAGCACCACTTATTTGTTGACCAACTATTTCTGTATTTGGCAACACTGGGAAACTGTTACATTCACCACTATCATTTAAACCATCACAAATACCGATATCAAAACATTTATCATCGCGATTGCCTTCACTATCAAAAGCTTGAATTCTCGTCTTACAATACAACCACTCTTCACAGGCTCTATCTTTTTGTACTTGTAAAATTATATTGGCGCTATTTTCCGCTGGATTCAAACTAGAGATAGGTACACTACCGTCAGGTGTAGTTGTGGTGTAGGCGTTTGGAGTATAAGCCTGAGGGATGCCATCAGTTTTGTTGAATAAACGACAACCTCGTTGTCTATCAACCAATCCGTTGCAAGCTGCTGTATTGACTGATTGTTCAAGATAAAAATAAGAACTCTTAGTTACTTCCGGATCACCTTCTGGGTCAATATACTGACTACAACCCATGGCCTCTGGGGAACAAAGCCCTACCCAACCATCATAATTTGTATTTGTGCTTGGCACTGGTTGCGATGGATAGGATTGTAAATCTGGACAAAGTTGTTCAGTGCCACTCTGGTACCAACCAGCAGATGTTCGCCCCGGCAATAATTTGTATTCACAAGTACGATTGGCTGGATCTATCAAAAACGCCGTGGCTCCCGTTCGTTCATTGGTGTACTGTTCACAATAAAGTCCGCCCACACCACACATCGTGGCATTATAATTTTCAGGACTATCAATAATATATTTGTCATTGAAAGCAACTACGGAGCCATCTGACTGTCTGTCGATTATTGCCTCCCCTGCCAAAGTACAACCTGCAAACTGGCTGGAACAATATTTATCCTGATCGTCGACTAAATAAACTATATTATCAGCTGGTACTACTACATCATCAAGTCCTTGTGGATCAGAAAAGGGGTTGTTACCGGTATTATATGTTTGACTAAAAGGTGAATTAGAATTTTTGGTATCAATCAAAGCTTTACAGCCAACCTTAGAATCACTACAAAGTGCAGTGAAGCCAAGTAAGTTTATTTGGTTACCTCTAACATTACGATAGGCCTGACAACCTAACTGAGCGCCAACAAAAGGTTGATTGCAAATAGCAGGTGTCTCCCAAGAATCAGCTATTAAATAATAACTATCTGTCACTTCTCGTAAAATAATATTGTCGATAAATACATTGGTTGCGTTGGTTTGTAAATATTCGTAAGCTACCACTGCTCTATCAAAATTAACCGGTCCCAATCGATAGTACTGCCATTCATCTGTTAAGTTGACTGAACCAAACTGTCGTTGGGAACCAGCAATCGGCACTAAATCTTCAAAATTGGCTATAGCTTGAGCTTTAGCTTTATTGATAAGTGATAAATTATTATCTTTTTTAGTAATTTGACTAGGTTGATAAGCTTGAATTTCAAAAGATAAATTGGCTGACGCTCCAGAACTTCTGGCCCAAAAAGAAATAGTATAATTTTTTCCTTGTCTAATGATTTCATTTACCCGTTTATAAGCTTGGGCACCTGTCAGTTGTATAGAATGACCGCCAACATAAACTGATTCACTAGAATTGAAACCATTTAACCAACCTTCGCTAGTTCCTGATTCAAAATCATCGTTAACTATAATAGTGACTACATTGCCTTGATTACCCCGGTATTCTTTACAACCAACAGCCACTGCCTGACAAGACTTACTAAAAGATTCAATACCATAAATAATACTACTATCAACTGTCCGACGTAGGGGGTGACAATCGTCGGTAGCATAAGTAACTGTCATAATATCTCTTGCCCAATTACTACCTTCAGCGTCAATAAAAGTACGACAGTTCAATGGATCAACTGTGGGATCACAACTATTACCTGTCGGTGCGCCACCACCAGCTGATTGTAAACGCCAAGTTTTTAATTGATAACCAGAGGTGTCACTACCTTCCCAAGTATAAAAAACTTTAGCTGTTGGATCATTGGGTAGGATACATTCTCTAATATAAGTAAAGTGTTTTATTCCTTCACCACCTTGAGCCACTTCATCTAAATTGGTAAATTCTTCACAACCAACATCACTTAAACGACAACTAGTAGCTGAGGCAGGAATTAAATTTTCAATTACTGGTGGTGCTAATGGGTTAGCACGATTTTCAAAATAGGTTGGCACTTCCAAATATTGATCATAACCAACACAAGAAGCACTGCAATAATCATTATTACCTAAAACTGCAGGGACCGGTGGATCACCATTGATAGGGGTATATAAACTACAACCTACTTCAGTCGCTGTACAACTTTGGGCATAATTATCACATAGTGAATCTCGATTGGGGTCATTGATATCGGTGGGACAGTTCAAATAGCTTGGAGCTTTTTTGATATTTTTTTCCTGTACCAATCCCCATTCACCATAAGAATCCAAAATACCAGCCTCAGCATAAACACTTTGGTTGTTTTGGACATATTGAAAAATTGATTGAGTTGTAGCTTCATAACCATCAGGAGCTGACATATTGGTAAGTTCAATAAATTTATTGCAACCTTCATCTTTAGAGCTACAAGTTTTTACCTGATTGTTGAAATATCTAGCATAACTTATATCACCTAAATCAGTGCGATTATAAACATCACCAAAAGTAATTTGATTGTCCGCACCAAAATTATTGGCGGTTTGATTCCAAATATCATCAGCCCAATAGCCAGTAGGAGTTTTATACATACTATACCAGCGACAACCAACTTGCGATGCATCACAAGTTTGCATAGTTGCTGCTAGATAGGAAGTTTTGTCATTGGTTGATTTTTTAACATAAGTTTCACAAGTAGAAAATTGAGGTAAACATTCCTGGCCTTGAAAATTCCAAGTATCTCTTTCTTTGGTACAATAACCATATTTTTGGCAGGTACCATTGGGATTTTGTACAATACAAGTTTGTTCATCTGCACAGTAATTGGCTCTTTGTAATGATTCTTCATTGACGGTAATAGTACCACCAAAACCATCGGGCGTTTCTACTGAAATATTCACTCGCTGAGCAATCTGCGGACCAGGTCCTTCAACCCGACACTCGTACTCAGGCAATTTCAATACCCAATTAGGATCAACTAGGTGATAAAAAGGTGAAGAAGTAGAATTAAAGACTTGAAAATTATCTGCCGGTGTTCCCATGACTTGAGCCAAAGTAAAAGTTTCATTCGTGTTATTTATATCTTTAATATAAAGTGCAGCCAACTCCCAAGTTACTGGTAATATACGATACTTGCGCATAAATACTAAGCTACGATAAGGATAGCCATTGGTATAAGAAGGTTCACTGCCATCACTCAAAAAACCAAAAGGTTTATTGACATCTAAGTAACCCTGCTCAATAGCTTGTCTGACAGTCAAGCGCTGATCAATTGCCGTGGCTAAACGACTATCAATAATACAGTTATCAAATAAACGGGCTTGATTTTCCGGCGGACAAGAAGATAATTTTCCTAAAACATCAACACTACCGCCACCACGAAAAGCGGGTACAATAAATTCAGCAAAACTGGCATCAGCTGCTCTGGTACCAAAAGAACTTCCCACCCCAAAGTCGCCTGGACCACCACCGGTAGCCCCACCTTTGCCTGTTAAAATACCTTTTTGTAATCTTTGTAAAAATTTAGATGCAAAAGTATTGGTAAAAGTGTTGATAGCATCAGCCACGATATCACCAGTTAAAGTTTTCTGTCCACCACTAATAGCATCAACAATTGATGCTCCCAAAGTTTCTTTATTGAAAATAGCTGGAGTTTTAATATCAGCAAAACCCAATTTGCCAATTGGCGAAGTCAAACTTTTTATATCTGATTCCATTTCTCTTACTAACAAAGCCAGTTCGGTTTCTTTAGCTTTTCTGGTAGATATATTTGAAGTTAGTATGAATTGTGCACCTAACTCATTAGCCGAAGGATCAAAATATTGTGCTAGTAGATGAAAATTTTCCGCGTCCAGCAACCTTAAATCTGGCTTCTGACCATTGATAGATACATTTAGTAATTTAGTTTTTAAAATATCATTGAAAGTACAAGTGGCTCTTTGTGGTTCAAAAGCTTGTTTAGTTCTCAAAATCAACTGTAATTTTATATTGGCATTGTAAGGTTCGCATAAACTAACACCAAAAGTATCTCTGGCAATACCATCTAAAGCACTGCCAACTGCTTCGTTGCCAATTTGTTCTAAATAAGCACCCACGCCTTGGTCCCAAAATAATGGTTTTTGACCTTTATCACCAGTGGCTAAATAAGTAGCTGTGTCATAAGCCACGCGTTGTAAAAAATATTCTAAAGAATTTTTATAAACTATCTTAGCGGCCCGTTGGACAAATAGCCAAACTTTATCCGCAATTTGTCCTAAAGTTCTAGGAATATCAGCTACGGTTGTAGCGGCAGTTGCAAACTGAGCTTGGGCATTTTTTACTGGCAAAGATGAAAAAGCCACGCCTGATAAAAACAATATTAGTATTAAATATAATATTCTTTTTTTGAGCGTTGGCATATAAAATTTATTATATAAATAAATTAATTACTTCCTGTTCTTATTTCTTCATATAAATCCATCAAATCCTGGTCACTGACAGCGTTGACTTGTTCAGTCGGAACACCATTGGCAATTAATAATTCTCTTAACTGAGCGGGGGAAGAAATCACTACCTCATCTCCTACCGTACTACTAGCTTGACCTGTAATTGGTCCGACTTGATTTTCAGTTTCAACATAAGCTTGTAAAAACATCTGTCGTAAAGAATTGTCATCGATTTCATTTAAAGTTGCTTGATCCAAACCACTATTTAAAAGTAACTGTCTAATTTCTGCGGCGGAAATATTATAAGGATCTATCAACGCTTCTGAAGTAACTGTGGTTTGGCTGGAAGTAACCGTAGCAGCACTATCTACTAAACACTTTTGACCAGCTGGGCACAAAGGATTATTGCCTGTTTCTATTTCCAATTTATCTGAATAACTGTCAGAATCAGAGTCTTCCAAATAAGGTGACGTTCCATAAACATAAAGTTCATCATAGTCCGACAAATCATCGCCATCAGTATCTTTAGCTCTAAGTTCGGCTAAATTTTTTATCTGATCTTCTACTGTACCTTGAATCTGTTGCTTTGTAGCTAATGTGTTTTGATCAATTACAAATGGACTACGAATAGTATCTATTATCCGCCAGCCACCAAAAATCAAAGCAATTAAACCAAAAATGATAAAAAATCTCCCTTGATTCTTGGGAACTGCAAAATAATTTTTTAATTTATCAAATACCGGCTCTTTTTTTCTGTCCACATTATAAAAATATATTTTCTTAATGTTATTATAACAGATTCTTTCAAAATAGTCAAAAGGAAAAACTACTAATTACTAATAACTAATTATTAGTTACTAATGAATAACTAAATGAATAAATTAATTAATAAATAAAATAATTAAAAAATTCATTAATCACTAGTTATTAGTAATTAGTTATTTAATTCAGTTACCAAATCCTGCCATTGTTTTAAGTCCAACTCCTGCGCTCTAACTAGTGGTTTAAAATTTAATTTAGTAAAGATTGATTTAATATCATCTTTTTCCATCTTCAATCCGGCAACTAAATTATGTGCTAAAGTTTTACGTTTACTAGCAAAACCAATCCGTGCCAACTGCCAAAATTTTTTTTCAGCAATTTCATCAACAATTTTATCAATATCTATTCTGATAATCGCAGAATCTACTTTGGGACGAGGAAAAAATTTTCCACTTTTTACTCTGGCCACTATTTTGGGTGTACCATAATATTGAACTGACAGTGACAATAAACTATGGTGACCTGCCTCGGCACAAACTCTCTCAGCCACCTCTTTTTGCAACAACATTACTATTAGGTTAGGACGATGAGTACTAGTTAAAAATTTTCTAATTATTTTTCCAGTAATATAATAAGGGATATTACCTACCAATTTATAGTTGCTAGGTAATATACTTTCATTAAATTTCAAAATATCTTGATGTACCAATTCTAAATGGGGACTTAAAGGTTTTAGATTTTCTAAAATAGGTATAAGTTTATCATCAGATTCTACGGCTATTACTTTTTTTGCTTGAGCTAACAATTTGCTGGTTAAAAAACCAAGCCCTGGTCCTATTTCCAATACCGTATCAGTTTTATTTATCTCAGCCGCAGCTACAATTTGCTCATATACTTTTTCACTAATTAAAAAATTCTGCCCGCGACCACGATTTGGTTTGAGATTATATTGTTTCAATATATAAGCAGTTGCCGCGGAAATATCCATACTTTATAAATTATTAATTACTAATGACTAATATCTAATGAATTTTTTAATTAGTAATTAATAATTAGTTATTAGTAATTATATCTTTATCTCTCCTTGTCGCAATACAACTAGCTGATCTTTTTCTAAAGCCACGATAGTTGAAGGTTTGATAGGTGGCAACTGACCACCGTCAATAATTAAATCTGGCTGATATTTTATATTTTTAAACTGGTTAATTACTTGACCAGCATTATGACATTCATTTTGCCCTGCTAAATTGGCACTGGTAGCAGTAATTGGCTTACCTAATTTTTTTGCTAATTTTGTAAGTAAATCATAACTACTTACTCTGGCTACTACTGTATTATCTTGACTGACTTTTATTTTTTTATTTTTTACTTTAAATCTTATAGCCAAAGGACCGGGCCAATATTTTTTAGCTAAAATTTCTAAAACTTTTGGTAGATAAAAAAAATTCTTGGCCATATCAAGTGAAGAACAAATAACCGGCAGTGGTTTATTGAAATTTCTCCCCTTTATTTGATAAATTTTTTTAACAGCTTTTTTATTGGTAGCATCAGCCACTAGTCCATAAACTGTTTCTGTGGGCAGAGCCAATACTTGTCCTTCTTTCAATCTCTTTACTAGATCAGTTAAAACAACTTCTTTTATTTTAATCAATCGCATTAATGATAATAATTAATTATTAATTACTAATCAATTATTTAATTTATCAATTAACTAATTAATAACTTCATTAGATATTAGTCATTAGTAATTAGTAATTAGTAATTTTATTTTACTACTATATTCACAATTTTCCCTGGTACATAAATTTCTTTCACAATTTTTTTACCAGTTAAATATTTTTTAATATTTTCTTGTTCCTGCGCCAACAACAAAACCTCAGCTTGTTTAGCATCTACTTTGACTGCTATACTGCCACGTAATTTACCATTAACCTGTATAGCCACAGTTACAATTTCATCTTGTACCAAATTTTTATCCCAAGTGGGCCAAGATTGCTTAGCTACTAAACCTTGATTGCCGATACTCTGCCATAACTCTTCAGCCAAATGCGGAGCAAAAGGACTTATAATTATCAACAAATCAGATAAACTTTTTTTGGTAAATGATTTTTCCTTAGCCATTTGATTGACCAGTATCATCAAAGCGGAAATAGCGGTGTTGAATTTAAATACCTCAATATCTTCACTCACTTTTTTAATTGTTTGTTGAAACAATTTTTTTATTTCTTTGGACTCACCGGCCGGCTGATTATTGGCCAACCATTCAGCTACCACTAACCAAAATTTTTCCAAAAAACGCCTAGCGCCAATAATACTACTAGTTGACCAAGGTTTAGCATCTTCCAATGGACCCATAAACATTTCGTAAACACGCATGGTGTCCGCCCCATACTCTGCCACCACTTCATCTGGGTTAATCACATTGCCACGCGATTTTGACATCTTTTGATTGTCTTCACCCAAAATCATACCTTGATTTCGCAACTTCATAAATGGTTCATCTATTTTAAGATAACCAAAATCACGCAAAGCTTTGGTAAAAAACCTGGCGTACAAAAGATGTAAAACTGCATGCTCTGCCCCGCCAATATAAATATCAACCGGTAACCAAACATCAGTTTTATCTTTACTAAAAGCTTGATTAATATTATGAGGATCACAATAACGTAAGAAGTACCAAGACGAGCAAACAAATGTATCCATGGTATCTACTTCCCGACGGACATCATCGCCACTAGCGCCACACTTAGGACAGGTGACTTGATGAAATATTTTAGAATTTACTAAAGGCGACTCCCCAGTTGGCTTGAAATCAACATCTTGAGGAAGCAGTACGGGTAAATCTTTTTCTGGCACGGGTACCAAGCCACACTTTTGACAATAAATAATTGGGATAGGTGCTCCCCAGTAACGTTGTCTAGAAACCAACCAATCCCGCAATCGATATTGTACCTTCATTTTTCCCCCCACCTTTTTAGTAATTTTCTCTTTGGCAACTTCACTGTCCAAGCCAGTAAATTCTTCGGAGTTAATCAATATACCTTCTTCAACATACAACTCTAAAATATTTTCTAATTTTGAATTTTGAATTTTGAATTTTGTTTCTGGCTTAATTACTTGAATAATCTTTAAATTATATTTTTTAGCAAACTCAAAATCCCTCTCATCATGTGCCGGTACAGCCATAATCGCACCAGTACCATAAGTTGCCAAAACATAATCGGCAATAAAAATTGGTAATTCCTTGCCACTGGCAGGATTAATGGCTTTGATACCCTGCAATTCGACACCGGTTTTTTCTTTATTTAAATTGGTTCTTTCCAAATCAGTTTTTTTCTTCGTAGCAGCTAAATATTTATTAACTTCCCCTTTATTCTTAATTCTTGATTCTAGCTTCTGTAATAACTCATGCTCCGGCGCCAACACCATATAAGTCGCACCGAACAGAGTATCAGGTCTGGTTGTAAATACCTTGATGCTCAATTCTTCATTCTTAATTCCAAATTCTATTTCCGCTCCTTCACTTTTACCAATCCAATTCCGTTGGGCGGCTTTGATGTGTTCGGGCCAATCTAAATCATCAAGCCCTTGTAGTAACTCTTCAGCGTATTCCGTAATCTTAAAAAACCATTGCTCTAAATCTTTTTGCTTTACTTCATTTTGACACCGCTCACAACGACCATCTACCACTTGCTCATTAGCCAGTACTGTCTGACAATGTTCACACCAATTCACTTTGGCTTTTTTCTTGTAAGCCAAACCGTGTTTATACATCTGTAAAAACATCCACTGGGTCCAACGATAATAATTTGGATCAGACGTGTTTACTTCTCTTGACCAGTCATAAGAAAAACCAAAAGATTTTATTTGTCGCCGAAAATTATCAATACTCCGAGCAGTAGTTTCCCAAGGTGGCACCCCAACTTTTATAGCATAATTTTCTGCTGGCAGACCAAATGCATCCCAACCAATGGGATTTAAAACGTTATACCCTTGCTGACGTTTGTAACGGGCGATGATATCAACCGCTGTATAACTTTCGGGATGTCCGACGTGCAATCCAGCTGCTGAAGGGTAAGGAAACATGCAAAGAGCGTAATACTTTTTTTGTTTAGCTTTTTCCGTAGCTTTAAAAACTAGCTCCTGTTCCCATAGCTTTTGCCACTTAATTTCTATTTTTTTATGGTCGTAATGTTTGTCCATTTGTTTTATAAAACAACTTTACTCTAACATTCACCAACTATTTTTTCAACATATGACCATTGACCAAAATGCTTAAATAACCTATTATATACTTTGATCGATAAAATATTAACACAACTTCAGGGATATTGTTTAATAGTTATAAAAACAGGTAAAAGTGGTGGTTGATAATATGTCTGAAAATTGTGATTTGGGAATAGTTTATACCTCAATCATTCAAAAATATCTTGATTGTAGCCTCGGTTAAAACCTTGAAATTTTTTTCTTGGTTAATAAATATTTTAGTGTGGCTCTACAAAAAATTATTACACAAACCAGTCTATTGGTTTGGTATTTTTTTATGGCGCTATATTATCATTAATGTATATCATACCTATCTTTTTCTAAATCGCTTTATTGCCAAACTACTACAAAGTCATAACAATAAACTGGCGATACTACTAAATAAAAAAATAATTACACCTTTTATTATTTTACTAATGACTCTGGCGGTGGTGACCAATAATATTGCCGCCAAAGAAACTACTAGAGAAGATTTTGGCAGACAAAGTATTTTATTTACCTTAGCGCAAGATGAATTTGGTGGACATGAAATTATTGAAGATAAACAAAAACCTCAAGTGAATACTGATTATGCCACCAAAGAAATGGTCGCTTTATCAGTTGATAACACAGGCATTAACACTGACTCAGGAGATAACAATATAGCCATAGCTCAAGGTAGTGCTTTAGTCCAACAAAATATTATTGCGGCTGACCAAGCTCGTACCAGAATAGATGTAGAAAATTATACTGTTCAACCTGGTGACACTGCTTCATCTATTGCTAGTACTTATGGGCTGTCAGTGACATCAATTCTCTGGGCCAACAACCTAAACAATAGATCCATTATCAAACCCGGACAGACTTTAAAAATACCACCACAAGATGGGGTGGTTTATACTATTGCCAAAGGTGATACTATTAAAAAAATTGCGGAAATTTATCAAGCTGATGAACTTAGTATTTTAGAAGCTAATGCTAATCTTGATCCCAATGCACTGGCAGTGGGTGGAGAAATTTTTATTCCTGATGGTGTTAAACCTGCGCCAAAAATAATCGCCCCAACCAAACCAGCTACTGCTGTGGCAATTAGAAATATTTTATCCCCCAATACTCCTCTGCCGGAAGCGGCAACTGATATGGAACTTGAAAATAAATTTTTGTGGCCTGCTAAATCACGTCGTATTAACCAATATTATAGTTGGCGACACCGGGGACTTGATATTGATGGCGATATTGGTGATCCCGCTTATGCTCCTGAATCAGGTAAAGTAGAACGAGCCGGTTGGAGTAATGGCTACGGTTACAATGTAATTATCAATCACGGTAATGGTATTAAAACCTTACAGGGACACTTTTCTAAAATTTTAGTAGAAGTAGGCGATACAGTCGAACGCGGTGATGTTATTGCTTTGATTGGTTCAACTGGTTGGTCAACTGGAGCTCATATTCACTTTGAAGTTATGGTGAATGGCGTTAAAGAAAACCCTTTTACTTATACCAAATAGAATTTAATATAAAGCAATTAAATAATACATTCTAGATTATTTATTCTAAATTCTATTATCACATTTGTCTTAAATTCGGTCGATACTGAATACTTTCGGCTACTTGAGGTAAATCGATATTTTCTACTCCAGCCAAATCTGCTATCGTACGAGCAAGTTTTAAAAGCCGGTGATAAGATCTGGCTGATAAATTCATTTGGTGAACAGCATTTTTTAAAATTTCTTTAGCTGGTTCAGACAACTGACAAAACATTTCAATTTCCTTAATACCCATTTCCGCATTAGTAAATATTTTCTTATTGGCAAAACGTTGTACTTGTTTTTGTCTAGCGGAATTAATTCTCGCTAAAATTTTAGCTGATGACTCGCCTGTCTGTATACTAGTTAATTTTTCATATTCCACTCTTGGCACTTCAATATGTAAATCAATCCGGTCAAGTAAAGGACCGGAAATTTTCTTTTGATAATTTAACATTTGAGCTGGACTGCACAGACAATGTTTAACTGGATCACCATAAAATCCGCACGGACAAGGATTCATCGCTGCCACCAACATAAATTTAGCTGGAAATTGTATACTGCCATGTGCTCGGGAAACTGTTACAAAACCGTCTTCTAACGGTTGTCTAAGGGAGTCTAAAACATTTCTAGGAAATTCTGGAAATTCATCCAAAAATAAAACTCCCCGGTGAGCTAAACTAATTTCACCGGGTTTAATATAAGTACCACCACCAACCAAAGCTACTGACGATGAGGTATGGTGAGGAGCACGGAAAACTCTTTGTCTAACCAAAGGATGTTCAGTGGTCAATAAACCAGCTACTGAATGTATTTTGGTTACTTCCAAACTCTCAACTAAATTCATGGGTGGTAAAATACTAACCAAAGCTCTGGCTAATAAAGTTTTACCTGACCCTGGTGGACCTGATAATAAAATATTATGTCCCCCAGCGGCGGCTATTTCTAGAGCTCTTTTCACTGACTCCTGACCTTTGATGTCAGCGAAATCAACTGCTTCCACTTTTTCTAAAGGCAGGTGGGTATTGGGCTTAGCTGGTGTTAGTTCTATTTGTCCAGATAAAAATTCCGCTGCTTGTCGCAAATTATCTACACCAAAAATTTCTATACCAGTTACTATACTAGCTTCAGCTTGACTAGCCTGGGGCACAATAAACTTGCGTATGCCTTTTTCCTGACAACTTATTACCATTGGCAATATTCCGGTGACTGGACGTAGCGAACCATCTAGAGACAGCTCACCGCAAATCATAAATTCTTGTAAATTTTTTTGGGCCTGACACTGACCAGAAGCACGAAGTAAAGCTAAGGCAATAGGCAAATCAAAACTTGGTCCTTGTTTTTTTATATCCGCTGGAGCTAGGTTGACCGCGATACGAGACGGGGGGAATTTAAAACCAGAATTCTTAATGGCACTTCTGATTCTTTCCCGTGATTCTTGTACCGCCGCATCTGGTAAACCCACAATAATAAAAGAAGGCAAGTTAGTAGCAGTTATATCAGCTTCCACCTCTACTAACACTCCCTCCAACCCCAATAAAGATGCGGAAAGTAGATTGACTGACATTTATCTATTTATAATCTTTAGTTGAAATTAAATAAATTAATACTGCTGCACCAGTAACAATATACACATCTGCCAAATTGAATACCGGCCAAAACCAAATTGATATATAATCAACCACCCCTTGGTAAAAAATTCTATCAAGTAAATTACTATAGCCACCGACGACAATCAATCCTAACCAAAAAACCAAATAATAATATTTTTTTTGCCACCAAAAATAACCAACCAAAAAAAGAAACAACCAACTGATTATTATCAATATTAAACCCCAATTTTGACCAGGCAAAAAACCAAATAAAAAATTTTTATTTTGCCATAACTGCCAACTAAACCAAGAGTTAGCAAAAAAAACCTTTTCAGGTTCTTGTAATACAAGATGTTTTAAGAATCTATCCAAAAAAAATAAACCAAAAGCAAATATTAACCATTGGTTTATTTTTTGTCTCCTCATTTAATAAAATTTTAAGATTTATCAGCTTGGCATTTCATGCAAAAATTAGCCGCGGGATAAGCTTGCAGTCTTTCCATTTGTATTTCATGACCGCACTGCTCACACAATCCATAAGTGCCATTGTCAATTTTATCCAATGCTTTAACCGTTGCTTGTAATAAACTTTCTAAATTTTTTTCTATACCCAACCGAGAGGAATAATTGTTTACTTCAGCGGCATTGGAATCTAAATCATCACCCCAATTGGGAAACCGTGAATCAAAATCATCAGGCACTTCTTCTTTTTTATCTGCAATCGACAGTAACTCTTTTTCTAAACGATTTTTCTCAGTAACTAAAGTTTCTTTAATTTTTTGTAATAAGTCTTTGTCCATAAAATAAATAAAAAAAATCTCTCCACCTAAATTATAACAAACTAATATTGAAAATAATAGACCTAATAATAATCTCTTATTGACAAAATAAATAATTTATGTTATAATATATTAATTAAGCAAAAAAGACGCCGGGGTTACCGGCGCCCTATATATAATAAAATATTTAATGGCTGAGTAACTCCGGCGTTTATTGTCATTTCTTGAACAAATTTTCACTTAAATTATTAAGTAAATATTTGTATTTTCTTTAAAATGACAGTTTACGCCTGTTCCGACTTAAGGCTGTTTTACTACCTAACCTTGGTGGGTTATCCTTTTCTTTTGTAGAAAATGGGCCCTTTTTGTCTTTTTGTTTTTGTTTTGTCTTATGGTCGGTTCACAAGATCCGGTTAGGGAGAAAAAATTACTCCAAAATAGTTAAAATTTGGAATAATTTTCTGGAAATGAACTTACTACATCTTTATTATATCATCAATTTTAGAAAAAGTCAATAACCTCCTACACTTTTTTTATGCTAATATTAAATAAAAAATTAGATATGTTTATAATTAACAATTTTTTTACTCAAAAATTGAACACTTTATGTGTTCAATTTATCAATTTTTATCAACAAATTATCCACATACTTGTTAATTATTAGTAACATGCCCTATAAATAAGCTGTTTTTTATTATACCAATAACTAAAGCTATATAATTTATCTCCTATTCTTAAGGAATAATTCTCTTCAGGATCATCTTGGCAAATAGTTTGTTCAACTTGATTTTTGGCTTTGGTTATCAATCTATTTAATAACTTCAAATCATTGCCTATAACATATCGATTATCAATTAATGTGTAAAAGATATAATCTTCTGTATTGAAGTATAATATATAAATATTTTGTCCAGATAAATTATAAGTTTGAAAATTGACGTTTTGCTCAGTGGCAATAAACTCTTTAATTACTGTCTTATCTGGTAAAATTGTATCCTTAATTTGCGGATTAAAATAACCTAATATTTTTGCAGTTACTTGAAAAATCAGATTGTGAATTTTTTGTTCTGCGGGAGAACTTATTAGCCAAGCTGGAACATTTTCCTTTTTTTTATTTTCCATTGAAACTACCAAATCATAATACCCCCCAAGCTTTATTAATTCTTGCTCAATATTTACTCCTGACATAGCTTGTAATTTTTTTACATATTTATACCAATCAGCAGATTGATTTTGTTGCCATAACCAGATTAATTCATCGGCTTTTAAACTATAAAAAAACATATTTTCTCCAGAAAATGACTGAAGCCACTGTTTATTTTTATGATTATTTATAACTTGATCTGATTTTTCTAAGGATTTTATTTCAATATAATTTTTATAAATTTCCAAGCGCCAGCTATCTGATAAATTAAATTTATTGTAACCACTAGCTAGGTTGTTAAAATCCACATAAGCATAAGGTGCGTCACTGGGACGAGAAAAACCTGGCCATACTTTTATTAATAAGGAATCATTTCCTGATTTTGTACTAAAATATTTATCTCTTATGGCTTCAGCTTGATAACCTATAATCAGTAAATTGCCACTGGTAGCGGCAGTCAAATTGTCAGCTAATTCTGGTAATGTTTGTTGCGGCCAATAAACCAGCCAGCCGACATCATTCATCTCCTCTGATCTAAAAATTACATAAGCATACTCTTGAGCTGACAAACTGTTAATTAAATTTTGTTGAGCAAAAAAATCAGGAAAAGAAGACAATAAATTAGTTTTGAGGTCAGTGGGTACTGACTGCCAATTGGCATCATCAACCAAAGCATGAGAAAAATGCAGATAAAAACCTATATTTTCCGTAGTTAAGTTGCTGATAATATTATCTGAACTCACATTTAAATCTTCATAAACAATACTAACTAGCCCAAACACAACCAATAAACTGACTAGCGAGCCAAATAACCAATGCTTAAATTTTGTTGATAATAAATAATTGTTTAGCATAGTTTAATTATAACAAAAAACTGCTTATATTATCATAAGCAGTTTTCTTTAAAATATTTTTTAATAACGATTATTATCTCGACGATGATTTCGTTGTGGTGGACGACTAGGACGACTAGAGCGTGGAGGTTGTTCCACAAAGCCTTCTGGTTTAGGTAATAAAACTTTTCGGGAAAGATTAACTCTACCTAAATCATCTATTTCAATAACTTTTACTTTAACCTTATCACCTACTTTTAAAACATCTTCAACAGTATTGACACGGTGCCATTCTAATTCACTGATATGCACCATACCCTCTTTACCTGGTAGAATTTGAACAAAAGCACCAAAATCCATCAATCTAGTCACTGTGCCCTCAAAAATTTCACCTACCTCAACTTCACGCACAATATTCTCAATCCATTCCACGGCTTTTTTAACTTGTTCCGGGTCTGTGCCGGTTACCATTACCGTGCCGTCTTGCTCAATATCAATTGTTGTTCCTGTTTTATCAATAATTTCATTGATAACTTTGCCGCCTGTTCCAATAACATCTCTTATTTTATCAATACTAATTTTGATAGTAACAATACGTGGCGCGTAAGGTGACAATTCAGCTCTCGGGCTGGGTAAAACTGCCAACATGGCTTGTAATATTTTTTCTCTGGCTACTTTAGCGGCTGTAATTGCTTCTCTGCAAACTTGATAACTAATTCCCCCGAGCTTAATATCAACTTGAACAGCGGTAATACCTTGAGCACTACCAGCTACTTTAAAATCCATATCACCGGCATGATCTTCTACTCCTTGAATATCAGTCAAAATTCGATAATCATTTTTATCTTTGGGATTGGACATCATACCGATAGCAATACCAGCAACTGGTGCAATAATTGGCACCCCGGCATCCATTAAAGCTAAGGTTGAGCCACAAGCTGAAGCTTGTGAAGATGAACCATTGGAAGACAATACTTCTGATACCACTCTAACGGTATAAGGAAAAACATCTTTATTGGGGATTACCGGTTCCAAAGCTTTTTCAGCAAGTGCGCCATGACCAATTTCTCTTCTCCCTGGACCCCGCATGGGTGATACTTCGCCGACACTAAAAGGGGGAAAATTATAATGGTGCATATAGCGTTTTTTACCTTCCACTTCCATAGTATCAAGCAACTGTTCGTCACCAGGAGAACCTAAAGTAACTACCGACAAGACTTGAGTTTCACCCCGAGTGAATAAGCCGCTACCATGGGTACGGGGAAGTAAACCCACCTCTACTTGCAACGGCCTAACTTCATCCAAAGCTCGCCCGTCAACTCTCTTGTTTGTTTTTAAGACAAAATCGCGAGCTGCCTCATCCAAATATAAAGAAAATTTGGACAATGCTTTACTACGCATTTCCTTGGTTACTTCATTATCGGCTTTCAATGATTCATTGAGTTCTTGTTCCAAGGCAACAATTTTTTGCCGATATTCATTTTTTGACTGATAAGGAAATAAAGTTTCAATTTTTATTTTAGCAAAAAATTCTTTGACTTTGGCTTCAACAATTGCTACTTCTTTTTTCGAATCATCACTTTGCTTTGGCTCTTCATCTTTTAGCAAACCAGCAGCTTTTCTTAACTCTTGAAAAAACGGAAAAATCTTTTTTAAATGTTTATGACCAAATTCCAAAGCCGCAATCATATCTTCCTCTAAAACCTGTTTGGCCCCAGCTTCAATCATCACCGCTTCTTCTTCAGTTCCAACCAAAACCAAATCTAAATCAGATTTTTCTCTAGCCAAATAAGTTGGATTTAACACCCATTCATTGTTGACTCTGCCTACTCTAACAGCCGATACCGGTCCTTGCCAAGGCACGCTAGAAATATGCAAAGCAATTGATGCGGCTAACAATGAAGGTACATCAGGATCATTTTCATTATCAACTGACAATACCGTCAATACCACCTGTACATCTTTTCTTTCTGTTTCACTAAACAAAGGTCTGATTGAACGATCAATCAAACGAGCTGTTAAAATAGCTTCATCTGAAGCTCTGCCTTCACGTTTAATAAAACGTGAACCTTTAATTTTCCCAGCCGCATACATCTTTTCCTCATAATCAACCATTAAAGGAAAATAATCTACACCTTCACGTGGTTGGGCGCCACGAACGACAGTAGCCAAAACTACTGTATCACCGTACCTAACGGTACAAGAACCATGAGCTTGACCAGCCAATTTACCGACTTCAACGCGTAAATTGCGACCTGCCCATTCAGTATCAAAATGTTGATACATAAAATATGCCTTTCTACATGGCAAAATCAATAAATTTTAGGCTAACCAATGAGTTATTTGAACTATTCTGAAAAACAAATTTCCAAAATACTTCAAATAACCTCTCTACCTAAAACCTAAAAATTTTGTCTTATTAATATTCTTAAATTATTTATTCTTTCTCGGAATAAGATATTTCTTATTCTGAGAGGAAATATCAAAAAAATTATCAGCTCTTTCAATCAATCTTTGTGATGAACTCTTACCAAAGGCCACCACTTCTACTTGCACACCCTGATTCTGTAAATATTCTATCAATGGTTCATAGTCGCCATCTCCGGTTACTAAAACTATCACATCTACCCGCGGGGACAATTTAACAGCATCAATAGTCAATCCCACATCCCAATCACCCTTTTTCATACCACCGGGAAAAACTTGCAAATCTTTTACCTTGATGGCAAAACCTTGTTTATCCAAAGCTTCAAAAAAACCTTTTTCTTCGGGACTATATGACTGAATAACATAAGCAATCGCTCTGACCAACTTACGATCAGCCACAGCTACTTTTAGTATTTCTTGAAAATTCACTCGACTGTTATATAAACTCTTGGCCGAGTGATACATGTTAGCCACATCAACCAGTACTGCTACTCTTTGCTCTTTACTTCTCATCATATATTTTTAATATTTTATTCTTCGTCGGCAGTTACTTCTTCCACTTCTTCCTCTTCACTTTCTGATCTAATAAAATCCTCTTCCTCTTCGATAGTGGTAAGGGGAGTCATTTTAATACCTAGTTTTTTACACAATTTATTAAAACTGTCTTGATTTTCTTTTTCTAAATATCTAAGTAATCTTTTTCTTTGAATAACTTTTTTAATCAAACCCCGACGAGAAGAGTGATCTTTTTTATGTTTTTTTAAATGTTTAGTTAAATCTTCAATTTCTGCTGTCAAAATAGCGATTTGTACTTCGCTAGAACCAGTATCACTTTTGTGAGTACGATATTTCTTTATAATTTCCTCTTTTATCTTTTTATCTAACATATAAATCCTTTCGCGATTTTCATAGTAATAGGCCAGCAAGCCATAAAACCAAGAAAACCGTAAATTATTAATTAATACGCCTTATGAATAAATCATAAAGCAGGCTTACTCTAACATAATTATCTTATTTTGGCAAGCATGAAGATAATTACTAATTTTTTTATTCCTAATTTTAATTCTATATTCTAAATTCTAAATAATTTGCTTAAATTTTTTTGGTGTCGTAAAATAGATATAAATATGTCAAAAGATACTTCTGTCAAAAAGTTAGAAAGTTTTGGATCTTTAGGTCGTTGGGCCAATGATTTTTTAAATTATCTGGAAATTGAAAAAGGTAGATCGTTGCGTACAGTACGTAATTACAGTTTTTATTTACTAAGATTTTTTCTTTGGCTGGATAAAAAAAATTTAAAACCGGCTGACGTATCATTACCCAAAGTTAAAAACTTTCGTTTATGGCTCAACCGACAAACAGACAAACAAGGCAAGGCTCTTAAAAAGTCCACCCAAAATTACCATCTTATTGCCCTGCGTTCGTTCTTAAAATATTTAGCTAAACAAGACGTGAAAACTTTGGCTCCGGAAAAAATTGAACTAGCCAAACAACCAGAAAGAGAAGTTGATTTTTTAGAAGATGATGATTTAGAAAGATTACTCAAAGCACCTAAACAAAGTACCCAACGAGAAATTATCCAACTACGTGACCAAGCAATTTTGGAACTACTTTTTTCAACAGGACTACGTGTCTCAGAGCTAACTTCCCTAACCCGCGAACAAGTAAATTTAAAAAAAGATGAGTTTACGGTAACTGGCAAAGGTGGAAAAAATCGTTTAGTATTTTTGTCAGACAATGCCAAAGCTGCTCTGCGTATTTATTTAGATAAAAGACAAGATGTTGATCCGTCGCTTTTTGTTGGTCATGATAGAGCAAAAACCAAAAGGTTAAAAAAAGATGACAGAGTTGTCCACGCTCTAACCCCAAGAAGTGTCGAACGCTTAATTAAGCACTATAGTAAATTAGCTGGTATAACAAAAAAAGTAACCCCGCACACAATGCGCCATTCTTTTGCTACCGATCTGTTACAAAATGGGGCTGATATTAGATCGGTCCAGGCCATGCTCGGACACGCTTCTATCACCACTACTCAAATTTATACGCACGTTACTAACCGCCAACTAAAAGAAATTCATAAAAATTTCCATCATAGAAAAAAATCTTAATTCCTAATTATTAATTCCTAATTCTGATTCCTTATTGACCTTTCTTTAATTATCATATATTTTTATAAAGTTTAGCCCCTGTAGTTCAACGGATAGAACACCAGCCTTCTAAGCTGGATATAGAGGTTCGATTCCTCTCGGGGGTACCATATAGTTAGAATTACGAATTAGGAATTAAGAATTAAGGTGTAAGATTATAAAATTCATGCATCTACCCAATGACTTTTTAAATCCTGGTACAGCTTCAGCACTGATGGGAGCCGCCGCCGGTGCTTTCGCCTTGGCAGTAGCCAAAGTCAAATTGAGCGTTACTAAAAAAATAAAAATATTAAATGGTCAACTGGCCACTGAACCACAAACTAGCGCTAATGAAAGCATTAGGTTAACCAATCAAGGTAAAGAAAAAATATATGCTATGGCTTCATTAGCATCATTAATTTTTGCCTTACAAATGGTCAATTTCCCTATCAGTGGTGGTACTAGTGGACATTTTATTGGAGGAACGCTGGCTTTTTTTGTTCTTGGCCCTTGGCCTGCAGTTACTATCATGACTTTAGTAATTGCTATCCAAGCTTTATTTTTTGCTGACGGTGGACTAATGGCCATGGGCGCCAATATTTTTAATATGAGTATTCTGACAATTTTGACTGCTTACTCTATTAATTTAATTATAAAAAATAAAA
>CAZINS010000010.1:0-31536 GCA_964540695.1 uncultured Gammaproteobacteria bacterium | reverse complement strand
TGGCTGCCGAGGCAGGACTCGAACCTGCAACATCTACGTTAACAGCGTAGCGTTCTACCTTTGAACTACTCGGCATAAAATAAAATATCCGGCTCTTAGGAAGCCGGTTTTAAATGAAACAAAAATTTCCGTACCCCTAAGGCCGTGTTAGAAAATTATTGTTATTATTGATTAATTGTTTAACCATGTATTAATAATAGCAGAAAAAATTTCTGTAGTCAAGATTAACTTTTTCTAAATAGCCGTTTATCGTAAAATTTAAAATATTTATATATTTCCACACCCACGATTACCGAAAAAGTCAAAGGTACTATCATTAACCAATCTTTCAAAGTTAGAGGTACAAAAGAAAATATATTTTGCAAAAATGGCACATACATTACCACCAACATTAATACCAAAGAAGCTAAGATACCCAAACTGATATAATTGTTTTTAAACCAACCTACTCGCCAAATAGACTTATTCATAGAACGTAAATTATAAACATTCCATAACTGCAAAAGGGACATACTAGCAAAAATCAAACTACGTCCATATTCATAAAGACCTGCTTTTAATAACGGATAACCTATAACTACGGCACACATAACCATTAACACACCAACAATAACAATCAAGTCAAAAACTTCTTTGTTTAATATTTTAGTATCTCTGGCAAAAGGCGGGCGATGTAATACATCACCATGAGTTTTCTCCGTTGCCAGTGATATTCCAGCAAAACCATCAGTCACTAAATTGAGCCAAAGAATCTGAATTGGTAACAGTGGCATACCAGTTCCCAATAAAAGCATCACGATTAGAGTTAAAAATTCAGCTACATTGGTGGTAACCAAAAAAGCTGAAGTACGTCTGACATTATTAAACACTGCTCGTCCTTCTTCTACGGCATTGATTAGAGAAGCAAAATTGTCATCAGCTAAAACTATTTCTGCCGCCTCTCTCGCTACATCAGTACCTGCTTTACCCATGGCAACACCAATATCTGCTTGTTTGAGAGCTGGAGCATCATTGACACCATCACCAGTCATCGCTACCGTATGACCACTTGCTTGCAACTCTTTAACTAAACGCATTTTGGTTGTGGGAGATACTCTAGCTAAAATTTTTACTTCTTTAGCTAATTCAGAAAATTGTTTATCGGTATAATCAACAATATCCATATCAGTATAAACTTGACCACGATTGGCTTTCTTATCCAATAAACCAATTTGCCTACCAATAGCCATAGCAGTATCAATATTGTCACCAGTAATCATTACTACTCTAATCCCCGCACGCTGACACAAATCAATAGCTGACTTTACCTCTTCTCTTGGTGGATCAATAATAGCAAATAAGCCGAGTAGCGTTAGACTATTAACATTATCATGATTGATTTCAGTTTGTTTTGCATCTGCCGCCCGATAAGCCATCGTAATTATGCGATAACCTTCTTGGGCTAATTTTTTATGATTTTTTTCATAATCATTTACTAGCTCCTCACTTATCTTTTTTTCTTCACCATGCCATAATACTTTTTTACATCGTGGCAACAATGTTTCTAAAGCACCAATTACGTATAATTTTTTTTCTTCCGAATCGTTTACTTGCTTACTACTGACTAAAGCCGCTTGAAATTTATATTCCGAACTAAAAGGTAAATTATCTACTACTTTATTATCTATTAATAACTGTTCCTTACTAAGTCCGGCTTTGTAAGCTGCTATCATCAAAGCTACTTCAGTCGGATCACCCACTACTTCAGCAGCTTCATCTTTAGTGGCATCATCAGATTTTATTACCAATGAAGAGTGGTGAACAATAGAACCAGCTGTCAACATTTGAGATAACCAAGGATCTGTTAGGGGGACCATTTTATTTTTATCTTGCCAAAAATCTCCTTTCAATTTATACCCCGTACCATCAACGCTGACAGTTTTGCCACCATAAAAAATATTGGTTACGGTCATTACATTTTTTGTCAACGTGCCTGTTTTGTCTGTACAAATAACATCAACCATACCCAAAGGTTCAACTGAAGCCAAGTGTTTAACAATTGCTCGACGTTTAGCCATCCGTTGTACACCAATAGCCAACACCACTACCAATACCACTGGTAAACCTTCAGGAATGCCAGAAACAGCTGAAGCAATTCCAAATAAAAATAAATCAAACCAAGTAAAACCATTTAACCAACCAATCAAAACTACCAATAAGGCACCTACTATAGCAATCACTGCCAACTGTTTACCTAGATTATCAACCTTATTCATAAAATGACTCTTGCCGCGATTAGAACTTTGTACTTGAGTGGCGATTTTTCCTAGTTCAGTATAAACACCTGTAGAGGAAATAACTATTTTACCTTCACCAGCTACCACCACGGTACCACTATAAATCATATTTTCCCGTTCTTGCAAAGGTGTTTTCAATTTAACTACTTCTATTATTTTCCGTTGGGGCATAGATTCGCCTGTCAGTGAGGCTTCATTGACCAATAAATTTTTTGCTTCAATTACTCGCCCATCAGCTGGTAATTTATCACCTTCACCAACCAACATAATATCTCCCGGCACTAACTCAGCTACTTCTATTTCCATTTGTTGACCACCTCGGATTACTCGAATAGTGTCTTTAACCAATTTTTTCAAAGCAGCAATAGCTTTCTCTGAACGATATTCCTGTACAAAACCAAAAATAGCGTTTATCAAAGTTACAATCAAAATTACCACTGCATCTACCAGGTGATTAAAGTAAAATGACAAAGCCGCTGCTCCCAACAATAAATAAACCAATAAACTATTGAATTGAGAAAAAAACATTATTAATTTGGAAGACTTTTTACCCTCAGGTAAAACATTGGCACCAATCTGTTTTTTTCTTAACTTTGCTTCGTCATTTGCTAAACCATAAATCGAAGTTTCTAATAATCGCATCGCTTCAACTACATCTAAGCTGTGAAAATCTTTTTGCAAAATTTTTGGTTCCATAAAAATTATATTTATAATTCAAGTATATCATATCATTGGTTAAATAATAAAAAGGCCCTGAAATAATCAGGGCAAAAATTAAACCAATACTGGTTTTTTAATATAAGTTAAGTAAAAAAAGAACAAAATATAAAGAGTTAAGATGCTAACACCAATCACGGTCCACCAACCTCCAGCTATAAATATCATAACCAGCACAGTAAATAATGGAGTTAAAATAGTCAAAGACCATTTTAAATAACCAACAAATGACGGCATACCTATACCTCTTTCTTCAGCTATGGCTTTAACCATAAAATTAGGTCCATTGCCAATATAAGTCATGGCTCCACAAAAAACAGCGCCTAGTGAAATCGAAATAAGATAAGGCTCATAGACACCAGCCACAGCAGGTATACCACCCATAGATTGAGCCATTTCAAAAAAGGTCAAATAGGTAGGGGCATTATCCAAAACTGAACTTAAACCACCGGTAAAAATAAAAAAAGTAATTTCATTGAGTGGTAAGGTTGGTGCAATTTGACGTAAATACATTAGTGCAGGAATCATGGTAAGGAATATACCTATAAACAAAGCGGCCACTTCTTGAATAGCGTGATAATTGAATTCATTTTGCAAGCGAGCTTTTTGCGGACCACGTAAAGATAAAAATATCAATATTCCCATCATTATTTCCCGACTAGGTATAAGCGCACTTAAATCATGTGTATGATGATAAGCAGCTAAATCAATTGATGGCACAAAGGCAACGGCTAAAACAACTCCAACCAGTAAAAATAAATTTCTTTTACCAATCAATTTGATAGGCAAAACTTCAGTTTTATCTTTGATAATATTGCTCAAGGGTTCTTGTGTATAATAATATTTGTCTAATAAATAATACAGTAATAATAAAATACCAACGATAAATAACCATTCTTGCCATAAAGAAAAAGTCCAAACAAATGGCACACCCCTAAGCATTCCCAGAAATAAAGGCGGGTCCCCTAACGGCGTAAGCAGTCCACCGCAATTAGCTACAATAAAAATAAAAAATATGACAGTATGAACCACATACTTTCTTTCTTTATTGGTATTGAGTAACGGACGTATTAGTATCATGGCGGCACCAGTGGTGCCAATAAAAGATGCTAAAATTCCACCGACAGCGAGAAATCTCATATTTGTTTGTGGAGTGGCTTCAATATCACCCTGTAAAAATATATTACCCGACACAACAAATAAAGTTGTCAGTAACACAATAAACTGTCCATATTCTACTAGGGCGTGAATAACTGCTTCACTCTGGCCAATTAGGAGCATCCAAATAGCGACTGGTATTCCTAACATTAAAGCTAGAGCCAATTTAAATGAATTTTTTTCCCAACTATGAGCAGTCTTTTTCCATAAAGGAAAAATTGCAATAATGGCAAGCATTAGAGCAAAAGGTAAAATAACCAGCCAAGAAAATGATTGAGTTTCCAAGAGTAACCTCCGTGAATTTATGATTGATTTATTTGTTAATTGTAAATGATCGCAATTTCCTTATGCTAGCAAAATAAATGATTTTGTCAATAAAAAACACCCAATAAAGGTGGATAATATGAGACATATCCCGATAAACGGGACAAGCAAGATTTCCTCACTACCAATTCTAATCCTTTTAACAGAATCAAAATAAAAAGTTTGTCTACCACTGATGATAAACAAACTTTTTATGGTGGGTCGTACAGGATTCGAACCTGTGACGCCCAGGTTAAAAGCCTGGCGCTCTACCAACTGAGCTAACGACCCAAGTTATTAATTACTAATTTCTAATTACTAATAACTAAATAACAAAACCTAATATAACAAAACTAAACGATTTTGGCAAGAGAAAAACCCAAGACATTATGCCTTGGGTTTAAATGATTGTTTTATTTTTTAGTACCTTAATTTTGGTTTACTCAATTATTTTCAATAACCACATAACTGGCTTTCTTTCTTTCAATTATCTGATTGAATATAGCCAAACTTTCTTTGGGAATTTTTATTAAATGAGTTCCTTTAGGTATTAGGTCTCTAACATACATCGGATTGAGTACACGCCACACGCGATAACTATAACTAAAAACAGGAAGTAACTCTTTGGCCATAAGTATTTGTGAAAGAGTTAATCTAACTTCAATACTGGGTATGGAAAAATCGACTGACTGCGAAAAACGCTTAATAAAATTGTCATCAGCTTCCATCACTATTTTCCAAGCTAAAATATTAATAAAATATTCTGCGGTTTCCCGTGGTAGACTCAAATCAAAATAATTATCCGTGCCTTTTATTCTCATACTTTGCAAAACTCTATTTTCGCCCACATTGTAAGCAGCTGCTGACAAAGCACAATTACCAGAAAATACTTTTAATAAATCATTGAAATGTTTAACAGCCGCAATAGTCGCCTCACCCGGATCAAAACGCTGATCAATATATTCATTTATTTTAAGTTTATAAGCTCTCCCAGTTGGGGGCATAAATTGCCAAAAGCCGGCGGCTTTGGCCCAAGATACAGCTCTGGGGTTTAAAAAACTTTCCTGGATAGCTAAATATATCAAATCTTCTGAAGCGTTCATGGATCGTAATGAGTCTAAAACAAAATAATACTTATCTAATCGATAATTGATAATTGGCCAACGCCAGCGCTCACTTTTAAAACGAACTACTTTGGCAAAAATTTCTTCTCGCACCACATCATCTAATGTAAGCTCTTTGTCAGCAAAATAAATCTGCTTCGGGATATCTATGTTCTGCAAATAAAAATCTGACCAAATAGTATCAATCCGCTCTGCCAGTTGGGATATTTTAGTATTATTAGAGATTTCTACTTCATGACTTTTATTATAAGCATTAAAAAGCATAATGCTTTGTATCACTAAAATAACCAATAGTACCACCAACAACCAGCTGTGGAAATTATTAGATTTCTTCATTATTATTCTCCTTTTATTTTTTGTTTATTAATTTATTTTTAAAGTTCATTCGCCTATATCTTACCATTAAAAATGTGAATGACAAGTGGATTTCCTCTGTAAAATACCAACTTGAAAAATTGACCTCTTTCCAGTAAGATAACACTACTATGTCAGATGAGCTAAATAAATTACCACCCCAAAATCTTGAAGCCGAAACCAGCGTTTTGGGTTCTATTTTAATAGACCAAGAAGCAATAGCCAAAATTGCAGATATATTATCTAGTGATGATTTTTATAAAGAAGCTCACCAACAAACTTTTGAAACTATGTTGGAACTTTATAGTGAAAGAGAACCAATTGATTTACTTAGTTTAACCAATCGTTTACAAGAAAAACAAATCTTGGATAAAATTGGCGGACGAGCTTATCTAGCTGAACTTACTAACTCGGTGGTGACATCAAGTAATATTCTTTCTTATGCTCAAATTGTGCAAAAAAAAGCAGCTTTGCGAAAACTTATTAAAGCGGCTCAAGAAATAACCGCTCTTGGTTTTAGTGAAGAAGAAAAAGTTGATGCTTTACTTGATGAAGCAGAACAAAAAATATTTCAAATCTCACAAAAACATCTAAAACAAAACTTTATTCCTGTAAAATCCATCTTAGACGATACTTTTGAACGTATTGACGAAATGCATCGTGATGGTGGTCGTATTAGAGGACTACCCACTGGCTTTTATGACTTGGATAATAAACTGGCGGGTTTACAAAAATCAGACCTAATTATCTTGGCCGCCAGACCTTCTATGGGAAAAACCACCTTAGCTCTTGATATTGCCAGACAAATTGGTAAAGCCGGACATCCGGTCGGTATCTTTTCTTTGGAAATGAGTAAAGAACAATTAGTAGATCGTATGTTGTGTGCTGAGGCGGGAGTTGATTTATGGCGTATGCGCACTGGACGTTTGTCTGACCGAGAAGAAGATGATGATTTTCCAAGAATTGGTCATGCTATGTCAGTCCTATCAGAAGCGCCAATTTTTATTGATGACAGTGCCACTGCCAATATTATGGAACTACGCACCAAAGCCCGGAGATTGAAAGCGGAGCACGGTTTAGAATTGATTATGATTGACTACTTACAATTGATGGAAGGCAGAAGCAAAAATTCAGACAATCGTGTACAAGAAGTCAGTGAAATTTCTCGGGCACTAAAAGCCTTGGCTCGTGAATTAAATGTCCCAGTATTGGCCTTGTCACAGTTGTCCCGGGCGGTAGAAATGGAACGTCCCCCCAAACCAAAACTTGCGCACTTACGTGAATCTGGTTCTATAGAACAAGATGCTGATGTGGTATTGTTTATTTATCGTGAATACATGTATAAACGGGATGAAACAGACCCGGATAAAAGAAATATAGCGGAAATAATTATTGCCAAACATCGTAATGGTCCGACTGGTTGGTTGGAACTTATTTTCAATGAAGAAAAAGTAAGATTTGAAAATAAGGCACGAGGTGATACCCCACAACCAGAATTTGAATAGTGAATGGTGAATTATTAATTATGTTTTTAAAGTATAATTAATAATTCATAATTCATAATTCTATATTTATATGTCAATGTTTTCTAAACTAAACCAAATTAAAGAGTTACGTAGTCAAGCCAAAGAAATGCAAAAAACTTTAGGTCAAGAAAGTGAAGAGGTTTCATATGGTGGTGTTACTTTACGCATGGATGGCAATCAAAACTTAACTGCTTGCGAAATTGATACTGAACTTCTAAATCGTGAAAAAAAACAACAACTAGAAAAAAATATTATCAAAGCCCATGAAGATTTAATTAAAAAAATTCATCGGGTGATGGCAAAAAAAATAAAAGACTCTGGTTACAGTTTGCCCAATCTTAAATAAATTATGTCTGGCTATCCGGCTATTATTCAAAAAATTATTGATACCTTTGCAAAATTGCCTTCAGTTGGTCCCCGCACGGCTGAAAGAATTGTTTTATACTTACTCCAACAACCAAGCGATCTACTAAAGACATTGAGTCAGGATTTAGTAAATTTAAATTCTGATTTAACACGCTGCCAACTTTGTCGTAACTTTGCGGAAAAATCACCCTGCGGTATTTGCCAAGCCAAAAACAGAGACAACACTATCTTATGTATAGTCAGTGGTCATTCTGAACTCCAGGCCATTGAAAAAACCGGTCACTACTCAGGTTTATATTTTATTCTTGATGGTTGCTTAGAACCAATACAAAATCAAGGCCCAGAAGAAATTAAAATTCCTGAACTTTTAAATAGAATTAATTCCGCTAAACCTAATTTTAAAGAAATAATTTTAGCTTTCAATCCAGATATGAGTGGGGAAACTACAGCTCTTTATTTAAAAAAAATATTAACTCCACTTAATATAACCTTGACCAAACTTGCTCGCGGCCTCCCAGTTGGTGCTGATTTAGAATATGCTGATGACATTACCCTAACTGAAGCATTAGAAAATAGACAACAAATAAAATAGAATTAAGAATAAAGAATAAAAATTAAGTTTATAATAAATATATTGTAATTTAATACGTGACACCTAGCACAAAAAACCGGGCTAATCGCCCGGTATTTTGTTTAAATAGTTTAGTAAATCAAGAAGTGATTTTCATTATCTCAACTTCAGTAAAAGGTTGTCTGTGACCAAACTTTTTCTTATTTCTAGTCTTTGGTTTATAATGACTACCTGTAACTTTTACTGACTTACCTTGAGCTAAAACAGTGGCTGTCACCTTGGTGCCTGTTAAAAAAGGTTGTCCAACTTTTACATTTTTATCATCAGCCAACAACAATACTTCATTAAAATCAACTTTATCTTTTTCCGAAACAGTCAATTTTTCCACTCTCAATTTTTGCCCCGCAGTAACTATATATTGTTTACCACCGGTCTTAATAACAGCTAAATTCATAAATTATTTATAATTCCTAATTAGTATAAATATTCTATCTTAATTAAATTTTATAGTCAACCCTAATAATACCCCACCTCACTACCGACTTTTAAGCCCAGATTATCAACCAACCCGGCTGGAACTTCTAAAACATAATTAACTGGCTCTGGAGGATAATAAATTTGTAAATTAGTAGTAGTAGCCACGGCAATATTTTTTTCCCAACCAACCACCTTATTATCACGTAACCAAATAATATCCAAAGGAAATAACATGCCTTTCATCCAAAAACCAGGTAATTGATAATCGCTATAAACAAATAACATACCATGATTTGGCAATAAAAATTCCCTTCCACCTAAACCTCTAGTTTGCTGACTAACTGTTTCGGCTAATTCTACTTTTATATTTTGTCCACCAATTTCCACTGTTTCTATATTTTCATTTTTATTGACCACGTTTTGTTTTAGCTTTACTGACGTAAAACTAAAACACCCAGTTAAAAAAAATAAAGTAGATATCAAAACTCCAAATAAAAATAATTTATTTTTTAACATATTTTTTCTTATATGCCAAGACTAATATTGAACCAATGATTGCCATAACTGCCAATAGTATTAAAAAAAGAATAAGTTTACCTTTAGAATTTTGAAACAAAGCTACTGAACCAAATAAAGTAGCTAGTAAATATAAAAATAAAACTGCCTGCCGATGAGAAAAACCGACATCAAGTAATCTAAAATGTAAATGCTTACGGTCGGCCGTAGTGGGAGAAGTTTTTTCCCAAAAAGTACGACGCATTATTACCCAAGCCACATCTAAAATCGGTAGACCCATTACCAATAGTGCTGTAGCAATTTTTCCACCAGAAATTATTGCCAGCACTCCTAACCACAAACCAGCTAAAGTAGAACCAGCTTCACCAAGAAATATCTTAGCGGGAAAAAAATTCCACAGCAAAAAACCAAACATCAAACCAGCTACGATCAAGGCTAATACTGAAGTACCTGAATAAGGTATGTCCCAAGCTAGTGAAACAAAAAATATAAAAATTGCTCCTAAAAAAGTCATGCCTGATACTAAGCCATCCAGTCCATCTAAAAATTTTGTGGTATAAATCATTCCGATCAACCACAAAAATGATAAAACCAAAGCCAGAGGAGATAATATATAATTACCTAAATTTATTTGCCAAGTTTCCAACTGTAAAATGCCTCCTAAAGGATTGGTTATAAAGTGTACTTCAATACCTCCTAATAAAATAACCACTACTGCTAACAAAGGCCAAATGAATTGTTTGCTAGGTGATAGGCGTAATTTATCGTCTAAAATTCCACCTAATATTAGCAAAAAACTGGCTATAACCAAAACTATAATATGCTTTATGTTTAATCGCCCGTCCAACAAAAAACCAAATTTTAAAAATAAAACTAAACAAAAAATAAAACCCGCACCCAAGGCTACCCCTCCCAATAAAGGTACGGGTCTTTGGTGTAACTTACGCTCACTATCTGGTAAATCCAAAACCTGATAATGAAAAGCCAATTTACGAACCAACCAAACCAATGGTTGCACCACTAAAAAGGCAATGGTAAATGGTAGAATATAAAACCAAATAGTTTCCTGACCCATATAATTTATTTTTTATCTAAATAAGTCTGTAGTATATTAGCTGCGGCTTGAGCATCATCATTTTTCCCAGCTAATTGTGTTTGAGCCATTTGACTAGAATATCTTTCATCAACTGCAAATAAAGGAATAGAAATATTTTTTTTAAAAAGCTCAAAAAATTCTTTGACCACTCTAGTTTGAACTGATAATTTACCATCTAAAGATAAAGGCATACCTATGACTACTGCTTCAACTTTTTCTTGTTTTATTATTTCTATAATTATTTCTATTAATTCTTGATTTGATTTAAAATTATTTAATATTTTCCAAGGTAAAGCCAAGCTACCAGCGGATAAACTTAAGCCCACTTTTCTTTCACCATAATCTATACCTAATATTTTCATTTAACAAAATATTATTAACAATATTTTTTACCAAATTTTTGGGGTGATAAGATCATAACCATCTGAAGTTACCATGATTGTTAACTCAAAATGAGCAGAATTTGAGCCGTCGGTCATAACAATTGTCCAACCATCTGCTAAAGTTTCCACCTGATAAGAACCAATGGCAACCATCGGTTCCAAAGCCAATACCATCCCGGCCAAAAATCTTTGACCCTTACCTTTTTCGCCAAAATTAGGTACTGGTGGCTCTTCATGCACTGCTAAGCCAACCCCGTGTCCCACTAACCCTCTAATTACCGCCAAACCATATTTTTCGACATAAGTCTGTACAGCTTGACCATAATCACCAATGGTATTTCCTGCTTTAACTTTAACTAAACCTTCATTTAAAGATTGTTTAGTAATATTAATCAAATCATTATCTGTTTTATCAATTTCCCCTACACCAACAGTTAAAGCCATATCTGTGCAAAAATCTTCATACCAAACACCACAATCAATACCAATAAGATCGCCTGATTTTAACGCATAATTGTTGGGAATACCATGTACCAACTGTTCATTAACTGAGGTACAAAGCGCAGCCGGATAACCTTCAAAACCGAGAAATGACGGCTTGGCTCCAAAATTTTTAATAGCTTTTTGAGCAATGTTATCTAATTCTTTAGTGGTTATACCAACTTGAATATTATCTCTGACAATTTTTAAAACATCAGCTAATATTTTACCACCGGCTTTCAACTTAACTAAATCTGATTGATTATTAATTATCATTTTTTTTATCTAAAACCAAATAAACATCACTAACTACATCGGGAATTCTTTGTTCACCATTAATACGATAATGCAAACCCTTTTTTTGAAAAAAACTAATAATAGATTCCGTTTGTTGATGATATATTCTTAATCTCTGTTTAACTGATTTTTCATTATCATCATCACGCTGGGTCAATTTACCACCACAACGGTCACAAATATTCTCTTGCTTTGGCGGATTATATAATACGTGAAAAGTAGCTCCACAACTACATACTCTGCGACCAGAAATACGTTTAATTGCTTCTTCATCTGAAATCCAAATTTCCAATACATGAGTAATAGTTTGATGGGTCAATAAATATTCCGCTTGCAATAAATTTCTAGGGTAACCATCTAAAATAAAACCAGACTGGCAATCTTCTTTATTGAGTCTTTCTTTAACCAATTCATTGGTTAAATCATCTGGTACTAAATCTCCCCGATCAATGATTGCTTTGACCGCCTTACCTAAATCTGTCTGATTTTTAACCGCTTCCCTAAACATCACTCCGGTTGAAATATTAGCTATTTTATACTTAGCAGCAATTAAATCTGCTTGTGTGCCTTTGCCTGAACCTTGCGGTCCGATAATAACGATATTATACATTTTTTTTAATTAATTTATCTTATTATATTGTAACTAATTTTAACAAAATAAAAAACCGCCCCGACTAAATTGTCGGAGCGGCAAGAAAATAATTAATAAGCATCGTAATCATGCATTTCCAGTTGCGCTTCTACTTTTTTGACAGAATCTATAATAACTGATACCACGATTAATAAAGAAGTGCCACCAACTACCAAAGTACTCATACCCGTATAAGCTTTTAAAATCAAAGGTAGTATGGCAATAACACCTAAAAAGGTTGAACCAGTTAAATTTATTCGACTAACAGTAGCTTGTAAATATTCGGCAGTTGGCTTACCTGGTCTAATACCAGGAATAAAGCCACCTTGTTTTTGTAAATTTTCTGCTACCTGATCTGGTTTAAAAACCACCGCTGAGTAAAAATACGTAAAAGCCACTACTAAAATAAAATAAAATACACCGTAAAATATTTGATTATTGAATAGCTGAATAACATATTCTGCTCCATTTGATAACCAAGCACTTTTAGCTTGCACAAAAAATTGGGCTATCATCGAAGGAAATATAATTACTGAAATAGCAAAAATAATAGGAATGACTCCGCCTTGATTTACCCGTAGGGGCAAATGAGTATTGGTGCCACCGTATTGTTTCATTCCTCTAACTCGTCTGGCATAAGTTACTGGGATTTGTCTTTGACCTTCAGTAATAAATACCACTCCAACCACCGTCACTAAAGCAATTACCGCAAATAGAATCATAGTTGTCAATTGAGACATATCAAAAGCGAGTAATGTTTGTTGTAGAGCAGTTGGCAATCCAGCAATAATACCGGCAAAAATCAACAATGACACCCCGTTACCAACATGCCGCTCGGAGATTAAATCACCCATCCAAGTCAAAAGCATAGTACCCGCAGTAACCGTAACAATGGCAGTCATATATTGAAATAAAGACAACTCGCCAAGTAAACTTACTCCACCACCCTGTCGTTGCATTAAAGTAATAAAACCATAACCTTGTAAAACAGCCAAAGGAATAGTAGCCCATCTGGTATATTGGTTTATTTTTCGTTGACCATTTTCACCTTCTTTAGAAAGCTCTTCCAATTTTGGAACAATCATTACTAATAACTGAAAAATAATGGAAGCTGTAATGTAAGGACCGACGCCCAACATCATAATCGAAAAATTTTCTAAACCACCACCAGAAAAAAGATTTAACAGTCCCAAAATCTGATTGGAAGCAAAAAAATCTCGCAAATTTCCAGTATCAATACCAGGAATCGGAATATGAGCACCAATTCTGAATATAACTAAAATCATTAAAACAAATAAGATGTCATTTCTAACCTCTTTACTCTGCCATACTTGTTGAATTCTTTGATACCACTGCATATTATTTATTTAGATTTCTTCTCAATTTTTTTCTTAGCGATTATTTCAATAGTCCCACCAGCTTTAATAATAGCTTGCTTGGCATTAGCACTTACTCCGTGGACTCTAACTTTCAATTTTTTACTTAAAACTCCTTTACCAATTATTTTAATGCCTAATTTATAATTATCAATTAAACCTTTATTTTTCAAAATGAAAGGTGTAACCTCACTGCCATCAGTAAAATTTTTTTCCAAAGCCAAAATCGAAACATTTTCTTTGGCTAAATTGGGACTAGTAAAACCACGACTCTTTGGTAATTTCATTAACCAAGATTTTATACCTTTTTGTTTTAAACCACCGACGCCACTGCGAGCTTTTTGTCCTTTCATACCACGACCAGAATAATTACCACGACTGGCATTGCCTCGGCCTAACCTTTTAATCTTTTTAGGAGTAGTTTTTACTAAATTATTTAAACTTAACATAAAAATTTATTCATTTATCTGTCTATTGCCTGATCGAGTTTTCAAACTCTGTAAGGCAAAAAAAGTTGCTTTAACGTTATTTATTTTATTATTTGAACCTATTATTTTAGCCACGATATTGGCAATACCAGATAAAGCCAAAACTTCTCTAACTGCTCCGCCTGCTTTTACTCCAGTTCCAAGGGGAGCTGGCTTTAAAATAATACTAGCCGCTTTATATTTAACTCTAACTTCATGAGGAATAGTTTCTTGATGAATAGTAACTGTCAATAAACTTTTTTTAGCTTTGGCTACTGCCTTATTGACCGCTAAAGTTACATCCGCACCTTTGGCTACAGCATAACCAATTTGACCACGCTTATTACCAATCACTACACAAGCGCGAAAACGCATACGTTTTCCACCAGCCATTACTCTAGTAACTCTCGCTAAATCTATAATCTTTTGTTCAAATTCTTCAACTGGTTTAACTACTTCCATTGATCTACTATTTTGTTTTGAATCAGATTTCTTTACCATAATATTAAAAAATTAATCCTTCCTTACGGGCAGCTTCAGCTAAGGCCTTTACTCTGCCTTGAAATTTATAACCATTACGATCAAAAACTACAGTGGTAATTTTTTTATCTAAACAAGTCTTGGCAACTGCTGTACCAACTAACTCGGCTCGAGATAATTTATTACCTTTCATTTTTAAATCACGACTGGAAAGCAAAGTAACTCCCTTAGTATCATCAATTACTTGAGCTTCAATATGCTTTAAACTACGATAAACTACCAGTCTGGGCCTAGCGGCTGTACCTTTTATTTTGGCTCTTACCCGATTATGTCGATGTTTTCTTAATAATTGTTTCTTTAACATAAATATTTTTAATTTTATCCTTGAGCTTTAACTTGTTTACCTTCTTTACGAATAATAACTTCATCACTATATTTAATCCCCTTACCTTTATAAGGTTCTGGTTTTCTAATTTTTCGAATATTGGCAGCTACTTGTCCTACTAAAACTTTATCAATACCTGATATTGTTATAACATTTTTTTCTACTTGAATATTTATACCCGGTGTTTCTTTAAATTCAACAGGATGAGAATATCCGACCTGCAAAACTAAATTTTTTCCCTTCATTTCTGCTTTGTAACCTACGCCATTAATTTCTAATTTACGCGTATAACCTTCAGTCACTCCGATTATCATATTTTGTATTACTCTAACAGCTGTGCCTAAAAATGCCCGATCGTCACTTCTATCTATTTGTGGGACATGTAAAGAAATCTGATTGTCTTTAATATCAGTCTTAACTTTAGGCACCCGAGGCTTAGAAATTTCACCTTTAGGGCCTTTAACTTTATAAGAATTATCAACCTCTGTGAAGGTTACTCCGGTTGGTATAATAATTGGTTTTTTGGCTAATCTACTCATATTTAATATATTTCACAAATAATTTCTCCCCCAATTTTCTTTTGTTTGGCTTCAGCTACAGTCATCATGCCTTGGGGCGTAGAAATAATGGCAATTCCTAAATTATTTAGTACTCTAGGCAATTTATCAGCTTGGCAATAGATTCTGCGTCCTGGTTTAGAAATACGTCGTAAAGAATTAATCACCGACTGACCGTTGGGCTGATATTTTAATTGTAACTTTAATTGACGACTATCTATTTGCTCACTATAACTGTTGATATAACCCTCGTTTTTTAAAATTTCCGCAATTTTCACCTTCAACTTAGAGTAAGGGATAGTTACTTCACTTTTATGGACGCGCAGGGCGTTTCTAATTCTAGTAAGCATGTCTGCTATGGGATCCGTCATATAAAATCTAATTTAATTTATTCATTAATTATTATTACCAACTGCTTTTGGTTACACCTGGCAAATCTCCTTTGGCCGCCAACTCTCTAAAACAAATACGGCAAATTTTAAAATCACGCATATAAGCTCTTTTTCTACCACAACGCCAACAACGTCTAATCACTCTAGTAGAAAATTTTGGTTTTACAACAGATCTGTTTGCTTTTGCAATTTGTGCTTTGGTAGCCATAAAATTTATTTTTTATTAAAAGGAAAATGTAAAGCTGCTAATAATTTTTTTGCTAGCTCATCATCATTGGTTGTGGTAACAATCACAATTTCCAAGCCATGTAAATTTTCTACTTCATCAGCTTTAATTTCAGGAAAAATTATATGTTCTTTAATGCCCAAAGTATAATTACCTTGACCATCAAAGCTGTTGGCCTTTAAACCTTGAAAATCACGTACTCTGGGTAAACTTACATTAATCAACTTTTCTATAAAATCATACATCCGTTTTTCCCGCAAGGTAACCTTCAATCCAACAGTATTGCCTTCTCTAATTTTAAAGGCGGCAATAGATTTTTTGGCTTTGGTTCGAATTGGTTTCTGGCCGGTAATACGCATTATCGTTGACTCCACTGCATCAATATATTTTTCATCTTTTAAACCTTTACCCACGCCTACATTCAAAACAACTTTTTGTAAACGCGGTACAGCCATAATACTCTTTAAACCCAACTCTTTAAATAAAGCTGGTCTAATGGTTTTATTAAATTCTTGTTGTAATTTATTCATATTTAAATACTAGCTTTACATTTTTTACAAACTCTTGTTTTTTTACCCTCAGGTGTTATCTGCTTACCAATTCTGGTAAGTTTACCACATTTGGGGCAAATTAACTGAACTTTATTCATATTTAGTGGAGCAAAAAATTCTATTATTTGTCCACCTTCACCTTGTTTACGAGGTTTAAGATGTTTTTTATAAGCATTAACACCCTCTACTACAATCTTTTTCTCCACAGGAAAAACCTGGGTAATTTTGCCCTGCTTACCTTTATCTTTACCGGTTATTACTTTAACTGTGTCGTTCTTTTGTAATTGCATATGTTTATAATACTTCTGGAGCTAATGATATTATTTTCATAAAACCTTTATTGCGTAACTCTCTGGCCACTGGTCCAAAAATACGGGATGCTTTTGGTTCTTTTGATTTCTTATCAATAATTACTACAGCATTTTCATCAAAACGCAAGGCGGAACCATCTTTTCTTTTAATACTCTGTTTGGTTCTTACTACCACTGCTGTTAAAACTTCACCCTTTTTTACTTGGGAATGAGGTTGAGCATTTTTAGTGGCTACAATAATTAAATCACCAATACCAGCATAACGACGATAAGAAGCGCCTAGTATTCTAATACATTGCACCTCTTTGGCGCCAGAATTATCTGCTACTTTTAATCTTGTTCCTACTTGAATCATACTGTTTTATTTATTTTACTTACTACTCTCCATTTTTTTGTTTTGGATATCGGTCTTATTTCTTCAATTACCACCAAATCACCAACTTTATATTCATTCTTAGAATCATGAGCGTGATATTTTTTAGATACTTGAAAACGTTTACGATACTTAGGATGAATTTTAACTTGATTGACTTTAACTACCACTGTTTTATCCATCGCAGCTGAAATAACCACGCCTCTAAAACTTCGGGTTATACTTTTCTTGGACTTATTTTTTTCATCTACCATATATAATAACTTAATATTTGATTTAATTTATTTCTTTTTTAACCACCGGCTCTGAAGAAACTTTTTTAGCAGATAAATTATTATTTTCTTGTTTTAACAATGTCAAAATTCTAGCAATAGTTTTTTTACTTTGACCTAATTCATGAACCTGCTTATGTTGTTCGGCGGCAACTTGAAAACGCAAATCACGTAAACGCGCACGTTCTTCTGCTAATAATTTCTGTAATTCACCTAAACTTTTATTTTTTAAATCTTTTAATTCCATAACTTATATATTTTTGGTAACAAATTTAGTTTTGCAAGGTAGCTTATGAGCAGCTAGTCTCATAGCCTCACGAGCAGTTTTTTCATCAACACCTTCCATTTCAAAAATCATCGTACCCGGTTTAACCACGGCTACAAAATGATCAGGTACGCCTTTACCTTTTCCCATCGGAATTTCATTGCCTTTACTGGTAATTGGTTTATCAGGAAATATTCTAATCCAAATTTTTGCTCCACGTTGTACGTATCGAGACATAGCTCTTCGGGCAGCTTCAATCTGTCTGGAACTAACCCAACGTGGTTCCTGAGATTTTAAACCAAAACTACCAAAATGTAAACGATCGCCACTGGTAGCATTGCCGCGAATCCGTCCTCGTTGCCATTTTCTATGTTTTACTTTTTTTGGTGCTAACATATTAATTATTTATTTCTTGTTCTTTAACTTTAAATATTTCACCAGTGTATATCCAAACTTTAATACCAATAGCGCCGTAAGTAGTAACTGCCACCCCTCGAGAATAATCTATATTGGCACGCATAGTATGTAAAGGAATCTTACCCTGTGACAAAGTTTCAGTACGAGCAATTTCAGCGCCATTCAATCTACCTGCCACTTGTACTTTAACACCCTTAGCACCGGCTTTTAAAATCATATCAATGGTTCTTTTCATTACTCTTCTAAATGGTACACGCTTCTCTATTTCTTGAGCCATTTGTTGTACCATAATTTCGGCTGATAAATTTGGTTTATCTACTTCTTTGATATTTATATTTATTTGCAATTTAGGGTTATGGATAATTTTTCTTTGTAATTCTTTTTTTAAATCCTCTACTGCCTTACCACCCTTACCAATTATTAAACCTGGCTTTGCGGAATATAAATTTATATCCAACTTACCTACTGAGCGTTCAATTTCTACTTTCGCTAAGGCTGCTTCTTTTAATTTAGTACGTAAAAATTTACGTAATTTAATATCCTGCTGTAAATTTTCAGCATAATTATTTTTACTAAACCATTTTGATGACCAGGTAAAAATGATATTAGTACGAAATATTTTTGGATTTACTTTCTGTCCCATAAATTTATACTTTTTGCTTATTTGTCTTAGTCACCGGTTTATTGGCACTCAATTTTTTACCTCTATTGACCGATAAAACGGGTTTATTCACATTGTTTATTTTATTTTTTTGATCAATCTTTTTTTCATCAGTTGCTGTCTTGGCATCAACTTTTTCATCTTTATTTTCATCTTTGACTTTAGCTTTCTTAACTGGTTGTTTGGTGCTAAATAAAACTATCGTAATATGACTAGTAGGTTTTCTAATTGGAGTGGCTCGACCAAATGCTTTGGGAGTAAATCTTTTCAAAACTGGGCCACTATCGACAGTTAGTGATTTGACTATTAAATCTTCTTTATCAAATTTACTGTTATGAACAGCATTAGCTACAGCGCTATTTAATAACTTTAGCAATACTGGACTAACTTTTCCACTTTGCCATTTCAATTGCGCTTGTGCCACCGTCACTTTTTTTCCACGCACTAAAGCAGCTATCATTCTGGCTTTACGCGGAGAAAGACGGGCATATCTTAATACTGCTTTAACTGTTTGTTTGTCCATAAATTATTTAGTTTCAACGGCAGCTTTTTCCTGTTCTTTTTGCATTTTACCACCGTGTTTATAAAATTTTCTGGTAGGAGCAAATTCACCCAATTTATGTCCTACCATATTTTCTACTACAAAAACTGGTAAGTGACTTTTTCCATTATGCACTGCAAAATTAAAACCTACCATTTCCGGCACAATCATTGAATCTCTAGACCAAGTCTTAATGGGTTTTTTATCACCACTTTGTTTGGCTTTAGCCATTTTTTTCAATAGCTTTTCATCAATAAATGGTCCTTTTTTTAAACTTCTACTCATATAAATTTATTATTTTTTCTTAGATCCTCTTCGTTTGATAATCAAACGATTACTATTTTTTTTCTTTCTTGTTCTCACACCCAGAGCTGGCTTGCCCCAAGGAGTTTTAGGATGTTTCAAACCAATCGGTTGATTGCCTTCACCACCACCGTGCGGATGATCGACTGGATTCATAGCTTTACCTCTAACTGTTGGTTTGATGTTACGATAACGCATTCGTCCAGCCTTACCCCAACGTATATTTCTATGTTCATTATTACTAACAGCACCAATAGTAGCTCGACAACCGTCAGGAACTAAACGAACTTCACCTGATGGCATTTTCAACTGAGCAAAACCATTTTCTTTAGCCATTAATACTATAATATTTCCAGCTGAACGTCCTAATTTTGCTCCACCACCAACATACAGTTCAACATTATTTACCGCTTGTCCGTCAGGAATAAACTGTAACGGCATGTTATTACCTATTTTTATTTCCAACATCTTTTGACTAGAAATTAACTTTTGACCGATTTGTAAACCTTCAGGAGCAATAATATAACGCTTTTCACCATCTGTATATTGTAATAAAGCTAAATTGGCACTACGGTTAGGATCATAACATAATTCAACAACTTTGGCTGGAACATCAAATTTATCTCTTTTAAAATCGACTAAACGATAGTGTTGTTTAACGCCACCGCCACGATGTCTGATGGTTATTATTCCTTGATTATTACGTCCGGTGGTTCTAATTTTTTTAACTCGTAATTTTTTTAAACCAGCTTTAACTACTGACTGCTTGTTAACAGAAGAAAGTCTACGTCCAGGTGAAGTTGGTTTGTATTTAATAATTGCCATAATTATACTCCTTTATAAACATCAATACTTTTACCTTGTGGTAAGGTAATTACTGCTTTTTTCCAATCTTTACGTGCGCCTTCACGGCGACCAAATCTGACTTTTTTACCTTTTATTCTTAAAATATTAACAGCTACTGGCCAAATACCATAAGTTTCAACTATTGCTTGCTTAACCATTATTTTATTGGCTTTATCTGACACCATGAAAAAATATTTATTTTGTTCAGTTTGTTTGGCACCTTTTTCTGTTACCAATGGTTTCAATAAAACTCGATGAGAAAATAAAGCAGTATTTTTAGTTATTGATACATCCTTAGCAACCGTCTTTTTTTCGTCTGTTTTTGGTTTAGCTGAAACAGCAGTTTTTGGTTTAGACTGTTTGGTTTGATTTTGTTTAGCAAATAAATCTTTTATACTCATATAACTGTATTATATTTCTTGATCAAATTATCTAAAGCACTTTCAGTTAATACCAAATAAGGAAAAGCCAATACATCCAATAAATTTAAAGAAGCCAGAGAAACAACTTTTATTCGAGAAATATTTCTGGCAGAACGATCTATATTTTTATCAAAACGATTTAAAACTATTAGAATTTTTTTATCAGCTAATGGTTTTATTTTTAACCAATCAGCTAAAACTTTGGTTTTAATTTCCTTGAATTTAATATCATCAAAAATTATTATACTATCTTGTTTAGCTCGATCAGTTAAAGCCATCCGTAAAGCATTGGCTTTGACTTTTTTATTAATTTTTTTGGAAAAATTTTTATCTTTAGTTGGTCCAAAAGTAACGCCACCACCAATCCATAAAGGTGATCTAATTGAACCATGTCTGGCTCGACCAGTACCTTTTTGTTTCCATGGCTTTCTGCCACCACCCCTAACATCACTTCTACCTTTAGTATGAGCATAAGGTTGTCTTTGATTGGCTAACATAGCAACAGCTACCTCGGCTACTAAAGCAGGTTTGATAGTCATAGCAAAAACCTTGTCATGCAAAGTAACATCCTTTAATTCTTTACCAGCTTGATTGTAAACTTTTACCTTGGCCATAAATTATTTATCAGTTTTTTCTTTATTTTCTTCAGTAGTAACCACTGGCTCAATACTTTCAGCTACTTTTACTTTATCTTCTTTTTTAACTTCAGTGGAAATATCATTTTTTTCTTGATCTACTGTTTGTTTACTTTGTTCAGTCTTAATTTCTGATTTAACTTCCTTATTTTCTGATTCCACTTCTGGGGTAGCTGTTGGTTCATGTAAAACCAAATCTCCAGTACCATAAATCTTCAACATACCGCCACGAATACCAGGCAAGGCACCTTTGATATAAAATAAATTTTCTGTCTGATCTATCTTAACTATTTCTAAATTAGCTACGGTAACTTGATCATGCCCCATACGTCCCCCCATTTTAGTACCTTTTAATACGTGTTGAACGCCACCAGCGCCAATAGAACCGGGCATGCGTAATTGATCTTTATGCCCATGAGTGGCGGGACTACCATGAAAACCATGACGTTTAACTACACCTTGAAATCCTTTTCCTTTACTGGTACCTGACACTTTTACTAAATCTCCTTCTTTAAAACTATCTACTCTAATTTCTAAACCTCGTTTATATTTAAGCAATAATTCTTCATCTGAAACTTTAAATTCTGCTAAATATCGGTTCTGTAATAAACCTTTTAAATGTCCGAGTAATGATTTAGTTTGTTTGCGTTTCTGTCCATAACTCAACTGCACCGCTTGATAACCATCATTGGTTTTGGTTTTAATCTGAGCTATTTGGCAGGGTCCGGCGGCAACTATAGTAACTGGTACAGCTTCTCCATTGTCTAAAAATAGCTGTGTCATGCCGCGTTTTATGCCAATTATAAATTTTTCTTTTTTATTTTCCATGTGAAATAAATTGTGGGATAAGTAAAAACCGCTCCCACGACTAACCCCTACTAATAAGAGTTAAACGCGGAATCGGTTTTGAGAAACAAACTTTAATTGTTCTCAAATTTTTTTAAAATGTTAATCCTTTCTTTATATATAACTAACTACTATCTGATAGGTTTCCGCTGGGGACCTTTATCAGATGATAGTGCTACATTTTTATTTCAATATCAACTCCCGCCGGTAAATTTAAACTAGAAAGCGCTTCAACTGTTTTGGCGTTTGGCTGACTAATATCAATCAAACGCTTATGAATACGCATTTCATACTGATCGCGAGAATCTTTATGAACAAAGGTGGAATTCAAAACTGTAAATTTTCTCTTGGCTGTAGGCAAGGGTACTGGTCCGACTACAGTAGAACCATTTCTTTCTGCTGTCTCAATAATCTTTTTGGCTGCCTGATCAATAATCTTATGATCATAAGCTTTAATTTTAATCCGTATCCGAGGTTTTACTTCCTCTTCATTGACCATTGAAACTTTCTTAGTTTTTTGTTCTATCATACTTTTTAGCAATACTCTTATTTATTAATTCCACGTTAATCCCGCCAATCACTTGGCGGGAATCAGTGTAATCAATTATTTTATAATCTTAGTTACCGCACCAGCACCAACTGTTCTACCACCTTCGCGAATAGCAAATCTCATTTTTTCTTCCATAGCTACTGGTGAAATCAAGGTTACTTTTAAATTAACTGTGTCACCAGGCATTACCATTTCAGTACCTTCTGGCAAAATAACATCACCGGTTACATCAGTAGTTCTAATATAAAACTGTGGTTTATAACCTTTGAAGAATGGGGTATGTCTACCACCTTCTTCTTTGGAAAGAATATAAACTTCGGTCTCAAATTCTGTATGAGGAGTAATTGAGCCTGGCTTACATAAAACCTGACCTCTTTCCACATCTTCTTTTTTCACACCCCGTAACAAAATACCAGCATTATCTCCAGCTTGACCTTGATCTAAAGTTTTATTGAACATTTCTATACCAGTTACAGTTGTTTTTTGAGTATCTTTAAGTCCAACAATTTCTACTTCTTCATTTACTTTGACAATACCACGTTCAATTCTACCGGTTACTACTGTACCACGACCTTCAATTGAAAAGATATCTTCAATTGGCATTAAAAATGGTTTATCAATTTCTCTAACTGGAGTAGGAATATATTCATCCAAAGCTTTAACTAAGTCCATAATTGGTTTAGAAGCTGCTTCGTCATTGGGATTTTCCAACGCTTTCAAAGCACTACCTCTGATAATAGGAGCCTTATCTCCTGGAAATTCATATTTTTTCAATAAATCTCTGACTTCTTCTTCTACTAAATCAATCAATTCTGGGTCGTCAACTTGATCAGTTTTGTTTAAAAATACCACAATATAAGGCACACCTACTTGTTTAGCAAGTAAAATATGTTCTCTGGTTTGAGGCATTGGGCCATCAGTAGCTGCTACCACTAAAATAGCGCCATCCATCTGAGCTGCTCCGGTAATCATGTTTTTTACATAATCAGCGTGTCCTGGACAGTCAACGTGTGCATAATGTCTTTTTTCACTTTGGTATTCAACGTGAGCTGTGGCAATAGTAATACCACGCTCTTTTTCTTCTGGAGCATTGTCAATTTGGTCAACGGTTTTTGTTTGGGCCGCAAAACCCTTGGCACCAAGAACTGTCAACATGGCGGCGGTCAATGTGGTTTTACCATGGTCAACGTGACCAATTGTACCGACGTTTACGTGTTCTTTGGAGCGATCAAACATTTCTGCCATAATTTTATTACCTCTTTATTAACGGCCCCAAACTAACTAGTTGTGGGTTTTACCCAGCCGTTAATTAAAAACTTAATGATTAAATGATTAAATGATTAAAATTTATAAATACGCTTGGTGATTATAACAAACTTATTTTTATTTTGCAAGTATTAGACTAAAACCCTTATTTTAATAACAATTTTTTATTTTTTTATCTAATATTAGACAAAAATATTTTATTTTGCATAATCTATTGAAAACATGTGGAAACCTATTCAACTGGCTCAATATAAAAAGTATCATCATCAGCGTCTGTTTTTAACACATTAACAGGATTAGTTGGCTCTGCAATCACTTCTTGACTGGCCCGCCAATCAGCTACTTGCCTATTTATTTGCTTAATAAGCTCATCTTCACTCAGATGCCTAACGTCTTTAGCTTGATCAACCAATTCATTAAAACGTTTTAAGTTCATCAGTACATAAGTATCTGCTTGATCCATAATTACTAATTCCCGACCTACTTTTTTTAAAGTAGAAATAATATTACTCCATTCCATATAATATTATTAATAAATAAAAAATTATTATTCTTTTTTATCTTTAGTGGCATTACCTTCAATAATTTCTTTAGCTACGTTACCTGGCACTTCTGCGTAATGAGCAAATTCCATGGTTGAAGTACCGCGACCTTGAGTCATCGAACGCAAGGTAGTTACATAACCAAACATTGAAGCCAAAGGCACATGGGCATAAATAACTTTGTTATTACTTCTATCAATCATTTCTAAAATCTGACCACGTTTAGCATTGAGGTCGCCAATAACATCACCCATATATTCTTCTGGTACCACCACTTCTATTTTTTCTATTGGTTCAAGTAATATCGGACTGGCTTTTTTAAAAGCATCTTGAAAAGCTTTACTACCAGCAATTTTAAAAGCAGCTTCTGAAGAATCCACTTCATGATAAGAACCATCATAAACAGTGGCTTTAACATCAATAACCGGATAACCAGCCAGCACACCATTTTCCAAAGCTTCTTTAATACCTTTATCAATAGCTGGAATATATTCCCTAGGAATCACCCCGCCTTTGACCTGATCAATAAACTCATAACCCTTACCTTGTTCATTTGGTTCAACCCTTATCCAACAATGACCATACTGACCTCTACCACCTGACTGTCTGATATATTTTCCTTCGGCTTCCGCTTGAGTTTTGATGGTTTCTTTATAAGCTACTTGGGGTTTACCAATATTTGCTTCTACCTTAAATTCTCGCTTCATCCGGTCGACGATAATATCAAGATGAAGTTCTCCCATACCAGAAATAATCATTTGTCCAGTTTCTTCATCTGTTTTTACTCTAAAAGTGGGATCTTCTTCAGCTAGTCTTTGCAGAGCCACACCCATTTTTTCTTGATCTTGTTTAGTTTTTGGCTCCACGGCAATAGAAATAACTGGTTCAGGAAATTCGATTTTTTCCAACAACAAAGGATGATCAATATCAGTTAAAGTATCACCGGTGGTGGTATTTTTTAAACCAACAATTGCAGCAATTTCACCAGCGTAAGCTTCATCAATTTCTTCGCGATGATTGGCATGCATTCTAAGTAAGCGACTAATTCTTTCTTTTTCGCCAGTAGTATTATTTAAAACATAACTACCAGACTTGATAGTACCACTATAAATACGATAAAAAGTGAGTCGGCCGACATAAGGATCAGTAGCAATTTTGAAAGCCAAGCCTGCTAGTGGTTTATCATCGCCTATGGCAATAGGAATTTCTTTGGTTACATCATCGACGTCATGAGCTAGTGGTGTCTCCACATCCATAGGAGAAGGTAAATAATATATGACCGCATCAAGCATTCTTTGAACGCCTTTATTTTTCAAAGCACTACCGCAAAGTACTGGTACAATTTTGCTTTCAATGGTAGCTTGTCTTAAAACCCGTCTCAATTCTTCTATTGAAATTTCCTGACCCTCTAAATATTGATGCATTAAATTTTCATCATTTTCTACAATCGCTTCAATCAGTTGCGCTCGATACTCAGCAACTTTGGCTTTCATATCTTCGGGAACTTCAGTTTCTTCAACATTTACACCTAAATCATCACGATAATAAAAAGCTTTTTGTTCAAATAAATCTATAATGCCTTCAAAAGTCTCAGCCGCCCCAATCGGTAATTGTACAGGGTGAGCGTGTTTAGTTAATCGTTCATGAATTGTTTTTAAATCATAATAAAAGTCAGCACCCATGCGATCCATTTTATTGATAAAAGCAATTCTGGGGACTTTATATTTATCAGCTTGGCGCCAGACAGTTTCGGACTGAGATTCTACACCAGCCACACCATCAAACACCACTACTCCACCATCCAAGACGCGTAAACTACGTTCTACTTCAGCTGTAAAATCTACGTGACCCGGGGTGTCAATAATATTGATACGACAATCTTTCCAAAAACAAGTTGTAGCCGCTGAAGTAATGGTAATACCCCGCTCTCGCTCTTGCTCCATCCAATCCATTTCCGCCTGACCCTCGTGTACTTCACCAATCTTATGCTTTTTACCAGTATAATATAAAACACGTTCAGAAACAGTGGTTTTACCAGCATCAATATGAGCAATAATGCCTATATTTCTAGTTTTTTCTAAACTATATTCCCTAGCCATATTTTTTATAATTTATAATTTAAAATTTATACTTAATTTATTTATCTTTTAATAAAATTTGCAAAATGAGCAAAAGCACGATTGGCTTCAGCCATCCGTTGCACATCTTGCTTCTTCTTAATAGCGTCACCTTCGTTATTGATGGCAGCTAGAATTTCATCAGCCAATTTTTGTGACATTGATTTACCTTTTTTATTGCGTGCAGCTTCAATCAACCATCTAAAAGATAAATTATTTTTTCTTTCTCCAGTTACAGGAATAGGTACTTGATAATTAGCGCCACCGACACGTCTTCCTTTTACTTCAACTACTGGGGCAACATTACGCATCGCTTTTTCAAATAATTCCAAAGGTTTTTGTTTATTTTTAGCGGCCAATAAATCAAAACAATCATAAACAATTTTCTGGGCAACAGCTTTTTTACCACGCAACATTATATGATTGATAAATTTAGCCACTTCCAAAGAGTGGTATTTTGGATCTGGATCAATTTTTCTTTTTGGTGCTCTTTTTCCTCGCATAGTATTTGAATTTAGAATTAAAAATAAAGAATTATGAATTAGTTATTATTTTTTATCTGCTTTGGGGCGTTTAGCACCGTAACGAGACCTACTTTGTTTACGATTTTGGACGCCTTGAGTGTCAAAAACTCCACGGACAATTTTGTAACGCACACCTGGTAAATCTTTTACTCTACCTCCACGAATCATTACCACGCTGTGTTCTTGCAGGTTGTGTCCTTCCCCTGGAATATAAGCTGTTACTTCCATACCATTGGAAAGTCTAACTCTAGCAATTTTACGCAAAGCTGAGTTAGGTTTCTTTGGTGTGGTTGTTGTTACTTTGACACAAACGCCACGCTTAAAAGCACTACCTTTTGGTAGTTTAGTTCTCCGCCTGCGCAACACATTGAAAGTTGATTGCAAGGCTGGTGATTTTGACTTAGCCTTTTTAGTTTTTCTTGGCTTCCTAATCAATTGATGAATTGTGGGCATACACTTATAAATTACTAATTATTAATAACTAATCACTAAAAAATTAATTTAAAAAAAGCCCAATAAGGGCTGGTATTTCCTTATTACTTCTGTGAGTCGTTCAAAAAGCAAAAATAAACTAATCGACACACATACTAAAGGTAGATATAAATTTGTAAAATTAGTTTAACATTTTCCAAAAAAATGTCAACTACATCGCTTGACCACTCAATAAATTAGTGACAAACTAAAAGCAATTTTACATTAAAAACATCAATATATAAGGAAGTTATATCATGAAAATACCAAAACTCACTATTGGCCAACATAGTTTTCGTTTGCCAATCGTCATGGGTTCAATGGGTGTTCGGATTACCGGACCAACTCTGGTAGCAGCTGTCGCTCAAGCCGATTGCTTGGGAACATTGACTACTATCGGGCTTATGGACCTATACAAAGGTGTCAAAGCCGCTGATTATATCAGGATTTCCAATCAATCATTGGAAAAAAATATCGATACTCTAAAAAACCTTACCGCCAAACCGTTTGCCATCAATGTCATGGGTGCACTGTCCAACAAAAACGAACTAATCGAAACAGCTGTTAAGGCTGGTGCTCATATTATTGTTTATGGCGCTGGTATACCTAAAACCTTACCAGAAATTGTCCCCGACCCCCGTGTGGCTTTAGTGCCAATCATTAGTTCTGCACGCCTTGCTAAAATAATTATTACTTACTGGGAAAGATACCAACGTGTACCTGATGCTTTCATTATTGAAGGTCCTTTGGCTGGTGGGCATTTAGGCTTTTCTTTGCAGCAACTAGCTGATCCCGTAAATTATAATTTAGAAAAAATTTTACTAGAGACTTTGCAAATCATTGGGCCCTATGAACAAAAAATTGGCAGAAAAATCCCTCTGATTGTAGCTGGTGGTGTTTATACTGGTAATGACATTGCTCATTTTCTTTCACTGGGTGCTAGTGGCGCTCAACTGGCTACTCGTTTTGTTGCCACTCATGAATGTCCGGTAGCAGAACAATTTAAACAAGCCTACATCAATGCCAAACAAGAAGATATAATGATTATCAAAAGTCCAGTCGGTATGCCGGGACGCGCTATTATGAATCCGTTCTTAAAAAAATTAAACGAAGAAAAATTTGGCAAAACTATTTGTCCATATCATTGCATTGACTCCTGCGAGAGAGATCAAGCTGGCTATTGTATAGCCGTAAAACTTATTGACTCTTTTCAGGGCAAAGTAGATGAAGGTTTAATTTTTGCTGGTGCCAACGTACACCGCATTGATAAAATATTATCAGTCCAAGAACTGATAGACGAACTCACTTTGGGAATATTAAATTCTTAAAATCAAACCGCCATAAATATGGCGGTTTTTATAATATTGACAAATTTTAATTTTTCTTGTTTAATATGATATTATATAATTACAAAATGAACTTTCAAAACTAAATAACAAATTTCCAAATAATTGCCCAAAGGAGGCTTATCATGAAAAAAATAGCTATCATCATAGTACTCTTTTTTTGGGTGGTATCACTCAAAATAAACGCTCAAGAAGTTTTTGGTTGGCAATCTGCCAATATTACACCATTTTCTACTAATGACACATCTACCCTATCTGCTTCCACAGATGTAAATACCAATATACCGATCATACCTGGTTACAACAACCAATATAGTTTACAAATGGATATTACCTGTAATGGCTCGGGCTACCAATTTCTTACCAACAATTTATCTCAGCCCATCACTATGTCATTAGTACAATGTAATTTTATTATTAAATCATACGTTCCTTTTACGTATGTACAATTAATTATAAATTACCAAAATGATTGGTATTTTCCAATTTATAGTTCAACTAGTATAGGAAATAACTGGCTAAAAGTTGAGAACCATTCATGGACTAGTGTAACCACTGGACAACCTTTTCCGGCCGATAGTGCTACCATAGAAACCTGTATACTTCTGGTACTTTATAATCAACAAAATAATACGATTACACTAGATTCCTGGTATTACCAAAACTATGGCAACACACCCATTCTGTATTGTGGATTTGGCGATATACTTTCTGGATTGGAAAATATAAAAAATCCCATACCTGACAACTATTCGTTGTTACAAAACTATCCTAATCCTTTCAACCCCAGTACTAAAATAAGATTCACTATTCCTATTTCAAATTTCACTAATCTCACTGTCTATAATATATTGGGGCAACCTGTGGCCACCTTGGTCAATCAAGAATTACCTAATGGTACATATGAATATGAGTTCAACTCTTTACAATTACCTAGCGGTAATTATTTCTATACTCTCTCTGCTAACGGTCAAAAACTGACCAAAAAAATGACACTTCTTAGATAAATAAAAAACCCTTTTCATTTAGAAAAGGGTTTATTTTTAATCAAAATCTATAACGGACAACAAATAATAGTACTATCATACATATTGGTGACTATATTGATACCAGCCATAAATTCTCCGTCAGGGCATAGCTTTTGGGGTACACCGCTCGATCCTACATTATGACAACCACTAGTTATACCGTCACCCCAAAAATTTTTCTCCACTACCAAATTGTCCTTGATTTTTGTTAAACCAGGTTTTGCTAACCCTGGCGTGCCTTCAAACTGTATTTTAGTTACTTCACTTGGTGCTGCAGTAGTAGTTTGACAATAACGATATGATATATAAGGAGCTGTTTGCTGATAAGTGTCACTACAGTCAAAATAAATTTTTGCTTGTGAAGGGGCGGTATATAAAGTAACATCACCAGCATTACAAGGAGCCGCATTAGTTGGAGGTCTATATACATACTCTCTTACTGGTTCGGCTAAAGCTTGGGGAATCTTAAAAAAATTACCTATATAATCAAAAATAACTTGAGCTAATTTCTTATCTTGACAATCCAAATAAGCTTCTGGATTACAAAAATCTAAACCATCATCACCCCAAGTATAGTAAGTTGAGTTAGTACCAGTATCCTCATAATGAGTTAAAAATTCTGTCTCTACAACATTTGTTTTAACTTTATTATTCACATTCAATACCATATCAGTACTAAAACTCAACGCTGGAGAACCATTTACAAAATGCGTTAACTCACCGTCTTGTTTAATTCTAAATATATCTTTATCATTGGCAGTATTTCTAATAATAAACGGCGAGTAATTACTACTAATAATTCTAACCCCTTCTACATTGGTTGTAGGCCCAACGGTTAATTTAGATGTTGGATTATAACCTATACCAACTTTTCCATCACTTAATATATAAAGTAGTGTAGCATCAGCTGAATTTCTAAATGCATAACCAGCTCCAGCTAAAAAATTTCTAAATAAAGTGGAACCAGTAGTAACATTAATACGAAAATCAGCGCCTATTTGGTCAGCGCGAGTAATTTTCAGTCCTGAATTCCATCCCGTACCTGCTGCGCCATTTATCTGGAACATACTGGTTGGATCAATACCAACACC
>CAZINS010000009.1:0-40784 GCA_964540695.1 uncultured Gammaproteobacteria bacterium | reverse complement strand
TATATTATGAAAAAAGAATTAATAGTTGGTTTTATTTTAACTATATTTTTGGTGATTGCTGGTTTGTTTTTTATACAAAATTATAAATTACAGCAGGCTAAATTCGCTTTATATTCATTGCAAAACAATTCTACTCAACAGAACGTAGCTGGTAATAATTCCAACCAAATCAATCCTACTGACGTAGCTAAAACTTTAAATGTTCAAGACGTAGCCACTCATAACTCAGCTAATGATTGTTGGATAATTATTAGCGGCAGAGTATATAATGCCACCGGCTATCTTAATTTACACCCTGGCGGTAGCAATAGAATTATTCCTTATTGCGGACAGGATGCTACGCAAGCTTTTATAACTCAAGGTGGCGAGGGTAGTCATTCAAGTCAGGCCTATGCTGATTTAGCTCCATTGTATATTGGCGATATTAGTTTGTCAGCTGCCAATAGTATTGATATAACAAGTAGTCCGACAAACACCAATCAGCAACCACCTTTAGCTAGTAAAGTTAATACTCCAAGTGTAGGTAAAGTAGCGGGCGTATTTTTGTCTACACAAACAGTAGCTACTCACAATGTAGCTAACGACTGTTGGTTAATTGTTAGTGGTAAGGTATATAATGTAACCAACTATATAAAGTTACACCCTGGCGGTAGCAATAGAATTATTCCTTATTGCGGACAGGATGCTACGCAAGCTTTTATAACTCAAGGTGGTGGGGGTAGTCACTCTAGTTTAGCTTACAATGATTTAGCACAACTTTATATTGGGGATTTAGGTACTCAAGCACCAGCAGCAAACTTACAAACAAATCCAACGCCAACGCCAGCTCCTACTACCGCAAATTCCAATAATGAGGAAGAGTTTGAAGATGATTAATAAAATTATGAAATTATATCTATTAGCAAAAAAGATTCATCGTTATTTGGTTATCATCATTGTATTTTTAACCATGTTGATGGCAACTACTGGTGGGATAATGAAATATTCTAGTTTTTTTAGTGACTTTAATTTTATTGATTTAGGATTAGTTCGTTACTTACACAATCAAATGAGTCCTTTTTTCAGTGTAGTGCTATTTTTAATGGGTATTACTGGTTTGGTAATGTATTTTTATCCAGCCGTCATAGCTAGAAAGAGAAAAAAACAATCACCAGAGGCTCCTAAAATAAATTAAGATTATATTTGATATTTTTTGTCTAAATAGTATTGACTCTAATTGATTTTAATGTTATTTTAAATTGAATTTTCTTTAAAAATCGAAAGGTAAATATATGCTGTTAGTGAAATCAGATTTAGATAGATTAGAGGAACACGCAGGAGTTAATATGGATGATGATGAAGAGGTAGGTATAATTTGGCGTTGTCTTCGCACTAAGGCAACAATTTTTTTTGTCAGCGTTGATATAGAAGTTGATTATGGAATAGAAGTAAAATTAGTGACGATAGATCGTCCTTTTTGTCCAGAGTGCAATCCGCAAGCCAAAGATAAACCAGACATATTTTTACCAAGTTTAATTGAACCACTACCATATCAATATTTAATAAGCATTCCTCGTTATCCTATTATAAAACCGATTTAGAACATCGGTTTTTTTAATTTATTCAAATGTAAAAATATGTAAAAAAGGGTGGTTATAGTGAGTTGAACCAATAAATATTGACACATCTTTAATGTAGGTGTATAAAATATTTAAGTAAAGTATATTTTAATTAAACAAAAGCAAAGAAAGAGGAAAGTACCATTGTAATTATTTCACAGGGAGGGCCTAGCGTGATTGAGAATAGGCCTGTAATAAAACAATTGGGAAGTTCCCTCTGGAGCTGGGTAACTGAAAATATTGAGTAGGTTATCACGGGCGTTCCCGTTATCGGACTAACATATTTCTTTTTAGAGTATGTGAAAGCGTTCCAAAAATTATTTTTTTGGAAAAGTTAAGGTGGTACCACGGACAGTGCTTTATGAGAAGCGCTCTTCGTCCTTAAATCAAATTTTATATTTGAGGACAAAGAGCGCTTTTTATTTTGTTCATTTAACAAATCAATAAATCAAAGGAGTGAGTTATGAAAAAAAATCAAGAAAAAGAAAGCAAGCAACCAATTACTTCAGACATTCCTAAGCCTGAATTCAGACAAGGGATTAGTGCTCAAAAATATCACCAAACATTGGTGGATAAAAACAAAGAAGTAATTGAAAAAATTTTAGAGACAGTTAAAAATACAACTTCTCACGCTTGTTAACATAAAATCCCGCCTATTAATAAGGCGGGATTAATTTATAAATAGTAATTAAATTAAGGTCACTCCAATAAATTGCCAGTATAATAAGTTTCCAAATCTTTTTGGGAAACTATACCAATCGGTTGATGAGTTAGATTATTATTTTTCAAAGCCACCATGTTTTTAATAGGACGCTTAATATTTTCTTGTAATAAATAAATAGTTGGTTTATTTGCTTCTTTCACTAAAACAATATCTGAATAAGTATCTAGATCGGTTGGACTAATGACAACAACTTTATTAAAATTGTTATCTCGGTATGATTTAAAAGCATTTTCATTTAAGATAGCTTTTTTTCTTTGATAAGAGTGATAAAGAAAATACACTGCTGGACTAGCTGGAGATTTGACTAGCTTTACATCTGGATATTTAGCCAATTCTTTTGGACTAATTGTTTTGACTTCAGACCAACTAAAACCATAGTTTTGGAAAATACTAGGTGATTTAATTAAATATTTTTGATTTTTTACAATTACGTAAATATTAGCACTACCCGTTGCTTTAACTAACTGGTAGCTTTGTCCATAAAATTTTATTGCCTGATTTTTATCGTATTCATAACCAAGTACTTGCGGAATTCTGGTTTGAAATAAAACATCATTGGTTTCAATTTTTTTACCAAAAACATCGCGACAATAAATTTTATATTGATATTCTATACCAGGTTTTAAATCTTCAGCTAAAAAAGAATGATCCCAAGATTCATTACCAGTTTCCTTTAACTTTTTTTTGTACTTATTTTTTTCACCATACAAAAATTCACAATAAGAGGGGCGAGAGGTAAGCCAGGTGGCTTTAATGCTGGTGTCGGTAATAAATGAATCATTATTACTTAGTGGTTTTTGGTTGATCAATTTAAGTGGTTCGGTATCAGCTTGTGATTTGGTAGTAAAGTTGAGCACCGCAGTTTTGGTAGCATTTTTGTTGGTATCAGTAATTGTTACTTCATAATAATAAGTAGTACTGGGTTTTAGTCTGGATAAATTTATTTTAGCCTGATGGTTTTTATTTTTGTCAGAACTGGTGCGAGCAGTGTTGGCTTTGGATAAATCTGAGTAAAGGCTATATTTTATTTCTGCGCCAATTTGTTCATTGGTTTGCCAAAGTAAAAAAGCGTTGGTATTATCCACGTAAAGAGTTTTGGGAATACTAACAAATTCAGGGGCTTTAGTATCAATAAATTTCTCTACTTTGTAGTTGAAAGCAAAAGACATTACTCTTTCACCATTCATATTTTCCGCAATCAAACGATAGTGATAAGTAGTATTGGCTTTAGGTAATAAAATAGTAGCTTGTTGATAGGTGTTATAAGTATTAGCTTGGGTGACCCATAAATATTTTTCAGGTTCCATGCCAACTTGTAACCAACCTTGGGCTGGTTGATTGGTTGTCCATTGGATAGTCAATTTATCATTATCAAGCTCTTTGACTGAAATATTGATAAATTCCAAATTAGCCGCTTGAGCTGGGGGAACAGTTAAGTAGCTAGCGGTTAAAGTTAACAATATTAATAATATAATTTTTATTAATTTCATAAATATCATTATTTAAAACATTCTATCTTAGCACATTTTTTTGTTTTTGTCAAGACTAGCTTGTTTATGCTAACTTAATTATATGACATATATCTTAGGTATAGAAACATCATGTGATGAAACCGCAGCAGCTGTTATTAAAGCTGATAAAACAACTGTCACTGTTTTAGCTCACGTGGTCAATTCACAAATAAAAATTCATAAACAATTTGGCGGTGTTGTGCCAGAAGTGGCAGCTAGGCAACATATTATTAATATTTTACCTATAGTTGATCAGGCATTAAAACAAGCCAAGTTAACTGTTAAGCAAATTGATGCTATCGCTGCAACGCAAGGACCAGGATTAGCTGGTGCTTTGATGGTTGGTTTTGAAACCGCAAAAACCCTAGCTTGGTTGAAACAAAAGCCACTTTATGAAGTCAATCATTTAATTGGTCATTTATGGTCATGGCTTTTACCCGAAGTAGGTAAAACTGAACCTATTAATATTAACTGGCCATTTATAGCTTTGATTGTTTCTGGAGGACACACGGAATTGATCTTGGTAAAAGACTTTATCAATTATGAAGTGATTGGTAAAACCTTAGACGATGCTGCTGGCGAGGCTTTTGATAAGGCAGCCAAAATAATGAATCTAGGTTATCCGGGGGGACCGATTTTAAGTAAGAGAGCCCTTCTGGGAGACAAAAATACTTGGTCTTTTCCCAGACCTTTATTGCAGCAACCAGATTTTAATTTTTCCTTTTCTGGTTTAAAAACTTCATTGCTTTACAAAATTAAGGCTTTAGGCAATCTTAACGAGGAACAAATAAATAATCTTTGTGCCAGTTGGCAAGCCGCAGTAATAGAAGTGTTAATTGAAAAAACAGTTAGAGCCGCTAAATTTCATCATGCTCAAGCCGTGGCGGTAGTTGGAGGTGTTAGCGCTAATCAAAGTTTACGTCAGGAGATGGCAGTAAAATGTTCTTTGAATAATTGGCCTTTACTATTGCCAAAAATGTTGTATACAGGAGATAATGCTACTATGATTGCTTTGGCTGGTTTTATCAGTCATCGCTTAGGACAGCAAGCATTAAATAAAAATTTTATTACCACTGCTATAAAACCAAATTTAAATATATGATGAGAACCAGTTATTCTATCCAGGATACCAGGCGGATAGCCAGAGAAATTTTACGTCAGTTAGGTAGGCGAAATATAATTTTACTTAGTGGTCAGTTGGGCACTGGTAAAACCGTAACCGTACAAGCCATCGCTGAAGAGTTAGAACTAAAAGATGATGTCAGTAGTCCGACTTATGTGTTGATGAAAATTTATCCTTTGCAGAATTCGGATTTTGACAGGTTGGTACATGTTGATTTATATCGGATTGAGTACAATCAAGATGTTGATGAATTAGGATTAACTGATTATTTGGCTGATGCGCGGAGTTTGGTAGTGGTAGAATGGCCAGAGAGAATTATGGGTAGTTGGCCGAGCGATGCTTTGCTAGTACAGTTTGATTATGGCGATAAGGAAAGTATTAGAACTATTGACTTTTAGTTGTTTATTTAATAATCTGTGATTACCAATCAAATAATAAGACAATCGTTGAGAGTTAATGTCGCTCAACGTGTCGGCAGAAGAAAATTTTTTAAATTAGTAGAACTGCCCGGGGTACGCCCGTTAGCGCGTGACAATTAAGTTTTTCAATTTTTTGAAAAATCGAGATGGTACCGTCCCTAGTTGGGGCTCTCGAAACACCAAAGTGGTGTTTTTATTTTTTAGAGTAAAATTTTTAAATATGATAGGATAAATTTATGGAACTCCCCAAAGCTTATGAAGCAAAAAATTATGAAAATGAAATTTATGCCCGTTGGGAAAAAAGTGGCTATTTTAATCCTGATGTTTTAGTTGAGCAAAAATTGATTAAATCAGACGCCCCTGCTTTTACAATTGTTTTGCCGCCACCCAACGTGACCGGAGAGCTTCATTTGGGCCACGCGGCTATGCTGGCTTATGAAGATTTGATGATTCGTTATCATCGCATGCTTGGTCAACAAGCTTTATGGTTACCAGGTACAGATCATGCGGCTATTGCCACCCAAACTAAAGTAGAAAAAATAATTGCTCTAGAAGACATGAAAAAAGAAGACTTAGGTAGAGAAAAATTTTTGCAAACCGTTAGAGATTATGCCGATAAATCAAAAAATACTATCCGACAACAGATAAGAAAAATGGGTTCATCCCTTGATTGGTCGAGAGAAAAATACACCTTAGATAAAGATATCTCACAGACTGTTTATCAGGTTTTTAAAAAAATGTATGATGATGGTCTGATTTATCGGGGAAACAGAATTGTAAATTGGTGTCCTCGTTGTCAGTCAACACTGGCTGATGATGAGGTAGAGTATAAAGAACAATCAACTCCTTTTTATTATTTTAAATATGGCCCGGTAGTAATTGGCACAGCGCGACCAGAAACAAAGTTTGCTGATAAAGTCATTGTGGTTCATCCTGATGACGTGCGTTATAAAGATTTAATTGGTAAAAAATTTATCATACCTTGGATAGAAGGTGAAATTGAAGCCCAAGTGATTGCTGATAACGTAGCTGATCCGGAACTTGGCACAGGTGCTATGACTATTACCCCGGCTCATAGTTTTGTCGATTTTGAATTGGCTAAAAAATATAATTTAGAAGTAGTAAAAATAATTGATGAAGCCGGTAACTTGACTGCCGTAGCTGGAGAGTTCGCAGGAACAAATGCCAATCAGGCACGGAAAAAAATTGTAGCTAAAATGGAAGCCCAAGGATTAGTTGATCATATTGATAATGATTATATACACAATTTATCTGTTTGTTATCGTTGTAATACGCCAATTGAACCTTTACCATCAAAGCAATGGTTTATTGATGTTAATAAAAAAATTCCTGAGATAAATAAATCTTTAAAAGAGTTGGCTATTGCTGCGGTGCGTACTGGACTTGACGGGCAAGCTGATAAAAAAATAGAAATAATACCAGAACGTTTTGAAAAAGTATATTTTCATTGGCTGGAAAATTTACGTGATTGGTGTATTTCTAGACAAATTTGGTGGGGGCATCGTATTCCAGTGTGGTACAAAAGCCAGGACCAAGGATCAAGGACTAAGGAACAAATAAATCAAGCAACAGAAATTTATGTTGGAGTTGAACCACCTCAAGATGAAGGTTGGGTGCAGGATGAAGATACTTTGGACACTTGGTTTTCTTCTGCCTTGTGGACATTTTCTACTTTAGGCTGGCCTAAGGCTAAAGATTTTAAACGTTTTCATCCTACTCAAGTTTTGGAGACTGGTTACGATATTTTATTTTTTTGGGTAGCGCGAATGATTATTATGACTATCTATACTACGGGGCAGATTCCTTTTCAAAAAGTATATTTACACGGGCTGGTGCGTGATCGTCAAGGTAAGAAAATGAGTAAATCTTTAGGTAATGGTATTGACCCCTTGGAGATGATTGCTGAATTCGGCGCTGATGCTCTGCGACTCTCGATGATAATTGGTGTAACCCCTGGAAATGATTTAAGTTTATATGAAGAAAAAATTGCAGGGTACAGAAATTTTGTCAATAAACTTTGGAATATTTCTCGTTTTATATTATTGAATTTATCCCAACCAAAATTGACTGATAAAAAACCTGAAGCAAAAACTTTGGCCGACGAGTGGATTTTGTCTGAATTCAATCAATTAATTTCCCAAGTAACTTCCCAGTTAGGTAATTATAAATTTTCTGTAGCTATAGAATTGTTGTACGATTTTGTTTGGGCAAAACTCGCTGACTGGTATTTGGAAATTGCTAAAATTGAATCTGGTAAAGAAGAAATATTAAATTATATTTTACAAAAACTTTTAATTTTGATTCATCCTTTTGTACCTTTTGTTAGTGAAGCAATCTGGACGGAAATTTATAATTTTTCTAAGCAAGACAAACTAATGTTAATGGTTCAACACTGGCCTCAGCCTGATAAAGTCAAATCAACAAGTACGGTTAAATCATTTTTAATTTTACAAAAATTGATTACCAATCTCAGGTCAGTAAAAAATGAAAATGGTTTAGCGGCTGGTCAATTTATTCCTGTAGAAATTTATGCTCAAGAATTTTTAACTATTTTTCAAAAACAACAAACTTTAATTGAAAAATTGGCTAGAGTAAAAATTAGTTGGCTTGATAAAAATATTGTTAAAGCTAAGCAGCAGATAGTCGCACCAGAGTATAGCTTTGTTTTTACGATTGAATTAAAATCCAAAGATCAAACTAAAGAAATAGAAAAATTAAAAAATTTTATTACCACTTTAGAAAATAAGTTAAGCAATCAAGAATTTTTGCAAAAAGCCCCTGCCGCAGTGATAGCCAAAGAAAAAGATAAGCTAGCAGAAGCTAAGAAAAAGTTAAAACAAATTTAAAAAAAGCACCCTTAGTTGATACTAAGGGTGTATGATTATTCTTTGGTTAATTCAGCTGCTGCTTTGATAATTTGTTCGTGGGTGAGATTGAGAATTTTTTTTATTTTTTCCATATCCGTTGTTGGGGCGATGGATTTATTCTCTCGTTTATTTTTGACAGCTAAAGCTGTGTACCTGAGAATTAATTCGTTTTTATTGTCCTGAGTCATTGTTTTCTTCCTTATATTTTAAAAGTTCTAAAAAAGTATTTTCCATAGCCAAGGCTCCATAAGCCACTCGATTTTCTTTAGGCGGTAAATTTTTTGACCAGTCTGGTTTTTTGTTTTTTATATTTCTAATCAAAATTACTACGCTATCTATCATCGCGTTGTGTGTATGATGTCTAATTTCATCCCAACTAGCTAATTGATCCTCAACATCTTCACCAGCTAGATGTTTTTGTACAATAATATTATATTCGCAAACCGTTTCGGTGTATTTAAAAAAGTAATCAACCACCTCATTCAAAAGTTTTTCTAGTTGTTCGTCGTTTTCACACCAAGTAGCCAATTCCTCTATATTTATGATTGGTTTAATTTCACGATGACTATATTCTTCCTCAATATTTTTTGTTTCCGTGGGAAATCTTTTTCGTAAATCTTCAGTATGATTTTTTAGGTAATGCTCATTAAACATGGTTAAAGAATTTAACATTTATTATTTAGCTTGTCAAGATTAATTATAAATTAAACTTGACATATTACAAGTTAAATATTATGCTAATCGTAGACTAGTATTTATACTAGTTTTTTTTATTCTAAAATTATTTTATGAGTACAAATCCTATTATGACTGCCATTCAGCAGATTTGTGATGAAAAAGGCCTAAAAAAAGAGTTGGTTATTGAAACTATTGAAGCGGCGCTGGCAGCTGCTTTTCGTAAAGATTTTGGTAACAAGGAACAAAATATAAAAGTGCAATTTAATCCCGAAACTGGTGGCGCCAGAGTGTTTGATGAAAAAACCGTAGTAGAAGATATTGACTTGGAAGAGTTGGAAAAACAACGTGAAGAGTTGCGTTTACAAAAGGAAGATTGGTTGGTCCGCAAAAAAGAAGCAGAAAATAAAAATGAAGAATTTACCGAACCAGACCCCATGGAGATATCAGATATCAGAAAATACAATCCAAAAACTGATATTATGTTGTCGGCAGCTAAAAAAATTGATAAAAAAGCAGATATAGGCGATGTACTTACTCAGGAGTTGGCGGTCCCATCTGATTACGGCCGAGTGGCCGCCCAAACCGCTAAACAAGTGATTATTCAGAAGTTGAGAGAAGTGGAAAGAGATACAATTTTCAATGATTATAAAAATAAAGAAGGCGAGTTATTAAATGGAACCATTCAACGAATTGAAGGGCGGTTAATTTTTGTTGATTTAGGCAAGGCGTTTGCTTTATTGCCTCCAGAAGAACAGATTCCCAATGAACAATATCGTCCCGGAATGAGAATAAAAATTTATATTGTTTCAGTAACCAGAGGAAACAAGGGACCGGAAATTATTGCCTCTCGTTCTCATCCAGAAATTTTGAAAAAATTATTTGCCTTGGAAGTACCAGAAATTATGGCCGAAACAGTGGAAATCAAAGCTGTGGCTAGAGAAGCAGGAGCTAGAGCAAAAATCGCCGTTATTGCCCACCAAGATAATATTGATCCAATTGGTTCTTGCGTTGGTCAACGTGGTACTAGAGTACAAACTGTTATCAATGAACTTAATGGTGAAAAAATTGATATTATTGAATGGAACGAACAGTTCGAACAGTTTATCAGCAATGCCTTGTCACCAGCACAAGTATTGTCAGTCGAACTAAATGAAGCTGAACACAAAGCAGTTGCCACCGTCAAAGAGGATCAACTATCTTTAGCGATTGGTAAATCTGGTCAAAACGTTAGACTGGCCGCTAAATTAACTGGTTGGAAAATAGACATTGCCTCAGAAAAAGGTGAAGTAGTACAAACATCTATTGAGGATAAAGCTACAGACAAAGAAAAAATTGAAGAAAATGATGAAAGTATTGTGGAAGCCGAAGAAGCAGCGGAAGTTACTGAACAAACTGAAACCATAACAACAGAAGAAAATAAATAATAAACGCGCTCAGCGCAATTTAAATAATAATTAATTTTTTATTATGCATTATTTGTACGGAGTATTAGCTGGAGCTATCGGTTTGGTTTATGCCGGTCTACTAGCTTACCAAATAAAAAAAATAAAAGTGGAGAGTGAAAAAGTCAAAGAAATTTCTAGTTATATCCACGAAGGTTCAATGGCTTTTTTAAATAAAGAATATCGCATCTTAGCTGTTTTTGTTGTGATAGTATCTCTAGTTATTGGTTTTTCTCCTTTAGGTTGGGTGCAAGCCGGCTGTTTTTTATTGGGTTCAGTTATTTCGGCTTTAACAGGCAATATAGGTATGCGCATTGCTACTATTGCCAATGCTAGAACCGCTGAGGCAGCAAAAGACAGTTTATTTGCAGGATTGAAAGTAGCTTTTTCTTCCGGTTCAGTTATGGGATTATCAGTGACCGGTTTGTCACTAGTAGCTATTGGAATTTTGTATGCATTGATTAAAGATCCAAATGTAATTTATAGTTTTGGTTTTGGCGCTTCTTCGGTTGCTCTGTTTGCTAGAGTAGGTGGAGGTATTTATACCAAAGCCGCCGATGTGGGTGCTGATTTGGTAGGTAAAGTAGAAGCAGGTATCCCAGAGGATGATCCGAGAAATCCTGCTACCATTGCTGATAATGTAGGTGATAATGTTGGTGATGTCGCTGGTATGGGAGCTGATTTGTTTGAATCCTATAGCGATTCTTTGATTGCGGCCATGGCTTTGGGAGTAGCAGCTACATATTTATTGGGTGAGAGTGCTGTTACTTTACCACTGTTAATTGCTGGACTTGGAGTACTGGCTTCTTTAGTTGGTAATGTTGTAATAAAAATGCGAAAAAGCGGAGCGGTTCATACTATTTTAAATTCAGGTATTTGGACAGCCGCTTTAATAGTAGCAGTATTTTCATTTTTTTTAGTAAAATATACAGTGGGTAATATAGGGGTTTATTGGTCAATTTTAGTAGGTCTAGCATCTGGTATTGTAATTGGACTGGCAACAGAATTTTATACTTCAGAAAAAAACAAACCAGCTCGTGGTATTGCTGACGCTTCCAAGACAGGTCCGGCAACCAATATTATTGCTGGCTTTGCCTTGGGACTTATGTCTACGGTTGTACCGGTGCTGGCGGTTTGTGTAGCTATTTGGGTTTCTTATGCTCAGGCCGGAATCTACGGTATCGCCATTGCCGCTGTGGGGATGTTAGCAACTTTGGGAATTACACTGGCCACTGATACTTACGGACCAGTGGCTGATAACGCTGCCGGAATTGCAGAAATGGCTGGTCTTGGTCATGACGCCAGACAGAGAGCTGAGGAACTAGATGCGGTAGGTAATACTACTGCCGCAATTGGTAAAGGGTTTGCGATTGGTAGTGCCGCCTTGACCGCACTGGTATTACTTATTACTTATGGTCATGTTGTCCAGTTAAACAATGTAGATATACTTGATCCCAAAGTATTGATTGGTTTGTTTATTGGGTCATTATTGCCAGCAGTATTTTCAGCTTTAACCATGAAAGCTGTCGGTACTTCTGCTCAAGAAATGGTCGGTGAAGTAAGACGTCAGTTTAAAGAAATTCCTGGTATTATGGAAGGTACTGCTAAACCAGATTATGCTAAGTGTGTAGCTATTTCTACTGCTAGCGCTTTAAAATATATGATTGTACCAGGGGTATTAGCGGTGTTGGCACCATTATTAGTAGGTTTGATACTTGGTAAGGCCTCACTGGCTGGTATGTTGGCTGGCTCTACTATTACCGGATTTTTACTGGCTATTATCATGGCCAATGCGGGTGGTGCTTGGGACAATGCTAAAAAATATATTGAAGCAGGAAACTTGGGTGGTAAGGGTAGTGATGCTCATAAAGCAGCGGTGGTAGGTGATACAGTTGGTGATCCATTTAAAGATACCTCTGGCCCAAGTTTAAATATTTTAATTAAACTAATGGCCATTGTAGCAATTATAATAGCGCCTTTACTTTAGCCAAAAATAAACTCCCGCCTTAAAGACAGGCGGGAGTTTTTATTATACAATTAGTTTGTATGTTGTATATTATTTTACCCACCTACAACGAATCGGAAAATATTAAATTGTTATTGCAACAAATTTTTTTCTTAAATATTCCTGATTTACGTGTATTGGTAATAGATGATAATTCACCCGACCAGACTGCTAAAATAGTAAAAAATTTACAATCACAATATCAACTTGATTTATTGGTTCGTCCTGGAAAGATGGGACTAGGAAGCGCATATGTCACAGGTTTTCAAAAAGCTCTGGACGCGGGAGCTAGTTTTATTATGGAAATGGATGCAGATTTTTCCCATCAACCTTCTGATATTCCCAGATTGTTAGCTGCTGTCAAAGCAGGTGCTGATTTAGCCATTGGTTCCAGGCGAGTAAAAGGCGGAAAAATAATTGGCTGGAGTTGGTGGCGAAAGTTTATGAGTTGGGGAGCGATGAGTTTTGCCAGATTTTTTTTGGGACTTAAGACCAAAGATGTCACAGCTGGATTTCGTTGTTATCGTCGGCAGTTACTTGAGCAAATTCCTTTAGGACAAATTAAAAGCAATGGTTATTCTTTTCAAGAAGAGATGTTGTTTTTAGTTGAAAGACAAGGAGCTAGTGTAGTGGAAGTACCTGTAGTTTTTAATGATCGACAAAAAGGTAAATCAAAACTCTCTAAAAAAGATATTGTTGATTTTTTTCTTATTATTTTCCAGTTAAAATTGAAGTATGCTAAAAACAATCATTAGAACTTGGACTAAAAAAGAGTGGTTGGGATTAGGATTAGTAATACTAATATTACTTCTTTTAACTTGGTTACCTTATAGCTTTTTAGCCAGTCAAACACCAGTAGGTTCAGTTTATAATGCTTCTACTTTTGTAAACCCTGGTGATAACACGGTGTATTTTTCTTATATTAGACAAGGGGCAGAAGGCGGTTGGTTGGTAAATAATATGTATACTAGCGAAAAAACTTTGCCAGTACTTCATCCCTTTTGGACACTACTTGGTAAAATTAGTAAAATTTTTAACCTCACTCCACCAACAACATTTCATTTGGCTAGAACAATTTTAATTCCTATTTTTATTTTTTTCTCCTATTTATTTATTAGTTATTTTTTAACTAGTCGGGTGACGCGACAGGTAGCTTTGGGATTTTTTAGTTTGGGTGCTGGGTGGGGGTGGTTATTTGTTTTGGCTAAACCATTTTTTTGGTTTGATAATGCCTGGCACAACGTGCCGTTTGATTTTTTTATACCTGATGCCTTTCCTTTTACCAGTATGGTGATTTCACCACATTTTATTTTGTCGTGGTTATTTTTAATACTTGCTTTAAATTTTGGTTTTTTTGCTCTTAAATACAATAGTTATTTTTATACTTTTGTTTCCGCTTTAGTAAGTGGTATTTTATTGTTACTGCATCCATTTTATATTCCTTCAGTTTTTAGTATTTTGGGAATGTATTGGTTGTATTTGTCTACTATGCGCCGGAAATTTTTTTGGTCAGGGACTGGAAAAATATTTTTGATATTTTTAGCCACACTGCCTAGTGTTGGGTATTATATATATCTATATTTTTTTGATTGGGTAACTCATATTAAAACTATTCAAAACTTTTTGCCCTCACCAAAAATATTTATAACTTTTTTAAGTTTTGGTGTAACTTTTATTTTAGCTTTGTTTAGCTACTGGTGGTATCTGCGGAAAAAAGAAAATGAAGCCAAAGATTTTGATTGGTTGTTAATCTGGTCGGTGATTACAGCCGGATTACTTTATGCTCCTTTTTTATGGCAAAGGCGTTTGGCGGAAGGTTGGTTTTTTCCTTTAGCTATTCTGGTTGCTTATTTTGTAGTGGCTATAGACAAACATTTTTCAGTTAAAATAAAAGACTGGTCAATCAAACGTTGGTTTGTTTGGCTACCAGTGGGTTTGGTTTTTGTAATGAGTAATTTAAATTTTTTGGGACTTAATTTTTTTTATATTCAAAAACAAAGCTATGCCTATTATTATTACCCCCAAGAGTTTTTAGCAACCGCCGCTTGGTTGGAAACCAATACCAGTAAAGATAAAATAATTTTTACCAACTATGACATGTGGTTTAGAACAGCTCCCGCTTTGGTTACGAGACGGCAATACTTGGGGCATTTGGTAGAAACAGTTGATTCTCATAAAAAATATTTGGAAATGAAATGGTTTTTTCAAAATAACAGTCATGATGACAAAAAGTTAGATTTTTTACAGCAAACAGGCATTGATTATATAGTCTATTATTTAGAAGCTCCTGGTTTTAATGTTTTTCAGCCACAAGAGAAAGATTATTTACAACCAGTTTTTTCTGACAATGACACTATAATTTATCAAGTAGTTTTTAAAGATTTATGATAGTTGATGATAAATTTAAAATTACTATCTCAGCTCAGGAGTGGCGTTTTATTTGGTGGTTGAGTGCTGTGGTAATTTTTATTACCACCTTGCCTTATTTGATTGGTTATTTATTAACACCGCCTGGTACTATATACAATGGACTACACGCCTTAAGTCCAGGTGATGTGCCGGTTTATTACTCATATTTACGTCAGATAAAAATTGGAGAATTTTTTTTATACAATTTTTTTACTTCAGAAATACAAACTCACGGTACACTCAATATCTGGTGGTTGTTGGTAGGTTTATTTGGTAAATGGTTTAATTTATCGTTACCAATAATTTTTCAAGCCAGTCGAATTTTAATGATCCCAGTGTTTGTTGTGACTGCTTATATATTTTTTAGTTATTTTTTTGTTAGTCAACGGGTGAGACAATGGGCAATAATATTTTTACTATTTTCTGCTGGTGTTGGTGCCTACAGCGCTCCTTTTTTACAAATTCTTAATCCTGCCAGAGCAACTTTGTCTTGGCCGATTGACTTGTGGATTACTGAAGCCACTACTTTTACTGCCCTTTATCATTCGTCACACATGATCGCTTCCTTGGTAATGATGTTGGTAATTTTACTTTTAATTTTTTTAGGCTTAAGTCAAACAAAAATTAAATACGCACTTATAGCAGCTTTGGCTGGTTTATTTTATTTTAATTTTCACCCTTATTATTTACCGGTTGTTTATGGCGTAGCGATACTTTATTTTTTTTATCTCACTTGGCAACAAAAGAAAATTAATTGGCAACAATTTATTTGGGTAGGATTATTTATTGTTTTGTCACTACCAGCAGCCATCTACCATGGCTGGTTAATTTTAGTTGACCCAATTATTTATCAAAGAGCTATGCAAAACGTTACCCCGCTTTCTCCCTGGCAGTATATATTTTTAGGTTATGGTTGGTTGGGGATAGGAGGATTGGTCAGTATATTTATTAGAATAAAAAACAAAAATTTGGATAATCGTTATGTTTTTATGTTACTGTGGTTAGTAGTAATTTTGTGTTTAATAATCTTACCACTGCCTTTTACCAGTCGCTATACTCAAGGATTACATATAATTTTAGTATATTTAACGATTGATGCTTTAGTATATTTATATCATTATCTAAAAGCCAATTTTAATTCAATTTATCAAAAAGTAATTAACAAAAATACTATACTTTTTAGTATTTTATTTGTTTTATTTTTTGCTATGAGTAATGTTTTTCAACTGGTTAGAGATATTTATTATTTTATCAATAAACCAAATCAAACTGCTCAAATTTTTTATTTAGAACAAGGATTAATTGATAGTTTTGCTTGGCTTAAACAAATAACATCTAAGCAGGTGGTGTTGGCAGCAGATATTCCCGCTAAATTTGTTCCAAGTTATGCCGGTCAAATTGCTTACGTGGCTCATGCGCATGAGACGATTTATTATTACGCCAAGGCCGCTTATGCTCATTGGTTTTATGCTAACAACGACTCTTATTTAGATGAAAAAAAACATGCTTGGTTAAAGCAGGTAGGAATAGATTATGTTTTATTTTCTGTTTATGAAAAAGGTTTGGGTGATTTTCAACCTCAGGAAAAAAATTATTTAGTACCAGTATTTACCAGCGGACAAACTACTATTTATCAAGTAGTACCCTAAGGTAAATTTATAGGACTGCCGATTGGTTTTATTTTAATATCCGCCTGAGTTCCGCGCCAATTATCAATTCCAACGAAACCCGTAATCTCTACAATTTGTAGAGATATTTTTTCGTCAGGCATGAGGGGCAATAGTGAATTATAAAAATTGTTAGTTTCCCAAGTACTGGTCGGATAAAAATAAAGCAAAGGTCGTAAATAATTTTTTTGCTGGTTAGAGGTGATTTGTATAAAATAGTCAGTGGTTACATTTTCTTTTATTTGCCAAGTTAGTTTTATCAAATTGTTTTCTGTTTTGGTGACAAGAGAAAAATTATCTAGTTCCTGTATATTATTATTGGCATTTTGTAAAATGGACACTGATTCAAAAATAGTTGGTTGGTCGCTTTTTTGCCAGAGTTGTAAATCATGGTTAAAGTATTTTAGCTCATAACCACTAATTAACTTTCTTATATTAGCAAAACCACCCGGATAGTATTGGTGGTAAGATTTTGACCCGGGGAATTGCAAAGCATAATAAACCGTATCCGCCGGATCAATAATTAAGTAGTCAGGTGTTTGGTAGTCATAAGTTTGTGCTGAGAATTGTTGTTTGCCAGTAAAAATATAGTGCCAGGCATATATGTTTTCTCGACTAGAAAGCTGGGGTAAATATTTATAACCAGCTACCACTTTGGCTTGGGGAGGAAGTTGGGAAATTAGTTCTTTTGACCAAGGTTGATAGTTTTTTAATTGTTGGATAACCCCCCAACCTGGTCCTAAAAATAAAACCAAATAAACAATCGTTACCCCTGCAATTAGTTTGGTTAAGTTAAAATCAAAATACAATAATTTGCTAAATTTTGTATTTTTATGTGATAAATTTTTTAGTCCCCATAGAGAACTAATAATTAACGCGGGGATAAACAATGAAGAATAATGAGTATCAACAATTATGTTACTACCTCCCGGTTCACCTAAAATAAATTGTAATAACGGGCCGGTTGCCAAGATTAAATATTTTTTTCCTGCTAAAGGTAAAAATAAAAAGGCCAGTAGTAAGCCTAGTAACATCTCCAGATTACCTAGAGAAAAAAAGTGCAGGATAAATTGTCCTAGATTGGTAGTAAGCAACCATTCATAGTACACACTAAAGCGTGAAGCGTTGGTATTAAAATAGGAAATAACCAAATTACTGATAGTAAAATAAATTAAACTGCCAAGCAATGGTGTCAACCACCAGCGCCAGGATTTTTTTTCGATTAGAGCAAGTAAAAAAAACCCCCCAACTGCCAAGGCCACATCTTCTCTGACTAGCAGAGCTAGTAACAGAAAAACAAAATAGTATTTAAAATTGTTTTTTAAATAAAAATAATAGACAAGTAATAGTAAAGGTATAGCCAGTGGTAGCAAATGCCATTCGTATAAATTTATGTTCCAAGCCAGAGGGTTGAGTAACCAGCTTAATGCCAAAAGGACCGCTAGTTTTTGACTGACAATATTTTTGGCGATTAAGTAAATTGGGATTGAAGCGCTGGCTAGGATAATACTTTGCCAAAGCAATAAATTGAGTGGAGATTTAAAGATCCAATAAAGAGGGAGTAGTAAATAGAGTAGTGGTTCAAAGTGATCAGCAAAGTAGTGATGTCCTTGGATGCTAGACCAAAAACCATTGCCAGCTGTGGCATTGAAAAAGGCGTTATTGTAAATAGCTAAATCTAAGGCATTGTAACCAAGCTTTAAGTATTTAAACCAACTAATAGCGGTCAAGATGATAATATAAATCAAGATACCTATATATAAGGTATATTTTTTTTCTAAAATTTGGCTAAACTTATTCATAATCTAATCATACTGACAAATCAAATCATTGACAAATGCAAAAAAATAAGCTATAGTTAGATGATTTTAACAATCGTAAATTAACAATTTAATTAAAAAAATAAAAGGAGATAAGTCATGAAAAAATTATTAATTTTTGCAATTGCATTATTTTTTGTTGGTTGTGCTTCAACCATCCAGTACCAAATAAATACCCCTAACGCAGAATTAAAAGGTGATCTCACTGCTTACAATAGTGAGGAAATAAATGCTACTACTAAACAAGTAGCAACTCTAATAACTATAACTGACACAACTTTATCTGCCTCTGATCGGGCATTGCAATTGATGTATATTACATCAATGAAGGACAGGGATGTCCAAATCGTTATGCCTTATGGGTATTATGGTAGTTATTATGGTTACCAAGGTTCTCGCCAAGAGACAAGAGATATGGAAATAGACGCGTTGGTAAGATATCAGCAATATAAACAAAAGCAAATGCAAAAATAAATTAATAAAAAAAGCGGAAAAAATTTTCCGCTTTTATTTTTTATAAATTATTCAAATTAATAAGGCTGGTAAGTGGCATAGAGAATAGCTCTAAATATCCAACTAGACAAAGCATAAGCCAAAATTACTATAAGTAGTCCAATCGTGGCTTGCGTCAAAATTTTTCTCGCTTTTTCAATCTGTTGATCATTACCCGCTGCTGTCATCCAAAGAAACCCACCGTAGATAATCAAGACCGTAAATAAAATTCCCAAAAAACCAAGTAAGGCATTGATTATCAAAGCCACTACTTCTCTAATATCAGTATTGGCATTACCAAGCTCTGCCGCCACCCCAGTATCAATAATACCTTGTTTTATCTTGGTACCGGCATTGCCTTGAGTAGTAGTAGCCAGCGCTGGTACAGTAGTGGGTATTAGCAGTAATCCCAGTATAAAGGAAGTAATAACAATAGTTAAAATATTTTTTTTCATAATTTAAACAGAACCAGTAGCAGAAAGTATGACATTAATAATAAATAAAGATAAGCCATAAGCTAAGATGACAATCAGAAGGCCAACTGTAGCACTGGTCAAAATTTTTCTGGCTTTTTCAATCTGTTGATCGTTACCCGCTGCTGTCATCCATAAAAAACCACCGTAGATAATCAGGACTAGAAAAATAGTACCCACAAAACCCAAAGCATATTTAATAATATTACCTACTAAAAAGGCTGGATTGTCAGCTGCAGCTAATTTAGCTTTTTGGTTGGTTGCCTGGGCAGTGGTTAAGGCATCTTGCAGTACCCCAGCTTTAACTAAGCTCGGCCAAGTACCAATCAAACTAATTAGTAAAAATATTTTAGTTTTAATTTTATTCATATTATAAACCAGATTCAATTAGAGTTTTTAGAACAAATTGAGTAATAGCAAAAGCTAACACCACCACTAGTAAACCGATAGTGGAGTTGCGAATAATTTTTTGTGCTTTTTGAATTTTTTCTTCATTACCCCCGGCAGTCATCCAAGTAAAACCCGCATAAATTATTAGTACTAAAAAAACTGTACCCAAAATTCCTAAAACAGAATTGATAATTCCCCCGACAACATCAGGTAGCGAAGGATTGGTGAGACCAGTAGCAGTTTTGGCATCATTTAACTGTTGGTCCATGGAAGGAATTTGAGCGTAAGCTTGTTTTATAAATCTAATCATAAGTTAAATACAAACATAACTACTGCCACATAGTTCAGCACAGGTGGTGTTTGGTTGAAAGATATCACCATTGGCACAACTACTGCTAGTTTGACCGTTTAGACAAGAGTACTCGGAAGTAGTAACTGGATGTAAACAAGCACCAGTAACAGTACCACCACCAGTAGAAGCTTTTTGATAAGCAGTAATAAAAAAGTTTGTTAAAGCGTAGGAGAGAAATATTAAAATAAATCCTGTCACCGCACTAGCCAATATTTTAGTTGCTTGTCTTACTTTTTCTTCATTACCCCCGGCAGTCATCCAAGTAAAACCACCATAAATAAATAAGACCAACATCACCACGCCGATGATACTTAAAATACCTTTGATGATAGTTCCAATTCTCGTACCCAGAGAAACATTGCTTTTTAAACCAGTTTGATCAGCTACTTTGTCTAAATTGGAAATAGAATCTGCTTTGGCTAAGTAATTAGCTGATGAATAATTTACCTCAGAAACTGAAGTTTCGGCTGCTAAGGCAAAATGTCCACCAATAATCACGGTGGCTACCAAAATGATAGCCACCGTGATGTGGAATGTATATTTTTTTATTTTTTTGTAAAAATAAAAATTCATTACTGTATTTATTGAGTAGCACCGATAATTACGCTGAAGATCCAAGTAGATAATGCGTAGGCAATAATGATAATAAGTAAACCAATTACGCCGGCGCTAATAATTTTCTTAGCTTGTGAGACTGCTTCTTCGTTACCACCAGCTGTCATCCAGCGGAAGCCACCTGCGATAATAATCAAAGTCACTACGATACCCAAAATTCCTAACACTACATTGATAATACGAGCGATAGTTTCACGTACGTCTTGTGTACCAAGACCAATTAAACTACCGTATCCTGTACCAAATGGGTCACCAGCCATGGCTGCGACTGGAGCTAATAAAAGTGACAAAAGACCAAAGGCTAAAAGTTGTTTTTTCATGATGTCACCCCCTTTCTAAAATTATATTTTATAAATATTACCTTTTACACAAGAAGTAGTGTATAAGGTACTTTTATTATAACAGATATTATTTATTTTGTAAAGCTATTTTTAAGGTGATATTCGACAACATTGAACAGTGGCGTCACCATTACAAAGATTTGCTGTACAAGTTCCGTTACAACTTGAGGAACAATTTTCTACACAAGTCCCGCTATAATTATAAGCACAAACTGTATTGATAGGTGTATTATTTTCACCATTTTGACAGATACTATTGATACAAACGTAAACACCGTCTGGACCAGGACAATTAGCACCATTTGGCTTGTTTAAACAAGCAGAAGAAGTGGTGGTATTGCTATTGGGATCAAGTTGATATTGTCCTTTAACACCGATAAATCTTTGTAAGTTTAAAACAACTACATAACTACCTAAAACAATTGCCAACCCCACAACTGTACCCACCATAATTTGTTTACCCCGGGCCACTCTTTCTTGGTTACCACCAGAAGTGATAAACATCACCCCACCAATTACTAGTAGTAGTAAACCCAAGGCACCCAGATATTTAACTAAAAAAATATAAAAATTGGCAAACATTTGAACTAAATCAACCAAGTCACATTTTTCCGCATTGCCCACTAAGCAATCAGTCGGAATAATAGCCGATGTTTGGGCGTAAGTAATAATTGGCAAAAGACCAAAGAGCAGTAAAGCTAAAATAATAATACTAATTTTTTTAGTTGGCATAAGTTGGTTTAATATAAGTTTGTTTAAGCTGTTCCACGGTGTTGCGCATCAGCATATTAAGATCAGAAAAATTTCCTTGATTGATGGCGGCAATAGCTTGCTTAACAATTTCTTCCGCTGCCATCGGATTATAACCTCGATACCAACTTTCAGCCGTAAGAGCTTGTTGGGTAAAAACTGATACATTGGGTTCGGCTTGTTGTTTGGCAATCAATTCTTTGAGAGCCGGGGCTTTGTTTGCTTTGGTTAAATAAGTTTCATTTTGTTCCGGTTTAGTGGTAGCAAATAAAATAAAATCCCAAGCCGTGTCTTTGATTTGTTGTTCACCGCGGGGGGAAACACCCAGTAACCAGTAGTTAGCAAAATTGTATTTTTTTGCTAGTGGATCAATTTGAGGTAGTTGAGCTATGCCAAAATCTATTTTTGGTCCCCTCGCTCTAATTAATGGCGCATGATAAGAGTAACCAAACATCATAGCCGTTCGGCCTTGGGCAAATGCTTCTAGGGAGTTGGGGAAAGTTTGGTTCCAAGTATAAACTTCTTTAATCGGATTAGCAAAATCAGTATAAAAAATCAAAGCTTGCTGACCGGGGTTATAATCTTGACTACCGCCCGGGGGAATTTTATCAAAAGCCGGTAGATTATCTGCGCCAATCATTTGGGCGCCGTTTTGCATCATTAGTACAGAAAAAATATCAGTTCCTCTTTCCACATTATCTCCTCGCCCCATAGCTACGGCACTGCGGACAATTTTGTTATCTGCATCCAGTCTAGTCAAAGATAGAACAGCTTGTTTGAATTCAGCCCAAGTTGTAGGAGGAGTGGCGATATTGGCATCACTAAATAAAGTTTTGTTATAAAACAAAGCCAGTGTATCAAGTCCTAAAGGCAGAGCATAAACTTTGTTATCTCTTATCACATCATCTCTAACTACTTTGACAAATTTTTCATCAACTTGTCCCGGAGTGAGAGTAGGGAAATTTTTCAGTTCCCAGATAACTTCTTTTTTAAAACTACCTTTGACTGTTTGAACTGGCAGAGCAATGGTTGCGGGTAGTGGTTCCAGTTTGCTTTGGTAGCTAGTCACCCAGGTATTATGAACCATAAAAATATCTGGTCCGCGATTTTCAGCCCAAGCATCAAGTAAGGCTCGTTCATATTCTTCAATCCGAAGTTTACGGTATTCAAAACTGACATTGGGTCTGGTTTTTTTGTATTCCGTGAAAATATCTTGCAATAAATCTTGTTCATCCCACACTCCCCAAATTTTCAAAGTAATTGGCACCGCTGCTTTTTGCGCATCGGGATCGCCGCCTTTGCAACCAACACCCAACAAGGGTAGTGACAATATTACCACCAATAGAATAATTAACTTTATTTTAGTTAGGTGTTTCATAAACTAATTTTTAAATAATTTTTTTATATAAACGCGCAAATCTTTATTTATCTCTTTGTCTTTTAAGCCAAAGGCAATATTGGCTTTCAGCCAAGTCAGTTTGTTGCCGGTATCATAATACACTCCGTCTACTATTTTAGAATAAATGGGTCTGGTTTTACCCAAAGCATCAACCGCATCAACCAACCAGAGTTCATTGCCTTTACCCAGTTTGGTTTTTTCTAAAATTGGAAAAATATCAGGCGTCAGTATATAGCCACCCAGGTTGGCAATCAGGGAAGGAGTTTTTTCGGGCCCAGGTTTTTCGACAATTTTTTCTATTTGATAAACTGTTGGTTCAACTTTTACGCCTTTGAGCATGCCGTATTTAGACGCATCACTGCGGGGTACTTGATAGCCGGTGGTTACCGGGTCACCGTATTTTTGAAATACTTCAATCAGTTGCAAAAGTCTGGGTTTCTTGGGACAATCAAACACTTCATCACCCCACAACATGGCAAAGGGTTCGTTGCCCACGATTGGTTTGGCATTTAAAATTGGTGTGCCATTGCCATAAGGGCCTTTTTGCCTGATATAAATGAAATTGGCTTGCCGGGAAATATTTCTGATTTTTTCGTATAAATCTTTTTTGGCTGGATTGTTTCTTAAAGTCTCTTCTAGTTCTGGTGTACGGTCAAAATGATCTTCACAAGCTCGCTTAGTATAAGAAGTGACAAAAATCACATCAGTAATGCCAGAAGCTATAGCTTCTTCCACCACATACTGCAAAATTGGTTTATCCAAAATTGGTAGCATCTCTTTGGGAATAGCTTTGGTGGCTGGTAAAAATCTAGTGCCAAAACCTGCTACCGGGATGACTACTTTTCTGATCGGGTGATTGAATTTTTTAGTCATGAATAGTCTATTAGTTTAATTTATTATAACAAAAATTACCTATTTTATCCAAATTAAAAAACACCCACCAAGTTGGTGGGTGTTTGGTAAAATAAAAATATTTTAACGCAGAGTCCAACCGCCATCAACCACAATAGTTTGGCCGGTTATATAGCTAGCTTGCGGTGAGGCTAAAAATACAACTGCTCCAGCGATATCTTCCGGTTGTCCCATACGAGCTAGTGGTATCATGGCCACGGTTTGTTTGATAGTTTCTTCATTGGTAGCAGTGCTGGCACCAGGCGTAGTAATAGCTCCAGGGGCAACATTATTTACGGTAATTTTTTTGTCAGCTACCTCCAAAGCCAAAGCTCTAATCATAGCATTTAAAGCACCTTTACTCGCGCAATAATGCACTAGTCCGGAAAAACCTACCAAACTTGCAATCGATGAGATGTTGATTAGTCTGCCACCAGCAGGCATCACCGGCAAGACCGCTTGGGTGGTATAGTAAATACTTTTAACATTGACATTCATTACCTTATCCCAATCATTTTCAGTCATTTTAGTAAAAGGTACAAACGGAAAAATACCAGCATTGTTTACCAAGACATCAACTTTTTTATATTTTTTAACCGTTTGGTCGATCATGTTTTTGACGTCTGCTTTTTTTGATACATCACATTTGCAAGCCAGGGCTTCGCCACCAGCTTGTTTTATTTCTTTAACTACTTGTTGGCAGGCAGCTAAATCAAGATCAGCTACTACTACTTGGTATTTATTTTTGGCCATCATCATAGCTATACCTTTACCAATACCTTGTTTGGCACCGGTAACAATCGCGGTCTTTTTTTGTTGGGGCATATTTTTTTAATTATTAATTAATTTAAAAATTATGTTTAGTTCATTAAGCGAAGCTTTCTGGCGGAGAGCCTGCCTGCCGGTAGGCAGGGGTGGGATTTACGTCTCGTTTCGCTTTGCTCAACTTCGTTGTCCTGGGTGCCAGACAATCCTATGCTCGCTCGGATTGTCTGTCGCTCGCTGCGTCACCCGTGTTCGCGGGATCCTTGCTTGCTCGCACCCGTTCAAATCCCACACATCCGTATTCACTATTCCTAAATTCGTGACTAACATCACAAATTTAAGAATGGCGGAGAGGGTGGGATTTGAACCCACGAAGGACTTTCATCCTTACCGCATTTCGAGTGCGGCGCCTTCAACCACTCAGCCACCTCTCCGGATTAGAATTAAGAATAACGAATTAAGAATTATGGTTTATTAATTATAAATCATTAGTAATTTATATTATATCTTTAAAAAAAGATTAAGACAAAGATTGACAAATTGGCAAAAAAATGCTAAGATTATGGGTCTTTTAGTTTTTTAAAAAAATATTTTTTCAATCACAAAACAATAGGAGATAAAAATGTTCGACAAAGAAATCTTTGAAAAATTACCACTTAGGGTAGTGGTATTTGAAGACACTCCAGCTGAACAAACTGCCGCTGGAAAAGCACTTGAGGCTGTTGGTCTCAAATCTGAGATTATTGATCACTATGCAATTAATGCTATCAGCGATGATAGCTCAGTAATCGGTGTTCTCACTGATGTTTTTTTGACCAAAGATTCCGAAGGCTTTGGGATTGCCGCTTATTGTGCTAAACACAATATACCGTGTGGCGTAGTAACGCAACAAATCAATCACAATTTTTCCGGCTGGCAGGGTGCTATTTTGGAAATATGGGATAAACTTGATATTAAAGTTTTCTCATCAACCACCTCTCCCAAAAATTGGGAAAGCGCTGTTAGCTATCTAGCAGAAAAAATCCATGATAAATTAATCACAGGAGAAACTGCTCTAGCTAAATCTTACCAAAGATATTTTTATCATCTTTCCTAATAAAAAAATAAGGACTCGAAATTTCGAGTCCTTTTTCTTTGGCGCTTACCAGTTGTTTAGTTTGGTAGCGTTGAATGTTCCGCCTAAGGTTGATAAGTTATTATCATTTTGGTGTCCAGGGCCACCACCGATACCATAGGTTTGCAAAGTGGTTTGACCCACAAAGGGTACGTGAATTTTATTGTGGCCAAAGCCAAGGTCAGCGTGCACGCCGTTGTTGGGAGAAAAGTGGACAGGTGATAATGGTCTATCATTGATGATAGTCGGATTGAATTTATCCAGGGAATTCATGGTTTTCACCTCCTTATAGTATGTTTAAATGAACGAAATATATTGATTTAGAAATTTTGTAAATTGGTGAGAAATATTGTAGCAAACAGCAGGTTTTTGGTCAACGGTTAGTTTGTATTTAAAATTTGCTCATGTCATACTAAAAATATAAATATAAAATTTTATGAACACTTACAATTGGTATCAAACTCTTATCAAACCGGCTTGGGCGCCACCTTCTTTTTTGTTTGGTCCAGTCTGGACTGCGCTTTATACTATCATCGCCGTCTCCTTTGGTAGTGTATTTTATAAAATTTTCACTAAACAACTACCCCTGGCCCTTGCCTGGCCGTTTCTCTTGAACTTATTTTTCAATTTTATTTTTACGCCTTTGCAGTTTGGTTTGAAAAACAATTTACTGGCGGCAATTGATATTGTCTTGGTGCTAGTGACCTTGGTCTGGGCACTAGTTGCCATTTACCCGCACATGAAATGGGTTACTTTTGTAAATATTCCTTATTTACTGTGGGTGAGTTTTGCTACGGTGTTACAAATTACTATCACTTATTTAAATAAGTAGCTTACTTATATATAAGGAGCATAATTAAACCATAAGTATTAATATTTTTTTATGAAATTCAAAAAGAACGAAGGCACGATCGATCGGATTTTTCGAGTGGTAGTGGGACTGGCTTTGATTGTTTTGGGTTTTCAGTATGCCATGGTGTGGCTCTGGGTTGTGGGACTAATAGTTTTGGGCACCGGGCTGGTTGGCTGGTGTGGTATTTACCAGGTTCTTGGTATTTCCACCTACTCGGTAAAACCAACTGAAGTCAAAGACCAAACTCCGCCTACTTCCACACCCCCAGTAATGTAAAATTATCTCTTAGTAGAATAAAAACTACGGTTGACACCGTGGTTTTTTTGTGTTAATTTATTCTATTCTTTCTTTAAAAAATATATTCATTCATAAAAAAGAGGTAACTCATGTATTTTTCAAATTTAATTTTGAAGGAAGTAGTTGTTCCTTACTATGAGGTAAAAGGTATACCTATACTTATTACTTCAATAATACTGTTTTTTGGTCTTATTGTCGCAACTGCCTTAATACCTGGACCTAAGGTCGGTCCTACTCCTCCCACTTTGACTCATATTTTTTGGTCTTTATTTACTTTTATTTTTTTACTCTTAATAGTTTTTTGGGCACTATATCTATGGGTGCGAAGTTTTTGGTGGCGAGTGGTGCAAAAAAAATTAGATCAAGAACAATATATTCTAGTTAAAGAGTATGGAAATATTACTAAAACTGAAGTAATAAAAAAAATACTGCAAAACTTTTCTGATATTGAAGACCAAGCAGAGGAGGGTGGTTTAGCACTAATTTTATACAAAGGAAAATATTTACTTTACCAAAAATTTTGGGGGACAAAATGAAACACGTTGCTCATGAGTGGCTCAACAATCCCATTATCTCCTCCACGGGAGAAAAAATTTTTGAAATGATAGGTTTGCCAGCAAAGCTTGGTGGCAGTAAAGAGGTAAGTGTTGCTAAAGTAATACTGGAAGCAGGGGTGAGTTCACCCAGGCACATCAATCAAGGAACTGAAGTATATATTTTAGTTGATGGCTGTGCCGTAGTTAGTGTTGGTACTTATCAAGGAGTAATGTTACCAGGTGATGTACTATACATCGCTCCGCAAGAACCACATCAAATAATTAACCACACCAATACCAAAGTACAATTTTATGTCATCTCAGCACCCGCCTGGCGCGCTGAAGACCAGACTGTATTATAAAAAAATAAAGGACTCAAAATCTCGAGTCCTTTTTTATTTGCTAGATTAATTTTTTTATGAAACAATAAAATAAATTTTATGAAATATAACCAACTAACTCCTGAAGAAAAAAGAATCATAGTTGATAAAGGTACAGAAATGCCTGGCAGTGGTGAGTATGACAATTTTTTTCAAGAAGGGATCTATACTTGCAGGCAGTGCAATGCTTGGCTTTACCGTTCAGCTGATAAATTTTCTGCTCATTGCGGTTGGCCCAGTTTTGATCAGGAAATTGCCGGCGCTGTCACCAAACAAGAAGATGCTGATGGTCAGCGTACGGAAATTTTGTGTGCTAGGTGTGAAGGGCATCTCGGGCATGTATTTACGGGAGAAAAATTCACGCCCCGCGATACGCGTCACTGTGTGAACTCTTTGTCTTTGCGTTTTGTACCTGCTGAAAAATTACCCAACCACAAACAAACCATTGTTTTGGGTGGCGGGTGTTTTTGGTGTTTGGAAGCTTATTTTTCCCAAGTGCGAGGAATACTGGAAGTGAAGTCAGGTTATGCTGGAGGCAATATTGCCAATCCCACCTATGAACAAGTTTGCAGAGGCAAGACCAATCATGCGGAAGTAGTAGAAATAACCTTTGACCAAACTCAAATTGCTTTGGAAATGATTCTGCAAATATTTTTCACTCTACATGATCCTACCACCCGCAATCGTCAAGGAGCTGATGTGGGTACTCAGTATCGTTCGATCATTTTGGTAAATAGCGATGAACAAAAAGAAATTGTGGAAAATTTTATTGCCAAACTAACTGCAGAAAAAGTTTTTTCAGAAACCATTGTCACTGAAGTAAAACTTTTGGACAAATTTTACCAAGCCGAGGATTATCACCAAGAGTATTTTAAAAATCATCCCGAAGCCGCTTACTGTCAGGCGGTCATTTCCCCCAAAATGGCCAAACTTAGAAAGCATTTTTCCACCCTTTTAAAACCCTAAAACTGCTCTAAAATAAGAGCAGTTTTTGGTTGATTTTTGTGGGTAAAAATGGTGAAATAAAGACAAGTTTATAATTATTAATTACTAATAAATAATTATTAATCAATTTATTAATTTTTAATTACTTAATTCAATCCTTTATAATTGATATTTTCTAATTCCTAATTCTTATCGTAATTCGTAATACGTAATTCTTAATTCTTAAATTTATTAACATGCGAAAAAATATATATATCATAGTTGTTCTTTTGCTTCTCCTTCTTTTGGGAGTGATAGCTTTTTGGTGGTGGCAACAAGCAAACAATAAAAAAATTTCCGATTCAACCAGTCAAACTGATAGTCAAACAGTCCAAGTAGTTGAATCAGAAGAGTTTACCCCAACAGAAGATATAGTAGTGGATGATGCAACTGAAACAGGTGAGGTGGTGATAGTAGATGAACCAGTAAATAATGAACCAGTGGTAACAGACAACCAACCGCAACAGAACAATCAAGACAATCAAGCTCCCAACAATCAGCCCTCAGCTCAAGAACCGCCAAGCAATGTTTGCCAAACTGACACTGACTGCCAAGCCAATTTTTATTGTGAATATGCCAAAGGCCAGTGTGGTGGTAGTGGTGAGTGTGTAGAAAAAGTAGAGGCATGTACTTTGCAGTATGCTCCAGTGTGTGGTTGTGATGGTAAAACCTATGGCAATTCTTGTCAGGCTAGAGCCGCGGGAGTGAGTATCGAGTATGACGGACAGTGTTTAAATACTTGTCAGTCAAGCAGTGATTGTGACGCCAATGAATATTGTGCCAAAGAAGTCGGTCAGTGTAACCAAGTAGGTGAGTGTAAAACCAAACCCCAAACTTGTACGATTATTTATTCTCCAGTCTGCGGGTGTGATGGTGAAACTTATGGCAACAGTTGTCAAGCAACCCTGGCTGGTATGACTGTTTCCTCCGCCGGCGCTTGTCAGTAGTTTACCTGTCTAAGATTGTCATTCCGTATTTAGTACGGAATCTAAAAAAAGAATTTCTGAATTTATTCCTGAATTAATTCAAGAGCTATTACTTTCAACTTTATAAACTTTCTAACTTTAAACTAAATTAATGTCGACAAAAGAAAAAAATTACGCCTTTATAGATAGTCAAAATTTAAATCTTGGCATTCAAAGTTTAGGTTGGAAACTTGATTATAGAAGGTTCAGAAGATATCTAAAAGAAAAGTATCAAGTTGACGTTGCGTATTTATTTATTGGTTATATGCCTGAGAATCAGGATTTGTATTCGGCTTTGCAGTCATATGGATATGTCTTGATATTTAAACCGACTTTGTCAGATAAAGATGGAAATGTGAAAGGCAATGTGGATGCAGATTTGGTTTTACAAGCTATGATTGATTATGAAAAATATGATAAAGCATTGATAGTATCTAGCGACGGAGATTTTTATTGTTTAGTAAAATATTTATATAAACAAGAGAAATTAAAAGTAGTTATTAGTCCTTATGTAAAAACCTGCTCTATTTTATTGAAAAAAACTGCTAAAGAAAAAATAATATTTATGGATAATCTGCAAAATAAATTGGCCTATAAAGAAAAACACCGCTAGGGGACAAAACCCAAAGAGGTGTTCTTCAATGTGTATTCTGTAGATATTATATATTTTTTTTATAAATTTGTCAATATTAGGGTATATAAATGTTATAATTAAAATATTCACGAATTTATTCCTGAATTAATTCAAGAGCTATTACTTTCAACTTTATAAACTTTTAACTTTTAACTAATTACCATGGGCCGTCGTGTACTAAATCAAAATAATATACGCAAACTAACCAAAACAGGTGGTGGTAAGTCCATCGCGGTCACTATTCCCATTGAAATGGTGAGAGAATTGAAGTGGCGGGAGAGACAGAAGGTGGTAGTGACAAAACGAGGGAAGAGTATTATTATAAAGGACTGGAAAAAATAATTAAATAAGTTTTCTATTTGAATGACTAAATAATATATGTTTGAACAATCATTTAAAAATATCGACAATATACTGCATACCGACTCTGGCTGTGGAACTGAGCTTGACTATGTAGAGCAAACTTCGTGGATTCTGTTTTTGAAATATCTTGATGACTTAGAAGAGGATAAAAAGAAATCAGCAACTTTGTCAGGTAAAAAGTATAAATATATTTTATTGTCAGATTATCGTTGGAACGCTTGGGCTTGTCCGAAAAATGGAGATGGAAAACTGGATCATAACAAAGCACTAGACGGCGATGATTTGAAGGATTTTGTAAACAACAAACTTTTCCCATATCTAAAAAAATTTAAAGCCGAAGACACAAATAAGATTGAATACAAAATAGGTGAGATTTTTTCTGAACTAAAAAATAATATTTCCAGTGGATATAAACTCCGAGAGATTTTGAATATCGTGGATAATATGCATTTCCGGCTTTACGAAGAAAAACATGAACTCTCTCATCTCTACGAAGCTAAAATTAAAAATATGGGCAATGCCGGGCGAAATGGTGGTGAATACTACACCCCGCGCCCGCTAATTAAAACTATTGTCAAAGTAGTGAATCCAAAAATTGGCAATACTATTTATGACGGCGCTTGTGGAAGTGCAGGATTTTTGGTGGAAGCCTATAAATATCTAACAGAAAATCAGTCTAAACTGTCTTCAAGTCAAATGGCAACTTTGCAAAATAAAACTTTTTACGGCAAAGAAATAAAATCCCTCGCCTATATCATTGGTATTATGAATATGATTTTGCATGGTATTGAAGCTCCAAATATCCGCCACATGAATACGTTAGCTGAAAATATTAATGACATTCAAGAGAAAGATCGTTTTGATATCATCTTAGCTAATCCGCCTTTTGGTGCTGGTATCGGTCGCGAAATCCAACAGAATTTTCCTATCAAAACCGGTGAAACTGCATTTCTCTTTTTACAGCATTTTATAAAGATTTTGAAAGCAGGTGGAAAAGCTGGAATTGTTATTAAAAACACTTTTCTATCCAATACGGATAATGCCAGCGTATCGCTTCGTAAGCTTTTATTGGAAAATTGTAATTTACATACAGTTTTAGATTTACCCGGTGGTGTGTTCGCTGGTGCGGGAGTGAAAACTGTTGTTTTATTTTTTGAAAAAGGAGCGTCGACAAAAAAAGTTTGGTTTTATCAGCTTAATCTCGCGCACAATCTTGGCAAAGGTAAGCCCTTAAGTGAAATTGACTTGGAGGAATTTGTGGAGTTTCAAAAAACGAAGACGGACAGCACAAATTCATGGTCAATAGATGTGAAAAATGTTGATCAAAGCACTTTTGATTTATCGGTAAAGAATCCAAATAAAAATGACGAAGTTGTTTTAAGGGAGCCGAAGGAAATTTTGGAAGAAATGAAAAAACTAGATGAGGAGATCGGAGAAATATTTAAAAATATCAAACACAATCTTCATGGCTAATACTGATATAAAATTTATTTTTCATACTGCTTCAAAGGCTTCATAATTTATATAAAAATGAGTAGTACTAAAAAAACTAAGTTACAAACAAAACTAGAAAAAAAATATGTGGGATAAAATTACAACTTTACTAAGTTTTACTGGTATAGAAGATAAATCTGTTTGGCAAGATGTTATTTTTAGTTCATTTTTATTACCAATAATAATATTTTTAGGTATTAAATTATCAGAATGGTGGAATAAAGTAAGACCATCCCGGTTAGTTTTTAAAGGTTATCTTGATAAAGATTCTCGCGTTTTTATATTTCACTCCCAAATGTCTAGCGTAGATGATGATTGGGATTTAAAAGACAATCCAAAATATATTACTCGTTTTCCTCAGCCAATTCCAAATGACCATGCCAAACTCGGGGTGCAGCAAAAGCTTAATATTGATCCAGTGTCTTCTTGCTCCGATAGTGAATGCGTCGCTAATATCTTTAATATTTTAGGGTTAGTTAATAAGACAAAAAATATTTTTATTGGAGATTTAATAAATGATTGGAATGTTTGGGCAGATCCAATATTTTCTGTCGGTTTTAACCCCAAAACTCATAAATTAATTGAAAGATGTGGCCCTATATTTTTTGAGTTAAATGATACGGCCTTAAAGTTAAAAAATACAAATATTAGTTTTGATTCTTATTTACCGAATGATGCAGGTATAATACAGAAAACATTTGACAGGGAATCTAAAACACCCGTTTTTATTTTGGCTGGGTTAGGTACAATGGGGACGAGTGAGGCAGGATTTATTTTGAAAAGTAATTTTATTAAATTTGGAAAATTATTTGGTAATAATTCGTTTTGTGTATTTTTTAAAGTAAAAATTGATGAAGGTAAAAATTCAGCTTTAATGCTTAAGATTACTCCTAAGCCTAAGTGGTTTATTATTATTTTTCATCCAGTTTTATATTTTAGTTTCAGAAAAAAAGGTTATTTTAATTATGAAAACTAACTGGCAAACAAAAAAACTCGGCGAGGTTTGTGATATTGGCGCTGGCAATTCCGCTCCGCAAAAAAAAGAGTTTTTTATTAATGGGATTTATCCATTTTTTAGAACTTCCGACATTGGTCAAATTCATATTGGAAGAATTACAGAATCCTCTGATTATCTTAATAAAAGAGGGATTAAAGGTTTAAAATTATTCAACAAAGGAACAATTCTTTTGCCAAAGAGCGGCGCTTCCACCTTTCTTAATCATCGAGTTGTTTTGGGTATAGATGGTTATGTTTCAAGTCACTTAGCGACAGTAAAAACGGATGAAAAAGTTTTAAACAATAATTATTTATTTTATTTTTTACAAGAAGTCAAAGCTCAAGACTTAATTCAGGATCATAAATATCCATCTTTAAATTTGCCAGTGATAGGAAATATAAAAATCTCTTATCCAGAATCACTCTCCGAACAACACCGTATTGTAAAAATTTTGGATGAGGTTTTTGCAGATGTGGCGAAGGCGAAAGAAAATGCGGAAAAAAATATTCAAAACGCCAAAGAACTTTTTGAATCGTATTTGCAGAGTGTTTTTGCAAATCCAGGGAAAGATTGGGGGGAGAGAAAATTGGGCGAAGCTTATGATGTTCGTGACGGAACACACGATTCGCCAAAATATCAAAAAGAGGGATATGCTTTAATTACTTCAAAAAATCTCAAAAGAGATGAATTGGATTATCAAAAAATTAAGTACATCTCAGAAAAGGATTACAAAAAAATTAATGCACGAAGCAAAGTACACAAGGGAGACGTTTTGTTTGCAATGATTGGTACCATCGGCAATCCTGTTGTGATTAAGAACGAGCCAGACTTTGCTATAAAAAATGTTGCTCTATTTAAAATACCAAAAGACCAGAACAGCTATTTCCTCAAATATTTTCTAGATTCAAAATTTGTTATTGATAAAATGATGAGTGAAGCCAAAGGAACAACTCAAAAATTTGTTGGTTTGGGTTATTTAAGAAATTTCAAAATTCAATTGCCAAAATTGGACGAACAAAAATCTATCGTCGCTAAACTAGACGCGTTTTCTGCCGAAACCAAAAAACTGGAAACTATTTATAAGCAAAAATTGGCTGATTTGGAGGAATTAAAAAAATCAGTTTTAAGGAAAGCTTTTAGTGGAGAATTATAATATGGCTTTATTAAATTTTATAAAGGATTATCAAGCGCTTATTGGTTCTTTTTTGGGACTTATTTTTTCAGTAGCATTTTTATATTATAAATTATATTTAGAAAAAAAATGTAAAATAGAAAATGACAAAAAAGAAATTGAAAAAATATTTTTTATGGCATTTAGAGAAAGTGAAGATGCAATAAAAGATTTGAATATGTTTATTTCGAAAGTTCGTAATGATTTAAAAAATGCAAAAGACGAAATAAATGTTTTTATTCCTCCGAAATTTAATCGCATCTATATTAATGAAGAAAGATTGTTTACTTTAAGTAAAGATTTAAGTTTTATTATTTCTCAACAGGTAGATATTGCCACTTCTGCAGTAAAAAAATTCAATAATGATTTTGAGCAGTTAGAATTCATTCCCAAATTTATTTTTGAAGGTACTATAAAAATATTAAAATCTAACTTAATTTCTAAAGAAAAAGCAATTAATGATTATGTAAGAGATCAAGAAAAATATTTAAAGATGGCAGATTCAATATTAAATAAAGATGTAAAAGTATTACAAAGGCATTTATTTAGACCGATTGTCGCATTGGTACTAGAGAATAAAGAATTAAATAATATTCCTAAAAATGAATTGGATAATTATTTAGATAAAAAAGCAGAATTATTGTGTGTTGCATCAAAATGCGATTTAAATTAGACTAATAGACTAATTACTATTATGAACGAAGCAGAAACAAGAGCCGAATATATTGACCCAAAGCTCAAAGCGAGCGGTTGGGGCGAAGTCGAAGGATCAAAAGTTCTACGTGAATTTCGCATTACTGATGGTCGGATCCAAGTTGGCGGAACCAGAAGCAAGCCGGAAATAGCGGACTATATTTTGGTATATAAAAATCAAAAAATTGGTGTGATAGAAGCTAAGGCGGAAAATTTGCCTGCCACTGAAGGAGTTGCGCAAGCCAAATCTTATGCCGAAAAACTTCATATTGATCATACCTACGCTACCAACGGCAAAGAGATTTACTCTATATCCATGAAAACCGGCGAGGAAGGCGAGATTGCCGATTTTCCTACTCCCGATGAACTTTGGAACAAAACTTTTGTGGATTGGAGTGAATGGAAAGAAAAGTTTTCGATCGTCCTCAACGAAGGTGAATACGGCAAAAGATATTATCAGGAAATTGCCATCAATAATGTTTTAAATGCAGTGGCAGAAGAAAAAGACCGAATACTTTTGACAATGGCAACTGGAACCGGAAAAACCGCCGTTGCTTTTCAAGTCGCTTGGAAGCTTTTTCAAACTCGCTGGAATTTGAAACGAGATGGCGCACGTCGCCCAAGAATTTTGTTTTTAGCGGATAGAAATATTTTAGCTGATCAAGCGTTTAATGCTTTTTCTGCTTTTGACAAAGACGCACTGGTACGGATCAATCCTTTGGATATTCGTAAAAAAGGCGGAGTACCAATGAGCGGGAGTGTTTATTTTACAATTTTTCAAACTTTTATGAGTGGTTCAGACGGAACACCATATTTTGGTGATTATCCGGCGGACTTTTTTGATTTTATTATTATTGACGAGTGTCATCGAGGCGGTGCGAATGACGAAAGCAACTGGCGGGGTATTTTAGATTATTTTTCACCAGCTGTTCAACTTGGTTTGACCGCTACACCAAAACGACAAGATAATGTAGATACTTACCGCTATTTTGGCGAGCCTGTTTATATATATTCGCTCAAAGAAGGCGTGAATGATGGATTTTTGACACCCTTTAAAGTCAAAAGAATAAAAACCACTCTGGATGATTATGTTTACACTTCGGACGACCAGATTATTGAGGGCGAAGTGGAAGAAGGCAAAGTCTATGAGGAACCTGATTTCAACAAAATTATTGTTATCAAAGAGCGTGAAGCCAAAAGAGTGCGAATTGTTTTGGATGAGATTAATCAAAGCGAAAAAACGATTATTTTTTGTGCTACTCAAGATCATGCTTCGGCTGTTCGTGATTTGGTAAATCAAATGAAGGAAAGTAAAGATCCAAATTATTGCGTAAGAGTGACAGCTAATGACGGCGCCCGCGGAGAACAATTTTTGCGCGAATTTCAAGACAACGAAAAAACGATACCTACAATTCTAACGACTTCGCAAAAGCTTTCTACTGGAGTGGATGCGCGAAATATACGTAATATTGTTTTAATGAGGCCGGTAAATTCCATGATTGAGTTTAAACAGATTATTGGACGCGGAACTAGGCTTTTTGACGGTAAAGAATATTTTACAATTTATGATTTTGTAGACGCTTACAAACATTTTTCCGATCCAGAATGGGATGGCGATCCGATAGAGGAAGTCTGTTTAAAATGTGGTCAAAATCCTTGTATTTGTGAGGCGAAACCACCTCGTGTTTGTTCTGTTTGTGGACAAAGTCCTTGTGTTTGCAAAAAACCACCCAAAATATGTCCTGTATGCAAAAAAGATCCCTGCGAATGTGAAACTCCTCCAAAGAGAAAATTGAAGATCAAGTTGCGTGACGGAAAAGAACGTGAAATTCAACACATGATTTTGACTTCATTTTATAGCGCGGACGGCAAACCAATTTCAATCCAAGAGTTTATGGATAATATGTTTGGTGTTATGCCAGAGTTTTTCAAAAGTGAAGAAGAACTCCGAAAAATTTGGTCAAATCCAACGACCCGAAAAGCATTTTTGGATAGTATTGCTGAAAAAGGTTTTGGCAAAGACGAATTAGAAACATTACAAAAGATGATTGATGCCGAGCAAAGCGATCTTTTTGATGTATTGATTTATATATCATTTTTAACACAGCCAATTTCCAGAACACAAAGAGTAGAGCAATCAAAAGAAAAAATCTTTAAAGGACTAGATGAAAAGCAAAAAGAGTTTTTGGATTTTGTATTGTCTAAATATGAAGAAAAAGGAGTTGAAGAGTTGGACGAAGAAAAATTACCGGTATTGCTCAATTTGAAATATCACGCAATTGCCAATGCAGAACAATCACTTGGAAGTGTTGATAGTATTCGCTCAATATTTTTTGCTTTTCAGAAAAACCTTTATGCGAAAGTAAAAGTTTAAGATTAAAATAATTTTTTAAAATTTTTATCCCCAGTCTTTATTTAATAAATAAAATATTATGCCAACAAATAAAAAATCAGGGGATCAGGGCGAAAGGGAAATTGTGGAATTAGTCCCTTGTCCCAATTGTGGTAAACAATTGATGCTATTACCACCAAACTATCCTTTGTATGATGTACAATGCACTGGTTGTAATTTTCGCGCACAAATAAAAACAAATAACCATGCACCTTCAAGTGTTATTTTTGGTGCTGGATGGGATATTATGGAAAAAGTTTTAAAATCCGGTTTTATTACCCCACCAATTTTTGTAAATTTTAAATGGATTGTAAAAGGGCAGAAAAAACAGGAAATAAGATTTTATCCTTTTGTACCAAAAAGTAATTTAAGAAAATATCAATTATCACCGACTGCTAGAAGAGCAAATTATCGAATGTTTAATTATATAGGTCTTGATAAGCTACCTTATTTTGTTGTCTATAAGCGTTAAAAATATTCATGAATATAATTGATAAAATATTTAATTAATTTTTATAACAGTATGAGGGTAGTAAGTTGGAATGTTCATCGAGCAACAAAAAATAGTCCAGTCTGGAATATTTTAAAAAATTTAAATCCTGATATCGTGTTTTTACAAGAGTATATAAGTTTACCAGAAGAATTGGAAAAAACATTTGCTATAAAAATTGGACAACCTATTAATAAAAACGGTAAACCACAAAATTTTAAGACCGCAGTTTTAGTTAGGGGAAAAATTATAAAAAATTTTAATTTACACACTCATTTTAATTGGGTTAATGAAGAGATAAAGAAATTTTCTGGAAATTTATTGTCCTGTGTAGTTAAGCCAATTGCCTCTAAACATGAAATAAAAGTAATTGGTGTTTATAGTCCGGCTTGGGTAGTTGGTGTAACTGGATACCCAAAAGATGAAGTAAATATTGTAAAACGTAAACAAAACAATTATCTCTGGGTTGATGATTTATTACGCGAAGCTTTAAAAAATGAAAATAATTTAGATAATGAAAGATGGATAATCGGGGGAGACTTCAATGCCTCTGAAACAATGGATTATCTATGGAAAAATGGTCCCCATGGTAATCTAGAACACTTAGGTATAATGCAGAATATCGGTTTCATTGATTGTTTACGTCATACAGCTAAAGGTAGACCAGTACCAACATTCAAGGATACCAAAAAAGGTATGGTAATAAATCAGCTTGATTACATTTATGCTAACAATCTACTGTTTAGAAATTTAATAAATTGTTGGACTGGTAGAGTAAGTGAGATTTTAGATAAAAATATCAGCGATCATTTACCGGTTATCGCAGATTTTAAATAATAATTACTTAATTAAATACTTAATATATGGACAACATTAAATTCACAAGAAATTTAGTCAAAGGAAAAATTGTCCCATCAGTTAAAATTATTTTATTATATAATAATGAGGTTTTATTATTGCGCGAAGGCAAAAGTTGGGATTTACCCGGTGGTCGGATGAATTATGGTGAGAGTATATTTGAATGTTTAAAACGTGAATTGCAAGAAGAGTTGGGAGTGGTGATTGAATTTACTACAGAACCAAGATTAATCAGAGTGTATGATTATTTACATCCGCAAGATAAGGTTCAGAGGGTTTATATTGTTTACGCATACCAATTACCAGAAAAAATAATAGTTGATTCGAATTTTGTTGAATGGATGTCAATAGAAAAAATAAAAAAGTTGGAACAAAATGAAGAATGGAAGAAGATGATTTTACTAAGTTTATAATTTTATCATGAATATCAAAATGTTATTGTGCATAATAGTATAAGAATGCAAAAAAGCAAATTTAGTTTTTAAAATATTTAATTAATTTTTATGGATAATATAAAATTCACAAGAAATTTGGTTAAAGGAAAAATTGCGGAGACGGTGTTTGCACAAATATTGCGCGATACTAAGCAGTTTACGGTATTGGAGTTTGGTTATGAAAAAATTATTCCAGAATTGGTGAATTACAGAGAAAGCCAGGCCAAAAATAGCACACTGGAAACTTTGCGCACTGCACCTGATTTCGCCGTTATTAATCAAAAAACCAAAGAAGTGCATTTGATTGAAGTGAAATATTTAAAGAAATTAAATAACAAATATGTATATGAATATGCTAAACGCATGAGCGAGTCATGGAACCCGTCATATTTGTTTGTGGCTACATTGGATGGTTTTTATTTTGATGAAATAAATAAAATTATAAAAATGAAAGGCAAGATAGAACCCTTAAATCATCCGCAAATACCAAAATCATTACAAGAAAAATATTTACAAATATTAAGAGATTTTGAATCCCAAAACTAACCTAACCATCTCTTATTCGCGCGAATAGGCGAATGAGAGAATAAATTTATAACTTATTAAAATTTATGAAACCAGAAGACAAAAAAATCCTTTATAATACGTTGCTGTGGGGATTTATTCTATGGCTATTAGGGTATGTGCTTGGGTTTGTATTTTTTGCATTTGTACCAATGAATATGATCGGGTGGTATATCATGCCGATTGGTACGATTGTAACGCTCTGGGTATTATTTAAAAAAATCACCAGAAAAGAACTAAAGTGTTATGTTGGTTTGGGGGTGGTGTGGACCGTGATGGCCGTAGTGCTTGATTATATTTTTGTGGTCAAACTCTTGCAGGCAGCTGATTATTATAAGCCATCTGTATATGTATAATACGCGCTGACACTAGTTTTACCAATACTTGTCGGCTTGATAAAGCTGAGAAAAAGTACCAATTCCACTCCCAACGTTTAGTAAAAAATATTGCAATTTCTAATTCGCGCTAATATGCTAATAAAAAAAAGTAAAAAGCGATTATTTGAATCGCTTTTATTTTTTTAGTTTTTTTGAGTTGTAGAATGTGCAAATAATTGCCGCAGGGTTTTGAGTAAGAGAATGAGAATATGGAGGTATCAATTTGTACAGGAAAACCCTGCGGTTTTGAAGGAGTTTAATATGAACTATGAGTCTATGCCATATGGCATATTTATTTTAGCACTCTTTTTTTATTTGGCAAGACTTTGTCAGATTGGCCAATTTAGTTAGGGAAAGATATAATTATATATATTAATTACTAATTATCAATTACTAATTACTATTGAATTTTATAATTTTTAATTTTTTTAATTTT
>CAZINS010000008.1:0-40859 GCA_964540695.1 uncultured Gammaproteobacteria bacterium | reverse complement strand
TACCGGATCGTTTTTAGCTTGCAGTAAAGTACCTTGCGGATAACTATATGAAAACCACTCATGCCAAAGTTTCCAAAAATTATAATTACCATTATAAACGTGAGGTGTGTAGTTGTATAAAGCGGTGGTGGCTTTATTTAAAGGAGTAACAATAGTAGTAACCTCACCAACATTATAGCGGTTGTCTACAAAAGTATAAGTTTGACCCACTTGATATCTGTAACTTTGCGGATTATCTATATAATCACGAAATTGTAAGGTAGCTGAGTTTACTTGTTTAGCAAAACCACGCCAACGTTCACTGCAACTACCACTATCTGGACAACCATAACCAGTAGCAAAATCTAAATTACGTTGTGTGGGGGCTGTATTCGTTATTAAACTCTGTTCTTTTTGTAATAGTACTAAAATAAATTTAGGATTTACACCATTTTGTACAGCGCGTTCATAAATAAAATCAGCAGCAGGCATTTGACGAAATGGTTCATTTATTACATCAACATCAACTATATAATTATTAAGAAAACCTCCTTTGTTATTTATAAATTTCTGTACTTCAGATAAAGTCATCCCTTTAGTATTGGTAATCTCCTCGTCACTAATTATAAAATTAGGGTTAAAATCAATTGCCAAAGAAGATTTGGGATAAAACCAAATTAACACTTGAGCGATAAGCAAGCTATATAGTATAGATTTTTTTAACATTTTATAATGAATTTAATAGTATTTATATTATAACATAATTTTTAATTTTTTTGAAGTCTAAATAATCAATTTTGACTTGAAATATTACCATAAAAGCCTCATAATTTACTTATATGAATAAAATTTTAGGAGTTAAAATAGATGCAATTACTTTAGATATATTTAAAAATAAGATTAGTGAATTTTTAAGATCAAATAAATTTAATCAGGTAGCGACGGTAAATCCAGAATTTTTAGTAGATGCCCAATCAAATAAAGAATTTAAGGAAATTTTAAATAATACTGATTTGAATTTAGTTGATGGATTTGGCTTACAATTAGCTTATTTTCTAAAATACAAAAAAATACCTCAACGTTTACCAGGGGTCGATATTGTAGATACTATTTTTTCTATCTGCGCTCAAGAAGATATTACAATATTTTTATTGGGAGGCGGTAATCAAGCAGCAACACTTGCAAAAAATGAAATACTAAAAGAGTATCCTTTTTTAAAAATTTTTACCTTAGCCGGGGGGAAGATAGAAAAAAATAATGATTTTTGGACAGGTTCTGAAGAAATTTTAAATCAGATCAATATATCACAAGCACAAGTTTTATTGGTAGGTCTTGGGCATCCTAAACAAGAATTATGGATTGCTGATCATAAAAAAAATTTACCCTTTGTTAGAATAGCTGTTGGTGTAGGTGGGACTTTTGATTACATATCTAAACAAGTAAAAAGAGCACCTTTATTTTACAGACGTTTAGGTTTAGAATGGCTTTATCGTCTTTATCAACAACCCTGGCGCTGGCAGAGAATTATAAAAGCCGTATTTATTTTTACTTATTTATTTTTTACTAAACATGAAAAAACAATTAGTTAGAACAAGATTTGCTCCCAGTCCAACTGGATTTCTACATATTGGCGGGTTACGTACCGCCCTTTATAATTATTTATTTGCCAAAAAAAACCAAGGACAATTTATTCTAAGAATAGAGGATACGGATCGGGAAAGATATTTACCAGAGGCAGCATCAATTATTACTGCTACTTTAAAAAAATTTGGCATAAATTATGATGAAGGACCAGATTGTCCAGGACCCAACGGACCATACATTCAATCAGAACGTAAAGATATATATCATAAACAAATACAAAATCTAATCGATAACAACAAAGCTTATTATTGTTTTTGTGATAATAAAAGATTAGAAGAAGTAAGACAACAACAAATAAATCAATCATTACCTACAAAGTATGACGGTAACTGTCGTCATTTAACCAAAGAGGTTGTAGCTGATAATTTAAAATACAATAAGCCTTATGTAATTAGATTGAAAGTTGAAAAAGGCAATACTTCATTTAATGATTTGATTAGAGGAAAAATAACTGTAAACAATGACACTATTGATGATCAAATTTTATTAAAAAGTGATGGTTATCCTACATATCATTTAGCCAATGTTGTTGATGATCATTTAATGAAAATAACTCATGTAATCAGAGGAGAGGAGTGGGTACCATCAACACCAAAACATATTTTGTTATACCAAGCTTTTAATTGGGAAATACCTATCTTTGCTCATTTACCTTTACTTTTAAATAAAGATAAAAGTAAATTATCAAAACGGCAAGGTGATGTTGCAGCCGATGATTATCTAAGTAAAGGATATCTTCCGGAAGCTATTTTAAATTTTATTGCCTTACTTGGTTGGAACCCGGGTGATGATAAAGAATTCTTTACTTTAACTGAATTAATAACTGAATTTAATTTAGAAAAAGTACAAAAATCAGGCGCAATAATGAATTTAGAAAAATTAAATTGGTTTAATTCTCACTATATTGCCAACCAACCAACTGAAGTATTGATTGATAAGTTCAAACCGTTTATGGTCAATAAAGATTTTTATAAACCAAATTTATATCCTTTAAATAAAATTATCGATTTATTTAAATCAAGAGCAAATAATTTAGAAGAACTTAGTATTAAATCAGGCTTTTTGTATGAATTACCAGATTATCAATCAGATTTATTGATACCAAAAAAGTCTGACCAAAAGAGAGTTTTAGAAATTTTATTGTATTTCAAGGAATTAATTGATAACTATAGTGATAATTGGTTAGCTGAAAAATTAAAAAAATATCTTGATGACAAAAGAGAAATCAAGGGTTATAACAGAGCTGAGTCTTTTTGGCCACTGCGGGTAGCTATTACTGGTCAAGAATTTTCACCAGATGTCTTTGCCTGTATGGAAATTTTAGAAAAAAAAGAAAGTTTGTATAGAATTAATAAAGCTATTGAAAAAATTAGTTAAATATGATATAATATAGATATAGCCCCCATGCATAATGAAAAAAATTGAATTTAAAGTAATTTTATCTATAATTATTTGTTCGACAATATTTTTGCCGTTATTTTTTGTATGGGCACAGCTATCAAATCCTGACGAAGCTGCGATTGAAATCAACCAATTACAACAAGATATCAATAGTAAAAAGAATGATATTACAGATATTGAGGCTCAAATTTCTCGTTACCAAACTGCTATTAGGAATAAACAAAACGAAAAAGTTTCATTAGCTAATCAAATGGAAATAATCGATGCCCAAATAGCTAAAACTGAATTGGAGGTATTAAAAATTCAAGAACAGATTAATCAAATAAATCTCGAGATTAGATTGAACCAAGAAAATATTGATTTAAATAATAATAAAATAGAAAAACTTAAAAATCAAATTGGGGAATTTATACGTACTATGAATAGACAAGATGATAAAACTTATTTAGAAGTAATGGTGCTATATGATTCATTATCACAATTTTTCAATGAAATTACTTATCTGGAAAGTTTAGAAACCGATTTAAAGTTTAGCCTTGATAAGATCAAAGAATTGAAAGCTGAATTGGAAGCTAATCATGTTGATTTAACCAATAAACAAGCTAGATTGAATGAAATAAAAATTGAATTAGCTGAAAAAAAACAAGATCTTTTAATGACTCAAAATACAAAAAATTATTTATTAGATCAAACAAAACGTGATGAAGTAAGATATCAGCAACTTTTAAATGAAGAAAGAGCTTTGTATGATAAAATGAACAACGAGATTGCCTATCTCGAGCGTACAATTAGAGAAAAAATGGCCAGTTCAGGACAGTTAGGGGATATCTCTAAATCCGGGATGATTTGGCCAGTAGGCTCTCAATACATAACAGCTTATTTTCATGATCCAGATTACCCCTACCGAAATATATTTGAACACCCAGCTATAGATATCAGAGCAAAACAAGGAGAAGCAATTAAAGCAGCAGCTTCAGGTTATGTGGCCAGATCAAAAGATGGGGGAATGGGTTATAGTTATATCATGTTAATTCATGATAATGGCATTTCAACTGTTTACGGCCATGTGTCAAGCATTCTAGTTGAAGAAGAAACTTATGTGGTACAAGGTCAAACCATAGGATTGGTTGGAGGTACCCCTGGAACCCCAGGTGCTGGCCGATTGACTACCGGACCACATTTACATTTTGAAGTAAGACTCAATGGTATACCAGTAAATCCTTTGAATTATTTAAGCTATTAGTATGGCTCGCAGTTTTGAAAACCCTCAAATTAGAACTCAAAAAAGGGTTTGTAAAGTTTGTGGTAAAGAATATACCATCAACACAACAAATCTAGAAGATAATTTAGATAAATATCCTTCTATCTGTTTATGGTGCCAGAATGAATCAATCCATCAAAGAATAAAAGAATATGCTAAAAATTTAGCCAATAAAGATAAGGAGAAGAGTAAATAGTTATTATTTTTTTATATACTTAGTGTCGTACAATAAACCTTATACGACTCTTAATCTATTATTTATAATAAATCCAACCATTGATTGACAGATCAATATATTCCTTTACTATTATATTTTCATTTTCTAACCTTAATAAAAGATCTTTAAGTGATTCTATTTGTCTATTTAAATCCGTATTAGTATCTAAATAGATTTTATAACCATCTGATGTATTGATTATTATCTTATTTAAATTATCATCAATTAATTCAAAACTACGTATTGTTAAATTATTCTTAATTTTGGGCCATTCTTGATTGATATAGTTTAACTTGGATAAATAGTCTTGATTAGCGAATTTAGAACCAATTGATAAGTTATATGACCAAAATTCAATAATTGGTAGCGTAGTAGTCGGTATACTTTCAATAATACTAATAATATTACCTTGATTGTCTAAGGTAAAATATTGTCCTTGATTAATTAAAAAATAATTAGAAGTCTTTTCTGCTAGTGATATGGCAATGGTCCTATGTTTAAAATCTTTATGAACTTTTATTGATTCAAGTAAAATCTGTTGTTGTAAATTTTTTTTAAAAGCATCGGTATTGAAAAAAATAATTTTGTCTTGAGTAAAAATAAATAATCTATTTAATTTTTGTTGTTCTTGTGAAATTTCTAGAACTAAATTTTGCGTTATACTACCTCCACCTTCTATATAAATATTTTTAATCTGTAAAAAACTTGTATGTTGTATAAAATAATAAATTCCAAATAGTATTATTAAAACTAATAATATATTAACCCAAATTGTAGCTTGTTTATGATCTTTAAAAAAAAAGGGGTTACGTAAAATTTTTTTATGATAATCCCTTCTTTTTTTAAATTTATTATTTTTCAGATAGACATGATTTTTTTGCATATTCCCCCTTTTAGGTGATCAAAACTAGATGTGTCGTAAAATACTATTTAATTAATGTAAAATTAAGATATTTTTGTAGAACTGTTGGTATTTTGATAGACCCATCAGCTTGTTGATAATTCTCTAAAATAGCAATTAGAGTTCTCCCAATGGCAAATACGGTAGCATCGTTCATGTGAATATAATCTATTTTACCATCATTTCTTTTAACCCTGGTATTTAGTCGTCTAGCTTGATAATCAGACATATAATCAGCTGTATGTGTTTCACGATACATATTTTGTCCAGGTAGCCAGGTGTTTATATCAATCTGTCTAGCATCAGGCGCACCCATATCACCGGTACAGACCATTATAACTTGGTAAGGTAAGTTTAATTGATTTAATAAATATTCTTGGATAGCTATGATAAAATCTTGTTCTACAATCGAATTTTCAGGCAGTGTAAAACTTTCTATTTCTATTTTATCAAATTGGTGTACTCTTAAAATTCCCTTAGTATCTTTGCCATATGATCCAGCCTCTCTTCTGAAGGCTGGTGACAAAGCAATAAATCTTTTTGGTAAATCTTTTTCTTCAAAAGTATAATCCATGAACATAGGTCCGGTTGTATGTTCTGCTGAACCTATTAAATATAAATTATCTTTAGCTAAGTAATATTTATCTTCGTCACCTACTTTCAATCTCCCCATTTTTTCATATACCTCAGGTTTGATCATATAAGGTGGAATTACCGGGATAAATGGTTCAGAATTTGTTTTTAAATTATTATTTTCAATTATTTTAGCTAAAATGTCTCTATTAGTTAAGGTGTCAAAAGCGAAATTAGTCAAAGCGAATTGCAACCAAACTGCTTGATTTTTTAAATAATTAAATCTGGCTCCAGTTACTTTGGCTGAAGTTTCAATATCTATAATATCGTGTAATTTTCCTAGTTCTATATGATCTTTTGGGGTAAAATTAAATTTTGGTCTGTCTCCTACTTCTTTTAATATTTTATTTTCACTTTCATTTTTTCCAATTGGCACGTCTGCTAAACTAATATTTGGGATTTGATACTGTAAACCAATCAACTCTTCGTCCAATAAACGTAATTTTGCTTCATGATTACTTATATTTTTACCTAAATCTTTTAACTTCTGAGTCAATTCAGTTGATGGTTTTGATTTGGAGAATTTATTTTTTTCTGAACGCCATAATTCTAACTCTTTTTGTAAATCTAATTTTTTATCATAAATTGAAATCAAACGATTTAAGTCGACAGTCGTATTTCTATTTGAGTTATTCTTGGTAATTAATTCTAAGTTTTCTTTTATAAATTTGATGTCTAACATAATTTTATAATGAATTTATTTCTTTTATAATTTGTTTAACGGCTACTAATCTGTGATTGTATAAAGTTTTTTCTTTTTTATTGAAATCTGATAGGTATTTTCCCGCTTTTGTTACAAAAAATATTGATCTAATCGGGTAACCTGGTTGTTTAATAGCTGATGGTTGTTTAGTAATTTCACCTTCAATTGAACCTATAGCTTGCAAATACTTTCCGTTGTCAGGGTTATAAATAGTTACCACTGTTTTTAATATAGCTTTTCGATCTTTACCATTATATTTTTTTAATTTTTTTAAAATTTTATCAATTAACTCCTCGTCGTTTAGTGGATTCTCTGATTCCCAACGTCTAGTTCTCACCCCTGGATAATTATTTAATATTGGTATTTCCAAACCACCGTCATCAGCCAGAGTTAAATAACCTGATAAATTACCGTAAAATTTTGCTTTATATAAAGAATTGTCTTGAAAATTTTCCCCTGGTTCATCTGCTTGTTGAGTAATATTAAGATCATTTAACGTAATGATTGTAAAAGGATGATTGTTTAATATTTCTGTATAATCTGATACTTTTGCTAAATTATGAGTGGCAATAAGCAGTTTTTTCATACTTATAAACCTAGTTTTTTATGATTTTCTTGCATAGCATCTAAAGCAATGGACATTACCTCATTCAATTTCAAATTTAAATACTCTTCTGATTTTAAAATAATTGAACGATTCACTCCAGAAGCAAAAGATTTTTGTTTGAATTTTTTTTGTAAAGATTCTAAACTAACAGCTGCTAAAGATTTATCCGGTTGAACTAAAGCGCAAGCAGTGATAAGTCCTGCCAGTTCTTCAACTGAATATAAAGTTTTTGCTAACAGAGTATGCAAAGATAACTCGTGTAAATGGTTGTGAGCTTTAATAGCATAAATTATTTCCGGATGAACGCCGTGTTGTTGTAAAATTTCTTCTGTTTTTAAACCATGTAAATGAGGTTGCTCTTTAGTTTCTAAATAATCTAAATCGTGTAGTAAACCAGCAATTCCCCAGATATTTTCATTTTGTTTAAATTTATTGGCAAATGAACGCATAATTATTTCTACTGCCAAGGAATGATTGTATAAAGGGTTATCTTTGGGAATATACTTATTCAAAATAATTACAGCTTGTTCATAGGTAATTCCAGGTTCAATATTGTTTAAATCATCTTTTTTAATATTCTCAACTGGTATTTGATTTTTATTTTTCAATAATGGAAATAAAACCGTGTCTTTTAAATTATCTTGCTCACTAAATAAAGTACATATTCTATCAATTCCCATCCCCCATCCTGATATAGGCGGCATACCGTATTCCATAGCTTTTATATAATCTTCGTCCATCATCATTGCTTCTTCATCGCCTTGTGCTTTTAATTCACTTTGTTCAGTTAATCTTTTTCTTTGTTCAAAAGGGTCGACTAATTCTGAATAAGCATTGACTATCTCCCAGCCATTGACAATTAGTTGAAATCTATCAGCTGCATTTTTATTGTTATCATTAGCTCTGGCTAGTGGTGAGAGAGAAATGGGGTGACTTATTAAAAATGTTGGTTGAATAATTTTATCTCTGGCAACTTTTTTATACAAAGAGTCAATTAAATTTCCCAGACCAATATTTTCGACATCTTCCAAATCGATACCAGCTTTTTTTATTTTCAATAACAAATCATTTTTATCTTCTACTTTATTAATATCAATCTTACAATTTTGCCAGATTAAATCACGCATTGTCACCACAGGAAAAGGAGGTTTAAAATTGAATTCTTTGGAAAATAAATTTATTTTATATTTACCAAAAATATTGAATACCATATCAGCTATCATTCTTTCAGTAAAATTTTTATTATCTTCCCAGTTCCAAAAAGCTACATAAAACTCCAGCATAGTAAACTCTTGTAAATGTGAAGGATCTATCCCTTCATTGCGAAAACATTTAGCAAATTCAAATACTTTTTCATAACCACCGACAATCAATCTTTTTAAATAAGTTTCCGGGGCTATTCTTAAATAAAAATCTGCATCCAGTGCTTGGTGATGAGTAATAAAGGGTTTAGCCAAAGCTCCTGAAGCAGTCGGAGTTAAAATAGGTGTTTCCACTTCAAAAAAATTATTATCTTGTAAATATTTTCTTAAAAAATTAATAATTTTTCCTCTTTGTATAAATCTTTCTTTAGTATCTTGATTTACTAACAAATCTAAATATCTTTGACGGTACAAAATTTCCTTATCTTTAAGACCATGAAATTTTTCTGGTAATTGTCTAAAGGCTTTTCCTAAAAAAATAAATTCATAAACCATTAAGGTTACCTCGCCTTTATGAGTTTTGAATAATTTACCTGTTATACCGATATAATCTCCCAAATCGAAAAATTTCAACAGTGAATAATGTTCATCACCTAAAATATCATTGGAAAATGATATTTGTATTTTACCAGAGAAATCTTGTAGATTGGCGAAAGTAATTTTGCCATGTTCTCGTAGAGTCATAATTCTACCGGCAGTGACGAATACGTTTTCTTCCTGGTTCAATTTTTCCGCAGGTAAAATCTCGTTATTATCAGCATATTCCAATAGTTCCAAAATTTGATGTTTTTTTTCAAATCTTTCTGGATATGGATTAAAACCGGACTTTTTTAGACCTTTCAATTTATGTTGTCGATTAATAAACTCTTCGTTTAAATTACTGTTTTTAGTCATAAAAATAAGACTGATTTATACATCAATTATAAGAGTTTGGTGTTATTATGCAAGCAACACGTCCAAGTAATAAATAATAGCTATTTTATATCTATTATCTTATAGATTATCTTTCCTTTTGGTATATCAACCTCTACTGTATCTCCCTTCTTTTTACCTAAAAAAGACTGGCCTAATGGAGATTCGTTAGAAATTTTACCTTCTGCCGGATTGACTTCATTGGAACTGACAATTTTAAATTCTATTTGGTTACCATTTTGACTAACTACAATAGTGTTTCCCATGTCAACTTCTGTTTTATTGATGTTACTAGTATCAGTTACAGTAGCGATACGTAATAATTCTTCTAATTCATTTATTTTTTTGGCCACTAAACCTTGCTCATCTTTGGCTTCTTGATATTCAGCATTTTCTGATAAATCACCTAGTTCTTTGGCTTCAGCAATTCTCTTAGCCAGTTCTGGTATTCTAATTTTTTTCAAGTATTCTAATTCTTCTTTTATTTTTTGATGTCCTTGTTCAGTAAGTATTTTCCCTGCCATAAGTTTATAATTAATTTTTTTTATTTTGTGAAAATTTAAACCAATCAACTAAAATTGGTGAAGCAATAAAAATTGAAGAATAAGTACCTATGCCGATACCTACCAATAATGCTAAAACAAATTCCTTGATAGTATCTCCACCAAAAAAATATACTGCAAATAAAACTAGCAAGGTAGTAAAAGATGTGTTAACTGATCTGGCTAATGTTTGATTCATTGAGTCTTCAACTGCTTCCGGAAAATCTTCATGACGGGTAAATATATTTTCTCTGATACGATCAAAAACTACGATAGTATCATTGATTGAATAGCCAAGAGTTGTTAGTAAAGCTGTTAAAAATAGTATGTTTATCTCATAACCCAAAAACTTTCCTAAAATTGAAAATACACCTAATAATATTATAATGTCATGAAAAAGAGCGACCAAAGCTGCCAATCCATATTTCCATGACGCTACAGGTTGTGAAACTTTTCTAAAAGCGTAAGCAATAAAAAGTATAATAAATAAAAGAGTTAATGCAGTTGTAGTAAAAGCTTTATTACGTAACTCCAAACCTATACTCGGACCAATTGATTCAAAACGTTGTTGTATGACTTCACCACCATATTTTTCTTGATAATATGTGCTAATACTACTAATAAGTAAATTATGTTCTTCTTCACTTAAATTTTTTTGACGAAAAATATAGGTATTATTTTCTGATGGTTGAATACTAAAATTGCCTAAATTTAGTTCCTTGACTTTTGTATTTAATTCATCCATATTCGGGGCGTCGGCAGTAAATTGAATTTCCAGCAAAGAACCGCCAGTAAAATCAATGCCTGGTTTAAAACCCCAAGTTATAATTGACGCCAAAGATATAATCGTCAAAAATCCAGATAGAATATACCAATATTTTCTTTTTCTAATGAAGGGAAAATTCATAAATTATTTAAAAAATCCAAATAACCATTTATATTTTTCTAGTTTTTTAACCATAAAGATCTCCAGCAAAGTTTTGGTAACAGTTATAGCGCTAAACATACTAACAATTACCCCGATACTCAAAGTTAGAGCAAATCCTTTGATAGCTGAAGTGCCAAACCAAAACAATATGACTGTAGTAATTAATGTTGATAGATTTGAATCACGAATTGATGGCCAAGCTCTTTTAAAACCGTCTGTTAATGCTAAATCAAGTGGTTCGCCTTTCTTTAATTCTTCTTTTACTCTTTCAAAAATTAAAACGTTTGCATCAACTGCCATACCTAAAGATAAAATAAATCCGGCAATACCAGCTAGAGTTAATGTTACGGGAATAGCTTGAAATAAACCAAACACTACTACTCCATAAAAACCTAAAGACAGGGAGGCAAATAAACCTAAAAGTCGGTAATATAAAAGCATAAACAAAACAACAGCAATTACACCGATGATTCCTGCAAAAATACTTTGTTGAATACTCTTAGCGCCTAAAGTAGGTCCAATAGTTTGTTGAGTTACTAGACTAATTGGTACTGGTAAAGCACCAGCATTTAGTCGTTGAGCTAAAAGTTTTGCCTCAGAAATAGTAAAATCTCCACTAATAACCGCCTGCCCTTCAGTAATTTCATTTTGCACGGTAGGAATAGATATTGGTTCACCATCTAAAAATATGGCTACTGGTTTATTTAGATTTTTTTTGGTTATTTCAGCAAATAATTTTTTTCCTTCTTCATTAAAAGTCAAACTAATTTCCGGAGCATTGGTATTTTGGTTAAATACTAATTGAGCACGTTCTAAGTTTTTACCGGAAAGTTGAGTATTTATCCATTGATCTTCACCGGCAAATAAGTCTTGAGGAGAAATTTTAGCAATCAATATATGTCTTGATTCCACTTCCCTATTATCACCAAATCCTTTCTCTGATAATTTTTGAATAATATGAAAACCAAATTGTGTTTCTATTGGCGTGGAGGCTACTTCACCATCAGTCAGTTGATCAAAAATTTCATTTTCAAATTCAGCAACTAAAACACCTCTTTTAACAAAACCTAAATTCCCCCCTTGATCTTTACTTCCAGGATCTTGCGAATATTCTTTTGCTAAAGCAGCAAAATCTTCGCCATTTTTCAATTTATTAAGTACTTCCAGAGCTTTTTCTTTGGCTTGGGTGTTATACTGGTCTAAAATTTGTTGTTGATCATCGGTTAATTTAATTTCACCGGTAAAATTTGGATTTTGTTCTTTAAATTCAAGCAATGGAGTTTCTCCAATTTGTTTAATTGCTTCTGAAATATCAAATACCCCAGCTAGTTCAACTATGACACGATAATTATCGCCTTCTTTATTGGTTTGAATAAGTGGTTCGGCAATACCAAAAGAATTTACTCTACGTTCAATCACATCACGCACGCCTTCAACAGCTGAAGCTTTATCGGCATCAGCTATTTGTGAAGTATCAGCTTCAAAAACTAAATGTGCGCCACCTTGTAAATCAAGTCCTAATTTTGGTTGAAAAGAATCAAACCAAGCTTTGCCTGGAACACCAGCTGGTAAAACTGGGTAAACTATACCTCCAAAAAATAAAAAAAGTATAACAATAAAAATGGCCTTAAGCCAAAGTTTTTGTTTAACACTTAATTTACTTGGATTGTTTTTTATTTTTGCCATAGTTATAAAAATTGATGGATAAACCATCAAATATTTAACGAATATATTATACCCAGTACATAAAAAAAAGCAAGTAGAATTATCCTCTTTATTTTACAATAACTTTTGTGCCAATATTAGCCCAATTATAAAGCCATTTAGCCGGCCCTACTCCTAGTCTAACACAACCATGTGATACGGGTGTACCTAAATGATTTTGACCTTCTTTTAATCCACCGGGCCATTCTGGTAACTCATGGATACCATATTGGGAACCAATAAAGCTCATCCAATAAGGCATCCATAAACCATAAGTCTTTGACCAAGCTCTTAAAGCTTTATTATTTACAAAAAATTCACCCTTTGGGGTTTCATAACCTTTTTTGCCGGTTGAAACTGGGAAATTAGCTAAAGGAATATCACGTAATGTTGCAGTTAATATTTGTTTACTAGTATCAATAATTATTTCTTGTTTTAATTTAGCCGCTACAGGATTTAGCGGATCAAAACTGTTCAAAATTTCTTGATAATCACTAAATCCATCACCATCAGTATCAGAATTATTTAAACTAGTTCCAAATTGTAATTCTAGCCAATCTGATAAACCATCATTATCTAAATCATACTGTGATAGTGTTTTATCTTTGTCGTGGGGAGAAAAATGTTTATTAATTTCCTCACCATCCAAGAACCCATCATCATCAGTATCAGAATTTAATGGATCAGTAAAATAAATATTTAATTCTGCCCAATCAGTTAAACCATCGTTATCGCTATCTAACTGTTGACTATTTTGTGCCCAAATTTGATTGGGAAATAATATAAATATTATAGCTAATGTAAAAATTATTTTTTTCATTTTTATCTTACTCCCCTAAATATTTAAATCTGGCGACTTTCTTACCATCAACTATCAACTCTTCTCTAAACATATCATATGGTCTTACATATAGTTCAAACTTACCGTACAAAGCGCGATAAACAACAAGTAATTCATTTGTTTCACTATGCTTAGCCACTCCCAATACTTCGTATTCGCCGCCTTTATAATGTTTGTATTTACCAGTTTTAATTTCCATTTTAACTTGTCAAACTAAAAATAATTAATTAGTATTAATTCATCCGAAGAGAGAATTAAGCGAACTTTCTTCATCTCCTAAGAAGTGACATTTAGCTATCGCAAGAATATCAGGCGGTCAAGTAGTGACAAACGAACGACCTTGTAACATTGCCTGACTTAACTCTTGCGATTTTTTTATCACGACGTTTTAGATTGTCACGCTCCGTGACAACGTTTATACTTTTTACCTGAACCACAAGGACAAAGGTCATTTCGACCAACTTTTATACCATTAAGGTGTGAATAAGGTTTTTCTTGTATTTGTGATTGAGAACTATTTGGTAAATCACCTTTAGTCTGTCCCTTTTCCATGGTTTTAGCCGGTGCTGACATTTTCAAACCTTGTCGTTGCAGGGGTGAACGGAGTGACACTTCCTGAGCCTGAATGACTTTGAAAATCGAATAAACCACTTGGTTTTGTATAGCTTGTAACAGTTCATTAAATAAACGATAAGCTTCTTTTTTGTATTCAACCAAAGGATCTCTTTGTCCATAACCCCTAAGACCTATCCCCTGTCTGATTCTATCTAGAGTATCAATGTGTGAAATCCAATGAATATCAATAGCGCGTAAATAAACAGCTTTTTCAATCTGCCTCATTATTTGTTTATTATCTCCCAGTGGTCCGTGTAGTATTTGTTTTTCTAATATATCATATTTTTCCTTTATATCTTTGAATATTGTTTCAATTAATTCTGTACGATATTGTGCTTGTGCCGCGCCATCAAATTTTTCTCTTGATAAACCTTCTAACTCGTCTAAAAATAAATTTTCGACAGGATAAATTGTTTTAATTGTTTCAAAGATTTCTTTTATATTCCAATCACGTATTTTTTCCGCAGTAGTATGAAATGATATTACTTGATCAAGTTCATCTTGAATTACTTCTAGAATTATATTTTTTAATTCAGACTTTTCCGCAGAGACATTATTTATAATATCCCTTTCCGCGGCTAAAAGGATATCTTTACGTTTACGGTAAATAGTCTCTCGATGTTTATTGATAACATCATCATATTCAACTAAATGTTTTCTGATATCAAAATTATGACCTTCAATTTTCTTTTGAGCTGTTTCAATTGACTTACTAATTATTTTGTTTTCTATGGGCATATCTTCAGGTACTTTCAACGTAGTCATAATAGCTTTCATTCTATCTGAGCCGAAAATTCTCATTAAATCATCTTCCATAGATATATAAAATTGAGTGCTACCTGGGTCACCTTGACGTCCACTTCGTCCCCGTAATTGATTATCAATTCTACGAGATTCATGTCTCTCAGTACCAATAACATGCAAGCCACCAGCAGTTTTTACTTGGTTATGTAATTCTTCATTAAAAGGTTGTCCACCTAATATAATATCAACACCACGGCCGGCCATATTAGTAGCTACCGTGACTGCACCTGGCCTACCGGCCTGGGCTATAATTTCCGCTTCTCTAGCGTGATTTTTGGCATTTAAAATTTCGTGTTTTATACCTGCTCTTTCTAAAAGTTGATGAAGTAACTCATTTTTTTCAACTGAAACAGTGCCAATTAAAATCGGTTGACCTAAATTAACCCTTTTCTTTACTTCTTTTATTAAAGCATTAAATTTACCAAGTTCGGTTTTATAAATTGAATCCTCTAAATCTTTTCGGGCTATCTGTTTATTAGTTGGAATTACTGTCACCTCTAAGCCATAGATTTTGTAAAACTCTTCAGCCTCGGTAAAAGCTGTACCAGTCATACCAGACAATTTTTCATACATTCTGAAGTAATTTTGAAAAGTGATTGAGGCTAGGGTCTGTGATTCTTGTTGAACTTTGACACCTTCTTTGGCTTCTATAGCTTGATGTAAACCTTCAGAATACCTTCGGCCTTGCATTAAACGACCAGTAAATTCATCAACTATTATCACTTCGCCTTCTTTAACAATATAGTCACGATCAAGTAAAAAAAGAGTTTTGGCTTTTAATGCATTTTCAATATGATAAACAAGGTTTAGTTGCTGATCAGTATATATATTCCCCACTTGTAAAATTTTTTCAACTTTGGCAATACCAGCTTCTGTTAAGGTAACTGCCCGCATTTTTTCATCAACATTATAATCTTGGTTTTCCACTAATTGGCGAGCAATTTGAGCAAACTGTTGGTATTGGTCTTCAGATTCTTCGGCTGGCGCAGATATAATCAATGGCGTCCTGGCTTCATCAATTAAAATTGAATCAATTTCGTCAACTATGGTGAAATATAAACCCCTCTGTACTACTTGGGCGGTTTCAATAGCCATATTGTCACGCAAATAATCAAAGCCAAACTCATTATTGGTACCATAAGTTATATCTGCCCGATAAGCTTCGGCCCGACTGCATGGTCTTAAATTATCCATATCAACCACCACAGATGATTCCGAATCTATTTTTTTTGTTGGATCATACAAATAAGAAACGCCCTGTTGTTGTATACAAGCAACTGAAAGTCCTAAAAAATGATAAATTTTCCCCATCCAAACAGCATCACGCCTGGCTAAATAATCATTAACTGTTACCAAATGTACACCTTTACCAGTCAATGCATTTAAATATAAAGGTAATGTAGCTACCAATGTTTTACCTTCACCAGTTTTCATTTCAGTAATTTGACCCTGATGGAGAACAATGCCACCCAATAATTGTGTATCAAAATGCCGCAAACCAATAGTACGACGTGAAGCTTCTCTAACTACAGCAAATGCTTCTGGTAGAATTTTATCTAAGTCATTGTCTTTAACTAAGATATCCTTAAAATAACCAGTCTTTGCTTGTAATTCTTGGTCTGATAGATTTTTTATATCGCTCTCCAACTTATTAATTTTCTCAACTAAAGGTTGTAATGATTTGAGATATTTATCATTTGGATCGCCAAAAATTTTGTTTAATAATTTCATATTAAAGAATTATATTAGCATAACTAGATGTATAAGCCAAGCTACTTACGATATTTATCAATACTTTTTTTTCTTTCTTTAGACAAGACCAATTTTAAATGATCTTTTACTTTGTTAACGGCTTTTTCAAAAGAGACTGCATTTTTTTCCACCCTAATAAGATTACCATTGTAGTTAACATTGGCTTCACACCTGATAACTTCCCCTTTTAAATGCTTGGTGTCTTGTTCAATCTCAACACGAATTTCATTTATCTTTTTATTATATTTACTAATGGGTTTAAATTTATCGTTAAGATAAATTTTCATCTCTGGAGTTAAATCAATATTTGTTCCTTTAATTAGTACTTCCATAAAAATATTTTAATTGTTATCAGTAATAAATTTATAATTATCCCTTAACTGAATCCCCAGTTTGTCACGTACTTGTTGTTTTAAATAAGAAGACATAATAACCACGTCATCAACCGTAGCTTGTTTAAAATTTAGACATGTATTAGGATTATCTGGAATTTGTTTTAGTCCTCCAAACACTTTATCAATCAAACCCATTTTTAAAAATATATTATCCGGTGATATAAATTTATTATTTATTATAGAATTTTCAAACTTCTTATCAATTAGTATTTTTTTAATGTCATTATTTATTATAACAGGCTGAAATAGTTCGATTGTTTTCGGTAGATTATTTTCCGGAGAAACTAAAAAAATAACTAATTGATCAATGACTTTGGCACCAACTAAAACATCTTCATCGAATTTAATTGTTAAATAGGGAATCTTATTTTCGTCCGCTTGTGCTATTGCTTTATTAAAAGATTCTAAATTATTACACGGTAAAAAAAATTTTGCTTGGTCGCCAATACCGACTTTAGTATAAGTAGATAAAGATACATCCGTTTCTATTGCTTCACCGTAAATTCTATTTAATTTAGATAAAAAAGAATCCATAAATAAGTTTACTTATTTAAATTTAACAAAATTTCACCTACTCGCCAAACATCACCTGCTCCCATGGTAATAATTAAATTTTCTTCATGTAAATTTTTCCGTAGAATTTCGACTGCTCCTTTAATATCTCTAACATACTGGGCATTATGACTAAAATCATTTATCCCTGTGGTCAACTCTAACGAAGTTATACCGCCCTGTTTTTCTCTAGCACTGCCATAAATATCAAGAACTAAAACTTCATCAGCCAAGAAAAAACTTTTGAAAAAGTCATTTTTCAACTGCAAGGTACGGGTAAAAGTGTGAGGATGAAAAACAACTTTTATTTTTTTATTTGGAAAGTATTTTTTACACATTTTTAAAGTTGCTAAAATTTCTTTAGGATGATGAGCAAAATCATCATAAATTACCGAATTAGCAATTTTACCTTTTTTTTCAAATCTTCTTTCTGTACCTAAAAAATTTTTTAAACCAGAAATAATTTTGGTTTTATCTGCTTTAAGTTCAACAGCGGTTGCTATGGTAGCTAAAGCATTCAAAATATTAAAATTTCCCTTTAATTGAATATTAACTTTATGCCAAAATTTATTTTGAAAATAAACATCAAAGCTAGTTAAATCATTATCTATCCGTAAACATTTAATTTGCCAATCTGCCGGTCGATCGATAGCAAAAGTAATAACCTTGCCTTTAAACTCTTTAATCAAATTGTAAACATTTTCATTATCAATACCCGCCACCAAAAAACCATCAGCCGGTATTTTGGCGATATAATTTTTAAAAGCGGAAATATAATCTGATTCATTTTTGAAAAAATCTGGATGATCCCAATCAATATTATTGAGAATGATTGCGTAGGGAAAGTAATATTGAAATTTATTTTGATACTCATCCGTTTCAGCAACTAACCAATCGGATTTACCTACTAAGGTGCTGCCACCAAATTGGGGTACATTTGAACCAACAATAGCCGAGGGAGAAAAATCTGCAGTCTTTAATAAAAAAGCCAACCAGGCAGTGGTAGTGGTTTTACCATGAGTACCGGCAACTGCTATTGTTTTTTTTGTTTTAATAAACTCAGCTAATGCTTCAGGATAACTAATTAAAGGAATATTTTTTTCTTTGGCATATAAACATATTTCATTTGTTTCAGTATCATAGGCAGTAGAATAAACAATTAAATCAGTCTGCTTTGTTAAATTAGCCGTATTAAAATCTTCAAAATATTTAATTTGATGAGCAATCAATATTTTATCAGTATAAAATTTTTCCGCCGTATCGCTACCGGAAATATTTTTACCCATCCCCTGTAAAAGTAAAGCCAGAGCAGTCATTCCCCCACCTTTAATACCTACAAAATGTATATTTTTTTTATCTTTAATTGTTCTTTTCATGATAAATGTTTATTAAGTTATCATAAATAATCTTAGTGGCTGCTGGTTGATACAATTTATGTATATTTTTAGCTAAATAATCTAAGGATGCTTGGTCAAATATTAACTCTTTTAAATCATCAATCAAAGTCTGGCTAGATATTTCCTTTTGTGATAAGCAAATAGCAGCTTGATGTTGACAGAAAAAATTGGCATTAGCTTCTTGATGTGAGTCAGGTATTGGAATTATAACGGTAGGTTTACCTAAAGCGGCTAACTCAGTTAAAAAACCCATCCCTCCCCTGGTAACTACTAAATCTGCCACGGCTAAAATATCAGGCATTTCGTTTAAGATAAAATCAAACTGATGATATCTACTACTATAATCTTTTAAAGCTAAAGCTTGAATTTTTTTATTTTTACCTGTGATATGAATCAATTGACAAAATTGGAGTAACTCGGGCAGCGCACCTTGAATAAGTTGATTCAATTTAATTGCTCCTGTTCCCCCGCCAATCACTAAAATAGTAGGTAATTTTTCTTCTAGACTGAGTAGTTGTGATGCTTTATTTCTATTGCCGAGCAAAATATTCTCGCGGATGGGATTGCCTGATAAAATTACTTTTTTTGAAGAAAAATTTGAACTTTGTTCAGGAAAAGTAATTGTAATTTTTTCAGCAAATAAAGCTAAAATTTTATTGGCCAGTCCAACAATAATATCTTGTTGATGAACAATTTGGGGGCAGCGTAAGATAAAAGCCGCCAATCCAGTGGGTACGGCCACAAAACTACCGGCACTAATCATGAGATCTGGTTTTATTTTAAATAAGTAAATTAAAGATTGAATAAATCCAAAAAATATAAAAAATAAATCAAAAATATTTTGCCAAGAAAAGTAACGTCTTAATTTACCAGAAAAAATCGGTATAAATTTGATATCCGCTGCCAAAACTAAATTTTTTTCTGGACCAGTATATGTACCAAACCAAACAAATTCTACGTCAGGTTGTTGCGTCTTTAAATATTGGCTAATAGCTATAAGTGGCGTTACTGAACCACCAGTTCCTCCGCCGACCAACAAAATTTTCATATATTTATATTAATTTGTTTTTGTAAACTTAGATATATTGAATACTACACCCATACCAGCTAGCAACATTGCCAGTGATGAGGAACCATAAGAAATAAAAGGTAAAGGTGTTCCAGTCAATGGCACCAACCCTAACATCGCCATAATATTTAAAAATGTTTGCCAAAGTAATAAAGATAGAAATCCAAGTACAAATAGTTTGGAAAAATTGTCAGGTGCTTTCAAAGCAATTTGTAAAATTCTATAAAAAAAGTAAAAATAAAAAAGTAAAAATAAAAAAGTAAAAATAAATCCCAACTCCTCGGCAATAATTGCAAAAATAGAATCACTTGCAACCTCTGGTAAATAATTAAATTTTTGTCTTGAATGACCCAATCCTCTACCAAAAATCCCTCCTGATCCAATGGCTAAAATTGCTTGATTAATATGATAACCGATTCCCTGTGGATCTAACTCAGGGTTCAAAAAGACCATCAATCTGGCTGCACGGTAAGAAGAATTTTTTATTAAAAAATAAAAAACGGTTGCCCCGGTGCTCATTAAAGCTGCTAACAAACCGATGTGTCCCCCAGCCAAATAATACATGGTTATACTTAGAGCTACTATCAATAATGAAGTACCCATGTCCGGCTGTAATAATATAAATATTGAAATTAATGATAATAAAATTAAAAAAGGTAAAAAAGTTATTTTAAAACTTTTAATATCTTTAATTCGAGAATCAAACCAAGTTGCCAGATAAATAATCATTGCCAGTTTTACATATTCAGATGGTTGAAAAGTAAATCCTGGCAGATTTAACCAACGACGACCACCAAGAAGCTCAAGACCTATTCCAGGAAAAAAAACTAAAGCAAGTAAAATTATACCGAATATTAATAAAGCCAAGGAATTTTTTTTAAAAAAATTATACGGTATATGGCTGGTAACAAAAAACATAATTAAGCCAAAAAATATCCCTTTTAGAAATTGTTGTTTAAAAAGATAATAAGGATCATGATATTGATCAAAGGAAACAACATTGGAAGCTGATGATAAAAAAATTAAACCCAAAGTTAATACAATCAACATTAAGACCAACAAAGTATAATCAGGTTCGTGGCCATCTTGGCGATAAAAAAGCCAATTAAAAATTCTTTTGGTTTTTTGTTGTATGGCAGGATGAAAAGTCATTTTAATTTTTTAACTATTTTATTAAACTGATCACCTCTATCAAATTCGTTTTTAAAATTGGCAAAACTAGCAAAGCCTGGTGACAAGATTATAATATCTCCTGATTTAGCGTATTGACGGGCAGCAAAAACGATTTCTTTCATAGACTCATAATTTATAAAAAGTTTATTCGCCGGATATTCAATTTTTTGCAAAGCTTTTATTAACTGTTCGGAACCTAGACCTGAAAAAAGAAAACAAAATTTAGTTTTCTTTTTAATAATTTTAGCTAAAAATTCAACAGGTAAATCTTTAGAACTGCCTCCAGCCAACAAAATTGATTTTTTTGATAATGTTTTAAGAGCAGCGATAGTAGCTACTGGTGCGGTCGCCGTAGTATCATTGATAAATGTAATTCCCTTCCATTTTCTAATAACTTCAAAACGACTGGAAAATCCTCGATATTTTCTAACAACTTTAACAATAAATTTATTGGGTATATTTAAAATTTTGGCTGCTAAAATAGCTCCTAAAATATTTTCTAAATTATGATCACCAGGTAAAATAATATCTTTTCTATTTATTATAAATTCTCTTTTCCTTCCTTGCTTAAAATAAATTTTACCTTTTTCTAAATAAACACCACGTTTTACAATTTTTTTTCGACTATACCAAAATATTTCACTTTTTATAGATCTTGCCAATTTTTTACTAACTGGGTCATCTTGATTTAGAAGCGCAATATCTTCAGGTAACTGGTATTTAAAAATCAAAAACTTAGCTTGGACATATTCAGAAAAACTTTTATAACGATTTAAATGTTCCGGGGTTATATTGGTTAATAAAGAAATATGAGGTGATTTTTTTATAATTTTTAAACCTTCCAGTTGCCAAGATGATAGTTCTAAGATAATTTTTGAATTTTCATCTATTTTATTTATCAAATTGAACATTGGATTTATCTTTATATTACCACCAACTAATGTATTTTTATGATAAGACGAACAAATTAAACCTAATAAATGTGTTGTGGTTGATTTACCTTTACTACCGGTAATGGCTAATATGGGATTTTCAACCATAGAAAAAAATAAACCCGCTTCATTGTAGATAGGTATTTTTATTTTTTCAGCAGCTTTAATAAAAAAATGATCATTAGGAACACCTGGATTTTTTAATATTAAATCTGCCTTATCCAACCAACTTAAAACCGGTTCTTGATCCAAAAAAATGTTTTTTTGAGGGATAATTAATTTTTTTACACTCTGTTGTAATGCCTGGTCAGTTTTTTTATCAGTAACTAAAACATCAGCTCCTTGTTTATATAACCAGTTAGCTAATGTTAATCCTCCACCATGTAAACCTAAACCAAAAACTATAATTTTTTTATTTTTTAACCAACTTTCTAAATTTACCATCATATTTTATATAAATAAAATCATACCACTGCAAACCAAAATAAATACCCGCCAGCAAAGAAGTCAACAATACTAAAAAAGAAAAAAAAGTGTGAATTGCCAGCCAAATATTATAACTAAAGCCTAAGGAGAACTTAATAAAGTCCTTTGCTAAAAAATATAGAATTGGATATTCCACCAAAGCATGAAAAATAATACCTAGTCCTAACCAAAAAATTATAGCAGCCAATAAATAAATTAATTTAAACCAACTTTGTAGGTAGTATTTTTGCATATTTTTCAATATAAATAATCAATTAAAAATATAATCAAACCAACTACTGCCATAACAGCAGAAATAATCCAAAAACGCATTACAATTTTTGGTTCAGACCAGCCAATCGCTTCAAAGTGATGATGCATTGGTGCTGATAAAAATATTTTTTTACTAAATACTTTTTTGCTAAAAACTTGTAAAATTACGGATAATGTTTCCAAAACAAACAAAAAACCAATAATGGGTAAAAGTAAAACGCTATTGGTTAACATGGCAACTATACCTAAAGTAACCCCCAAAGACATTGCTCCAGTGTCCCCCATAAAAAATCTAGCCGGGTTAATGTTAAACCATAAAAATGCTAGTAATGCCCCTACTATCGCTCCGCAAAATGCGGCTAAATCGTACTTTCCTTGAACAAAAGCAATTGCCCCAAAAGCAGAAAAAGCAGCTAACAAACCCCCGCCGGCCAAACCATCCAACCCATCGGTTTCATTTACAGAAAAAGCTGTAGCCACAATAATAAAAATAAAAATAGGTATATACCAAATACCAATACTAAAATTACCCCAAAAAGGTATGTGGATAATATCCCATTCCAATTTATAAAAAAACCAATAAGCACCTGCTATGGCTATTAAACTGTAAGCTAACAGTCTGTGTTTAATTTTTAAACCGCCACCATAAGAACCTAAGCCTCTAATATTTAAAAAATCATCAAACAAACCAATTAAAGCACTGAAAATCAAAGCTCCCAAAGGTAGCCAGGTTTCAGATCTAGTTAAAAAATTGAAATCACCTAGGGTTTGCCATTCGGTTATATGCCACAAAGAATTAATTACTAAAGCTAAACTTAAAACAGTAAACCAAACTAAAATTCCACCCATGGTCGGGGTGCCAGATTTTGCTTGATGTAATTTTGACATGATGGGCGCGCTATCTTGAGTACGTATTCGTTTACCTAATTTATATTTATATAAAAAATGCGTTAGTAATGGAGTAAAAACTATCGCTAAAACAAAAGATAAGACAGAAATAAAAAAAACTTTAATAATTGCTACTTCAATCATACTAACTAGGGTTAAAATAAAACAAAATAATTAAAAATATACCAAATAATAAAAATATATTTAGCAGTAAATTATATATTGATAAAAAATAAAATATTTTTTTGTTATTTTTAAACCAAAAAAATGCCAATAAAGTGTTAGATAAAAACCAAATAGTCCCAAGTAAAGGGTATAAATACATATAATAACTGGGACCAAACCAGTCGATGCCATAGTAGATATTATAATGTAAAGGAATAATATCTTGTGAATATTTTATTTTACTAAATAACCACAACCAAAATATTACCAATAAAACAAAATTGAAAATAAATAAAATACGGCGTTGCCACCATATATTATTTTTAAAAAAAATCTTTCCCATAACTATATCATCCAATAAAATAGAGCTTAAGTCAATATAAAGTATTTTTGGTTAATTTTTAAAAACATGTTATAATTTAATCAAAACAATACCATGCTTAATCAGACGTTAATAAAAAAGGTTTTATTAAGTCAAAAATTAGCTGACAATAAAACCATTGAAAAATTACAGCAACAGGCAGACAAAGAAAATATAAATTTGGGTGAATTAGTATTAGAACAAAAAATAATTACTGAAGAAGCTCTTTATGAAACTGCCGCCCAGCAGTTAGATTTACCTTTTATAAATCTTAAAGGTAAAATTATACGTAAAGATATTTTGTTTTTAATACCTGAACCTATTGCTCAAACTCACAATGTTATTGCTTTTGAACTTGAGGATGATGACTTAAAAATCGCCACCATTGATCCCTCAGACCTACAAACACTTGAATTTATTAGAAAAAAAACCGGATTAAAATTAAAAATATTTCTAACTGTTCCCTCCTCAATAAAAGATGCGCTTAAACAATATCACAAAGGTTTAAAAGCTGAATTTAAAGACATTACTACTATCAGTGAAACTGGTGAAGGCGTGTCTTCCAATCAAGACTTAAAAGAATTAGCTGCAGATTTACCAGTGGTCAGAATTGTTGATACTTTATTAGAGTATGCCATTTTCGAAGGTGCATCAGATATCCATATCGAACCAATGGAAAAAGAATTATTAGTCAGATATAGAATCGATGGTATCTTACGCGATGTAATGACTTTACCAAAAAATGCTCAAGCGGGAGTTACAGCTAGAATTAAAATTTTAGCCAATTTAAAACTTGATGAACATCGTCAACCACAAGACGGTCGCTTTAAAATATCATCTGATCAATACAAAGTTGCTTTCAGAGTTTCTATTATACCGGTGTTTGATGGAGAAAAAATTGTCATGCGTTTATTAAATGAATCAAGTCAAATACTTACTCTGGAACAACTGGGATTTCATAAAAGATCTTACGAAATAGTCAAAGCTAATGTTGAAAAACCACATGGCATGATTTTAGTAACCGGTCCTACTGGTAGTGGTAAAACTACTACTCTTTATACAATTTTAAATATTTTAAATACACCAAAAGTCAATATTGCCACAGTTGAAGATCCGATTGAATACCGAATGCCCAGAATTAATCAATCACAAATAAATACTAAAGTTGGTTTTACTTTTGCATCTGGTTTACGTTCCCTCCTCCGCCAAGATCCCGATATTATAATGGTAGGAGAAATTAGAGATGTGGAGACAGCTGAAATAGCTATTCATGCAGCTATGACCGGTCATTTAGTTTTATCAACCCTACACACCAATGATGCTGTTTCCACCCTACCCAGACTACAAGATATGGGAATAGCTAGCTTTCTTATAGCCAGTACCACCAATCTGATAGTCGCCCAACGTTTAGTCAGAAAAATTTGTACCAACTGTATTTACTCATACAATTTAAATAAAGAAAATATTAAAGAATTGGAACAACGTTATAACATTGATTCTTTATTAGCTACACTGGTTGAAGAAAAAGTTATTGATTCAGTCAAAATACCTTTGGCGGAATTGTTATTTTATCGCGGTAAAGGCTGTAAACAATGCAATAATAATGGTTACAAAGGAAGAGTTGGTATTTATGAGACTTTAGAAATTACCGCTGATGTGCAAAAATTGATTATGCAAAAAGCAACCGCCCATGAATTATTTGAAGCAGCTAAAAAACAAAATATGTTAACTTTATTTGAAGATGGTATTATCAAAGCTAAAAATGGTATTACTACTATTGAAGAAATAATTAGAGTAACTAAAGAATAATATGCCAGAATTCGCTTATACTGCCCGTACCAAAGAAGGTGAAATAAAAAAAGGAATTATAGAAAAATCTTCTAAAGAAGAATTAGAGACTTATTTATCAAGTCGTGATTTAATTTTAACCCAAGCAAAAGAAATCGGCAGTTCTACCAATGTAAAAAATTTGATAAATAAAATAAACAATTACTTGATTGATATTTCCGGGGTACCTAATTCGGAAAAGATTTTTTTTACACAAAATTTATCGGTTATGATAAAAGCCGGAATTTCAATGTCTCAGGCTTTACATACTCTTGCTACCCAAACTACCAATAAAAAATTGCAAAAAGTTCTTTTAGATGTTCAAGGTAATGTGGAAAAAGGAAAATCACTAGCAGATAGTTTGCAACCTTATTTAAAAATTTTTGGTGAACTTTATATTAATATGTTAAAAACTGGAGAAACAGCCGGGCAACTAGAGCAAGTACTCAAACAACTTACCTTACAAATGAAAAAGGATCATCACTTAGTTTCAAAAGTTAGAGGGGCAATGGTTTATCCTACTATCGTACTTACCGCCATGGTAATCATAATGATAATTATGTTTATTTTTGTCATACCACAAATTACCAGTATATTTAAAGAGGTAGATGCTGATTTACCATTGGCTACTCAAGTCTTAATTGCTGTGTCTGATTTTATAGTTAATAACGGACTCTTAGTAGCATTTATAGCTATTACGGCGATTGTCAGTTTTATAAAATTTATTCGTAGTAAAAAAGGTAAAATAATCTGGCATAAATTTATTTTAAAAATTCCGATTATTAGTCCCATTTTAAAAAAAGTCAGTTTAGCTAGATTTTCTCGAACTACTAGCTCATTATTAAAAACAGATATCCCTATAACAGAAAACTTTTTTATTACCGCCAAAGTTTTAGGTAATAGCTCTTATAAAATATTACTTAATGCAGCGGCTGAAGATTTAAAAAAAGGAGTAAACATACATACTACTTTGGAAAAAAGACCTGACTTATTTCCCCCTATTGTCATACAAATGATTGCCGTTGGTGAAGAAACCGGCTCCCTAGATAGCATTTTGGAACAACTAGCAGTATTTTATGAAGAAGAAGTAGATCAAACAATGAATAATTTGACTGCTACCCTTGAACCTATTCTGATGTTAATTTTAGGTTTGGGCGTTGGTAGTATTGCGGTGGCAGTAATCATGCCAATGTACTCACTGACACAAGCATTTTAATTAAATGAAAAATAAAAATAACCGATTTGGTTTTACTTTATTAGAAATAATTATAACTTTGGGGATAATGGTACTAACAGTTGCTGCTATATCTCGGCTTTATAGTACTTATTTACGCTTAACTAGTGATGAAAAATTTAAAATAACTGCCGCTTCTTTAGCCAATCAAAAGATTGAAATAATAAGAAATTTACCCTACCAAAAAATAGGCACTTTAGGAGGTATTCCAGCCGGTTCTATTCCGCCAGTAGAAATAGTGGAACGTAATGGTTACAATTATACTGTTAAAACAGATATTTTATATGTTGACGATCCGTTTGATGGTACCTATGAAGTAGGTGAAGTAAATAATCCCTATCGAATTGATAATCCGGAAGTAATTTTTTATTGGAATTTAGACTCAGTTGCTAATAATCAAGCCCCACAAAAAGGAGCGGGATTAATTACCACACCTGCATCTTTGACAACATCTTATGGTGTTTTCGGAAATTCAGGATATTTTAACCCAGGTAACCAAACTGATTATGCAAAATTTGATATTGATTCCAATATTTTAACCACTAAAGGCAGAATTGGATTTTGGTATAGAGCCACCAATAAAAATATAAGTTCTGATAGATATTTATTTTATTTAGCTGGTTGCAACGGCGAATTTTCTGTTAAAAGAAAAAATTCCAATAAACTTGAGTTGCGTTATGGTCAAACTCCAGCTGCCGAATATCTAGCAACCAAACCGCAAAAATGGGATGAAGGAAAATGGTACTTTATCGAAGTTGTTTGGGATACTGATAACGGACAAGTTCTATTATTTGTTAATAATGAAGAAATTGGTTTTCGCTCCAATGAAACTATTAATCCTCCTTTGAATTGCACCTCGGCCTATATCGGTAACAATGGTCCTTTTGGTACACAAAATGCAGATGGGGCTATCGATGAATTGTACATATTAAATAATCCTTTCCCGGGAAATTTAGCTGGCGATATTTTGAATTTTGATTACAAAAGAGTAAAAATTACAGTGAGTTGGGATTCTCCTTATGGCCAAAAAGAAACTTTTTTAATGACCGACGTTGCTCCCAAAGGTATTGAGACTACTAAAGGCGGGGGTACTTTAATTATAAATTCTTATGACAGCCAAGGCTTACCAGTGCCACAAGCAAATGTTCATATTGTTAATCAAACACTTGAATCGCCGGTTGATTTAGAGCTAACAACTGATAATAACGGTATACTAACTATCCCTGGAGCACCAGTTAGTAGTGATTACCAAATCACAGTTACCAAACCAGGTTTTTCTACTGACCAAACATATTTACCGACTGATGATTTTCCCACACCCATTAGACCCCCGGTAGTGGTAATTGAAGGAAAAAGTACAGAAGTAAGTTTTAATATTGATAAATTAAGCACCTTAAATATTAAAACCGTCTCCCGCAGTTTACCGGGAAACTGGGAGATGCACCACGGACCTACAACTACTCCTTATCTATATGGAAAAATTATTGCCAGTGGAGATAAGTTCTTCAACGTTTGGGAAGATTATCGTGACGGTATAAACCCTCGTACCTATGGTCAGATTTATACTTTCAACGGTGTAGCACAATGGGCAAATGATTTAGCTATTTCCTTAGCTACCAATCAACTTTATCCAGATATCACCTTGGATGAAAACGAAAATATTTATACCACTTGGTATAGTAATTATTCTGGTAATTACGAAATCTATCTCAATAAACACGCCGTTGACGGTACTGATATTTGGAATACACAAAAAAAGGCAGCCCAAAATACTGGTTCACAAAAAATTAAATCACAAATAATCTATGCTGATAATAAAATATATCTAACTTGGCAAGATAATCGAAATGACCAAGGAGATATTTATTTAAACTATTTAGATCTTGATGGCAATTGGTTACCAACCGGTGACATTAGAGTTAATAATGACACTGGGAGTGCCGTGCAAAGTGAAGTCAAAATTATAAAAAATAACTTAAACGAATTAATTATCGGCTGGTTAGATAATCGCAATGGAGCCAACGACATTTACCTTACCAAAATGGATCTAACTGGTAATAAAATTTGGTCTAATGAAATAAAAATAAACAACGAAGCCACCCCAGTAACTCATGATAATTTTTCCCTAGCTACCGATAGTAATAATAATATTTATATAGTTTGGTCAGATGATCGTGATGGTCAGTATAATATTTATTGGCAAAAATTAGACACTGACGGTGTTAAATTAAATGTTAACGACCAAACTATTATTACTCAATCACCTAGCTATCAACAAATTAATCCTAAAATCGCCATTGATACAAATGATGATTTATTCATTGCTTGGCAAGATAATCGAAGTGGTAGTCAAGATATATATGTACAAAAATTAGACACTGACGGAAATAATTTATGGCCACAAGAACAACAAATTAATTTATACAATAACGGCGATCAAACTTTAAATGATATAACTATTTATCAAGAAACTAAATTAGCTTTAGCTTGGACAGACTGGCATACCGATCAACCCTCAGTTTGGAATGCTACAATTCCAGATCAAATAACAGAAAACATTATTCCTAATTATGATTTCACTTTGGTTGGTTCTAAACTTATTTATCAAAACCCTGATTTAGCTAAATTTAGTGTGAATCTAACTACCAACTCCCAAGGTGAATTGTCTATCAACAACCTGGAATGGGATTCTTATCAAATTATCGACAACGATTCCTTTTATAATTTATTGATGTCTGAACCAACTATTCCCTTTTTACTGCCAGCCGGCACTAGCACCTTAATAAAACTAATAATTAATTAATGCTACCAGCAGCCAAAATTAAAAACCAATCAGGAGTTACCCTATTAGAGCTATCAATCGCAATTGGAATATTTGTAATTATTGTTTTTGCCTGGAATAATTTTACTATTCAAAATTTGCGAAGCAGTGCTTATGGTCAAGAACAACTGGAAGCAATTAGACAAGCACAAAAAGGTATTGACTTAATGGCTAAAGAATTACGTGAATTATCAACTGCTGAAAACGGTTCTTATGGCTTAGAATTAGCAGGAGATCAGGAAATTATTTTTTACTCTGATATTGATCAAGATGTCTATACTGAACGCGTACGATATTTTTTAGATAATGAAAATTTAAAAAAGGGTATAGTCGAACCGACTGGCAATCCTCTAACTTATGATTTTAACAATGAAGAAATCTTTGTTGTTTCTGAATACGTTCGAAATAACACCGAACCAATTTTTATTTATTTCAATAGTGATTATCCCTATGACACTACTAACAATCCTCTACCAGCACCTGCTAGATTGATTGAAACAAAATTGATTAATATTTTCTTACGAGTTAATATTGATCCTTTACGTGCGCCAGATGATTTTGATTTATATACTGATATTCAACTTAGAAATTTGAAAAACAACCTTTGATTTATGAACTTAAATACAAATATTATATCAAATAAAAAAGGTGGTGTATTGATTTTAATTGTAGTTTTTACAGGAATTTTTCTGGTTGTTATAACTGGATTAATGGGAGTTGTATTTTATCAAAAAAAACTTAATGATCAATACATTGCTAAAATCCAAGCCTTACATATAGCTGAAGCCGGAATAAACTATTATCGCTGGCATTTAGCTCACGCACCCAATGATTTTACCAATAACACCGGCCAACCTGGTCCTTATCTTTTTGACTACTCTGATCCAACTAGCAATAGCGTGGGTAAATACAGTCTGGAAATTGATCCGCCACCAGTTGGTTCGACTGTAGTTACGATTCGTTCTACTGGTTGGACCAATAATTACCCCTTACTAAAAAGAACTATTGAGGTTAAATATGGTAAACCTTCACTTGCACGCTATTCATTTTTAACAAATTCGGATATCTGGTTAGGATCAAATGAATCAGTTTCAGGAGAAATGCACTCAAACGGCGGTATTAGAATGGATGGGGAAAATGATTCACTGGTAACTTCTGCCAAAGAAACCTACATCTGTACAACGGCTCATGGCTGTAGTGATGAAGAAAAACCAGGTATTTGGGGTAATGGCCCAAATAATGATCTCTGGGATTTCCCAGTACCAGAAATTGATTTCAATACTTTGACATTGGATTTGGCAAACATGAAAACAGCCGCCCAAAACAATGGGCATTATTATCAACCAAGAAATTATGGTTATTTAGTGTCTTTCCGTGATAATAGCACTTATGATATCTACCGTGTTACTCAATTATACCCTGCCATTTTACAAATTAATGATAATTTTACTGATTATGAATATAAATCCGAGCGAATTGACAGTACAAGTTTTGTTGGTAACTACCCTTTACCTAGCAATGGCCTAATTTTTATTGAAGACAACGTTTGGGTTCAAGGCACAATCAATGGTAAGGTTACTTTAGTTTCAGCGCGCTTTCCTGACTCGCCACTCACTAACACTAGCATTTTTATCAATAATAATCTTCGTTACTTAGCCAGGGACGGAAATCATAGTTTAGGACTGATTGCCCAAAAAAATGTACAAGTACCTCGTCATGCACCGACAAATTTATCTATTGATGCCATACTACTAGCTCAAAAAGGAAGAGTTTATCGGGGACTTTATTATAGTCGCTCAATTAAAAATTATATTGAAGTTTACGGAGGAATTATTACCAATAAAATTTGGACCTGGACTTGGGTATCGGGTATAAATGTTATTGATGGTTATACCAATACAAAAAGTATTTTTGACAGTAAATTGATATTTTCTCCACCTCCATACTTTCCTACCAGTGGGGATTATTCATTTATCACTTGGGAAGAATTACCAAATTAGGTATAATATAAGTATGACTTTTAGTAATAAAAAAATTTCTTATTTTGGACTTGATATTAGTGACCTTTCTTTTAAATTGGCCGGAGTTATAAATAAAAAAAATAATTATGAATTGGTTAATTATAATAAAGCCAATGTCCCACCTGGTTATTTTGAAAATGGTAAAGTTGTTAAAATTCAAGAAAGTGCCCATTTAATTAAAGAATTGATCAATTCAGCTCACGGACCTAAAATTAAAACAAAATTTGCTCATGTTTGTCTTCCAGAAAAACACACCTTTATAAAAATAATACATCTACCTCCTATGTCTGAGGCGGAAATACCTTCGGCAATTGATTGGGCGGCTGAACACCATCTTCCGTTTTCTTTAGATGAAATATATTTTGATTACCAATTATTAGAAAATAAAAAAGATAGCAATGAAATACCGGTAATAATAGGCGCTGCTCCCAAAGACATAGTTGATAATTATACAAAAATGTTAAAATTAGCTGGATTTAATCCCCTGTCTTTAGAAATTGAAGCTCTGGCTATTGCCCGTGCTGTCATACCTCAAGAAAATAATTTAAAACAAGCAGTAGCAATTGTCGATTTAGGAGCGAACAGGAGTAGTTTAATTATTACTGATCAAAAAGCTGTACAGTTTAGTTTAAGTTTACCGATTAGTGGCAATAAGATAACTCAAGTTATTAGTCAGACTTTAAAAATTTCACCCAGACAAGCCGAAACTGCTAAAATAATTTGCGGTTTGGATGAAAAAAAATGTAAAGGCGGAATTAAAATAATTTTAGATAATGAATTAGATAATTTAGCTAAAGAAATAATTTCTGGTTTAAAATACTATCGAGAGAATATAACCCAATCGACCACTATCGAAAAGATAATATTGATTGGCGGTGGAGCAAATATGATCCAGTTAAACAAAATCTTAACAGAAAAAGTAAACCTACCCACCGAAGTTGCGTCGCTCGCAACCAATATAAAAATAAACAACAAACTAAATTTAGCACCTAATGAACTTTTATCATTGGCTACTGCTATAGGTCTAGCTATAAAATAATATGATTGAGTTAAACTTGTTATCTAATATAGAAAAAACAAATTCCAGCTTGATGTGGAAATATGTCACAATAAAAACAGTAATTTCCATTATTTTAACTTTGTCTTTTGTAATTAGTGGAGTTTTGTTTGGAGCAAAATTACTTTTATTACAAAAATATAATGAGGTACAAGAGCAAGCAGCAGCAATTAATATCACCCACCAAAAAATAAACGCACGAGTTAATAGCTATAATCAACAAATACGTATTTTACATAATATTCAAACCGAAAATACTGATTGGCCGTTATTTTTATATAATTTCAATAATAAAATAACCACTGGTATTTATCTGACTCAAATAGAAATTAATATGACAGAAAAGAGACTAAGCTTAAAAGGTAAAAGTAGCACAAGGGAGGATTTATTAGCTCTAAAACAAAGTCTTGAGGAATGTGGATTAGTTACTAATATTGTTTTACCTCTTAATACCTTATTAAAAAAGCAAAATATAGATTTTTCTATAACCGGTACAATTAATAAATTATCTTGCGATGATTAATTTAAACCAAAAAATTAAAAAAGAAAGTTCTACTACTTTAAATATCAGTATTATTTTATTAATTTTATTGTTATTGAGTACGGTAATATTTACCGGTCAGACTATCCTTGATATTTTAGATTTAAACCAGCAGATTTATCAAAAAAGATTGGAGTTAGAAACTAAATATCAACAAGGGATGTCTTTGAAAAAAACTAATCTGGAAATAGAACAATCAAAAGAAAGATTAGATAAAATCAGTCAAATAATTATCAATACCGAAAATACCTTGGAATTTATCAATGATATAGAAAAAACTGCCGAAGCAAATAATGTAAGGCATATTATTAAATTACCTGACTTTGAAAAACCTAAAACACCAACCCCAATTACTATACAAATTACCCTTACCGGTTCATACGTTAATACCTTACACTTTATAGAAGCTTTACAATATAAACCTTATTATATAAATATTCACCGTTTAACTTTCAATCAACAATCAACAGAACTAATAACTTCTGTTGAAGCAAATATGTATTGGCAATAATATGAATTTAAAAAAAATTATAAAAAATTCCAGTAACTTTTTTCTCAAACATCTTAAATCAATAACCGTTTTATTTTCTTTTGTTATTATTTTAATAATAGGTTTTTTTCTTTATTTTAACTTTTATCAAACAATCATATCTGCTAAACAAATTATAATTTTACAAACAGACATCGCTCCGTCAACTGTTGATATAAAACTCTTAAATGACGTTGAAAAAAAATACGAAAATAAATTAAAACCAACCGTCTTCAGTTGGGAAAAATTTTCTAATATATTTTCTACAAATATAAATCTACAAAACCCATCTCCGGTTAATTCAACTCTAAATAACGTTAATCCTCAAATTAACTTCTAAGTTAATCCATCATTATTACTTCACTAATTTCTGTAAATTTACTTTGCAGTTGTTTTTCTACACCCATTTTTAAAGTAATAGTAGATAATGGACAACCCACACAAGCTCCCATTAATCTTACTTTAACTTGCCCACTAGATTTATCATAAGATATAAATTCTATATCACCACCATCTAGTTGTATGTATGGCTTAATTTTTAAATCTATATACTTAGTTAAAATTGCTGGTGTTAATTTATTATTTTGTTTTTTTGATTTTGTCATGTTTTAACTTTATCAACTTTAAATTATCTTGACAATACCCTGTTTTATGTTAATATAATTTATACAACAAACAATTATTAATATTATTATTTATGGCACATAAAAAAGCCGGCGGATCAACAAGTCTTGGCCGGGATAGTGCAAGTAAACGTTTGGGAATAAAAATGTTTACTGGTCAAATAGTTAAACCAGGAAATATTTTAGTAAGACAACGTGGCACTAAAATAAGACCAGGAAAAAACGTAATTAAAGGCGGTGATGATACACTAATGGCAAAAACAGCCGGGATAGTATCTTTTCAAACAAAGAAAATTACGAGTTTTAATGGACAAAAAAAATTAACTAAATACGTTCACGTAACGAAATAATTAATTTCTAACTTAAAAAACCCGCTGAATAAGCGGGTTTTTTGTATATATTACTATTTTATTTCTTGTTTTTTTATAGCCGCTTTTACAAAATTTAAAAATAAGGGATGAGCACGTAGTGGTCTTGATTTAAATTCAGGATGAAACTGTACCCCTATAAAAAAAGGATGGTTATTTAACTCAACAATCTCAACTAAATTTCTTTGCTTGTTTATACCCGAGACAATTAAACCAGCTTTAGTCATTTTAGCTAAATACTTATTATTGAATTCATAGCGATGACGATGTCTTTCGATTACTGATTTATCATTATAAGCCAACGCCGCTTTTGTTTTTGGCACCAATTGACAAGTATAGTCTCCTAGTCTCATTGAACCACCATAGCGTGCATCCTTAATATTTTGTTTTTGTTCAATCATTAAATCAATGATGGGATTGGTTGTTTTTTTATCTATCTCAGTTGTATTGGCATCTGTTAACTTTAAAACATGCCTGGCAAATTCAACACAGGCTAATTGCATACCATAGCAAAGCCCAAAATATGGAATATTATTTTTCCTTACATATTCAATAGATTTAATAATCCCCTCAACACCTCTACTACCAAAGCCACCTGGTACAACAACACCATCAAAACCATTTAATACACTAACATCGCTTTTTCCTTTTTCGATGCTTTCACTATCTACCCAAATAAACTCAATATTAAACTTACTTTGCCAAGCGGCAAACTTTAAAGACTCAATAACGGAAATATAAGAATCAGATAAGGTAAAAGAACCGGTAGAAAAGTATTTACCTACTAAACCGATACTAATTTTTTTACGAGTTTTTTTTGGTGTTTGCAATAACCTCTTTTGCCAATCGCGTAAATCGTGATTACTGGCTTTCATGTTAAATTTTGACAATATCCTTTTATCCAAATTTTGTTGGCGGTAAACTATAGGAACCTGATAAATACTTTCAACATCAGGAGAAGAAATTACATCTTCAATAGCAACATTACAAAAAACTGAAATTTTTTCTTTTCTCTTATGATCCAATGGTCTTTCACTACGAGCTAAAATAAAATCAGGTTGAATGCCCGCTGAATTTAAAGTTTTAACAGCTGTTTGTGTAGGTTTAGTTTTCATTTCCCCTATTTTCGATGGTATTGGTAAATAAGAAACCATAATTGACATCACTTGACTAGGCATTCTTAATTTCATCATTCTCGCGGCCTCTAAAAATATAAAATTTTGATATTCACCTACTGTTCCCCCAATTTCAATCATTACAAAATCAGCTTTGGACTTAGTGGCCAATTTTTTTATACGACGTATAACTTCATCTGGTATATGGGGTACGGTCTCAACACATTTACCACCATATTCCAGGTTACGTTCTTTATTAATAACTGTCTGCCAAACTGAACCTTGTGTCATATAATTATCAGCATCTAACTCTAGATCTAAAAATCTTTCATAATTACCTATATCTTGATCGGTTTCTAAACCATCTTTGGTAACAAATACTTCACCATGCTCAGTTGGATTCATTGTCCCAGCATCTACGTTAATATATGGATCAATCTTCATAGCAGTCACTTTAAAACCTCTACTCTGTAACAATTTAGCTATTGAAGAAGTAGCAATGCCCTTACCCAAACCAGATAACACTCCACCCATTACGAAAATAAATTTTGTTTTTTTATTAACCATAATTATTTTTGTGCTTTTATATTTATTGTAAACTCATGAGTAGTTTTGTCAGGAAATTCAATTTTAACTAATTGACTGCCTAGATTTTTAAAATGACAATCAAAAATTTTTATATCGGAATTAAATAAATTATAATTTTGCAAAGCGGATATTATATCTTCTTTTTTTACTTGAGCAAATAAAACACCTGAGTCATTGGCTATTCTGGTAATCTCAATATTTTTTTGACTTAACTTTTTAATAAAATCTTGTTTAAAAGTATTATACTTTAAGACCTTTTTTTCTTGTAATTTTTCTTTATTTCTAAAATCTTCAACAGTTTTATTGTCAGCTATTTTTACTATTTTTTGAGGTATTAAATAGTTCCGGGCATAACCTTCATTTACTTCTTTTAACTCTCCGGCTTGACCTAACTTTTTATGTGATTTTAGTAAAATAACCCTCATCTTAATTACTCTTAATTAATTCTAAAACTTTATCAAGCTGAGGATCTCTATTTTCATCATAATCCTCAGTGGTCATTTCCACCACTACATCAGGAGTAATACCCACTTGATCAATGGCATTACTATTAGGAGTTAACCATTTGGCGACAGTTAATTTAACAGCTGAACCATCTATAAAATCAATCAAATCTTGGACACTACCTTTACCAAACGACTGTTCACCAATAATCTCTGCTAATCCATAATCTTGTAAAGCACCAGCCACAATCTCTGAAGCAGAAGCTGACCCCCCATTAATTAAAACATAGGTTTTTTTGTCTTTAAGAATAGGTTTTCCAACTGCTGGAAATGGAGTTATTGAGTCATCAAACATTTTTTCCAAAACAACTGGTTGGTTATCTATCCAATAACTACCAATTTTAACAGCGACATCCAAAAAACCACCTGGGTTTCCTCTTAAATCTAAGATTATATATTCTGGATTATTATTAAGTGCTTCAGTAACTGCTTGCCGAAAACGCTCAAAAGTATCTTCATTAAAATAAGAAATTTTTATATATGCGATATTATTTTCTTTTTGTTCCCAACTGACACTTACGATTTTTATGGTATCTCTAATAATTTCTACTTCTTTTATTTCGTCTGTCTCGGCTGTGGCAATCGTAAGTTTAACTGCTGTTCCTTTTTCACCACGTATCAAGCTAACAGCTTTATCTAACGCTATACCTTGAGTATCATTACCATCTATAGCTAAAATTTTATCCCCAGTTCTAAGTCCCGCTCGAAAGGCTGGAGTTTCTGGTAAAGGAGCAATAATAGTGAGTTGCTCTTTTCTAATACCAATTTCTGCTCCAATCCCTTCGAATTTACCACTTAATTCTTGAGTAAATTCTTCATTGATTTGGGGGCTTAAAAAGACAGAATAAGGATCGTTTAGTGATGCTACCATACCTGATAATGCACCATAAAACATATCAATTTCCTTAACATTATCATGATCATAATAACGTTTTTGTATAGTATCCCACACATCCCAAAATAAAGAAAAACTAACATCCTGCATATATTCTCTAGGGGCTACATTTTTATGTAAAACCTTGCCAGTTCCTACTTTAACTAAATTATTTATTAAAATACCATTTTGGGCACCAAAAAAGAGACCAGTCGAAAAGACTCCTAAAATAAAAAAGGCGGCAAAAACTGCTAAAATTATTTTCTTAGTAAGACTCATATGTTGATTATTTTATCATAGTTAAATTTATTAATCTGTTTGTTTGACAATTTGGACACCAACGGCTTTTAATTTATCAATTAAACCTTCATAACCTCTTTCAATTTGATAAATATTTTCAATTTCGGTAGTACCATCAGCAATTATACCAGCTATCACCATCGCGATTCCAGCTCTTAAATCAGGCGACTCTAATTTTTTTCCTTTTAACTTAGTTGGTCCAGATAACAAGACTCTTTGAGGATCACACATTATTATATTTGCTCCCATGCGATTTAAAAAATCAGTATAAAATAGACGACCTTCAAAAATAGTTTCATGAATCAATGATTGACCACTGGTTTGTGTCAACAAAACCGTAAATGGTGCCTGGATATCAGTGGGAAAACCAGGATACTCATGAGTTTTTATATTTATGGCTTCCAAATTTTCTGATGACAATACTTCAATTGAATTGGAATCAATTTTCAATTTTACTCCCATTTGTTCCAGTAAAGTAATTGGCACTCTTAAATGTTCTGGTTCGCAATTTATAATTTTTAAATTACTATTACTAGCACAAGCCAAAGCTAAAAACGAACCAGCTTCTATTCGGTCAGGAATTATTTCAATTTCACCATTATTTAAATATTCAACACCTTCTATCTCCAAAACACTGCTACCAATTCCCTTTATCTTAGCTCCTTGTTGATTTAAATATTCAGCTAAGGCTATTACTTCTGGCTCTTGGGCAACATTAAACAAGCGAGTTTTACCTTTGGCTTTAACAGCAGCTAGTAATAATGTTTCTGTTCCAGTAACAGTTATTTGTGGAAAAACTATATCAGCACCTAATAATCCTTGCGAACTAAAGTTATAATATTTATCATCCATAGTTACCGTCACTCCCATTTTTTTAAAACCTTCAATAAACATATCAATTGGTCTTTTGCCAATTGTACATCCCCCCGGATGAGGAAATTTAATTTTATTATACTGAGCTAATAAAGGACCAAGTAATAAAATAGAAGCTCTAAATTTACTTACTAAATCCATATTCAAATTTTTTGGTTCAAAATCCTTAGGATCCAATTGATATATATTAGGTCCTTGTTTGGTAATTTTTACTCCTAAATCAGTCAACACTTCAAGTAAGCGATTAATATCCTCTATTTCGGGAACATTTTTTACTGTCATTATTTGATCTGACAGTAAACAAGCCACCATTACTTTGGTCGCCATGTTTTTTGCTCCAGATACTGGAATAGTCCCTTGTAAGACTTTACCGCCTTGAATTATATACTTAGACATATTTGGTATTAACTTGTATTTATTGTAAATTATCTTGGAGTTTTATTCAAGAATGCAAAAAAATGCTATACTATAAAGGTTAACTAACCTATGAAATTACGTACTCGACGTCTAATATATTTACTTTTTTCCAGTATTTTTTTAATTACCGCGCCATTGGTGGTTTTATACACCACTGGTTATCGTTGGAATCACTATAAAAACAAAGTTGATAAAATCGGTAATTTAGTAATCAGAACATCACCGAAAAAAGTACTAATCAGTTTAAATGATAGTCAAATTGAAAAAACTACACCTTGGCGATTTAATAACTTACTGCCCAATAAATACAATATAAAAATATCAAAACCAGGGTTTTCCACTTGGGAAAAAAACCTAACAGTCAATTCGGGTGAAACAACTTTTGCCGAACATATTTATTTATTTAAATTAAATTCTACCAGCACTCCCTTAGTCAACGAAGTAAATTTTTGGACTTACAATGAGCCGCAAAACTTATTTATATTTCAAAAAAATAATGAGTTTAAATTATTAAGTTTAAATAATAATTTAGAACAAAAAATAAGTGATCTTAGCAGTCTAGTTACTGACTATGAATGGTCTTCAGATCAACAAAATCTATTACTTACTACCGAGGATGATTATTATCTCTGGCGTTTACAAGACCCTGGTAAAATCCATAGTCTACCTATTAAAAATTTAAATAATCAAAGTATAAAATGTCATTTGACAAAAGCGAACTCAACCTCCGTCTTGTGTTCTTATGCTGGTGAAATTTATTTTCTTGATCCATTTTCTTTAAACAAAATAAATATTTTAAAAAATGAAAATAGCAATATTATAGATTTTTATTATGATAATAATTTATTTTAT
>CAZINS010000007.1:0-41407 GCA_964540695.1 uncultured Gammaproteobacteria bacterium | reverse complement strand
TTTTGGACTAGCGTTTTAATAAGCACTATACTTTTGTTTATGCCCGGGGGCACCCAGCCGGGGCTACCTTATATTGATAAATTAGCTCATTTTTTGTTGTTTGGTTGGTTGAGTTTAGTGGGACTAAAAACTTACCAGCGACGAGTGTTTGCTATTATTTCCAGTTTAATAATTTATACAGTAGTCGCAGAGTTTATCCAGTATTATTTTATATTAAATAGAGGGCTTGAATTTATGGATGCGGTGATGGGAATTGTGGGGGTTGGAGTAGGGTTGTTATTATATAAAAATATTAAATAAATATTATCTCTACTTTTTTGACAACAAAAAAGTAGCAAAAAATTGCCGATTAGTACTTTGGTTCAGGTAAAATTGCCAATTCACTCGCGTGCCTCTCAAAACCGCTGTCGCTAGAGTTGAAAAGCAAATCCCGCTCGCTTATTGGCAATTTTTCACTTCACAAAGTAAATGGCCGAGTAAAATAAAATCTAAAATTAAAAACTCCCCAAGTATAATTCAAGGGAGTTTTGTATTTTTATATTCAAAAATCTTAACTCTAGATTCTAAATTCTATATTCTACCTAATGTCCATGGGGAGCAAGATTAGTAGCTAAGTATATAATAAGTACTCCTAGTATCAACCAAACAGCTTGCCAAGCAATGTATTTTTTGTTGGTTTCATGATGCAATTCCGGCATAATATCGGCCATAGCCAAATAAAGAAAACCGCCACCGGCAATAGCCAGTAGATAAGGTGTTACTCCTTCTATGGTTACGGCAAAAAAATAAGTAGCTAGTCCACCAGCTATGGCAGTCAGACCAGAAAAAAAGTTCCACCACAAAGCTTTGATTTTGGTAAAACCAGAATAAATTAAAATACCAAAGTCAGCAATTTCTTGAGGTATTTCGTGTAGAGCAATAACTAACGTACTTATCATTCCTAAAGTCGGATCAATTAAAAAACTGGTGGCAATTAAAGTGCCATCAACAAAATTGTGAATGCCATCACCTATTAGATTGATATAACCAATTGATTTATTATCATGAGTATGATGAGGTCCCTGACAGTGACAATGATGCCAATGTAAGTATTTTTCAATTATAAAAAAAACCAGTATTGATAGCAAAATTACGCTAGAAATTGTACTAGCAGTAACTCCAGTTTCCTGATGGTCGAATAGTTCTGGAAAAATACCAAAAAATACCGCTCCCAATAGCGCACCAGCTGCTAAACTAATAGTAATACGAGTAAAAAGTTGATGTTTTACTTTAGCTAACAAAAATACGCCAACAAAAGAGACAATGCTCACACTAAAAGTTGCTAGAATAATTTGTAAAATGATAGACATAGATAAAATTGATTTTAATGTATCACGAAAATAGTATTAGAGCAATTACTAATTTATAAAAACTTTTGCTATAATAATATTATGACAAAAAATAAAAATAATCACGCTCATGTGGTAGCGGTGGATATGGGTTATGGTCACCTGCGCGCTGCTTACAATTTAAATGGACTGGCTGGTGGACACGTATATAGCGTCAATCGTTACCCGCATATTCCTAAAAAAGATAAACAAATTTGGGAACAGAGCCGTAAGTTTTATGAATTCGTTTCCAAATTTAAAAATGTACCCTTATTAGGCGATAAGGTTTTTTCTTATTTTGATAAATTTCAGCAAATTGAAAATTTTTATCCGGTTAGGGATATGACTAAACCAACCTTACAGCTTTCGCAAACCTTACAACTTATTAGGAGAAAAAAATGGGGACAGCATTTTATTGACCTGTTGAATAAAGATCCGAGACCTTTGGTTTCAACTTTTTTTGTAACCGCCTTTATGGCTGAAGAATTAGGTTTTAAGGGGGATATTTATTTGGTTGTTTGTGACGCTGATATTAGCCGAGCTTGGGCAACAGACAAAGCTAATGTTAGTCGGATTAAGTATTTAGTACCCACTGAAAGATCTAAGGTTAGACTCAAAATGTATGGAGTGAGAGAGGAAAATATTTATTTAACTGGTTTTCCTATGCCCAAAGCCAATACCGGTTCTAAACGTTTGACTGTATTGAAAAAAGATTTAGGAGCTAGACTGGCTAACTTAGATCCGACTGGTAAATATATTAAAACTTATGAACGTACTTTACGAAAATATTTAGATGGCCATTTGCGTCGTACTTCAACTAGACCACTGACTATTATGTTTGCTGTGGGTGGTGCCGGAGCTCAGCGGGAGATTGGTGTGGGTATTATTAAAGCTTTGCAGAAAAAATTGGTTGCCGATAAAGTTAAAATAATTTTAGTAGCCGGAATTCACAATGATGTCAGCAAATATTTTAGACAGCAAATAAATGAATTGGGGTTACGAACGGAAATCGGTAAAAGCATAGATATTATTTATGCCCCCAATAAACCGGCTTATTTTGAAGCGTTCAATCAAGCTTTGCATGCCACTGATATTATTTGGACAAAGCCCTCGGAGCTATCTTTTTATACTTCTTTGGGACTGCCTTTTATTTTAACTGAACCAATTGGTAGTCAAGAAATTTGTAATCGTGGTTGGTTGGAAAAAATAGGTTCAGCAATTAGACAAAAACCAGTTGAGTATACAGCTGAATGGTTATTTGAATTGGTTGATTCGGGTTGGTTTGCTGAGGCGGCAGTGGAGGGATTTTTGGAAGCACCTAACTTGGGAGCTTACAATATTGAAGAAATAGTACAGAAGAATTTTAAATTATAAATAAGTTATTAGTTTAAAGATTTAAGATTAAAGAGGATGAGAGTAGAAGACCTAAAAGTATATAGTAGGTTATTTAATTTATCTTTGGAAATAAGTAAATTAACAATGGAATTTCCTAGTTTTGAATTATATGAACTTGGTTCACAATTGAGACGCTCAGCAAATTCAGCACCAGCTAATATTGCTGAAGGTTTTGGTAATAAGCATACTTAAATTTATTTAGAGACCATTAGTAGAGCTCAAGGTGAAATACGTGAAACAAAGCACCATTTAAAAATTGCTTGTATGAAAAAATATTTAACCCAAATAAAATTAGATTATTTTAGCTCTGAATATGAAGAATGTTCAAGAATGTTATTTGGTTTAGAAAAAAGTTTAATAAAAAGAAAATAGTTTATTAGTAACTTACAACTTAAATCTTAAATCTCTAATTATAGTATCTTAGCTCTACCTCGCCGAGGTCTGAAATAACCAGATAAGTACAGTGACCAGGTTCTATCCAATCGCCTGAATTATAATAAAATTTAATCACTTTTTGTTTTGTTGGCGGTGGTACTAAAATATTCGCAAGATTATCAATCAAATTGAATTTACCTTTTTGTTTAAGATGCCATGTTAAAATTTTTGGCTCGTGTGTATGTCCAAGTATTAAACCTTGGTATTTTCTTTTTTGTAAATAGCGACGACACCGACCTTCATAAATTTTTGACCATTTAGTATAACGTCTAACAAAACGAGTAAATATTTCAGTTAAGGCAATTCCTAAAAAATTATCAAAAGCTATTGTAATACGATAACCAATATCTGACCAATCAGAAGCTAATTTATGTTCAGTCGTATAGGTGTCAAACATATGACCATGATTAACTAAAAAGGCTGAGTTATTAAGATTAAGTTGATAAGCTGGCAAAATATTAATATCATTTAGACCAAATTTATTGAAAACAGAATAAAGCTGATTTTTTTGATTGGCGGTTAGAGGATCATGATTTCCTAAAATATATATTATTTTTGTACCACGTTGATTTATTTTGACAATTTTTTTTATTATTTCTTGGTGGGTGTCAATAATTTTATTAAATAGTTGCCAGTTTAAATCAAAAATATCGCCATTAAGAATTAATTTGTCAAATGGTTTTTTTTCTAGTAATTCGTCTAAAAATAAATTTATTTTTTTGACTTGTGTGCCAGGGAAACCTAGATGCCAGTCAGATACAATCAATGTGTCTAAAGATTTTATATTATTCATGAATATATTTTAACACCTTTTTTGAATTAAATGAATTTTGACTTTTTACCTTAAAATCAGTAGAATTTAAATATTAAATATATATTTTCAATTATAAATTATAAATAAAAGTTAAATTTTAAAATTTATAATTTATTATTTTTTTAGATTTAATTTTATGAAAATTTTTCTTAAAGATATAGCTAAATATAAAAATCAAGAGGTAACTATAAGTGGTTGGGTTTTTAATTTACGTTCTAGTGGTAAAATTGCTTTTTTACAAATTCGTGATGGAAGTGGATTTATTCAGGCGATTGTAGAATTGGGGACTCTGAAAAAAGCTCAGAGTGACAAACGAGCTGAAGAGATTTGGGAACAAGTAAAAAAAATAACTATAGAAACGAGTGTAATTATTAGCGGTCAAGTTACAGCTCATCCTAAGCAGTCAGGTGTGTTTGAGTTGCAGGTAAGTGATTTACAAATTGTACATGTAGCCGCCGAGTGGCCAATAGGGAAAAAAGAACATGGTCCAGAATTTTTACTTGACCAAAGGCACTTATGGCTTAGGTCCAGTAAGCAATGGGCAATTCAACGCATTCGTAATACCGTCATCAATGCAATTTATGAATACTTGAATAAAGAGGGCTTTATCAAAATTGACGCCCCAATATTGACGCCAACATCGTGTGAAGGCACTACTACTTTATTTGAAGTGCCATACTTTGATTTAGGCAGTGCCTATCTTTCACAGTCAGGGCAACTTTATATTGAAGCGGCTATTTTTTCTCATGGTCGGGTATTTGATTTTGGTCCAGTCTTTAGAGCGGAAAAATCCAAAACCAGACGTCATTTAACAGAGTTTTGGATGATGGATGCAGAAGCAGCTTTTGTGGAACATGAAGAAAATATGAAAATTCAAGAAGAGTTAATTAGTTTTGTAGCTAGTAAAGTTTTAGCTACCAATTTAGTTGAATTGCAAATTTTGGAACGTGATGTTGAATCGCTCAAGAAAATTAAGCCACCTTTTACTCGTATTACCCATGCTGCTGCAGTGAAAAAATTACAGAGTTTAGGTAGTGATATTAAGGCAGGTGAAGATTTAGGTGGCGATGATGAGACTTTACTTACCAAGGATAGTCCGGTTCCTATTTTTGTAGAAAAGTGGCCAAAAAGTATTAAAGCTTTTTATATGCGCCGAGATCCAAATAATTCAGATGTTGTTTTGGGTGCTGATTTGATAGCCCCGGAAGGTTTTGGTGAAGTAATTGGTGGCAGTGAACGTGAGACCGACTACGATGTATTAATCAAAAGAATGCAGGAAGAAAATTTAGCCATTGAACCATTTCAGTGGTATTTGGATTTACGCAAGTTTGGCAGTGTACCACACTCTGGCTTTGGTATTGGATTAGAAAGATTGGTTGGTTGGATGTGCGGTACTCATCATATTAGAGAAACTATCCCTTTCCCCAGGATGATCAATCGTTTAACTCCTTAATTTTAAAATTTTAAAATCTATTCATGTATTACTTGTTTTTAAGTTCAATTCTCTTGGTACTTTTTTATTTTTTAAGTAAATGTGCAGACGTAGTGGTGGTTAATGCTAGAAAGTTAGGTGAAGATTTAGATATCAAAGTATTTTTTTTAGGAATTATACTGGGTTTCTTTACGACTTTACCAGAGCTGTCTTTAGGTATTAATGCCTTTATAAATAATTTACAAGAAATCTCACTGGGTAATCTGATGGGTGGGGTGATTATTTTATTTACCTTAATTCTTGGTGGCAGCATAGTTATAAATCGCAAAATATCTACCCACGAAATTTTAAACGAAGTCGGTCCGATTTTGCTTTTTTTATTACTTCCCATAACTTTGGGTATAAAAGGTAGTTTGGGTATTATTGACGGCATGGTAATTATTTTTGGTTATATTGTTTTAGTTGTTTATTTATTTAAGAAAAATAATAGTATTACCACGTTTGGTATTCATATAGTAAGTAAAAAAGAAACTATTAAGCGAGTGATTTATATTGTGATAGGTTTAGCTTTAGTAATGTTATCGTCAAATTTTATTATTGCTGTTTCAGAAAAGTTGTTAGCTCATTGGCCTCTTCCCGGTTTTTTAGTAGGGTTGATATTTTTTGCTTTGGGTACTAATTTACCGGAAATTACTTTGGTGTTTCGTTCTTGGCGTAGGGGATTAGAGGATTTATCTTTGAGTAATTTATTTGGTTCCGCTATGGCCAATGTATTATTGATTGGTGTTTTTATCTCCATGCGTCAAGTAATAATTAACGTAGACTTAGCGTATATAATTTTAATTATCACTTACGCTGTACTTTTTGTATTATTGATTATTTTTGCTCGTACCGGTAAAACTTTTAAAAGAATGGAAGGTTTAGTATTAATAGGGGTTTATATTATATTTTTAGTGGCGCAGACTTTTTTGTTTTTAAATTAATTACTAGATGAAAAAGAAATTTTATCATGCTTTATTATCTTTGTTAATTGCTGGTTTAGTTTTATTTTTGATTTATATTATTTTTGCTTTTTTTGAAGGACAATATTTTAGTAATAAAAAATTACTACCTCCTGTAGTGATTGATAATAAAGTTGCTCAAAAATTATTAGTTGGTGATTATGTGGTTTTTAGCACAGTCACAAAAACTAATAATAGTTATAACTTTAGTTTATGGCGTTATTTAGTTGGTATAGATAGTTTAACTAATTTTTATAGCATAGATTTTGATCAGTTAGAGCAGAAACCACAGGTAAATAAATTTAGTGCCGAGAGTCTCAGTGTTCATTTTAATAATCAGCATACGTTGCTACATCTTAATGGCGATATAATTGGTCCAGCGGAAAGTAATATTGCATTAATTTCTCCTAATCGTAATTGGTTGGCTTATACAGATTTTTCTAAATCAGAACAAGCCACGATTTATTTGAAAAGTATTGTAGATAATGAAAGTGTGGTGGTTTTAAATAGTGGTAACGATAATATAAATCCTAGTCAAGATAATTTTAAAATACTGGCTTGGTCAAATGATAGTCAAATTTTATTTATACAAAATAAAAATAACTTATATCAATTTTTTCCTGAAATGTTAAATATTAGCGAAGTAGTCAGTTTAACTGATTTAAATACTGATAACTTTTTTTTACAACCAAAAGAAAATATTGTAACCGCAATTAGTGAGACAAATGGTATTAGTAGTTTATATCTAGTTAATTTAAAAACAGAAGAAAGTCTACATGTTATATCCAATTCAGCTGAAAAAATTAGTAATGCTATTTATAACCAAACAGTCAATAAAATCACTTATACTTTAGGTATAACCAATCCTCAAGTATGGCAAGTTGATATTTCTCACCCCCAAGTAGTTGATCAAAGATTTTTACATCATGGTAAATTATTATTTTGGCCTGAAACCGAAAATTTAATTATTCAACAAGATAAAGATATTTACTTGTACTCCACCAAAGAAAATAATGAGCAATCAATTTTTACTGCCAGTAATATCCAGGACTTGGTGGAAATTAATTTTCTTGATATGTTTAATATATATTAAAATAAATTTATGTTATTTTTGTGGTTAGGTATTTTTACGATAAGTTTAGCCGTTTTAATAAAATCAGCCGATTGGTTTACTGAAGCTGCAGAAAAAATAGGTGAAGCTTTTCATATCTCTCCTTTTGTAATAGGTATAACTATTGTCAGTATTGGTACTTCATTACCAGAATTAGCTACCTCAATTATTGGTTTATGGCGGGGGGATAGTACTATCGCCATTGCCAATGCGGTTGGTTCAAATATAGCCAATATTTTTTTGGTAGTAGGTATTGCGGCGATTGTGGGCGGCACTTTAAAAGTGACTAGGAGTTTGATTGATATAGATTTACCATTACTTTTGGGAGTTACTTTACTTGTAACTTTTATGCTTTGGGATGGTAATATGGTGTGGCAAGAAGGGGTAATAGCTATAATATTTTATATAGTTTATGTTGTTTATAGTGTCAAAGTATCAGAGAAAAGGGATTATGTTCCTTTTGTTAATCGTTTTCATTTGGAGAGAAAAGTACATCATATAGAAATTCCTTGGCCAGCAGTTGGTATTTTAGGGTTAGGAGCGGTAGGTGTTTATTTTGGTGCTGATTGGACAGTTAAGGCAACTTTGAAAATAGCAGAGATATTGCAAGTCAATTCATCAGCTGTAGTGATGTCAGCGTTGGCAGTTGGTACGTCATTACCTGAATTGATTGTTTCTGCAACTGCTGCCTTTAAAGGTAAATTTGAAATTGCACTGGGTAATGTTTTTGGTTCCAATATATTTAATTTATTGATGGTAATCGGTGTACCGGCTTTATTTGCTCCACTGGTAGTTGATCAAAATTCTTTATTAATTGGTTTGCCAGTTATGTTACTGGCAACAATTTTATATACATTTTCAAGTATTTCGCAAAAGATTAACAAATGGGAGGGTATTATTTATATTTTTCTTTATTTTGTTTTTGTAGTAAAGTTATTTAACTTATTCTAAATTATGAAAATTGCCAATATCAAAACCAATGATAAAGTAGGAGAAGAGGTACAACTAGCAGGTTGGATTCACACTTTACGTAAGATGGGTAAAATTGTTTTTGTCGATTTACGTGATCGAAGTGGTTTGGTACAAGTGGTTTTAGTACCAAGTGAACTTGATCAAGAATCGCAAGAGTTAATGAAACAGTTGAAACCAGAAGCAGTGATTAAAGTGGTTGGTTTAGTACAACCAAGAGGACAAAAGCAAGTCAATGCCAACCTAGCCACTGGTTCAGTCGAAGTTTTAGCCAAACATTTAAATATTTTTAGTGAATCACTCACTCCGCCTTTTGAGATTGTTAATGAAGACCGTCAAGCTAACGAAGAGTTACGCCTCAAATATCGTTATTTAGATTTACGCCACGAACGGATGAAAAATAATATTTTACTACGTCACGAAATAATTAGATTTATTCGCGAATATTTTTATGCTCTTGATTTTACTGAAGTTGAAACACCGTATATTTCCAAATCAACTCCCGAAGGAGCTAGAGATTTTTTAGTACCTTCTAGAAATTTTTCTGGTAAATTTTATGCTTTGCCACAATCGCCACAACAATATAAACAATTGTTGATGGTGGCGGGCTTGGAAAAGTATTTTCAAGTTGTGAGATGTTTCAGGGATGAAGATCAACGAGGTGATAGACAAGCAGAATTTACTCAATTGGATGTTGAGATGAGTTTTATTACCCAAGAAGGTATATTACAAATGATAGAAGAATTATTTACGCAACTGGTTAAAAAGTTATTGCCTAATAAAAAATTTACCAGCCAACCTTTTACTCGCTTAACTTATCAGCAAGCTATGGAACAATACGGTTCTGATCGACCAGATTTACGGCAAGACAAAACAGATCCTGATGAATTGGCTTTTGTCTGGGTAACAGATTTTCCTATGTTTGAGTACAAAAGTGGCGACCAACGTTGGGGAGCGGCTCATCATCCTTTTACGGCTATCAATCCCCAAGATTTAGAAAAGTTAAAGGATCCAAAAAAAATGGGAGAGATAAAAGCATTGCAGTATGATTTAGTTTTAAATGGTTATGAAATTGCTGGTGGCTCGATTAGGACGCATGAGTCAAGTGTATTACATCGTGTGTTTGAATTGTTAGGACATACTGACGAAGAAATTCAAGCCAAGTTTGGTCATTTACTAGAAGCATTTAAATACGGTGTACCACCACACGGGGGAATTGCTGCTGGTTTAGATCGGGTAGTGATGGTACTGGCCAACGAACCGTCAATTCGTGAGGTAATTGCTTTTCCTAAAACTTCAGATAACCGTGACCCTCTGATGGATTCACCTAGCGATGTAACCAAAGATCAACTTGATGAACTGGGTTTAAGTTTGAAAAAATAATTTTGATTTAAGGTAACGTGTAGAACAAATACTCTGGCCAAATGTCAGAGTATTTTTATTATATTAAATCATCAATAATTACATGGTGATATGACTTTTTTACTACTTTTGCTTATAATAAAGTTATGAATTTGTCAAAATTACAGAGATATATTTTAAAAAAAGCTTATTTAAGTGGAAGAGTTAAAGTAAGTAGACAGGTTTTTATGACTTATTATGAGCATTTAAAAAGTGCTCCCACTAGTAAACTACAAGTTAATATAATTACCCAAAGTTTAGAACGGTTGATAGATAAGGGTTTGGTAGTTGGTTATGGTAAAAAAACACAGGAGAAATTGTTTATCGAGGTCATCCAATTAACCGCCAAGGGGAAAAAAACAGCTAAAGAATTTTTGAGTAAACAAACACCCCTGCCTTTTCCAAAAATTACTAAAAATAAATAATTAATAGATAAATTTATGATACCCAATAAAGTTATAAGTTATTTAGAAAAAAAATTAGTTAAATTTGAAGTAATTAAACATCGTCAGGTATTTACAGCACATGATCTAGCTATGACCTTGCATTTACAACATAGTCAGATTGCCAAGAGTTTATTGATGAAAGCAGATAGTGATTTCATTTTAGCAGTTTTGTCAGCTGATAAAAATTTGGATATGAAGAAGTTGGCAAAATTGGTTAAAGCTAAAAAAATATCAATGCCTAGAGAAAAAGTTATGAAAGAAAAATTTAAAGTAAAACCCGGTGCTTTACCTGCTTTTGGGGGATTGTATAAATTATCAGTTTTTGTGGATAAAATTATTTTAAAACAAAAAAAGATTCTACTCGCTCCCGGCAGTTTTGTGGAAAGTATTTTAATGAGTCCAAAAGATTACGTCAGTTTAGAACAAGCGGTTTTAGGTAATTTTTCTATAAATAAAAAATTTAAAAAACCAAAAGTAGCAAAGCCAGGTAAGATAGTAAAAGTTAAAAAAGTAATTAGTAAAAAAAAGAAAAAATAAATTAGGATTTATTAAAAAAGAAGCGGTTCAGATTGAACCGCTTTTTATGTATAGGTAGAATTTTTTTTCAGTATTTTGCCAATAGTAATGGCAAAGATTATATAAGCAATTAATATTACCACTATTTCAATTATTTCCATTTTTAACTCCTTTATGTACTAATTATATATATTATATCATATTTTAAAAATTATGTCAATATAAAAAATATAATTATTACTTTTAAATTACTCTTAAATATGATAAAATATGTTTGTAATCCCCATGCTGGAATTAGTATAAATTGGCTAATTTTAGCCAATTTTTAATTATGATTAATAATAATATAAAATTAGAACAGTTTGAAGGGCCGCTTGGTTTGTTATTGGAGCTAATTGAACAAGAGCAGTTGGATATAACAGATCTATCATTGGCTAAGGTAACAGATCAGTATGTTGCCATTTTGGAAGCACAAACCGATCTTCATCCAGAAGAGATCGCTGATTTTTTATTGGTTGCGGCTAAATTGCTTTATTTAAAATCAAAAGTTTTGTCACCAGATTATTTTATAGATGAAGTGGTTGAAGAAACCGATTTAGCAAGACAGTTAAAGTTATATCAAGAATATGTGCAAGTTGCTAAAAAGATACAACAACGTTGGCGGAGTGATAATTATTTTTATTCTCGCCTTAAACCCTGGCGCTTACCTAAACCAAAATTTATTCCACCTCATAATATATCCTTAGTTACATTACAAACATTGATGAGTGAAGTATTGGTTCAACTCGAACCAATTGTCAGGTTGAAAATAAAAAAGATGAAAACTACAATTAGTATTAAAGATAGGATTGAGTATATAAAAAATTATATTCAAAATAAAACATCTTTTGCTTGGCACGATTTAATAGAACACTCAGTTACTAAGACTGAACGAATTGTCAATTTTTTAGCGGTTTTGGAATTAGTTAAACAACGTGAGGTTGAAGTTTATCAAGAAACTATTTTTGCCAATTTTATTGTTAAAAAAAATAATAAATCCTAAATATGCATAAAGATAAATTACTTAAAATCCAAACTCTCTTATTGTTGTCACATAAGCCTGTTAAGTTTAAAGAACTAGCCACAGTTTTATCCGAAGAAGTAGACGATGTAAAAAAATATATTACTAGTCTTCGTGAACAATTCAATACCCCAGATTCTGGTTGGTGGGTGGTAGAAACAAATGATGCTGTTCAGTTAGTAACCAATCCTTCACAAGCAGATTTTATTGAATCTTATTTAGAAGTGGAACAGTTATCAGAGTTGACCAGACCAGCATTGGAAGCTTTAACAATTATTTCTTATAGTGGCCCAATCGCTAAATCCACCTTAGATAGAATCAGAGGTATTAATTGCGCCTTGATTTTGCGTAATTTAATGATCAAAGGATTAATCGAAGAAATTAACGATAATGGTGAGAAAAAGTATCAAGTAACTATGGATTTTTTAAAGCATTTAGGATTGTCTGATATTGCTGAGTTACCAGAATATGCTAAATTTCATCAACATGAATTTATTGAATCTATCGCTAGTAGTACTACTACTGATGAGGAAAATTTAGTTAAGAATTGATATTTATGTTTCAGTTTTTAGTATCATTCATTTTATCCACTCTTCTTTCCAGTGGTTTAGTTTTGTCTAGTGGCGATGGTTTATTGAATAATAATTCTTTATATCCAGTTAGAGATTATACCAGCGGGAGTATCGGAGTAGATATTACCGCCAAGGCCGCTTTGGTAGTTGATAAACAGACAGAACAAATATTATTTGCTAAAGATGAACAAACCGCATTGCCTATAGCAAGTATCACTAAGTTGATGACCGCCCTAGTTTTTTTGGATACTAATCCTAATTGGCAGGCAGTTGTTATCATGCAACCAAGTGATGAGGTTTATCGTGCTAAGTATGTTTATCGGGGTGAGAGTTGGACAGTCAAAGAATTATTTTGGACAATGCTAATAGGTTCTGATAATAATGCTGCCATGGCCTTGGTTCGTTTTACTGGGTTAACTCCAACTGAATTTGTTGAACGAATGAATCAAAAAGCAAAAAATTTAGGAATGAATAATAGTTTTTTTCTTGATCCAACTGGATTATCAGAAAAAAATATTGCTTCAGCTAATGATGTTTGGTTGCTAGCCAAGACGGCTTGGGAAAATGAGTTTATACTTCAACCGGTGGCACAAGCAAGCTTTACTTTACAATCGACCAGTTCAAGTATAATGAGAAAAGTAATAAATACAAATTTGCTATTGAATAGTTTTTTGGAAGTTAAAGCAGGTAAGACCGGATTTATAGATGAAGCTGGTTATTGTTTAACAACCTTAGTAGCCAATCAAGAAGCAGATGAGGTTTTTTTGGTTGTTTTAGGTAGCGCTACTGAAGATGATCGATGGCAAGATGCCAAAGCTTTGGCTTGGTGGACATTCAATAATTGGTTATGGCCTTAGGTTGCTTTTTAGTCTTTAATTTATTACACTATCATTGTTTATAAATTATTTAACTTCATGAAATATCTTATTGCTAATTGGAAAATGAATTTGACGGCGGCTGATAGTAAATCTCATGTCACCACTATTCTAAAAAACATTACACCTTATTTATCAATGGTAAATACAGTAATTTGCCCATCTTTTCCATCATTATCCGCGGTGGCTAAGTTGATAACAGGCTCTGGAGTGGCACTTGGGGCTCAAAATTGTTTTTGGGAAGAAAAAGGTAGTTTTACTGGGGAAGTATCCCCCTCGATGTTAAAAGAATTTAATACTGAATATATTATTGTTGGCCATTCAGAAAGGAGACAGCAACTACAAGAAACAGAGGAAATGATTAATAAAAAAATGCAAGCAGTGTTGCGAGCCGGACTGGTACCAATTTTATGTGTGGGAGAGACTTTTTCTGAAAGACAATTGGGCAGAAAAGATTTTGTAATTGCTGGTCAAGTGGAAAGTGCCTTACAGAATATTCAATTATTTAATAAAAAAATATTAATTGCTTATGAGCCTGTGTGGGTAATAGGCAGTGGCCAAGCGGTTAAGATTGAGGAGGCTGAACATGCAGTTAGAGTTATCAAACAAGTGTTGATTGATTTGTATCCAGATTTGGATTTAAAGAAAGATGTGCAAATTTTATATGGTGGGAGTGTAGATACAAAAAATATTTCTTACTTTACTTCGTCAACGTTACTTGATGGCGTGTTAGTTGGAGGTGCTAGTTTGGATGTTGATGAATTTAGCCAAATGGCCAAAATAATTTTTGATAATTTATCTAAATAATTTATGTTAGTGCATATTAAAGAATTGATTGCGGCTGCGGTTAAAAAAGATTATTGTTTAGGGGCTTACAATGTTCATAATTTAGAAACTGTCATTGCGGTAGCCCAAGCAGCCAGTGAGATGAATTCACCAGCTATCATTCAAGTGTCTGAAAGTGCTGCTCAGTATATGGGGATTAAGACCGTGGTCAATATTGTAGAGGCATTAGCACAAGATATAGCTAAAGATGTACCATTGGCTTTACATTTGGATCATGGGAAAAATATTGATTTTTTATTTGCTTGCATTGAGGCGGGTTTTAAATCAGTCCATATGGACGGTTCTCATTTATCATTAGCAGAGAATATTGTTATTACTAAACAAGCAGTTGAATATGCTCATCAACGGGGTGTTTGGGTACAAGGTGAAGTTGGCGCTTTGCTTGGTGGTCATGGTGGTAGCGGTAAACTGGGGGAAGTAATTCCCTTGGCAGACCCAGAAGAAGTTTATGAATTTATCAAGGCTACAAATGTTGATACTATTGCTGCAGCGGTTGGTACAGCTCATGGTAGTTTTCAAGATGAAAATATTAACTTTGACTTATTGCGGACAATCAAGCAGAAGATTGGCACCATTCCTTTTGTTTTGCATGGTGGTAGCGGTAATGATGATAAAATTTTACAAGCTGTTAAACTGGGAGTAAATATAATCAATATCGGTACTGATATAAAAGTTGGTTTTACCCAAAGTGTAATCAAACAAGCACAAGCAAATCCCAACGAGACCGACCCTCGTAAATTATTAACCCCAGCTATTTTGTCAGTAAAAAAATTGGTTATGGCTAAGATGGAGTTATTTGGTAGTGCCAATCAAGTATGAAGTTTTATAAATAATTACTTTTGATATTTTATATGATTTGGTATGAAATAATTTTTTTAATTCTAGCTATAATTAGTTTTATTGGTGTAGCTTATTTTTTTGTTAAAAAATTTCCCTTAGCTGCTAGGATAGACGTTAATACTTTGATAGAGACGAAACAACAAGAAATAAAAAAGAATATGTTAGAACAACGTTTACGTCGAGTGCTTTTGGATAGAACAAAAATTTGGCGGGAAAAATCAAAAGTTGTATTGAAAGTATTGAAAAATATTTTAGCCGGTATGTATCATGATTTATTGGAAAAAGAAAAACAACTTTTAAATAAACGGCGGCAAGCAAAATCTGTCGCTGCCGTAGGCATGACTTCCTTACAACAACGGCTAGATAATTTATTAACTTTGGCTAAAGAGCATATTAAAAAAGATGAATTAGCTGAAGCGGAAAAGAAATTTTTAGAAATAATCTCACTTGATCCAAAAAATATAGACGCTTTTGAGGGATTAGGAGATATATATATAGAATTAAAAAAATATGATGAAGCCAAGGAAGTTTTTGAATATTTATTGAAATTGAGTAGTGCCGAAGCTTATTTTCACGATAAATTAGGTCAGGTATCAAGAGCTCAGGGTCATCTACAAGAAGCAGAAGCGCAGTTTCGCATATCGGTAGAAATGAATAACCAAAATGCCAACTATTTACATAATTTAGCTGAAGTTTATGTATTGGAGGCTGAGTATGACAAAGCAGTCGAATATTTTGAAAAAGCACTTAATTTAGAACCAAAGAATCCTAAATACCTTGACGCCCTTTTAAATATAAGTATAATAAGAAAAGATAAAGTTAGAGCAGGTCAAGTTTTAAATGTTTTAATTGAAGTAAATCCAGAAAATAAAAAAATTTCTGAGTGGCAAGAGCAGATTGAAAGTATTTGAATTTGGAATCTTAAATTTGGAATCTTGAATAATTCAAAATTCTATATTTTAAATTCTATATTCTATATTAGCCGTTGTAGCTCAGTTGGTAGAGCAACTCCATGGTAAGGAGTAGGTCTGCGGTTCAAATCCGCACAACGGCTCCAGTAAAAACTGCATTTTGGTGCGGTTTTTTTACACTTGAAATTACCATAATAACATGTTATATTATGATGGCTTATTTAAAAATTATAAGGAATTTATATAAAAATCATGGGTGGATACCGAAGTGGTCAAACGGGGCAGACTGTAAATCTGCTGGCTTACGCCTTCGTAGGTTCGATCCCTACTCCACCCACCATTTTTGCATCTAGAATCTGGAATCTAGAATTATTAAAAATCCCATATTCTAAATTCTATATTCTATATTCAAATTAGGCCGAGATAGCTCAATGGTAGAGCAACGGTTTTGTAAACCGTAGGTTGGGGGTTCAATTCCTCTTCTCGGCTCCATAATCATAAATTTCAACAACCAAGAAAAAACCAAGCTGATTGATTATTTATTTTTTGTAGTTTGTATTTTTATTTTAAATATTAAATTTTAATTTAATTTATGTCACAAGATAACTTGATTAAACTTGAATGTACCCAGTGTCATCATGTGAATTATCATTCACATAAGAACAAAAAGATTTTAAAAGCTCGTTTAGAAATGAAAAAGTATTGTCGCTGGTGTAAATTGCACACTCTACATAAAGAAACTAAATAGATTTTATGAAGAAATTTTTTATTTTAATTTCCGTTTTTTCCCTTTTGAGTTTAACCGGTTGTTTTTCTATTAAAAAGTTAGATAAACAAGTTTTAGAGAAAAATCAAGATTTGTCAGATAAAATCCAACAATCACACGGTGATGATATTTTAGATAAGCAAGTAGAATTAAAAGATAAAGCCAAAGCTACAGCTGGTGAAGTAGCAGAAAAAACTATTAGTTTCATTGCTAAATCTTTAACCAATAGTGTAAAAAGTGAGATTGACCAATGGTTAGATAAAAAAGGTTTAAATCAATATGGTGATCCAGCTGATACCGTTTATGCTGGTGGTAGTCCCTTATTTGATGAAACTACTGGTGAAAGCAAAGATAAGTATGAATATATTTTAGAAAGAAATCCTGAATTAGTTGAAGAATTAAATTTACAAAATTAACTAATATTGCTGGGGGCGTAGTGTCAATGGCTAGCACAAGGGTCTCCAAAACCTTTAGTCTGGGTTCGAATCCTAGCGCCCCTGCCAAGATTGGTTAATTTTTTAAATTAAAAAATGGAGGGTTATTATGGCTGAAGTAAAAAGTGATTTAAAATTGGTTTTAAAAAAACAAGAAAAGGAAATTTTTATCAAAGCAATTTCGGCCGCTTATCAAGCAGGTAGAGTAGATGGAAATTTTATTCACAATTTTACGCCCCAATTAATTCAAGGCCAAACGGCCTGTGTAAAAAAGATAGTAGCTGACTTTATTTCAGTAGATAAATAATGTTAATATTGCCCATCAGTAAATCTGATGGGTTTTATATTTTTTGTAAACTGGTTTAGGTCTGACTATTATATTTTGCTATTATAAATAAATTAAAGGCAAGTGAGACTTGCATTTTTGTCAAAAATATTTTATTCTATCAAAGTTAAGATTAGGTAAGTATAATAATTTTTAACGCGCGTACAGCGCTTTTTTTATCTGCTAAAATATGGAAATTAGAAATATCGCTATTATTGCTCACGTTGACCACGGCAAAACCACTTTAACCGATGCTTTACTTAGACAAACCGGCATGGTACAAAATTTGGAGATAAGTATGGACTCATATGCTCTAGAAAAAGAGCGGGGTATTACTATTTATGCAAAAAATGCTTCTTTAATGTATAAAGATACGAAGATAAATTTAGTAGATACACCAGGACATGCTGATTTTGGTTCAGAAGTAGAACGGGTTTTACGCTCAATTGATGCAGTTTTACTGGTAGTTGATGCTCAGGAAGGACCAATGCCACAAACTAAATATGTTTTAAAAAAATCATTGGAACTGGGGCTTAAGCCAATTGTGGTTATCAATAAAATTGACAAACCAGCCGCTCGTATTCCTGAGGTTGAAGAAATGGTGTTGGAGTTGTTTATGGATTTGGGTGCTACTGAAGAACAAATGAATTTTCCCATAATATACGCGATTGGTGTTCAAGGTATTGCCAAAAAAAATTTAAGTGACAAAACAAATGATTTAACTCCTCTGTTAGATATGATTTTAGAACATGTACCAGTAGCACCACATAATATAGAAGCATCACTGCGGATGCAACCATTTAATCTCGGTTATGATGATTATTTAGGGCGTTTAGCTATCGGTAGAATTTATGAAGGTGTAGTAAAAAAAGGACAAAAAGTATTGGTTAAAAATGAAAAAAACGAGAGTCGGGTTGGTACCATTACTAAAATATATACTTTTTATGGTTTTGACCGTCAAGAAATCAATATTGCTGAAGCCGGTGATTTAGTGATGATTGCTGGCATTGCGGATATTGATATCGGTGAGACTATTTGTGAAACAGATGAACAAGTGGCTTTGCCAGCCATACATGTTGATGAACCAACTGTTTCTATTCATTTATTGGTAAATAATTCTCCTTTTGCAGGTAGAGAAGGTAAGTTTGTGACTAATCGACAAATTAAAGAACGTTTGGAAAAAGAATTAGAAGTAAATGTTGGACTCAAAATAGATTTTTCTAATAATGATTATTATTTAATTTATGGACGAGGGGAGATGCACATTGCTATTTTGTTGGAACAGATGCGCCGTGATGGTTATGAAATTCAGGTTTCACAACCACATGTAATTATCAAAGAAGTTGATGGTTTGAAACTCGAACCATTTGAAGAAGTAACTATTGACGTACCAAATGAATTTTCTGGTACAGTAATTGAAAAGTTATCACGTCGTAAAGGAGTAATGAAACAAATGCACACTGATGCCACTACCAATATTACTCGTCTTATTTTTACTATTCCCACCAGAGGTTTACTTGGATATCGTGGTCAGTTTGTGGTTGATACCAAAGGTGAAGGCTTGATGTCTGCTCATTCAGTTGGTTTTGACAGTTATGTTGGCCCTATTAGTAAACATGATACGGGATCAATGACTTCCATGTCCACTGGTAAAGCTTTAGGATTTGCTTTATTTAATTTGCAATCCAGAGGTCAGTTATTCATCGGGCCGAATATTGAAGTATATGAAGGAATGGTTATAGGTAATACTGCCAAAGGTGAAGATATGGCTGTTAATCCCACCAAAGGTAAACAGTTAACCAATATGCGAGCGTCTGGTTCTGATGAGGCAATTTTACTTACTCCGCCGCTTTTATTGACAATTGAAAGAGGATTGGAAATAATACGCGATGATGAATATTTAGAAATTACTCCAAAAAGCGTTCGTTTACGAAAACAATATTTAAACGCCGAACAACGTATTAAAGCAAAAAAACATAGTAACTAATATTTTATAAAAGTATATTATTAAATTCACTTTGTAAGTTTGTTATTTTATAGTAAAATAATAAAATAAAAAACCACCTACTTAGCAACGAAGTTTGGTGGTTTTTTTAATAAATTATTTATTTTTCGACTCTAGGGATTCTGGTAATTTATCAACCGAGTAAACATTTAAAAAAGTTTCTTTATCTCCATAGGCAACAAATTGTTCGTGATGTTTTGGTTCAATGAATTCATTATCAACTTGGTGTTTTATGCCACACCAATATTTTTCTGTTTGGGCGGCTATTTCACTAGCATAACCCAACCAACCGTTAGCATAACCACAATACATACAACCAATTTTTTCAAAAATACTGAGATAATTTAGTTTATGTCTATCAATACGAATATATTTTTTTCTATCAACTAGTGGTAAGTCATAAATAGGAAAACTAGTATGATGATATAGTTCTAAGAAAAAATCAGCCACTACCAACCAGACAAGATTTATCCAGATAAAAGGCATGGTGATTAAGTGTTTAAAAGCTCGTTCAGGGTATTTTCTTTGTAGCATATAAAATAAATATTAATTAAGTATTTTTAGTATTGATTGGTTAAGAAATTTTGTCAATTATAAATTAACCAAAAAATTAATTAGCCAAAGTTAAAAACCCTGCTAGTTATTTGCCAAAAAATTATTTATGTGATTAAATGATTTAAATTCGTTAATTATCAGGAGGAAATATGAAATCAGTAGCAGTTCTTTTAATAATACTTTTTAGTATAGTGATTTTCGGCCAACCACAGTTGGAAAATGATATGGCCAATGATTTTAGAGATGTTGGTGCTTTGGCCAAACAAATAGTTATTTGGTTTTTTTTAATTTTAATTGTTATTTTTAGTGTTAGTGCTACTGTTATGAACCTCAGCCGGGGTAAGAAAAAAAACAATCAAATAGAGCCATAAAGATGGCTCTTTTTTATTTTTTAAAATTTAATATTCTTATGTATCAACAAATCAGTAGGGAATTAAATAAATTGAAAAATCCAAGTAAAGCCAAGGTTTTGCAACGGTTTTTCAAAACTGGTCCAGGTGAGTATGGTTATGGGGATAAATTTTTAGGAATTGTTGTTCCGATACAAAGACAAGTAGCTAAAAAGTATTATCAAACAACTACTTTAGTAGATGTAAAAAAATTATTACACAGCCAGTGGCATGAATATCGTTTGGTGGGACTTTTGCTTTTAACTTACAAGTTTCCGTCCAGCAATGATATTGAAAAAAAACAAATTTATAATTTTTATTTAAAAAATACAAAATATATAAATAATTGGGATTTGGTTGATTTGTCAGCTGATAAAATAGTTGGAGCTTATTTATTTACTAAAAAAGATAAAACAATTATTTATAAATTAGTATTGTCTAAAAATTTATGGGAAAGAAGAATTGCAATATTGACTACTTTTTATTTTATTAGACAAAATGATTTTACAAATACATTAAAATTGGCAAAAATTTTAATCAACGATCAAGCAGATTTAATACATAAAGCCCTGGGTTGGATGTTACGGGAAATTGGCAAACGCGACGAAAAAGTATTAATCAAATTTTTAAATCAGTATTATCAAGTAATGCCCAGAACTATGCTGCGCTATGCTATTGAAAGGTTGTCTGAAAGGCAAAAAAAGAAATATATGACCAAATAAAATAGGGATTAAAAAATCCCTATTATTTTATTGTTAAGAAAAAAATTATTAGCACAATTATTTGTGCCAGAGCAAAAGAACAGATGCCACTATGTGGATTGATGAATAATTTACCATTATTATCCCGCCAGCCGCGACCAAAATTTCTAGTGATTAGTTCCACCACGGAAAAAATAAAACCTAAAAATAGATAATAAAAAATTATTGTTTTCAACCAAGGCCAGTCACTACGATAGTATATAACTAAGCAAAAAGCAGTAAAGAAAAGTCCAGTCCAAAACCAAAATTTGTCTATATGGGAAAATAAATGTTGTTTTTTTCTTTCATTATGACTCCGGAATGAGAGATTCTTTCCACACGAGGTGTGGCCAGCGATATAGACATTTAATAGCTTCATTTTGTTGACAAACATCTGCCCAAGCAATTAAGGCTAGCTCCCTAGCTTCAATTTGTTGATTTATACTGGTCATGCCAGGTAGTTCTTGGTAATGAACAGATTCATTACTATCGTCGGTGTCTACACCACTAATCCATTGTAAATACCACATATTTTTTCTCCTAATATATTGTTAAAGACAATTAATTAATGAATTAATATAGATTATTTAAAGGTTTTTGTCAATATTTTTATGTTTCTATATGAAGTAGGATTGACATTTTATTAAAAATATGCTATCATACAATGTTTAGTAAATTATTATAATTATTACTAAAAAGAACTTCTAAAAACCCAATCTTAATACCTTTCTAAATTACCTTTCGGTAAGGCCTATATGCAAAACATATAGGCTCTTTTCTTAGGTGATTGAAATTAAAACACCTTCAGTGTTATACTATTAGAGTAATAATTAACAAAATATATGGATAATAATAATTTTTCCAGTCAAACCAACCAGAAAAGCACTCCGCGGGATGTATTTTTACATCTACTAGCTATAGTACTACTATATATTGGTATTTTTAGTTTAATTGCTTTGCTGTGGAAATATGTTGATGTATTATTACCCGACCAATTAAAGATTTATTATGGTTATGCTCAAGCTTCAGCAGTGATGAAAAATTCCATTGCTTCGTTACTAGTAGTGTGGCCAGTTTTTATTTTTATTAATTGGTTGATTAAAAAAAGTGAAAATAAGATAGTAGAAAAACGAGATCTCAAAGTGAAGAAATGGTTATTGTATTTAACTTTGTTTGTGGCTGCTTTAACCATGATTATAGATATGATAATGCTGATTAATAATTTTTTGGATGGCAGTTTGACCATGAACTTCTTTTTGAAAGTATTGGTGGTGTTAATGGTAGCCGGGGGAGTGTTTGGTTATTATCTTTGGGATTTAAAACAAGACATTAGTAAAAAATTACCACTCGCTAAAATATTTGCTTGGGTTACTTCTGGATTGGTTTTAATAGCTATTGTGGCTGGATTTTTCATCATGGGTACACCAGCCGAACAGCGAGCTAAAAGATTTGACGAACAACGAGTACAAAATTTACAAGTACTGCAATCAGAAATAATCAATTATTGGCAAGTAAAAACATTTTTACCAGAAAATTTAGAAGCTTTGAAAAGTAGTGTGACTGGTTTTACTCAACCGCTTGATCCCGCTACCAATCAACCTTATGAATATGAAATAAAAGATGATTTGACTTTTAGTTTATGTGCTACTTTTAGTAGTGATGGTGCTGATACAAAAATGGATACAAGGATGACCGAACCACAATTTGATTATTATGGTTACCAAGCCAATTGGGATCATGGGGTAGGTAGGACCTGTTTTGAACGAACGATTGATCCTGATTTTTATAAAAATGTGAATAATGGCACTACCAAGCCAATGCCGATTCAATAAATAAATTTTCCAAGCTATAAAAACCCATCTCTTTGGAGATGGGTTTTTTAAATGGTAGTTTTATTTAATTTAATTTTACACTGTTTATTTAGCGAGATAAATTTTGCAGAAATTATAGTTAGAGGTAAATAAATAGAAATTAAAGTAAATAATTTTTTACTTTTTTGATAGCAAAAAAGTAACCAAAAACTGCCGACCAGCGCTTCCGTTCAGGCAAAATTGCCAAACGCTCGTGTGCCTCTCAAAAGCGCGCTGACGCTAGAGTTGAGAGGCAAATCCCACTCGCTTATTGGTAATATTTGCACTTCAGGAAGCGGAAGGTCGGAATGTTTTTAAAATTTAAAATTACAAAATTAATTTATAATTATTTCTTCCTCTATCCTAGCTCCTTAATCCTAACTCCTAGTTTAATCTTGACAAAACTTGTAAAAAGTGTATAATAATATGATTTGTTCAATTAAAAAAGAGGAAAAAATGTTCGAAAGAAGTTTACATTATAATGTAAAAATATTAATATATTTTGCCGGTGTGGCAATAACATTTATTTTGGGTAGTTTAATACTATCCTATTTATTACATTAAAATATTTACATAGGCCGCTCGAAATTCGCGCGGCTTTTTTATTTCCCCAATATTTTGTATGATTAGTCTATGTCCCAATTACTAATAAAAGAAAACGAGTCATTGTCACGCCATACCAGTTTTCGGATTGGTGGACCGGCTAGGTATTATATAGAGATTACCAACCCCGAGCAATTAACAGAGGCAATGAAGTTTATTGCGGAGAAAAAAATGCCGTGGTTAGCTTTGGGCGGTGGAAGTAATATGTTGGTCAGTGATTATGGTTATGAGGGAATAGTTTTGCATATAGTACCTAAAGGTTTAAAACTGACTAAAGTAGATGAAAATAAAGCAGAGTTAAAAGTTAGTGCCGGCGAAATTTGGGATCAAGTAGTGGCTTTTTCGGTTTTACATAATTTATGGGGAATAGAAAATTTGTCTCATATTCCGGGAATGGCTGGCGGTTTTCCCGTCCAAAATGTTGGAGCTTATGGCCAAGAAGCCAGTCAAGTAATAAGTGAAGTTTACGCTTATGAGGTTGCTACTGACAGGCAGATAGTTTTGAGTAAAGATGATTGTCAATTTGGTTATCGACAAAGTATTTTCAATACTAGCCAAAAAGGTAAATTTATTATTACCGGTTTTGTACTAGAACTTGCTATCAAACCCCAACCAAATTTAGCTTATAAGGATTTAGCGGAATATTTTATTGATAAAAAACCAAGCTTGTTAGAAATAAGACAAGCGGTGATTGCAATTCGTGATAAAAAATTACCACACCCCAAAGATATTGGTAGTGCAGGTTCATTTTTTAAAAATTTAGAATTAACTGCAACTGAATATAATAATTTAGCCAGTAACGTCAAAGAAAAATTAGGTGAGGAAAAATTCATAAGTTTAGAAAAAATTAAACGTGAGAACCCAAATGGTTATAAAGTACCAACTGCTTTCGTCATCGATAGTTTATTAAATCTTAAAGGATTGCAAATTGGTGGTGCTAAAATTTATGACCACCAAGCTTTAGTAATTACCAACTATACTGGTCAAGCCAAAGCGACTGATGTTTTGGAGATTTTTAAAAAAGTAAGAACCAAAGCCAAACAATTATTGGCTGTGGAAATTGTACCTGAACCAAATTTGATTGGTTTTAGTCAGGCAGAGTTGGATTATTTTTTCTAGTTGAAAGATTTAAGTTGTGAGTTGATTAGGAATTAGGATTAATGAGTTAGAATAAAGAGTAGGTTATTATAAATCTTTAATCTTAAATCTTAAATATACTTATGCAAAATTTAACCCAAAAAAAATGTGTGCCGTGCGAGGGTGGTACTGAACCCTTAAGTGGTGATGAATTAAATAAATATTTAGCCATGGTTGCTAATTGGCAACTGTCAGCTGATAAAAAAAGTATTATGCGTGAACTCAAACACAAAGATTTTGTTTCCGCTTTGGGGTTTGTCAATCAAGTTGGCGTTTTAGCTGAAGACGAGGGACATCATCCTGACATAGAGATTTTTGGCTATAATAAGGTAAAAATTAAACTTTCTACCCATGCCATAGGCGGACTATCAATCAATGATTTTATTATGGCAGCAAAAATTAACGAGCTGGTTGAGTAAAGCTTGACTATGTGTATATCTCTAAGTTGAAATTTTATAGACAGTTATTAGCTAATATGCTAATATATAAAGGAATTTAATAATTAATTAAGATTTAAGTATGGCAAAAATGACTAAGTCTCAAATGCTCCAAGTTCTCGCCGAGAAATCGGAGCTATCCAAAAAGCAGGTAACTGCGTTGGTAGATGCCATGGTCGAGTTGGCATATAAGGAAGTAAAATCAAGTGGACAGTTTGTCGTGCCGGGTATCGGTAAATTGGTAAAGGTCCATCGTGCCGCCCGCATGGGTAGAAACCCAGCTACTGGTGAGCAGATTCAAATTCCTGCTAAAACAGTGGTGAAATTCAGAGTTGCCAAAGCTGCTAAAGAAGCGGTGTTATAAATTTAAGATATTTCTATATTCAAAAAAGTCCTTAGCGGACTTTTTTGAATATAGGTTAAATTAATGCCGCCACGTAAAAAAAATTTTTCTTTTATATATTTATTGGGATTTTTATGGTCCCTATCTTTTTCTTTGCCGTTATATGTCCAATCAAGTTTTGTTAGTTCAATTGTTGGTTTAGAAAATATTGGGTTAGTAATTTTTATAAGTAATTTAGTTTCTTTTTTAACTTTGGTTGGTTATGGCAGGTTAATCAGATATTATAGTAATTTTCGAGTAGCCATTGGTATGATAGTACTAAATTTATTGGCCGTGAGCTTTTTAGTTTTTTCGGCTGGACTGTGGTCAATATTTTTCTATATTATGGTATTTATTACCATGAATCTTTTTGGAGTCAATTTGGATGTATTTTTAGAATCTATCTCTGATGACAGTATTACCGGTCGCATTAGAACCAATATGTTAGCCGTGGCAAATATTGCTATTTTTTTAGCACCGATGTTAATGGGTTATATTGTCGGTGACAACAATTATCTGCGTATTTATTTGATTGGCGGTGTGATATTTTTCCCCGTCTTATTTTTGTTGTTGTTTCAAAAAAAATTGGTGCTTGATCAAAATGAATACAATGAAAGATCACTTAAGGTTTTAAGGCAAGTATTTAAAACCAATAAAAATATACCAAGAGTTTTTGCTATTCAATTTGCTTTGCGTTTCTTTTTTGCCGCCATGGTTCTTTATACCCCGATTTATTTACATGAATATTTAGGTTTTAGTTGGACACAGATTGGCCCTATGTTTACTATTATGTTGTTGCCATTTTTATTTTTACAAATTCCTGCTGGCAGAATTGCTGATAAGACTTTGGGTGAGAAAGAAATGACCATTGCTGGTTTGATTTTTATGATTACTTTTACGACAGTAATTATATTTTTTTCCAGTGAATCGTGGTTGTTGTGGGCTTTTGTATTATTCTTAACTCGAGTAGGGGCTTCTTTGGTGGAGGCAATGAATGAATCATTTTTCTTCAAGCAGGTTAGTAGCAAAGATATTGATATTATAAACATTTTTCGCGATCTGCAACCGATTGGTTGGTTGTCAGCTGCCGCTGTGTCATTTGTCCTACTTCATTATTTTTCCATCCTAGCTATTTTTGTAGCTATAATTATAGTTTTAGTATTGGCTTTATGGCCAGCTATAAGATTAATTGATACTAAATAAAATGACAGATAATATTGAAGAAAAAGAAATAATCAAAAACGTCAAACGTTTGGTGACCTCTATGGAGGTGGTCTACAATAAACCCGGGCTAATTTTTTGGCGAGGATTTATTAGGGGCGTGGGTTATGGACTTGGTGCCACAGTAGGGGTAGCCTTGGTGCTTTTATTTTTATCTTGGCTGGCAAGGCAACTCGGAGGTATCCCTGCTTTGACTGATTGGTTAAATAAATTTAATCAAAATTTTCTAATCAAATAGTCAGTTTAAAGATTGCAATATTTTGTTTATTTGCTATAATTCCTAGTATTGTACTAGGAGTTTTTTATTAGTATTTAGTATAAAGTTGTAAGTATTAAGTATAAGTAATTTTATAATTTATAATTTAAAATTTATAATTTGCATTTATGTCTTTCTTAAAAGCTTCCACTAAAGAACAATATTTACTGAGACTGGCTTTGCGTTTAGCGGAAACTTATTATTCAAAACAGCCAGTATCCTTGCAACAAATAGCCGAGCAAGAAAATATTTCTGAAAAATATTTAGAAGAATTGGTGGTTTTTTTAAAAAGTCAAGGTTTAGTGCAGGCAAAATTAGGTCGTAAGGGTGGTTATATTTTTAAAAAAAATCCTCGTTTAGTTTCAGTTTGGGATGTTTTATGGTCTAAAAAAAATTATCCCAAAGTAGCACTGTGCTTGGAACACAAAAATCTTTGCCCCTTGGTGGCTAAATGCCAAGCCAAAACTGTTTGGCAGCAAGTACAAAATGAGGTAGAGACAACATTAAATAGTGTAACTTTGTATTCATTAATTCATTAAATTTTTATGTCATCATTACTGGAAATAAAAAATTTACAAGCCAAAATAAAAGATAAATCGATACTTAAAGGAATCGATTTGAAGTTAGCTGCTGGTAAAATAGTAGCTTTGATGGGCCCAAACGGTAGTGGTAAATCAACTTTATCACATGTGTTGATGGGCAGTCCTGATTATGAAGTTACTGGAGGTCAGGTTATATTTGCCGGTAAAAAAATATTAAAATTGTCACCTGATGCCAGAGCGCGTTTGGGTATTTTTTTGGCCTTTCAATATCCTTATGAAATACCAGGACTTTCAGTTTATCATTTTTTACAGACTGCGACGCAGGCAGTACGGGGAAAAAAATTTAACCCCGATGATTTTAAACGAGAGTTAAAGTTAGCGTTAGCTGATTTAAAATTATCAGAAAATTTTTTACAGCGCGGTTTAAATGAGGGTTTCTCGGGAGGAGAAAAAAAACGTATGGAGATTTTACAACTAAAAATACTGCGTCCCAAACTTGCTATTTTAGATGAAACTGATTCTGGCTTGGATATTGATGCTCTGAAATTGGTAGCTGGCAATGTTAAAAGTATGGTGGCAAAAGGTATGGCCGTTTTGGTAATAACTCATTATCAGCGTTTATTGAATTTTTTACCTCCAGATGAAGTGCATATTATGCAAGCTGGAAGAATTGTTACCAGTGGGCAAAGTGATTTAGTTAAAAAATTGGAAAAACAAGGATATGATTGGCTGGAGAAAAAGAATTGATGGTAATTATTAATTACTAATAACTAATTACTAATCAATAATTTAATTTATTATTTAACTAATTAGAAAATTCATTAGTTATTAGAAATTAGTGATTAGTAATTTTATAATAGCGGAATATTTGAAAGAAATTAAAATTATAAAATTTGTATTAATTTATAACTGTTTATCTTTTGTATTAAAATAATGTCCAAAGTAAAAAATATAAAAATTAATTCTAACAAATATTCCTTTCGTGATAGTCATCGCTCAGTTTATAGAGCGCCGAAAGGTTTAAGTGCCAAGATAGTGGAAATGATTTCCGCACAAAAAAACGAACCTGCTTGGTTACTTGCAATGCGTTTGAGAGCTTTGCAAATTTTTGCTGATAAACCAATGCCTACTTGGGGGGCAGATTTAACCGGTATTGATTTTGACGATATTTATTATTATATCAAACCAGCTGAAGGTAAGGGGGTTACTTGGCAAGATGTACCAAAAAAAATTAAAACCACTTTTGATCGACTTGGCATACCCCAAGCGGAAAGAAAGTTTTTAGCCGGAGTCGGTGCACAGTATGAGTCAGAAATGATTTATCATAGTTTAAAAGATAAATGGACAAAGCTTGGAGTAATTTTTGCTGATATGTCAGAGGCCCCAAACAAATATCCAGATTTGGTAAAAAAATATTTTGGTAAAATTGTTCCCATAAAAGACAATAAATTTGCCGCTCTCAATAGTGCTGTTTGGTCAGGCGGATCTTTTATTTACGTTCCTAAAGGGGTTAAAGTCGAAGTACCTTTGCAGGCCTATTTTCGTATTAATGCCGCTGGGATGGGGCAATTTGAGCGTACTTTAATTATCGCTGATGAAGGGTCATCAGTACATTATATTGAAGGTTGTACTGCTCCCATGTATTCGCGTGATTCATTACATGCGGCTGTTGTTGAATTGGTAGCTTTAAAGGGGGCACATATTAGGTATACTACCATTCAGAATTGGTCAAACAATGTTTATAATTTAGTGACTAAACGAGCTTGGGCAGAAGAGGAAGCAGTGGTGGAGTGGATTGATGGTAATTTGGGGAGCAAAGTAACAATGAAATATCCTTGTGTAATATTAAAGGGTAGAAAATCAAGAGCCGAGATAGTTTCAGTAGCTTTTGCCGGATCTAATCAGCATCAGGATGCTGGTAGTAAAGTTATTCACTTAGCCCCTGAAACCAGTTCCAATGTAATTGCCAAATCAATTGCCAAAGGCAATGGTCGCACCAGTTACCGAGGTTTGGTACAAGTAGCTAAACAGGCTACCAAAGTAAAAGTAAAAGTAAAATGTGACGCACTTTTAATTGATAAACAGTCACGTAGTGATACTTATCCTACTATGAGGATAAATAACGATGAAGTTAGTATTGAGCATGAAGCCACGGTAGCAAAAATAGGTGAACAACAACTTTATTATTTAACTTCGCGGGGGCTGGATACAGAAACAGCTGAGCGGTTGATTGTCTCAGGATTTTTTGAAGTATTTACCAGAGAGCTACCAATGGAATATGCTTTAGAATTAAATCGATTACTGGCGATGGAAATGGAAGGGAGTGTTGGTTAATATGTCAGAAAAAATAATTAAAGAATATTACGGACATAAGAATTTAGCAAAAATTGTTTTTCCGGCGACCATAAAAACCTGGGATATTCAGAGACAGATTAAAAAAGAATTTATCAGGCCTTTAAAAAATATCAAGCAACTTAAAGTAGATGCTTCCGATAAAGCAACTGTAAAAATATTACCTTTGGTAAAAGCAGCAAAGATTTGGCAAAAGAAATATTTTGCCAATTTGAAAAATTCCGATTGGACCACTATGACTGCTTTAGCCACGATAAAAAATCATTGGTTAATAGACGTGCATCTTCAAGGTAAGGCCAAATTAGCTTGGTCGTTAGCTGAAGCCAATCAGGCGGGTATATATTTCAATATACATGGTCAAGGAGAGATTGTTATCAGTGAACAACAAAAAAATTCATTGTTACAGAACGTGCAAATTGATGTAGGTGAAGGTATAAAATTAAATTATAATTTAATCAAAAATCAATCACGTGGTTTTTCCTGGCTATCTTATCGAGCAAATATTTTTAAACAAGGCTCATGTGTCTGGGAAGTGGGTATAAAAAACAAATCTTTATTGATAGGTTCTTTTGCTTTACATCACCAGGGTTCTGGAGTTGAAGGTAATCATTTGTTTGGGGGTAGGTTTAGTAACCAGAGTAAAACTTATTTAAATTTTATTAATCAACACCTGGTTGCGAATACTACTGGCGATATGTTTATTAAAACCATAGGTGAAGACAATGCTCAAACTATTGTTGAAGGTCTGATTGCTATTGGTTCTAAATCAGCCAATACCAATTCATATTTAAAAGAAGATACTTTATTGTTGTCTAGTGAAGCCAGAGCTTCAGCTTTGCCTAATTTGGAAATATTGAATCAGGATGTGAAAGCTTCACACGGCGCGACTGTTGGCCGGATAGATGAGCAGATGTTATATTATTTGGTTAGTCGAGGATTGAACTTATCAGCTGCCAAAGAGTTGATTGTAGCTGGATTTTTCCATACACTTGGTAGTAGAATTAATGATAAAGACAGACAAAGTAAAATATTAGACTTATTATTAGATAAAAAATAAAAATGGGTGCACAAAAGAAAAATGATATAAAAAAAGATTTTCCTATTTTTAAACACGCAAAAGTAAAAAAGCATCCTTTGGTTTATTTGGATAGTGCCGCTACTAGTCAAAAGCCAAAGAGTGTTATTAACGCTACTACTGATTGGTATGAACGTTTTAATGCCAATATTCACAGGGGTGTTTATGAATTAGCAGAAAATGCTACCTATAAATATGATGTAGCCAGAGAAGTGATAGCCAGTTTTATCAATGCCGAGAGTGCCAGACAGATTGTATATACCAAAGGTACAACGGAAAGTATCAATTTGGTTGCTTGGGCTTGGGGCAAAAAAAATTTACGTAGTGGGGATGTGATATTGCTTACTACTATGGAACATCACGCCAATTTAGTACCCTGGCAAGAGTTAGCTAAGGCAAAAAAATTGCACTTAAGATTTTTGGAATTTGACAAGCAAGGCGAATTAATTTTAACTGATTTGAAAAAAAAATTAACCGGAGTAAAATTGGTTAGTTTGGTCTATGTATCAAATGTTTTAGGGACTATCAATCCAGTAAAAAAAATTATCAACATTTGTCAGCAAAAAAACATTCCAGTTTTACTTGATGCTGCACAAGCTGCACCACACTTACCACTTGATGTGCAAAAACTAAACTGTGATTGGTTGGCTTTTTCTGGACATAAAATGTTAGGACCAACTGGCATTGGTATTTTGTATGGTAAAAAGGAAAGATGGGAAGAAATGACTGTTTACCAAACAGGTGGAGATATGATCAATAGCGTGACTTTGAAAAAAAGCACTTATGCGTCTTATCCTAAAAAATTTGAAGCAGGTACTCAAAGCCTAGCTGAAGTGGTGGGACTGGCTGAGGCGATAGTTTATTTACAAGCTATCGGTATGGATAGAGTATCCCGCCACGATCAAATGTTGATTTCCTATGCTTACGGACAAATGAAAAAAATTAAAGAAGTAGAAATATATGGACCCAAAACCATAAAACGATCAGGTTGTATTGCTTTCAATGTGCGCGGTATACACGCTCATGATTTAGCCACTTTTTTAGCTGACAAAGGTATATGTATCAGAGCGGGTCACCATTGCGCCCAACCTTTGCATGATAAATTAGGAATTCCCGCCTCGGCCCGGGTAAGTTTTTATATTTACAATGATAAGCAAGATGTAGATTTATTTATTACCGCCCTGCAAGAAATTATCGCGGAGTGGGGAAAAATAAATAGATTTAAGAGATAGGATGTATGATTTATGAATAAATTATTAATAAATAATTTTATATTCATAATTCGTAATTCATAATTCGTAATTCTTAATCATGGATCTATATCAACAAAAAATAATGGATCATTACTTGCATCCCAGGCATCAAGGAAAACTTGCCAAAGCAGATAAAAAATTTACTGGACAAAACGTCTCTTGTGGTGATAAAGTTGATTTTAAGGTTAGTTTGAATTCTGGCGGTAAGATCAAACAGGTGGCTTGGCAGGGAAGTGGTTGTACTATTTCTCAAGCCGCTGCTTCAATTTTAGCTGAAATAATGGTTGGTAAAACAATTAAACAAGCACAAAATATAAAGTCCGATAAATTTTTACAGGATTTAGAAGTTGAATTATCACCCGCCAGACGTAAATGTGCCTTACTACCACTTTATACAGTTAAAGAAGAAGAGTTAGAATAATAGCTTTCAGCTACTAGTTTTTAAAAAATTATAAAATTATAAAATTAAAAATTTTACATTTATGTACAAAAAGAAAAAACAAGCAAAAAAGAAACAGCAAAAAAAACGCGGTAAAAAAGTTGGATTATTGCATTATCGATAAGAAAAGCCTCGAATTATTCGAGGCTTTTTTCCCATTTCTAATCTTTTGCCAGGTTAGTAAGCGTGGAATTACTATTGTTAATAACTAATGACTAATTATTAATTACTAATGAATTACTAATTATTTAATTATAAAAATTTAATCATTGATTAGTAATTAGTTATTAGTAATTAATAATTATTCTAAATTCTTATTTCTAGCTTCTAACTTCTAATAAAGTTATCCACATATCATAAAAAAAGGGGATTTTCTCCTTATTTTTTATAGTCTTGACTTTCGGTTTTCTTTCGGCTATATTTAGAATATAGATTCTGGAATATAGAATTTAGAATAATATGGAAAAAATTAAATCATTTACAGATTTATATGCTTGGCAAGAAGGTCATAAATTGACTTTGTCTATCTATGAAATTACTAAAAATTTTTCCAAAGAAGAAATGTTTGGTTTGACAACTCAATTACGTCGAGCGGCAGTATCTTTTACTTCCAATATAGCTGAAGGTTTTACTAGACATTCTTATAAAGAGAAAGTTCAGTTTTATACTATTTCATTTGGTTCTCTGACTGAAATTCAAAACCAATTATTAATAGCTAAAGACGTTGGATATATTAATCAAGATAAATTTAATTCATTGGCTGAACAAACTATTACAGTAAGTAAGATTATTAGTGGATTAATTAAAAAATCAAAAATCAATACTCAAGATACAAGATTCAAGATTCTTAATTCATAACCCTATGTTAACCAAACGCCAAAAACAAATCCTAGATTTTATTATTAGTTTTATTGAGGACAATGGCTATGCACCAACTTTTCAAGAGATTGGTGATTATTTTGATTTGTCATCACCAGCTACCATACATCAGCACATCAAAGCTTTAGAAGAAAAAGGTTATTTAAAGTCAGAGTACAATGCCAAAAGATCTTTGGAAGTTTTATCAGTCAAAGATGAATCAATGGCCACAGCTTGGCAAATACCTCTAGTGGGATTAATTACTGCCGGTGAACCGATTGAAGCTATAGAAGAGCAGGAAACAATAGCTATACCATCAAGTTTAGTATTACAAAAAGAAAATACTTTTGTTTTAAAAGTTAAAGGTGATTCTATGGTCGGCGATGGTATACTATCAGGTGATTATGTAGTAGTAGAGCGCAGTAACCATCCGAAAAATGGTGATATCATTGTGGCTTTACTTGATAATGCTTACGCTACTTTGAAAAGATTTTATCGCGAGCAAACTAGAATACGCTTACAACCAGCCAACGGCAAGTACAAACCAATCTATGTGAAAGATTTGATAGTGCAGGGTATAGTCAGAGGAGTGATTAGAAATTATCAAAGGATATGAAAGACAGAATTTTGAATTTAGATTTTTATTCTTACTTCTTAATTCTTTATTCTAAATAAAATAAAACGCCCGTATCTGGCATAAAGGAAGACACGGACGTTTGCACCAACCGTTGCCGTCGTGGCAACAAAATATATGTGGCGCTATTTATATTGTAAGAATTTTTTAAAGCTAGTGCAAATATTTTTCGGGTGTGGATAACTTTTTTAGAAGTAAGAAGTAAGAATAAAGTATTAATTATAAATTTAAAGCACTAAATTTTAAGCAAATTCAAAATTATAAATTCAAATGTTTAAAACAGATAAAAAAAGATAATAGTAAGTTTAGGATTTAATAAATTATTATATATTTTAAAATTGTAAAATTAAAAATTAATTAAAACATATGAAAAAAAACAAATTTTTTCTAAAGCCCTATTTATTAACCAGAAGGTCAAAATCAATATTACCCAAGCGTAGTATATACTCTTTGACCTTTGGTCATTTACCTCGTTTTTCGCGTAGTCAATAAATTTAATCATTACTTTTAATTGTATTTATATTCAGGATTCAAAATTCTAAATTCTAGATTCAAAAAAATGCATGAAAAAATTGATCAACTAGTTGAAGTGGAGGTAGTTTTTTTACGTAATAAAGTTATTCCTAGAAGTTTTGCTTGGCGGGGAATAATTTATCGTATTAAAACATTAGGCTTAAAGCATCATGCTTATGTGGGACGGGAAAAGATGCATTATTTTTCTGTATCTGATGGAGTTAATTTTTTTCGTTTGCGTTTATCTGGTGATAGTTTACTTTGGTATTTAGAAGAAATTTACAATGAATCTTGAATCTAGATTCCAGATTCAATATTCAAAATTCAATATTCTAGACTCCAGGTTCAATATTAAGGAATTTATTTAATTGTCATAAATTCCTAATACTTAATTGGTAATTCTTAATTCCTAATTCGTAATACGTGATTCATAACATACAACCAATCATCATGCATGTGGATATGAATTCGTATTTTGCTACGGTAGAACAGCAAGCTAATCCCATGTTACGTGGTAAGCCAGTTGGGGTTTGTGCTTATTTATCTCCCCAGGGTTGTATTATCGCTGCTTCAATTGAAGCTAAAAAGTTTGGTGTTAAAACTGGTATGCGAGTAGGTGAAGCTAAAACCATTTGTCCCCATATCATTTTACTAGCCAATGATCCAGATAAGTATAGGTTTATTTCTCAACAAATATTTTCTTTATTAAAAAAATTTTCTGACGAAGTGGAAATATATTCTATCGATGAGGCTTTCATAAATCTAACAGGTTTAATCAAAGATTTTTCTGAAGCCACAGAATTAGCTAAAAAAATAAAAAAAACTATCAAAATTACCATTGGCGATTATCTTACTTGTTCAATAGGCATAGCCCCCACCAGATGGCTGGCTAAATTTGCTTCTGAAGAAAATAAGCCCGATGGTTTGACTCTTATTAGTAAAGATGATTTACAGTATATTTTTAAAAATCGTCCCCTACAGCAGGCTTGGGGTATTGGACGGGCTTTGGCTGGAAGGTTTGGTTTTTTGGGTATAAAAGACTTATATCAGTTGCAACACACTGATCCCACTTGGCTTAAACAGAATTTTGGTTGGTATGGATATTATTTATGGTGTCATCTCAATGGCCTAGACGTAGAAGAAGTTGATAGCCAGCGCAATCAAATGCCAAAATCAATTGGTCATTCTTATTGTTTACCAAAAATAACTACTGATAAAAATTATTTAGCTGGTATAATGTCCAAGTTAACCCTAAGAGCTGCTAGTCGTATGCGTAGTTTTGGTATGCAAGCAGGTAAAATTAGTTGTGGTTATAGTTTTATTGATGGGCGGGGAGTATTTAGTAGTTGGAAACTGCCCCATTATTTATATGATTCAACTGATATTATTAATCAAGTATTAACTTTGTTCAACCAACCAATTAAGCAATCAATTAATTTTTTAAGTGTCAGTTTGGGTGATTTAGTAGCTAGATCAGGACAGCTTTCTTTTTTTGTCGATGAAGTAAAAAAAAATAATCTAAATCAAGCTATAGACAATATCAATACCAAGTTTGGTGAGTTTACTTTATTGCCGGGTAGCTTATTGCCTTATCGCGCCAATGCACCTGATCGAATAGGTTTTAGGAAAAGCGTTGATGCTATGAATCTGGAAGCTTGAAAATTGAATCTTGAGTATTGAATCATGAATTTTGAATATTAAATTTTAGTTAATACCTAGTAAGAAAAGATATTTTAGTGTAGTAAATTTAGGGCACTAGATATTATGGTAAGAATGCATTAATTTATTTTTATTAAAATTCTAGCTTCTAGATTCAAGACTCTAGATTCTAACTCCTAATCTACTTGATTTTTTTGAAAATGTATGCTATAATTAATATGTTGGTAAATAAATCAACCAAAAATAAAAATTAAAATAAAAAATATGTTTAAAAAAATTAACAATCTTCGGCTTGACCATTATGCCCACCACTTGGCTGTTACTAGTTTAGTGGTTTTTTTGATGGTATTTAATTTTACGATGTTCAACTATGCTTCTGCTTCCAGCGGTAGTGAAGTTGATGTCAAAGTGAATGCCGCTTTAACTAACGTGACTGATAGTTATGAAAGAAGTGCCAATTATATGTATGAGTACAGTGTAACTTGGGGTGATTTATTATTGGGTTGGGAAGATTTTATAGTTGACACTTATTATATTTTGAATAAATAATTAAGTTCATTTATCACTTTAAAAATCTCGTCTCTGGAGACGAGATTTTTTTATGGGAATTTGTTATAATTTATTCGTAATTCTTAATTCTTTATTCTTTATTCTATACTTATGTGGTTTTGGTTAGTGCTAGTTGCCTATTTATTAAATGCAGTGGCAATTTTAATTTCTAAACGTTTACTGATTACCACTATACCTCACCCCGTGGTGTTTGTTTTTTATATTGGAATACTTAATTTATTGGCTCTGGTGCTTATACCTTTTGGTTTTTTTATTCCCACCAATTATGAAATAATAATTGCTTTATTATCAGGAGCCACTTACGCAGCAGCGATGTATTATATGGCTAAAGCTTTAATTGTTGATCAAGCTTCACAAGTTGCTCCGATGATAGGGGGACTACAACCAATTTTTGTTTTAGCCTTTGCTTGGTGGTTTTTACCAGAGGAATTAATAGCTAGACAATATATTGGTATTTTTCTATTAATAGTGGGTTCATTGTTTATGGCTATGGAAATAGGCAAAAGACGTATATTTACAGAAAGTTTTAAATACATAATTATTTCTAGTATTTTTTTTGGTTTATCATACGCTACTTTAAAATTAGTTTATCTACAACAAAATTTTGTTTCAGGTTTTGTTTGGACCAGATTTGGTACATTTTTATTTGTAATTTTATTGATATTATTGCCAAATAATTGGGCTAAAGTTAAAGCAAATTTTAAACAATCAGGAGAAAAGGTTAAAGCTATTTTTGTGGTCGGGCAAATTTTAGGGGCTTTAAGTTTCTTATTGGTAGCTTTTGCTATTTTCCTTGGCCCTGTTACTGTAATCAATGCTTTGCAAGGCGTGCAATATGCTGTTTTATTTATAATAATTTTATTGATGGCTAAAAAATATCCTTATCTTTTGGATGAACCATTACGACGCCCAATAGTTATACAAAAAATTGTAGCTATATTGATTCTAATTACCGGTTTAGCTTTGGTGATTTAATAATTTTTAATTTTATAATTTTTAATTTTTGTGTTTCAAATTATTAAAAAGTCATTTTATTTAGCTTTATTTGTTTTATTAATTTTTATAATAGTATTTTTATTTATGAAAAATTTTTCTCAAGATAAGATAAAATGGGGCGTAACTTTTTCAACTATTTATACCAGAGAACTGGGGCTTGATTGGCGCCAAACATATTTAGATATTTTAGATGACCTGCAGGTAAAAAATTTACGATTAGTAGTTTATTGGCCTCTGGTTGAATCCAAAGAAGGTCAATTTAATTTCACAGAAGTTGATTGGCAAATTGCTGAAGCACAAAAAAGGGGAGCCAGTGTTGTTTTAGCGATTGGTGAAAGAGTGCCACGTTGGCCAGAATGTCATACTCCTGTCTGGGCGATAAATTTACCCCCTGAAGCCAAGGAACAAAGAGTAAAAATTTTGTATGAAGAAACAGTAAAACATTTTCAAATTTATTCCAACATCACCACTTGGCAAGTTGCCAATGAACCATTTTTAAAAAGTTTTGGTAAATGCAATGAAGTAACGTCAGAGCAAATAGACGAGTATATAAAAATTATTAAAAAGTATGACCAAAAAAACAGACCAGTGATGTTGACTGAATCAGGTGAGCTTTCTACTTGGGTAAGAAGCGCTAAATTGGCCGATGTGATAGGATCTTCACTTTATCGAACAGTCTGGAATCAATATTTTGGTTATTGGCGTTATCCTTGGCCACCAGCTTATTATCGCTATCATGCAGATTTGATTATGAAATTTTTCCCAGTTAAAAAAATAATCATTTCAGAGCTACAAGCTGAACCTTGGCCACCTGGTAAACATATCTTACAAACATCACTTGAAGATCAATTTAAATCATTTGATTTAGAAAGATTAATTAGTAATATTAGTTACACCAAAAAAACTGGATTTGATGAAGTTTATTTATGGGGAGTGGAGTGGTGGTATTGGCTTAAAGAAAAACAAAACCATCCTGAGTTTTGGTTGGAAATAAAAAAACTCAAATAACATAAAATTATGAAGAAAAGTCATTTAAAGATTTTTATTGGATTTGTAAGTATTATCGTTTTAGTTTTTATTGGAATTATTATAATAAAGAGTATAAATTATTCCGTTGTTTATAGAAAAATCAACTCTATCGCCAGAAATGATGGCACAAGTTTATTTACCCTACATTCACCAGCAGTATATAATAATGCATTAGAGATTGTACGTGATAACGTTCGATTATCTATAAAACCTTTGCAAGCATTTGCCGGGGAAAGAAAAATTTTAAGTGATAAACAAAAAATATTAATTCAGTATATTGATACTTACCCACAAGTTGATATCTTGCAAACAGTTGGTGTCGATGATTTAAAGGAAGATTTAATATTAAAATCACCTGGCCATCCCTTAGTATTTAAGTATGAAATCAATGTCAATGATTTTTTATGGGAAATTGATACTAATGGCGATATATTATTTAAGAATAAAGCAAAAAACGATAGGTTTAGTATTGTAAAGCAAGAAAGTGGTTATATAACTGCTGAAAATATAATTGATTATAATAATGGTCATCAGATTATGTTTAAAATCCCAGCTCCTTTTATGGTAGATGATAATGGAGTGAAATCAGATACAAGTGATGTAGTAGTGGAAATTGATAACAACGACTTAATTTTAAGAATCAACGAAGATTGGTTAAAAAATCATAAATATCCAATTCGTTTAGATCCCACTGTACAGACACCTGAAATTGAAAAAGAAAGTATAGAATTTGGTGACAAAAATTCACCAACACTTGATCCTCATGTAAAAATAGGCCGATGGGGGAGTGAGGCTTATGTGGGTTTATCTTATAATTTACCTGGCCAAGTAGATGTAAGTTTAGCTAATAATACTCTTAATTTCAGTAATAATGGACAAGTAGAGGTGGAAATCTATAATAAAGAACCAGAGATAATAAATCCAGATTCAGATTCTCAGTATATTCTTAATAAAGACGGAGGAATAGAATTTGATTTGATTTTAAAAACTGTTCCCGCTACAAATATATTCAATTATCAACTTGATACCGAGGGTTTAGTATTTTATTACCAACCAGAAATTTCTGATCAAGTAGCTCAAGAGGTTTTGAATAGATATGAAAAAATGAAAAAATCAGTAAAACCGGAAAACTATACTGATAATGAGTGGCAGGCAAGACTTGCAGATTTACCACAAAATTTAATTGAAGTAAAACGTCAAATGAGACCAGAAGATATAGTTGGGTCATACGCAGTTTATCATCAGGAAAAAAGTGGTGACTTTACGCAGTTAGGAGGAAAAAACTATCGCACTGGTAAAGCTTTTCATATATATCGACCAAAAGTGTATGATGCCAATGGCAATTGGATTTATGCTGATTTAAATATTAATAATACTCAAACAATGCTTTCAGTTGAAGTAAATAAAGAATGGCTAGACCAGGCTGAATATCCTGTTAGAATAGATCCAAATTTTGGGTACGAAACAGCAGGAAGAAGTACAATAAACGCGTACTATATATCTGGGGCACCTTATAGTTCAGGTGGTTCAGGAACGGTTAGTTCAATTAGTGCATATATGACTGCTAATGATAGTGCTGCTGCAGGTTTTGCTATTTATGATAGTGATAAAAATTATGTTGGGTCCGCAGCTGTTAGTTCACCTGTAACCGATTGGAATAGTGCTAATACGTCAGAAGAACCAGATCCAAGTGTGGGCGATGATAAATATTGGTTATATTTATGGCAAATAGAAAATTCAAGAGATGGGTTTCATTATGATACTGGTGGCGGTGATTATAATTTAGTATATAATACATATCCGCTTTTTAATAAAGGTGGGCCAACTGAATGGCCAAATAGATTACTTTCTGAATATTTTGAAACAAATTGCGTATTTATAGCTTGTTTAGGGGATGTATATATATTTTCTGTTTATGCTACATACAGTTCTCTTGTGCCAGAGATTATTTCGGTTACTGATAGTCCTGATCCAGTAAATGTAGGAAGTAATATTAATTTTGAAGTTAATTGGAATGCAGATGATAGTACGACTGGCGAAGCATATGTCTGCACCACTAATAGTTTTAATTCATCTGCTCTGGAATGTAATGATGCTAGCTGGGGTTCAGGTAGTTCTATATCAACACCAATTACAATAGGATATAATACGCAAAGCTATGATATTGGTATAAATAATTATTATGTATTTCTCTGTATTGGGGCTGATAATTGCACAAATAGTTATAGTGGAGATTTTACAGTTCAACCTAAATCAACCTTAGATGTTCAAGGCGTTTATAACTTTCAAGGCCAAGTAAATATTTCCGCTGAATAATTATTTTATATAATTAAAAATGGCTAAAATTAGCCATTTTTTGTTAATCTTGAACAAATTTTTTATCCACAGAGCAGATA
>CAZINS010000006.1:0-49992 GCA_964540695.1 uncultured Gammaproteobacteria bacterium | reverse complement strand
GTTTACGGCGTGGACTACTGGGGTATCTAATCCCATTCGCTACCCACGCTTTCGTGCAACAGCGTCAGAACTGTACTAGCAAGTTGCCTTCGCCTTTGGTGTTCTTGCTGATATCAACGGATTTAACCCCTCCACCAGCAATTCCACTTGCCTCTTCCAGTCTCAAGCCAAACAGTATCCTCGGCAGCCATGGAGTTGAGCCCCATGATTTGACCAAAGACTTATCTAGCCGCCTACGCACTCTTTACGCCCAGTAAATTCGGATAACGCTTGGGGCCCTCGTATTACCGCTGCTGCTGGCACGAGGTTAGCAGCCCCTTATTCATCAGGTACCGTCATTGTTTCTTCCCTGATAAAAGCATTTTACACTCCGAAGAGCTTCTTCATGCACGCGGCGTCGCTCCGTCAGGCTTTCGCCCATTGAGGAAGATTCTTGACTGCAGCCTCCCGTAGGAGTCTGGGCAGTGTCTCAGTCCCAGTGAGGGGGGCCATGCTCTCACACCCCCTACCCGTCGTAGCCTTGGTGAGCTTTTACCTCGCCAACAAGCTGATGGGCCATAGGCTCCTCTTCAAGCGCCGGAACTTTAATGATGTCACTTATGTGACAACATATTATCGGGTATTATTCCCGCTTTCGCGGGATTATCCCCGTCTTGAAGGTAGATTACCAATGTGTTACGCACCCGTTTGCCGTGCAGCTTAACCTGCACTCGACTTGCATGCCTTAGACACGCCGCCAGCGTTCATCCTGAGCCAGGATCAAACTCTCAATGAAGTGAGAATGATTGACCTTAATATTTTAAGGTCTGACTCTCAAAAGAAATGACTTATGTTTCTCTACACTTTTCAGTTGTTAAAAATCATTTTCCAATCTTATTATTAAGACTAGAAAAAACAGAGACACTCAAAAATTTAAGTATCACTGTTTTTTCTCGTCAATACGCAAGTTTGCGTTAACAAATATGTTGTCAATTTTACCTAAATGGTAGTTTGCGATTAATTATTATTTGTTAATAAAGGTCAAATTTAGCGCTTTATTATCTTACTAGTTTTGCTTTAGTATGTCAAGTCTTTTACGATATTAGATTCCACAATTAATACACAATAAGGTGTTTCCAATCAAACCTACTAAAAGCCTTGAATTAATATAAAAACTAAGAATCGCTTTTTTTAGATTGCGATTTACGCCAAGCTTTTATTTTTTCATGATCACCTGTTAATAATATTTTTGGTACGGTTAATTTTTTTCCTTGAATTTTCAATACTTCCGGCCGAGTGTATTGGGGATATTCAATATAGTCTAAACTACTAGCAAAAGTTTCATCTTGATTTGATTCCTCGTGTCCTAAAACACCTGGTACTAAACGGCAAATAGTTTCTAACATAACCAAAGCTGGTAATTCACCACCTGCTAAAACATAAGAGCCTATAGAAATTTTTTCATCAATAAAATTTTCTAAACGTGCATCAAAACCTTCATAACGACCTGATAATAAAATCAACTGATCATATTTTACTAATCGCTCTGCTTCTCTTTGCGTAAATTGTTTACCGCCAGGGTCTAACATAACTATCCTGGATTTTTTTTGTCTTTTAATACTTTTTAAAGTTTTATAAAAAGGTAAACACATCAATATCATACCTGGACCACCACCATAAGGTCTGTCATCAACTGACTTATGTTTGTCTTTGGTATAAAATCTTGGATTATGAACTTTTATTTTTATTATTTTTTTGGCTTGAGCGCGTTTTAAAATAGACTCGTTAATATAAGAGTTAATTATTTCCGGAAAAATTGTGATGATATCAAATCGCATAGCTTAATATTAAAATAACTAGAAAAAATATTTTAGACAAGCAAACTCCCCCAGTTAAAGCTGGGGGAGAATTGCGTTGCATTTAGATTAAAGCTGTAAATCAACAGCTGAGGTGTCGGCTTCAGCAGTTTCTCTTTCCTGCCTATCCTGCCTATCCTGCCGACGAGGCGGACGTTGTGCGCCTTCTGGTTCGTAAATCTTTAAATTAACACGGGCGTTATTTTTGGCTCCAACTACACGTAATAGTGTGCGGACAGCGCGAACGGTTTGACCGCTGCGACCAATAACTTGTCCCATGTCCTGTTGATTGATGTGTAGAGTGATTAACACTCCCATTTCATCAATTTTGCGTTCGGTCTTTACATCATCAGGATGATCAACCAACGCTTTGACGACCTGTTCGACAAAAGCTTGATCTTTTTCCATTGTCTCATATTTAATTCTTAAATTGCTCCCTGTCACAAATGCCTGTTGGCAGCCGACATTATTACTACCATTAGCTTGTGTATCAGGCGCGTATATCTATTATACAAAAAAAATATTATTTGTCAATCATTACCATTATCCAGTATAATAAAGTTAAATAACTAATATGGCGGAGAGGGATAACAATTTATCAACTACCAGTCTACTAAATAACTACCTGCTTTTGGCAGTTCGTTCGCGAGCGTCTGATATTCATTTTGAACCGGATAAAACTTTACTCCGTGTTCGTTTACGTACTGATGGACGACTTAAAGAAGTGGGACGTGAGCCAAAAGAAACTCATTCACAAATTGTGGCACGTATTAAAGTTTTAGGCGAAGTTGATATGGGTGAAAAAAAACATAACATTGATGGACGCTTTCCTATCAAACTAGCCGGTGAAAGTTTAGATATCCGTTTTTCGATTTTTCCTACTATCTTTGGCGAGGCGGTTGTCCTGCGTATCCTTCATACTTCACACATTGAACTAGGACTAGAACCATTGGGTATGAATAGTATCCAATTGGAAGAATATAAAAAGTTAATAAAAAAACCATACGGTTTACTATTAGTTACTGGTCCTAATGGTAGTGGTAAAACTACTACACTTTATAGTTCCTTGAATGCAATTAACTCTATTGAGAAATCTATTGTTACTTTGGAAGACCCGGTGGAATATCAACTACCACTACTCAGACAAACACAAATTGATCCTGATAAAGAAATCACTTTTGCCTCTGGATTAAAAGCTTTACTAAGACAAGATCCTGACGTAATCATGGTAGGTGAAATTAGAGATTTAGAAACTGCCAAAATTGCTGTGCAATCTTCCTTAACTGGACATTTAGTATTTTCTACTCTCCACACCAACAACAGTATTGGTGCTCTGGTTAGACTTTTAAATATGGGAGTGGAATCATTTTTAGTGGCCTATGCTACCTTAGGCGTAGTCGCTCAAAGATTGGTAAAACAAATTTGTGAAAATTGTAAACAGGCCTATATGCCACCACCAGAATTACTAAAAACTTTAAATATCAACACCCCAACAGAATTTTACAAAGGTACTGGTTGTCAAACTTGTGATCATACGGGCTACCGGGGTCGGACAGCTATCTTTGAACTATTTATTGTCACTGACGAAATCAGAAAACTTATTTTAAAAAAAGCCAGCTTTGATGAAATTTTTGAACTAGCTCGTAGCCAAGGTATGAGAACCTTGCGCGAGCATGGTGTACAAAAAATTATTCAGGGCATTACTACTCCGGAAGAAGTAATTCTAATGACTGAGGCGTAAAAAACCATCCTGCTGACAAGGAAACGCCATTTAGTTTTTTTAAATTTAGACAATCGTCAGTGGTTGTCGTTTTTGTTATAATTAAAATATGAAAAAATTTATTTGTTTTGATGTTGGTGGTACAAATATCAAAATGGCTTTATTGGTTGGTAACAAAATCCAACAAAAAATTATCCAACTGCCAACCAAAAAAAATCAAATAGCAAAAAACATTGTCGATTTAACCAGACAACAACTAAATGATAAAACACAATACTCTGGTATCTGTTTAGCTTGGCCGCAACCGATTAATATCTCTCTTAAAGCCGAAATAATAAAAACTACTCTTACTAAAATTTTTCAACTACCAGTGTTTATAGAAAATGATGCCAATGTTTTTACTTTGTATGAGGCAATTTTGGGGCAAGGTAAAAAATACAAGACTGTTGTTGGCATCACTCTAGGTACCGGTGTGGGTTCGGGTTTGGTTATTGATAAAAAAATTTATCACGGTCGAAAAAGTGCTATAGAACTCGGACATACAACTTTAAATTTTCTTGGACCCAGTTGCAATTGTGGCCAAAAAGGCTGTTGGGAACAATATGCTGGCAGCGCTGCTTTATTAAGATTAGCTAAAAATTATAAACTTAAAATTACTTCTGGCAAAGAACTTTATAACTTAGCTAAATTAAAAAATGGCCTTGCCTTAAAAGTTTGGAAGGATTACGGTAAATTTGTTGGTTTGGGTATAGTCAATGCAATCAATGCTTATGACCCAGAAATAATTATTGTTGGGGGAAATATTTCCCGGGCAAATAAATTTTTTAAAAATTCTATGTTTACGGTAATTAAACAGAAATCTTTTTTGCCAGTTCCTATTATTAAATTTTCCAAAAATTATCAAGCGGGATTGATGGGCGCTGGTTTAATAGCTAAAGCAAATTAAAAAAATGAGTAATATTGAAATTTGTTTACAAAAATCTATTGATTTACTTATAAAAAACTCCACTAACCATGGTCTGTTAGCAAGTTCCAATTCAAAAACAGCTCTTAACAGAAATTATTTAAGTATTTTTGGTAGAGATGCCAGCATTTGTGCGTTAGGTATGGCCCTTAGTAATAAAAAGGTATTACTTTCTAGCGCTTTAAAAAGCTTAGATACTTTAGCTAAATATCAAGCCCCCAATGGACAAATAGCTTTTTATATTAAACCTGAAAAAAGAGAAGTTGATTTTTATTATTTTGGTTGTATTGATTCAACACTTTGGTGGTTGATTGCTCTTAAATTTATTGAAAATAATACTGAAATAAGTTTAGTTAAAAAATACAAAAAACAAATTAATTTAGCTTTGACTTGGTTGTCTGCCCAAGAACACCAACAGTTTTTTCTGCTACAACAAAATGAAGCCAGCGATTGGGCTGATTTAATGCCTAGGTCGGGATTTGTCTTGTATACCAATGCGTTGTGGTATTGGGTAAAAATACTTTATAACTTACCCCAGCAAGCAAATACCAAAAAATATTTTAATCTACTTTTCTCACCTAATCTTAAACTAGCAAAAAAAGAATCTTTAAAAAATAAAAGGTTGTCAGTTTTAAAAAAATATCTGCTATCACAAAAAAATAATCCGTGCTATCTGAGTTTTGTTAATTACTCTTTTGCCGGACAAGAAATAGATGTGCTGGGTAATATTTTAGCCGGCTTATTGAATATTTGTGACCGACAAAGAAAAATTCAAATTATAAATTATTTACAAAAAAATAAAACTAATTTTCCTTATCCAACCAAAGCGGTACTTAAACCTATTAATAAAAAAAATAAATTATGGCGTCCTTACATGGAAAAGCATAATAATATCAACACGCCTTATCAATATCACAACGGTGGGGTTTGGCCATTTATAGGTGGGTTTTGGGTGATGCTAATTAGTCAAATAAATAAACAAATGGCTTTAAAAGAACTGACTAAACTAGCCAATAGCAACGCTATAAATAACTGGCAATTTAATGAGTGGTTACACGGGGTATCAGGCAAACCGATGGGAATCGCAAAACAATCATGGAACGCTGGTACATATCTTTTGGCCTGGCAGTCAATTTATAAAAAAATAAAATTATTTTAATTATAAAAAAATACCGCTCTTCCTGAGCGGTATTTTTATTTTGTAAAATTATTTTTTTTCTTCCTCGACTACTGGTGCTTCTGGTTTTGTCGTGTTAGTATCAGGCGCTTTAGTTTCAGCTGCCGCTTCTGGTTTTACTACTTCTTCTTTTTTATTTTTAATGCCTCTGGGTTTTAATTTTTTCTCACTTTCTAAAATCTTTTGGTCAATTAAAATATTTTTCACTGTATCAGAAACTTGGGCTCCTTTAGACAACCAATGTTTTATCCGGTCTACTTTTAAATTTATAGCTGCGGGATTAGCTAAAGGATTATAATGTCCCAAATACTCTAAAACATCGCCCCAAGGATCTTTGGTTTTTTCACTAATTACCAGACGATACTCTGGTTGTTTTTTCTTACCTACTCTTGATAAACGAATGGTTAACATAAATTTTGATAATTTTAATCGTCAAATTTGAGAGCAGTTTTGACGGTCAATGTTAGATAGTATAATGAAGTTCAATTTAGCTGTCAAGTATTGCTTAAGAATAATTACTAATAACTAATTTCTAATTACTCCTGCCTACCGGCAGGCAGGAATCAATGAATTAAATTAACTAATTAATAAATTAAATAATTGAAAATTCATTAGTTATTAATAATTAGTCATTGAAAATTTCATCTAGTATCTATTTGCGTATTCTTGTGCTTCTTCAAACTTAACTGACAATAAATCAGAAACACCATCTGCACCCATGGTTACGCCGTATAAAATATCTGCTTTTTCCATGGTGGCGCGGTTATGAGTAATAACCACAAACTGAGTCTGCTGAGATAGTTCAGAAATAATCTCAGCAAAACGTAAAGAATTGGCTTCATCTAAAGCAGCATCAACTTCATCTAAAACTACAAATGGCGAAGGGTTATTGGCAATCATCGCGCAAATTAAAGCAATGGAAGTCAAAGCTCGTTCCCCGCCAGATAGCATGGCAATGCCTTTCATTTTCTTACCCGGGGGGGTGGCTTTAATATCAATACCTTGAATAAACTTTTTACTTTTATAAAAATTCTTTAATTCATCTTCTTCTTCCGACAACTCTTTTTCTAATGCACTAACTTCTTCTGTAGCTATAACATCTTCTTCACCATCGTCTTCAATTTCAATATTTTTTTCATCTTCGTTTGTTAATAATACCAATTCGGCTCGACCGCCACTAAAAAGCATACGAAAATAAGTATTAAATAACTCACCAATCTTTTTAAAATTTTGACTAAACTGTTTACTAATAATTTCATCCAATTCGACTATAGTGTCTTTCAATTTAGTCATGGCGCTGGTTAAATCATCAACTTGGGCTGTTAAAAAATCATATTTTTCTTTGACGGTTTTATACTCGGCCACTGCTTCTGGTTCAATACCCCCAATCATTTCTCTTCTTTTTTTCAATTGTTCTATCCGAGTAATAATTTCTTCAATTGTTAACTCTTCTGATAAAACCGGTTGATTCATTTTCCACTGATCAATTAAAGCAGCTAAATAATCACCTAATTCACGATGGACTTCAATAGCTAAATCTTCCTCCTTAGCATCATATCTAGCTAGTTGGGCTGACATTTCGCCTAGTTGTTGTTGTAGGCTTTGGGCTTGTTGTTGCGCTTGTTGTAGCTCCGACTGTTTCGCCAATAATTTCTCTTTTTTCTGTTGTTCAATCTTATTAAACTGTTTTAAATCATTATTAATAATTTCTATTTTTTTATTTACTTTTTCTAATTCCTCTTTAGCACTTTTTTCTCCAGCAGATAATTCGGCTTGATTGCCTGCAGAAACAACCATATGTTCTAGTTGTTTCGATTCTAGTTGTAATTCATCTAAACGTTGACGAATATTATTAATATTAGTTTCATAAACTTTTACTTCCAAACTCAACTCATTTACTTCATTGACCAAATTATCACGACTAAAAATTATCTGCTGTAAGGCATCCTTTAAATCTTTTATTACTTGTTTATTTTTTTGATCGTCTTTAGTGGTAGTTATTTCTTTAACAAAACTCTGTAAGGTTTGTTCCCATTCGTTTAAGACCTCAATTACTTCACTAAGAGAAAAATCTAATTTTTTTGTCCAAGTATCTCGGTATTGTCTAATTTGTTTAATTATATTTTCCAAATGTCCTTGAGTACTAGCAATTACAGAATTACTATCTTGAACTGTTAATAATTTATTTTCTATTTTTTTAAATTCAGTAACCAAAGTAACCTGTTCTTTTCTTTTGGTATCTAATATTTTTTTCAATTGTTCTTCTTTATCAAGCCAAGTTGATAACTGTTCTTGTTTAGAATCAATTTTTATTTTAATTTCTTCTTTTTTTCTTTTGGCCCACAGGGCATCATGACCGTCGGTTTGGGCAATTGCTAAATCTTTTTTACCTTCATATACCGCTAATTGTCTTTGATATTCTTGTTTGATATTTTGTAATCTTTCATACTCATTTTGTAATTTATTATATTCTTCTTCACGGGAAGAACTTAAACCCTCTTGTTTAAGTTGGTCTACTAAATTTTCTACTATTTTTTCTTGACTTAATAATTTGTCATTTAAATTTTTTATATTTTCTTTTAATGCTTGCTGCTGCAATGCATTTTCGTACCATTTTTTATAGTATAAATAATTTTGATTAACTAATAATTCTTTTTCTACTAATTCTTTTTGTTCTAAACGTTTAACCTGTTTAGTCAACATTTTTAAATGTGGTTCCATCTCTCCCAACATTAACTTACCTTGTTTCATATTGGTATAAGCCCGCTCTAATTTGTGTAAAGCTTGATCGCGTTTTAATTGATATTGTTTAACACCCGTAGCCTCATCAAAAAAATCTTTTCTCTCAGTTGGAGTGGCAATTAAAACAGCATCAATTTGTCCTTGTCCTATGACAGAATAAGTACGGTGACCAACGTTAGCTTTGGCCATTAGTAACTGAATATCAGTTAAACGAGTTTTGGCATTATTAATTAAATATTCTCCCTCGCCAGAACGATAGAATCTTCGTGCAATAACTAACTCAGAAAAATCAATTGGTGCGGTATTGTCTTCGTTATTAAAAAACAAAGATACTTCCGCCATGCCTAATCTAGCTTTTTTATCTGAACCTGCAAAAATAACATCAGCTGATTTTTTACCACGAATAGATTTCATAGATTGCTCGCCCAACACCCACCGAACAGCATCAGCAATGTTTGATTTACCACTACCGTTAGGACCAACTATGGCTGTAATACCACGCACAAACTTTAACTCAATGTCTTGCGCAAATGATTTAAAACCATTAATTTTTAATTTTTCTAAATACATTTATTATTTAAACTAACTTAAAATTTGCCACAAAAAAATACTAATCATCGATATGCCAATGATTAATTTTACAAAACTACCGGCAATTAATCCTAAAAATGTACCCCAAGTGGCTCTAGCCGCTAAAGGATGTGGTTTGCCGTCAATTAATTCGCCAATAAAAGCACCAATTATTGGACCAAAAAATAATCCAGGTAAATTAAAAACAACTGAACCGAATAAAGCGCCTAAAATTGCTCCCCAAAAACCTGATTTAGATGCGCCATATTTTTTTGCTCCAATTGCTCCAGCTGAAATATCAAGTAACATTGAGCCTAAGGTAATAATGCCGAAAATTACTATGCTAGTTAAACTAACTTTGTGCCACTCAGTTAAAAAACCATAAATTAAATAACTACTATACATTAAAGGTAATCCGGGAATAAATGGCATCACCACTCCGACTAAACCAACAACCATGACCACTAATGCTGATAATGTGATAAATAAATACATAATTTACCAATTCTTTTTTTCTAATGCTTGCTGGGCGGCGGCTACTTGTGCCTCTTGTTTGCTATGGCCCTGACCTTTGGCTATCAATTCACCCTCGACAAATACACCAATTTCAAATAATTTATTATGATCTGGTCCGTCTTCTTTTAAAACTTTATATTGTGGTGTCACCCCTTTCTTTTCTTGAATTTGTTCTTGAAAACGGGTTTTAGGGTCTATATATAAATCATTCGCTATAATATATTCTAATTTGCTAATCATATGAGTATTAACAAATTTTGCAGCTTGTTCATACCCTCGATCCAAATAAATTGCTCCAATAATAGCTTCGATAGCATTGGCTAAAATAAAATTTCTCGCTTTACCACTTTTATCTTTAGCTTCACCTTTAGATAAATATAAATATTTTTCTAATTCAATTTCTTTAGCTACCTCAGCACAACGCGTTGCATTAACTAAACTAGCGCGCCAATTAGTTAGCTCACCTTCGGGGTTAGAGAAATGGTGATATAAATAATCTGTCACTATCAACTCTAAAACAGCATCACCCAAAAACTCCAAACGTTCATTGTGGGGCAAATGAAATTTGGTGTGTTCATTAAGATATGAACGATGGACTAAAGCCTGTCGCAACAAATCTTGATTAATAAATTTTGTGCCAATTATTCCTTCTAAGGAATCGAGTTCGCGCATAAATTATTGGCCAGATTGATTGGTAAATATTTCTACCAACAGGAGACGCATTTACCAAGCAAAAGGCTAGGTATTAATAATAATTTTTTTTGCTTTTTGCCATAATTCTCTAGCTTGGTCATAACCCAAAACGCCATCAACTTCATCATAATCATACCATTTTGCATCTTTCATTTCACCTACATTTTGTGCTGGTTGTAACCTACCATCTTTAGCTTCAATTAAATACATATAAACTGTCTTGGGATAAGGTTGAATATTTGGTTCTCGTACCACCAACTCTAACTCACCAATTTTTTGACCAATAATAATATCTTTTAAACCAAGCTCCTCACCGATCTCTCTTTTAACCGCTGCTATGGCTTCTTCGTTGGGTTTTATTCTGCCTTTGGAAAAAGTCCATCTATCATGACCGTCTAATATCAAAGCTACCTTAATAATATTGTCATCAAAACGATGCCAAACAATACCGCCAGCAGAAAATTGACGCTCTCCTAAAACCGGTTGATCCATACCTTGTTTTTCACCTTTTTCTTGCATGGCTTTATAAATAGAACCTAAAACACCATTTATAAATTTACCAGAAGAATCTCCGCCAAAACTTTTAGCTAACTCGATTGACTCATTAATAGCTACTTTGGGAGGAATGTTTGGAGAAAATTTTAATTCATAAATACCTAAACGTAAAACATTTCGATCTATACCAGTAATTTGATCCAAAGGCCATTCCGGTGCATAACGAACAATCAACTCATCAATTTTAACTAAATTATCTACTGTGCCATGTAATAAATTTTTTGCAAAACCCTGATCGTCAAAATCAGGGGCAAATTCCTTAAAATTATATTCTAATATTTTATCCACTTCTTCTTTGGGCATACCATGAAAATCCCATTCAAATAATGATTGTAAAACTAAGGTACGAGCTAAGTGGCGATTAGACATAATTTAATTTAGCTTTTGGCTTTAGTGGTTTTTTTAGGTAAAGAAATTTTAACAATTTCTTTCCCTTTATAAAATCCGCAATTTTTACATACGCGATGAGGTAGTGTTGGATTACCACAGTTAGAACACTTGCCTAAATGTAAATTCGACTTTCCCTGTTGGGATCGTCTACGACGGCCTTTGCTTCGTGACAGTCTTTTAGCTGGAACACTCATAAATATTTTTAATAATTAAAACTATTCAATAACATAGCAAAAAAATAGTGGTTTTGTCAAAAAAACCGCTGTGATTTTCAGCGGTTTATTTGGTATTATTTATTTTCTTTATTAACCTTTTTCTTTTCTTGCCAGTACCAAACATAAAGCAATATCGTTGCTAGTCCCAATAATAACAAGCCAATATATCGATTCTTGTTCGCCCGATCTTGACTCGCTTCAGCTATTACTGATTCTTCATTAACCTCGCTAACACTAGATATCTCACCTTCAGTTGTCGTCACATCAGTTGTTATAATTTCATTATTTTCTGGTGTAGACACCTCCACTAATACATCAGCCGGCCCATCAACTATTGTTACCTCTCCCACCGCTGGTTCATCGATAACTTGATTAACTGGTGTGTCTAAAATATTTTCCGAATTTTCATCTTCTCCTTTGGTAATCTTTTGTTGTTCTGTTTTAAAATTTATTATTTCACTCTTTTTACTAGGCTTACCACTAGCATCATAAGCGACAGCATAAACCTCATGCACGCCGTTTAATAAATCTTTGGCTTTAAACCAAAAATTTGTAGTACCAGAGGGGTGGTTAGGAACTGCAAAATCAGCGGCTAAATAACCATCAATGTAAATATTTACTACTGAATCATTTTTTATTAAACCTTTAATTAAAACGTAATCAGTAAAATCTTCTGGCGTAAACAAAGTTGGTGCTGGTGTCGGTGGACTAACCTTGTAACCAATGATGCCACCAAATTCAGAAAAGTTATCGTGATATTTTCCTCTAACTCTAAATTCGTGCCAACCTAAGGATAAATCTTGTTGTGGCGACCAACCAAAGCTAGCTGTACCCGAATTATCTTTAACTACTTTGGCATACCCTTGAGAAACTTCATCCATAAATACTTCTACCTCTACTTCATTTGGTGTCCAACCTATTACCCATGGTCTATTGGCATTATCTGGGGAGTGAACAACGTTATAAATCTGTGGGGTAGGAACTTTGGCGTGAACAGCGTGCACAGGCAAAATAACAAATAAGGCAAAAGCTACAACTATAGAGCTCTTAAAAAAATATTTTTTCATAATATCTATTTAACAATTTTATTTATGAATTCTAATTTTTTTAAATAATTGCGACAAGTAGAAAAAATGTTGAAAAACTGTGTAACTTACTCTAAACTTACATTTTCTAAATATTTAATTTTTACTTTTTTTTCTATTTTATCAATTATCACGCTACAAACATCAATTTGAAAATTTACTTTACCTAACCAACCCTTGCTTTGCATAAAAATATAAGCGCTTTGCTGTAAGGAAAAAAGTTTATATTTATGGACTGCCTCATACGGCTCACCTCTGTCACGATTAGTTCTGGTTTTTACCTCAACCACTCTCACTCCCTGATCATTTCTAACTACCAAATCTAATTCTCCCAGACGAGTAAAATAATTTTCCGCTAAAATTTCAAATTTTTTACCTAATAAATAATATTTAGCAGCTTGTTGGCCATAAAATCCCAATTGCTGTCGATAATTCAATTTAGCAAAATCATCTTTAGATAAAAAATCAGCCAGCTTAAAACTGGTCTGATTCAATTCTGATGCTAAGGCAATCATTTTTGTCCAGGCAAATACTTGCCGTACAAAGCTGTGCGTTCTAAGTTAATTTTTTCTTCACGCTTTTTACGTAAAAAATATAAAATTATAAAAACCAACCAAACGATTGCGGTTATAAATAGCAACAACAACCAAAAACGTGAGGAAAAAAATGGTACCAACTGTTGTCTCATAAACCAATAAATAACAGCTAATAACGATAAGGTGATTAAACAATTGCTTAACTTATTTAGTGTTTTTCTGCCAACACCTTTATTTTTTTTAAAAATTAAAAATATTTTTAAAATAAAACCAAAAACTAAAACAAGCAGAGCCGCCCAAATATAAATTTTCCCTGATTGATTCCAGGCTGACGGATATAAGGCAAACCAATATGAAATATCTAAATATGTATTCATTTTAATAAATTTTAGTTAATTTTTTCGTACAATAATCCATAATGATATTCACCGGGGACAAACTCTTCAACCAATTTTAGCTGCTTATTGTTGGTTAATAAAGATTTTATTTCTTCAATCCCCACTCTTTGTTCTACAGGTGGACCCAGAGGAATATTGTTTTTTTTCCAATCAATTATCAATAATTTTCCCCCTACCTTTAAAAAACGCGCCGCTTCATTTAAAAAATTTTGTCTTTGTTGGGACTGATACATAGCATGTATAACCAAAACAAAATCCATTAAACCTAAAGGAATTTTAGTAGCTCCTAATATCTCCAGGTTTGACCATACAGTTTTAATGTTTAAAAGATGATGTCTTTGAGCCTCACGCTTAATTGTCTCTAAACAAGATTTCATTATATCAACCGCATAAATTTGACCATGACCACCTACTATTTGTGCAGCCGTCAAAGCAAAATAACCATTGCCGCAACCTAAATCAGCTAATTTCATACCTTTTTCTAATCCACTATGCTGTAAAATTTCTAGTGGATTTAATAATTTTGTACCAGTAGCTACATTAGTCATAAAATTTTATAATTTTAAACAATCTAATTTTAACAAAAAAATAAAAAAAATAATAGCTTTGTTGTAATCAAAAATTACTCAAAAAACTTAAACGGTGATGGTGACTTAAACCATATTTTTTTATTGCTTGCGCATGTTCTTTAGTACCATAACCTTTATGTTTAGCAAATTGCCACTGATTATTTTCTTGGTCTAATTGCATCATCATATTATCACGATATACCTTGGCGACAATAGAAGCAGCGGCCACAGTAAAAAATCTACTATCAGCTCTGACAAAACCCTGATTACTAATACCTAGCGATAAATTTTGCCAAAAATCTACCAAAGCAAAGTCTGCTGTTTTTTTTAAATTATTAAAAGCTCTAATTAAAGCTTGACGGTTGGCTTGATTGATACCCATTGTTTCTATTTCCCTAACGCTTACTATGCCCACGGACCAGTTTAAAGTATCATCAATTATTTTAAATAATCTTTCTCGGTTAGTAGGGGTTAATTTTTTTGAGTCATTAACTTGTTGTAGAAAAAAGTATTCTTTTTTTCTTAAATCCATATTGGCCTTCATCATTACACAGCCAGCCACCAAAGGACCGGCCCAAGCGCCACGTCCAGCTTCATCTAAACCAACAATGCTTTTAAACCCTTTTTTTATTAAATTTTTCTCTTTATTTAGATTCATTTTTTAACTAATGTACATAATATGTGTATAAAATACCAATAATCTAATAATAACCTATGTACAAAATATAAATAATTGTGTATAAGTTGAAAACAAACCACTATATTGTTTTTTTAGCTAATATTAAATAAAAATTTATTATTGACTGCCCAATACCTCTTTAGTTAAATTTAATTTGGAGAAGTTTTGTTATTTTAATTATTATGAAATTTAAAAAACAATTCAAACTATTTTTTGTCTGGCGTAGACGCTATCGTCAATATATTAGAACGTGGCAAAATAGTTTAATTAAAAAAACAAAAACCACCGCACCGTTGAACCAATACTTTTCTTGGAAACAAAGGGGTAACTACCAACAACTTCCTTGGTATTGGCAACGTTCTTCACAAAATTTAAAAAACAACAAGCCCTTGTGACTAAACTTTTTAGTTTGGCATGAGCTAAAAACTAGTCATAAGAGTTTGTACAAAAAGCAGGGCAACAAGCATGGGGAATAAAAAAATGCACTCTAGCCCTGTTTTTTGTTTTTAATAAAAATCACCAGCTGTAAGCTAGTGATTTTATTGTACTTATTTTTTTAAATTGAACTTATTGTCTGATTTTCATGCTATCTACAATTCGTTGTACTGCTAAAACAAAAGCGGCTGTTCTTAAATCTACAGATTTTTTTTCTTTGATTTGCCAAACCTCATTAAATGCTTGCTGCATAACATCAGACAATTTTTGATTGACTTCTTTTTCTGTCCAATAATAATTTTGTTGGTTTTGTAACCATTCAAAATAGGAAACTGTTACTCCCCCGGCATTAGCCAGTACATCGGGTACTATTATTTTTTTCTTTTTCAATAATTTATTTTCTGCGAGTGGAGTTATGCCTCCGTTAGCCATTTCTAAAATTATATTTGCTTTAATTTTACCAACATTTTTTTCAGTAATAGCATTTTCCAAAGCTGCCGGTATAATCACATCTACTGGTAATTCCAATATTTTTTGATTAGAAATACTTGAATAATTTTCACAATCACAAACACTGCCAACGCAGTAACAACCATCATTAAACCCTTTTTCCATTTTTTGTTTTAATAAATGATCAGGATTCATACCTCTTAACTTTTTATCATATATTCCTCCTTGAGAATCTGCTACCGCCACTACCCGCCAACCTGCTTGGTGTAAAAATTTGGCAATATAATAACCAACGTTACCAAAACCTTGCACCGCTACTGTGGTTTTAGTTGGATTTAATTTTAATTTTTTAGCTAAAGCAGAAAAAATATAATATCCTCCTAGTCCAGTAGCCTCAGTCCGACCCAAAGAACCGCCTAAGCTTAAGGGCTTACCAGTTACCACACCTAAATTACCACTACCTTTTAACTGATTATATTCATCAGCCATCCATGCCATAATTTGGGGATTGGTATTAACGTCTGGCGCTGGTACATCAAGTGTTGGACCAATAAAATCTTTAAAAGCTCTGATATATCCGCGTGATAATTTTTCCAATTCAGAGATTGATAATTTTTTAGGATCAACTGTTACTCCACCCTTACCACCACCTAAAGGAATATTTACTACCGCCGTTTTTATAGCCATCCAAAAAGACAAGGCCTTTACTTCATTTAAATCAGTTTGCGGATGAAAACGAATGCCTCCTTTAAATGGTCCGCGAGCATTATTGTACTGCACCCGGTAACCAGTAAATACTTTTATTGAACCATTATCCATTCGAACCGGTATAGCGGCTTCTAGAATACGCTGGGGTTGTTTTAGTTGTTCCAAAATATCAACTGGGATATCTAAATAACCTTTAATATTTTCTAATTGCGTTAGTGCGTTTTTAAATAAATTGGCCATAAATTGATTTATTATTTTTTAGCAACTCCCCAGTCAATATTTACACCTTTGATACCTTTGGTTTGCTGTAAATATTTATATGCCTGTAAAGCTGCCTTGGCGCCCTCACCTCCAGATATAATTATTTGTTTATAAGCAATGTCAGTCACATCACCGGCGGCAAAAATACCAGCTGTTTTGGTTTCACAATTTTTATTGGTTTTAATTTGTTTATGATCATCAAATTCAACCAACTCTCCCACCCAATCGGTTTTTGCAACATGACCAATTTCCACAAACAAACCATCAACCGCCAAACTTTTAATTGGTTTATTTTCAATGTCTACCAGTTCAATAGCTTCTACTTTAGCGGTGCCGACGATGGCTGCAATATTGGTATTTAATAAAATTTCAATGTTGGAAATTTTATTAACTCTTTCTACTAATATCTCATCACCACGGAATTTATCACGTCGGTGAATTAAATAAACTTTTTTTGCCAACCGGGAAATATATTCAGCTGCATCCAGGGCACTGTTTCCTCCACCGATTACAGCCACATTTTTTTCTTTAAATAAAGGTCCGTCACAAGTAGCACAATAAGATACTCCCCGACCCTTTAATTCTTCCTCACCCGGTACACCTAAATCACGTGGTGTTAAACCAAAAGCCAAAATAATCGAGGCCGCTCGATATTGGTTACTATTGGTAGTAATCAAAAAATCTTCATTTTCTTTTTCAATCTTTCTTGCTTCTTCTGATTTAAGAATAGCTCCAAATTTTTTAGCATCAGCTAAAAAACGATTCATTAAATCAAAACCATCAACCAACCCGACTCCTGGATAATTTTCTATTTCGGTAGTTAAAGCAGCTTGACCACCCACATCTTTAGAAATAATCAATGTTTTTAAGGCTCTTCTTGAAGTATAAACACCTGCTGTTAATCCCGCGGCACCAGCTCCAATAATAATAACATCAAAATACTCAATCGGATTTGTATTTTCCATATAAAAATATTGATAATAAATTAGAGGGCTTTGTCTAATTTTTCAGTAATAGCCTCTTTAGGCTGAGCGCCAATCATTTGATCAACCACCTCTCCATTCTTAAAAATTAATAAAGAAGGAATGCTCATGATGCCATACTTTTGTGAAGTAATAAGATTTTCATCAACATTTAACTTTCCTACTTTGGCTTTACCCGCATACTCTTGAGCAATTTGCTCAACGATTGGACCAACAATACGACAAGGTCCGCACCAAGGCGCCCAAAAATCAACCAATACGACTTGGTTACTTTTCAATACTTCTTCTTCAAAATTTTGGTCTGTAAGTGTTTTTTCTGACATAATTTATTTATAAATTTTTAAACATTTGATTGATTAATTTTTCTAAATCTTTTTTTGATAACTTTTTGTTAGCATTAAAACAGCCGTTGGCATAATTTAATAATAACAACTTGGCCACTGAGCGCAATGCTGAATTTGAGGCTGCTAGTTGTTGTAATACCTCGGCTATGTCTCTGTCTTCATTAATCATTTTTTCCACACCCTGCATCTGACCAATTGACCGACGTAAATTAGTTAAAATATAATTTTTATCACAACTGTTTTTCATATACTATATACTAGTATATAGTATATGAAATATTTTGTCAAATCTGATTAGGCTTTATCGGCTTCATCCTCTATCTCACCAACTAAATGTTCTAAAACATCTTCCAACGAAACTAAACCTATTATTTCTAGTTTGTTCTTTCTGGTAACTAATGCGATATGCTCTTTTAGTTTGATCATTTTACGTAAAACAATATCAATCTTTTCATTTTGATCAAAACTAGAAATTTTACGAGCCAATTTTAGTAACAACATCTCTCTATCATCACTGTTTAAAACTTTCATTATGTCATGAATATGTACATAACCTATTATTTTATTTTCATTGTCAATATATATTGGATAACGCGAATAGCCAGATTGACCTATAAAATAAGCTATACTATCAACCGGTACTTCGCCGTTTAAAAAAACAACCTTATATTTAGGGGTCATAATTTCTTTTACGGCTATATCATTTAATAAAAAAACTCTTTCTATTATTTCGTGTTCACGGTATTCAATATGTCCACTTTCTACACCTAACCGAGCTAAAGTACGAATTTCTTCTTCGGTTAAAAATTTATTTTCCTTTAACTTGAATACTTTTAAAATTATCAAATTAAACTCTCTTAACAACCAAACTATGGGCTTAAATAATATAAAAAAAATGTTTAATAAAGGTGACAATAATTGAGCAATCTTTAAATTATTTTTTTGGGCAAATGATTTAGGTACTATTTCCCCAAATATCAATATTACTAAAGTAACCACACCCGTAGCTATACCAACACCAAAATTACCAAACAAGTCTAAAGCTATAAGAGTAGCTAAGGAAGCAGATAAAATATTTACTATATTGTTGCCAATTAGGATGGTTATTAATGTTTTCTGAGGCCACTTCTTAAATTTATTTATTAACTTGGCATTTTTATAATTTTTCTGTAATAAAAGTCTGGCTTGAGCGTCAGTAATGGAAAAAAAGGCAATTTCAGAAGCCGAAAAAAATCCAGATAAAACGATTAATAAAATTAAAACTAAATAAATCATAAATACATGATATCACAAATAGATTTTATTATTTAAATATTTTACGACACTTAAATGTTTTAAAATGTTCCACGTGGAACTAATGTATAAAGACAAAATCAGGGGCAAACCCCTGATCTTATCGTGTTTATTTTAATCTAAATTACTAAATTAAGCAAGTGTATAAGTAAAATATATTAAAAAGCTTTTATAGACTATATTTAATGAATAAAAATATTTTGTTTTTAGGATCAGCTATTAAATATAAATATTTAATTATTCATTGTTGTGGTTATAAATATTTTTTAAATGGTGGACCCGAGGGGATTCGAACCCCTGACCTCTTGCATGCCATGCAAGCGCTCTAGCCAGCTGAGCTACGGGCCCACAACAGTATAATTATGAATTAGTTATAAATTTATGTCAAAATGTTCCACGTGGAACATTTTTTAATAATAATATATTAAATCACTTATTATTACTTATTATTCACAAAATTATCAAACTTTTCTTAAATCATAAAAATTATAAATATCCAATCAGTAATCTATTTAAAATTTCTAAATTCTAAAGAATTATCTTAACTAAGTAAACAAAACCAATTCTTACAATAATTTATTGATATTATTGAACATTAATTGGTGGACTCGAGGGGAGTCGAACCCCTGACCTCTGCAATGCGAATGCAGCGCTCTAGCCAACTGAGCTACGAGCCCAAGATACTTTGGTGACCCCACCAGGAATTGAACCTGGATCTAGAACTTAGGAGGTTCTTGTTTTATCCGTTAAACTATGGGGTCTTTACCTAATATTAGCTTAAATTAAGTGTCGTAAAATATTTAAATAATTTTTTATTTAGTCATCAAAAAGTTTAACATACTTAAAATATTTTTTCCATCTAAAAAAGCTTTTGTTTTTATCATAAAAGTTCTAAAATGATATTATTAACTATTAATAAAAAATATGAAAGATAAAAACTTAAATGAGTCTCAAACAATAATAGGTCACGCGGTTAGTGTTGAAGGTGACTTTACTGGTGAAGGTGATGTTATTATTGAAGGAAAATTAAAAGGTAATATTAAAACCACCCATAGTTTAAGGGTAGGTAAAGACGCAGAAATTGAAGCTAACATTAGTGCTGAAAACGCTATTATCTCTGGTTTTGTTAAAGGAGACATTAAAATTACAAATAATTTAGAAGTTACAAAAACAGCAAAAATTGAAGGTAATATTGCTTGCGAAATTTTAAGCATTGAACCTGGCAGTTATTTTCAAGGAAATTGTCAGATGTCAAAAAGTTCAAAAGTAGAAAAATCATAATTTTTAATTTTAGACTATGTATTTTTATGTGTATGATCACTTTGTTGCTGATAAAAAATATCAACCTTTACTAGCTAAAATTGAAAACCGACTAACTGACTTAGAAATAAAAGGTAAAATTGGTCGTTTAAGCTTACTTAATAACCCTGGGGAGCTCATTGCTGATGAAATAAAAAAAGGTGCTAAAACTATTGTAGCTGTTGGTGATGATACCACCGTCAGCAAAGTTATTAATGTTTTAGCTTATCACAGTGACATTTGTCTGGGTATTATTCCGGTTGGTCAAAATTTAAAAATTGCTCAAACCTTAGGTTTAAACAATCCTATTGAAGCTTGTAATGCTTTGGCTTCCAGAATTATAAAAAAAATAGATATGGGAAAAATAAAAAATTTTTATTTTTTATCCCAGCTCGAAATTCAACCCGGGGATCTGGTGTTAGAATGTGATGATTCTTACCGAGTTTTGGTTGATAAAAAAAGCCAAGTCTACATTTATAGTTTTAATTATTGGTCAGATGATCATTTGGCCAATCCTACAGATGGTCTTTTAGAAACAACCATAATAAACAGTAAAAACAATTTTTTTTCAAAAATTTCTTCAAAAAACAACGCGCCTACTTTATTAAAAAATAAAAAAATTATTATTCAACATAAAAATAATTCTCTTTCAGTTAAAATAGATGGACAACAAACTATGAAAACACCACTTCTGGTTGAAGTGGCGGGCGATAAACTTAGAGTGATTATGGGTAAAAATAGAGTTTTTGTTTAATTTAAGTTTTTGTTAAATCAATAAATAAAACCGGACTGGGATCTTCCACTGGTTTATTTTTTTGTTTATTTTTCTTTTGTAAAATTTTTATAATATTATCTTCAACTGTTACTTTTTCTAAAGTAACTTCAACAATTTGTTGTGGAGAAATTAACAAAACCGCTGGTATTAACTGCCTAAAACCACTATTTTTGATAGCATATTTTTCTACAAAATGTTCTTTTTCATTTAATTCTAAATAAGCAATTTTTCCTATTTTTATGCCCGATTCAGTAAAAACCGGCAAATTAATTAGTTGTTTTGAGGACAGTGTCATTATTGTTTTTTTTAAACACGATTAATTGTTGTATTCCTGTTAAAACTGTATTAACAAACCAATAAAGAGTTAAGCCGGCTGGAAATGAAAGACCTATAAAAACTGTAAAAACCGGCATAACATAAACCATTTGTTTATTCATAATGGCTGCCATATTTTCATCTTTTGAGTCCGGGGTTTTTATTTCCGGTCTTTTGGTCACTAACATTTTTCCTTGCCAAAACTGAGCAATTCCTGCTAGTAAAGCCAACCAAATACTTTTTTGAGACAATTCAATAAAACCAAAAGCAAGTGTATTCAAACTGCCTGGATTTTGTACGAAGGGATATAGATATTCTAAATAACCATTGGCTAGTCCGGTTCGAAAAACCTGATAAACAGCAAATAAAAAGGGGAGTTGGACTAAAATGGGTAAGCAAGAAGAAGCGGGGTTTATTTTTTCATTTTTATAAAGTTCCATCGTAGCCTTGGCTTGCGCTTCTTTGTCTTGTTTGTATTTTTCTTTTATCTCAGTTAGTTTTGGTTGCAAATCCTGTAGTGCTTTTTGTGATACAATTGCTTTTTTATTTAAGGGATATAAAATCAATTTTATTAATATAGTCAAAATAATTATAGCTAACCCCAAATCTTGCCAGGGCAAAACATCATATAACCAAACCAAAAGATTTAATAAAGGTGTATAAAAAATTGTTTTAAATAATTCTATCATAATGTTTTAATTAAACTGGATCATAGCCACCATCACTAAAAGGATGACATTTTCTTAACCTATTAATACCAAGGAGTATCCCTTTAAATAACCCCTTCTTGTTTATAGCATCAATAGTATATTGGGAACAAGTTGGATAAAAACGACAAGTTCCTTGTGGTTTATAATTTTTTAAGAAACCATGATCAAAAGATAAAAATTTTTGATAGGTTTTAATTAATATAATTATTAGCTTGGCTATTATTTTTTCTATTTTATTCAATAACATATCTTATTTAAATCAAAGCTAATTTCCTGGTGAGACTTCCCAACTGCTTGATTTTTAACAACCAACATATAATCAAACGGTGCTAGTTTACTTTTTTTCTTATATAAATCACTTCTTATCCAGCGACGTAATAGATTACGTTCTGTAGCTTTTTTAGAAGCTTTTTGTGATATTACTATGCCAAAACGTGGGAATTGTTGTTTTTTTTGCGGATAATAAATATAAAGAATAAAAAAAGTAGAGTGCCTTTTTCTTCCATATTTAGCAACCTGAACAAAATCTGACTTTTTTTTTAAACGGTTTTGTTTAGCTAACATGCGTTTAACTAACGCTGAGGCTTTTTCTTTTTTTACTCCTTCTTCTTTTTAAAACCTTCTTGCCTTTAGCAGAAGAATTCCTTGCTCTAAAACCGTGAGTTTTTTTTCTTTTTCTGTTTTTTGGCTGATAAGTTCTTTTGGGCATATTGTTTTTATTAATAAAATAAATATATCAGGAAGTTATCATTCGGTCAAAGTGTGAAGTAATTTTTTTATTTTTTTGTTTTCACAATTTTTCAACACCTTATCACCTTTTTAAAATATAAAATGGTTTTTAAAATTTATAAGCGATGGTATAATGTGAATCGTTATCTTTAGTAAAAATAATAATAAACAATTATGGACTCAAAACAACTTTGGGAAGCTATCTTAGGTGAACTTGAATTAAATTTAAGCAAAGCTAACTTTACCACCTGGTTTAAAAACACCTTTGTCCTACAAATGAATGACCATGAAGTAATTGTGGCTGTTCCAAATGCTTTTACCAAAGCTTGGTTGGAAAAAAAATATCACAAATATATAACCGATGCTCTAAAAAACGTTAGTGAAAAAACCTTCAACAAAGTTAGTTATGTAGTAGAAACAAAAGAAAAACAAAATATCCTTACTACAAATAACAATCACTCTGTTTTAAATCAAGAAACTCCTGCAGTTATTAATAGTAATCAAAACTTAAACAATAAAGTTGGCCTTAATCCAAAATATACTTTTGACAGCTTTGTGGTTGGCAAAGGAAATGAACTAGCTCATGCAGCTTGTCTAGCGGTAGCTAAAAAATCAGGGGAGGTTTATAATCCTCTTTTTATTTATGGTGGTGTTGGTTTGGGTAAAACTCATTTAATGCAAGCCGTAGGAAATTATATTTTAAACGAAGAAAAAAATAAAAAAGTATTATATGTAACGAGTGAAAAATTTACCAATGATTTTATTCAGTTGGTTCAACAAGGTGAAGCTAAAAAATTTAAAGAAAAATATCGCGCAGTTGATGTTTTGTTGGTTGACGATATACAATTTTTAGCCGGTAAGGAACAAACTCAGGAAGAATTTTTTCATACTTTCAATGTCCTACATCAAGAGAATAAACAAATTATTATTTCTTCTGATAGGCCCCCTAAAGCAATTCCTGCCCTTGAACAAAGGCTTATTTCTCGTTTTGAGTGGGGGATGATAGTTGATGTTAATGCGCCTGATCTAGAAACTAGAATGGCTATTATTGGTTCCAAAATGAAAGAAAAAAACCTTTCTTTATCTGAAGAAATAGTTAGAATAATTGCCACTTCCGTACAAAACAATGTACGCGAATTGGAAGGAATTTTAAATAAAATCATTGCTTTTCACCAATTAAATAATACTCCTCCTACTGAAGAAAGTGTAAAAAGCATAATCTCTTCTTTATCTTCTAATATTAAGAGAAGTCATATCACCCCTAAAAAATTAATTCAAACCGTAGCAGCTTATTTTGATATTGAAACCGATGGTTTGGTGGGCAATAGTAGAAAAAAAGAATTGGTTGTGCCTAGACAAATTGTGATGTATTTAATGAGAGAGGAATTAGATGCTTCTTATCCAAATATTGGTAACGAATTGGGAGGAAGAGATCATACCACAGCTATGCATGCTTGTAACAAAATAAACAAAGAAATAGAAAATGATGAAAAAATTGCCCGTGATATAGAAATGATTAAACAACGTCTCTATAACAATAGCTAAGTTATTAAAAAATTGTTGATAATTAAAAAAAATAAAGGTAAAAATTTTTAATAACATTTTTATAAACACTTAATAAAGAGTTGAAAAAAATATAATAATAAATTTAATTTTTTTTATTAATACTTTATACCCTTTTAATAACAAGGAAGTTAAAAAATTTTAAATTTTTATTTAGCTAAAATTAGTAAAAAAATCTATTTCTCCCCTTTGCCCACAGTCCTTATTATTACTATTTTAAAATTATATATATTTAATTATGAAATTCATCTGCACACAAGAAAATTTAAAAAAAGGTTTGAGCTTAGTTTCACACCTTGCAGGAAGAAATCAAAACCTACCAATCTTGAATAATGTTTTGTTGGAAGTAAAAGAAGGTGGATTAATTTTATCAACCACAAATTTAGAAATTGGTATTAAAAGTACCATCCGAGGTAAAGTAGAAAAAGAGGGCTTACTTACTGTACCCGCCCGATTGTTTAATGATTATGTCCAAAGTATTAGAGGTGAAAAAATAGAAATAGAGGCCAAAGAAAATAATTTAGAGATTAAAACAGAAAATTCCCATACCGTGTTAAAAGGTTTAGATTATTCAGAATTTCCCCTTATTCCTGAAATTGATAAAAAGTATACGGCTAGCTTTAATGTTGGAGAATTAAAAGAAGCTTTAAATTTGGTTTTATTTGCAACAGCTTTTGATAATGCTCGACCAGAAATAAGCGGAGTGCTCTTTAATTTTAATAAAAATAAGCTAATTTTAGCTGCAACCGATAGTTACCGTTTAGCAGAAAAAACCATTTCAACAAAAACAAATATTGATTTAGATAAAAAAATAATCATACCTTCCTTTACCTTGCAAGAATTAAATCGTTTAATGGGAGAAGAAGATAAAAAAGAAGAGGTTATTATGAATATAAATGAAAATCAAATCAGCTTTGAATGTGCAGCCACGGTGATGATATCTCGTATCACTGAAGGGGAATATCCAGACTATAAACAAATAATACCCCAAGAATCAAAAACAGAAGCCACTATAAATAAAAATTTATTACAACAAAATATAAAAGCCGCCAGTTTGTTTTGCCGACAAGGTATAAATGATATAAGTTTATTTTTTTATGATAACAAAGTTGAGATAAGAGCGCTTAACGATCAGTTGGGAGAAAGCAAAACTACCGTTGAAGGAAAGGTTGAAGGTGAAAAAAATCAAATTATTTTTAACTACCATTATTTGTTAGATGTCTTGTCTAGTTTAAATGATAACGAAGTTATAATTAAAATAAACAATCCAGAAATGCCTGGATTGATATTACCTTCCGGAAGAAACGATTATTTATATATTATCATGCCAATAAAACAGTAGCTTAATTTTTTATAATTTTTAACCAACTCAAATTAGAATTATCATAAACATCGTAAATAACGACTTTCAAGAAATGGTCACCAATTTCAAAATCAGATAAATTAATTGAAAACTGTGCAGTGTTTTCAGACAAATTTTCATAAGTTTTAATTAATAAATCATCGACAAAAACCTCTAATTTTTTAAAAGGTTTTTTTGTTTCCCAACTAACTCTAATGTTAAGATTGTTTCCAACCACTTGTTCTGGCCAAGGTTCTAAAATATCTATGAAGGGTTTGTTTTCCACGGAGTGTAAATTATCAAATTCGGTTGGAGGTTGTTCGTTAGTAATAATATTATTTTTTTCAGCCCAACTTAAAACCGCCTCTTCCCAATTAGTATATTGAGGATCTTTTGATTGTGCCCCGGGTATTGGTCCTAACGGATTGTTAATATCTACAAAATATAATATATTATGAATTTCTCGAAATGTTTTTTCTACTATTAAATGTTGGGGGGTTAAATCTGTTGCCAATAAACCGCTTTGCGAATCAATTTTTAAGATAGTTTCAGCTCCCACTGAACCGTTTAACATGGGTTTGTCTGGCAACTCATATTCTGGTTTATTGAAATTTTCCACGGGAGTATTTTGTAAAATACGACTCATAAAATTGTGCCAAATGGGGGCGGCCACAATAGAACCATCGGCCCCTCTTTTCATTTCTGAAAAATCATTATTTCCAACCCAAACACCGGTTACCAAGGATGGCGTATAACCAACCGTCCAAGCATCGCGATAATCATTGGTTGTACCTGTTTTAACCGCTACCGGGCGATTGGGTAGAGTTAAAACACCGCCGTTGCCAAAAACAAAAGCACGCGCACTGTCATCAGATAAAACAGAATTGGTTATTCGGGCAGCTTTTTGGTCTATTACTTGAGTTGGTTCTTTTGGTTCATAATTAAACAATACCTGACCATCGTTATCGGTAATTTTTAAAATCGCAACAGTGTCGGCTTTTTTTCCTTCTCTAGCGAGGACACCAAAAGCAGCGGTGTGTTCAATTAATTTAACTTCACCACCGCCCAACACCAAAGAAAGACCAAAGCGAGAACGGTCTGTAAAAGTCGTGTAACCCATTTTTTCTGCTAAATCCAAAACATTTTTAATACCTGTTAGGTAGAGAGTTTTAACAGCTGGTATGTTTAAAGAACCTTGCAGGGCTTTTCTTAATGAAATAGGACCGTGTTCTTTTAAATCATAATTTTTAGGTTCATAATCCTTGCCAATGTCGGTTTTAAATTTTGTTACCACATCATAAACAACAGTTTCAGGTACAAAACCTTTAGTCCAAGCGGTGGTATAGACAATTGGTTTAAAAGAAGAACCTGGTTGTCTAGGCCTGAGAGTAACATTTACCTGACCATCAATATTGTCATCAAAAAAGTTCTTAGAACCAACCATTGATAGAATTTCCCCGGTTTTTGGATCAAGTGCTATTAAAGCAGCATTACTTGCATTCCAACTGGTTTGGTTTTTTTCTGCTTGTTCATTAACAACTTCCTCGGCAATATTTTGTTTATAAAGATCAAGGGTGGTGTATACTTTTAAACCTCCTTGTTCAACCATTCTTTCGCCATAGATTTCTGTTAATAATTCTTTAACATATAATACAAAATGGGGAGCTTTGATATTACCTAGAGATTTTTTAAATTCAACATCTGTTTCCGCGGCTTCAGTAGCTTGTTCTTCGCTTATAAAATTCATATCAACCATTTCACTTAATACAAATTTTTGCCGAGCAAACAATTCTTCAACATGATTACCATAAGGTGAGTAATAAGTTGGTGCCTGTATCATAGCCGCTAAAATAGCGCTTTCAGCTAAGTTTATATCTCGCACCGATTTACCAAAGTAAGTTTGAGTAGCGGATTCAATACCATAAGCCGTTGAACCAAAAGGAATTTCATTGAAGTATAGTTCCAAAATTTCTTCTTTATTATATTTTTTTTCTATTTGATATGACAGTATCCACTCCTTAATCTTTCTGGTTACTTTTTTTTCATTGGTTAAAATTGAATTTTTAACAAACTGTTGTGTCAGTGTAGAACCACCAGGAACCAAGCCGTGATATAAACCAATTTTTTTAAAGCCATAAAGAGTAATAGCTTTAACAATGTGTTTAACTGACAAGCCTTTATGTTCAAAAAAAGTTTTATCTTCCAAGGCCACAAAAGCCTTGACCGTATAATCGGGAATTTCATTTATTTTAACCAAAGTTCTTTTTTGATCGCCGTGAATTTCATATAATAAATTATCTCCGGTCCGGTCATAAATTTTTGTACTCTCAGCTATCAACCGTTGTTGTAATTTTCCTGGTTCTGGTAAATCACGTGAAATCCAAAAAAACATGATAAACAAAATTAGCGAGCTTATTACTAAGAAAAGACCACTTAGAATAGCTAACTTAGACCAAAGCCCTTTTTTGTTTAATTTAAACCACAAAAAAACATTATTAATTTTTTTGTTTTTTTTACCCCGCCAATTATTGGGCGAATATAGGTTGTGTTTGTTGTTTATCATAGGTCTCTTTTTATTATAACAATATTTAGATATAATAAAAAAGAAGTAAAATATGTCAAAAATATCAACTGATCAAAAAAAGATAGAAGCTCTACTTTCTTTAGGCACCGCCGAAGTATTAGTAAAGAAGGATTTAAAAAATAAACTATTGTCAGGACGGGTTTTAAGGGTTAAACACGGAGTAGATCCAACCTCCCAAGACTTACATCTAGGTTATGGGGTGGTTTATCATAAATTAAGAGAATTTCAAGAATTAGGGCACAAAATAGTTTTTTTAATAGGTGGGTTTACTGGTCGTTTCGGCGATCCCACTGATAAAGAAAAAAGCAGAGATTTGCGTCAAAAACAGGAGGTACAAGCACTGGCTAAAAATTATATAAAACAACTGGCTAAAATATTGGATATAGATAAGATTGAAGTTAGGGATAATAGTGAATGGTATGACAGTTGGAGTTTTGAAAAAGGTATTAAACTTTTATCAAAATTTACAGTAGCTAGAATGTTAGAACGAGATATGTTTGTTAAAAGACAAGCACAAAAAAAAGAAATATATTATCACGAACCAGTTTACCCCATGTTGCAAGGTTGGGACTCGGTAGAAATTAAGAGTGACGTCACGGTAATTGGTTTAGATCAAAAATTTAATGAACTACAGGCCCGTCCCCTGCAAGAAGAACAAGGGCAATCGCCACAAGACATAGTGGCGGTGCCACTTTTAGTGGGCACTGACGGGAAGATGAAAATGAGTCAATCTTTAGGTAACCACATTGGTTTGAATGATTCTCCTGCAGAGCAGTTTGGTAAAATAATGTCTATTCCCGACGATGTTTTATTGTCTTATTTTGAGTTGGTGGCTAGGTATGATAATAAACAACTTGCGAGAGTAAAAAATGATTTAGCTGCAGGCAAAAACCCAATGGAGCTAAAAATCGAACTAGCTAAAGCGGTGGTTAGCACCTACCATTCTGTAGTTGATGCCGATAAGGCAGCGGCTAATTTTACCAATGTGTTTTCACAAAAAAACACGCCCACCGACTTAGAACAAATAAATTTAAAAAACAAGAATGTTAATTTATTGGATTTTTTAACTGTCGAGCAACTGTGTTCATCCAAAGGGGAAGCGAGAAGGTTAATACAACAAGGTGCTTTAAAAATAAATAATCAAAAAATTTTTAAATATGATAAAAATTATCAATTTAAATCAGCAGATGTCGTACAAATTGGTAAAAGAAAATTTGTTCAGATAAAATAAATGCCTATAAAAAAGAGCTATTTATTAATTTTTTTTAGTATTATTTTTTTTCACCTAGTGGGTGTATTTTTTTTATATAAAACCTTCCCTAACTATGATATTTTTATGCACGTTGGCACGGGTTTGGTTTTGAGTTTTATTATTTACGATAAACTTCAAAAATATATTGAACCGACAATACTTAAGTATTTTTTAGTTATGTGCGTTTTAATTTTTTTAGGAGTAATTTGGGAATTGGGAGAATATGTCTGGGACCAAACAATTTCTACTTATTATAATTTTTCATTTTTACAACTAAGTTTAAAAGACACCCTGGGTGATTTGTTAATGGATATAATAGGCTCGGCCTTATTTATTTTTGTAATTGCTTTTAGAAACTTGACAAATAGATAATTTTTGCTAAAATTATTCATTAAATTAGTACATTAAATTTATCAAGGAGGTGTCATGAGCTTTGTTTATGAAATGAGAAAGTTGCCTTGGAATATTTCCACAGCCATTACTTTATTGGGATTGTTTTTTCTACCATTACTTATAAAAACCATTGGTCAATTAGACTTTTATTTATGGTCAGCCGTGGTGTTGTTGTTAGATCTAATAGACGGTGGTCTGGCTAGATTATTGGGTCAAGAAAATTATTCCAGAAGATTGGTTGATACCATTAAAGATAAAATTGTTTTTTTTACTATTTTAATTTATCTTTACGGTTTTAATATGATTGAACCGTTTTTATTTTGGTGGACACTAGCATATTTTTCGGTGTTGTTAGTTGGCGGTTATTTGTCATATTATTATATGGATTATTTGCCAGCTTCAGATAACTTGGGTCGCGTTTCTATTTTATGCTTATTAGGATTGGTTGGTTATTTTTATTTAACCTCTACCAATAATCCAAGCAGATTGTTTATGCCCGAACCATCTTTTAAAACCGTTTTTATCGCCACAACTCTAGTGTTAAATATTAGCACCATTGTAAATTATAGTTTAAATATAGTAAAAAAAAATAAACCCTCGACATAAAGAGGGTTTTTATTTTTTAAAATTAAAACTATTTCTTGCGATAAAAACGAGCTGCTATTTCCGGAGGAATAGAATTGATAACCAAACCAGCTCCCAACTCAAGCCCGGCCCAAATTGATTCTCGAGGCTGTATTTTAACATAAAAATGTTGATTGCGGTCAGGAATCGATTGATGCATAAAAAAATTATATGGCATATTAAAGCGGTTTAGCTTAGCTAAAATCATTTTCATGCCTTTGGCTAAAGATGCCATTTCACCTTTGGTTAGATCGGTGATATTGTCTCTTTGTTTAAAAGGGAAAAGCCATACTTCGTAGTGATATAAAGAAGCATAGGGACAAAAAATTAAAATATTTTTGTCGCTCCAAACATAGCGAGCTGATTTTTTTTCTTGTTTGATTATGTCTTCATAAACACTGCGACCGTGTTTGATTTTGTATTCTTGGGCTTTGTCTAATTCATGAAAAACATCGGGCGGGGTTTTTTTGCTGGCAAAAATTTGTGAATGAGCGTGTAAGAGTGAAGCACCAGCCGGTCCACCCATATTTTTAAAAATTAAAATGTATTCAATGTTTTTTATAGAACTTAATTTTTTAGTTCGACGACGGTACATCGAAAGAACTTTTAAAATTTCTTGATGACTCATGTCGCCAAGCTCTCGTCCATGAATAGGGGTTTCTATTACTACTTCTTGTTGACCGTAAGCTTTGGGGTTTGATAAGGCAACTGCTGGAAATTTATTTAATAAAGAAATAATTTGCCAATTTTTTTTACCACCCAGGCGATCAACAATTAAATCCTTTTCTACCATAGCTGGGCATAATACGCACACTCTGCCAGGTTCACGGTGGGAGGTTTCGGTAACATCGCGTGGACGTTTTGTTCTGGCTGGTGTAATAATAACAAAGCGATCTAGAAAATAATCTTTTCTTATTTCTGTTTTATGATCATAAACAATAGACATAAAAATATATTATTTTTTAACTAATTTTTTATAAAGCTTAGCATATTTAAGAGCTGATTTTTGCCAAGAAAAGTTTTGCTGCAAACAGTTTTTTTGTAATTGCTTCCAGGTGGGCTGGTCTTGATAAAAATTTAAAGCCTTAAGAATTGTTTGGTAAAAAGCTTGACTAGATTCTTTGGTAAATAAAAAACCCGTACCTAAAACGCGGTTTTTTGTTTTTTTAAACTGTATCACCGTGTCTTTTAATCCGCCCGTAGCTCTGACAACCGGCACGGCGCCATAACGCATAGCTATTAATTGAGTGAGTCCACAGGGTTCAAAGCGGGAGGGGACTAAAAATATATCGCTAGACGCATAAATTTTTTGAGCTAAAACAATATCAAAATTTAACACGGCTCTAAAAAAATCTGCATATTTTTTATTATAATTGTTAAATAACTTTTCTAACTGTTTATCGCCCGTACCCAAAACAACTATTTGTACTTTATGCTTTTTTAATTGGGGAATAATTTCAGCTAACCAGTCCAGACCTTTTTGTTTATAAAGTCTTGAAACCACCCCAAGCAAAGGTATATTTGGGTTTATTTCAAGTTGCAACTCTTTTTGTAATTTTAATTTATTATAAACTTTGTTGTTGATTGTTTGTAGATTAAATTTTTTGGCAATTTTTTGGTCAGTGGCGGGGTTAAATTCTATAGTGTCAATACCATTTAATATGCCGCTAACTTTGTGTTTAACTCGCCCTAGTAAGGGTGATAAATTATAACCATATTTTTTTGTCATAATTTCTTTGGCGTAACTCGCACTCACAGTATTAACATGATCAGCGTAAATAATAGCTGTTTCCATGAAATTTAAAATTTTATTTTTATTATTTTTTATAAAAATACCATTGTTTTTTGCTTGTTTAGTACTCCATATACCTTGGTTGGCAATGTTGTGAATAGTATATAAAGTTTTAATTTTTGCTAAAGCTTCGTCTGTCTTTACTAGATAAGGCAAAAGTCCTGTATGCCAATCATGACAATGTAACAAATCAGTAGCTGGTTTTATTTTTTTTATAAATTCAATGACTGCCAAGTTAAAAAAGGCGAATCTAACTTGATTGATATCAGACGAATGTTTATGAGGGTGTAAATAAATTGATCCGCGCGACAAATGTTTTTGATTATAAAAAAGATATAATCTAATTTTACTTTTAGGTAAATAAGTTTGATATATTTGAATTTTTTCTCTGTTTGGCAAAGAGAGGTCACTTACAAAATTACTGGTTTTTTTTAAATAAGTCAGGTGTTCATACATTGGCAAACATAAACTAACTGATAGGGATTTAATTTTATTTAATTCTTTAGGAAGTGCACCAATGACATCAGCTAATCCGCCAACTTTAGCTAAAGGATTTAGTTCCGCTGCCACCATTAATATATTTATTTTTTTTCCAGCCATTTTATAATTTGTTTAATAATTTTTTTATTTGGTATTTCAGAAGTATTTATTTTTAAATAAGGAAGTTTTGTTTTTTTAAGATAAGATTCATATTTTTCTTGTTGGTAAATATAATCTTTTGGTGTTTGTTTTATTCTTTTGTAGTGAGGATATAGACTAACCCTGTCAGCTAATCTTTTTTTAAACAGGTTAGTATCTGAATCTATATATAAAAAAATAATTTTAAAATTTAGTTTTTTTAGTTCCAGCTCAACTTTTTGATAATTGATATTTTTTCTTCTATACAACCAAGAATATACTTGGTCAGTTAAATGAAATTTTTCAAAAACAATATTGTAAGATTTTAATTTTTTTGCCAAGGCTAGATAATTATCTATCAACAATCTACCTTTTTCTGATCCAAAAACACCAATATCAGCATTAATCCAAAAACAACCATCCAATAAAAGAGGATATTTTTTTGAAGAATGTTTTTTTTCTAAATGGTCATACACCTGACTAATTACGTAACTTTTTCCTGTTAGTTCCGCCCCCTCAAATATTAAGTGATAAGGTGAGTTTTTCATTTTTTTACGTTAGTATTTTTTTTATCGTACTTAAATTGTCTACGGGGTTAACCGTTAAATGATTGTAAATATAGTTTATTTTTTTAAGATCATAGATTACTAGATCGTTTTTGTTTTCTAAAAAATTTAAATTGATATTTTTAATAATCCCCATAATTATATAAAAATTTAATACTCGAGTGTTTTTTTGATTTAATTCTTGTTGGTTTTGTTTAAGATAAGTTTGTAAAAAAAGTTGACGTAAAAAATAAGATTTTTTAAAAAGTAAATTTTTATAATTAATTTGGTTTAAAAAATTACCAACATCTATTAACGGATCGTTGATTTCTGCGTTATCAAAGTCGATTAAGCGTAATTTATTTTTATATAAAATTAAATTTTGTAATTGAAAGTCACCATGAATAAAAACCCGGTTGTTTGCTCGCCAGTTAACTACTTTTTTTTGTAGAGTTCGTAAGTTTTTAAGTAAAGAAATATTTTTTTTATTTTTAAATTCTTTATTTTTATATAAATTTTTTTCTAACCAATTTAATTGTTGAGTAAGATCATAGTTTTTGTAAAAATTTACCTTACTAAAATTTTTAATTGGTACTTGGTGTAACTTTGACATGATTGCAGCTGACCGTTTGATTAGGGGAATTAAAATTTTTGTGTTTTGATTTTTTTTATTTTCAATTAAATCGGCCAAAGATACACCTAAAGTTTTTTCATAGATATAAAGATGATGTTTAGCAAAGTAATATAAAGGTTGACTAATTAGTTCTTTGCCTTCAGGCTCTTGCCAAAGTTTTTTTATTATTTGATAGGATTGTTTAGCTAGATCGTCGCCTCTTTCTAAACGTATTTTGCCCATGATGATTTTACTTTTTTGCCCATTGGTAAAAACATATTCAGTAATTAGTTTTTGGTCACCCTGTCTGGCAACAAAACGATGGTTGATTAATTTTTTTAATTGCCAATTTTTATTTAATCCAAACTTTTCTAGGTGTGCTGAAACAAATTTTTTGGCGGGAACAAAACTATAAAATGTTTCTATTGCTCTGATAACGGAATTTGGTTTTTGCCATAAGCTTAAATGCCAAACAATTCTTTCAATTTCAATAATATAATTTGCAATTGCTTGTTTGGCTATTTTTTTAAGTTTTATTTCAGTTTCAGGGAGAATAATTTTATTTTTTTTATCTAAGGACAGCCCCAAAATAGAATTTTCCATAGTCTGTATATTTTTGGGTATTAAAATCAATCTATTTAACAAAAATAAATGATAGGAGTTTATTAATTGATGATGGTTGCCAAAGATATAATCTTTAATAACAGTTTTTATATCCGGCCTATTCCAAGCAAATAAATATAAACTACTCAAATCAAACAATTGATTATTTAAATGAACCTCTGACCAATCAATTAAAGCTAGTTTATTTTTACTTAAAACTATATTTTTAGGATTAATATCGCCATGGCTTAAAACCAATGGTGTATTATTAAAAAAACGAGCTTGATTTATTAGTAAAACATTTATTTTTTTTATAAGTTGATTGGAAATATATTTTTTTAAAACAAGCTGACTGCCCTTAAAAATTTTATAATTATTTACAAAGGTATTTTTTTGTAATGCAATATTTGCGGGTATTTTTAGCAAATGCAAATTATGGAAAATTTCAATAAAGTTTGTTTGTAAAAATTTGTCTGTTAAACGTTTGCCTATGGAAATATAAAAATTATTTAATGGATAGCCTTTTATGTACTCGTAGATAAAATATTCAGGTGAAGTTTTTGTTTGACTAACAAAAATTTTTGGAAGCAACAGCTTTTTAGAATAAATTTTATTTAAGAATTTAATAGTAGCGATTTCGTTAATAAATTTTTTTCTGGCTAAACTGCCCTTATTTTTTCTTATTTTGATAAGAAATTTTTTATTACCACGTCGTAGGGTCATGACGAAAAATTCACCACTTGTACTCATTAGATGTTCAGGTTCAAAGTTGTGTTTTTTTATTACAATTTGAAGAGTTTTTTCTATTATTTGTGGTGAAAATTTATTGGCCATATTTTTTCCAGTGGGTTGACCACATTAGATATTTAAGTTGATGATAAATTTTTTCAGCTTTAAGTTTTATTTTTTTATCAGTATTTAGAGTACGAACCGTTTTTATTAACTCTAAAGCTCCTTTTTCTACCTCTTCTGGGTGCCAAGCCGGTGCACCAAAAAGTTTAAAATCTCTGTTTGAAGCCCACCAAAATGTACAACTAGCTAACCCACGGTCAAGATGATTTTCTGCCCATTGGTAGTTTTGATCTTTTGGATGTTGTTTTAATTGTTCATTTGCTAAATTTGCCAGTTGCCAAAGTAAACCATGAATTTTATTATTTTTGCTTCGCCAGAGAGTAAATAAAAATTTATTGGTTAATTCTTTTTCCAAACTTTCCCAGTTACCAGCTTTTGGTTTAATAGGTTTTTTATTCTTTAATGTTTGTAAATATTCACCCATGGTAATTGTTTTAATTTCAGGATTTTCTAAAACTTTTCCCAACCAACCTTCAAAATCAACAAAACGTAAACCATATAATTCAGCATCAGTTGCCGTTACTATTTGTGCTGGTAATTTTTTTTCCAAGCTAGTTTTTACTATTTTTTTAGGCGGATAATCAAGCGACCACTCACGAGAACGGAAAACTATTTTTAAATTAGTATTTTTTAAATGATAAGCCGATTCCCAGTCGATTTGATTTAATTTACCGTTTAGATTTATTTCATCTAAAATTAACCATTGGTACTTTAAATCAGCCAGTAATTTTCCAATTTTTTCATTATAAGCCATTTCTGGTAAAAAAAATCCTTTTGGCTTGATGCCAAAAAAACTTTGATTAATCTCTTCTTGTTGTTTGATTTGTCTTTTGACAATAGTTAGATCCACCAAAGGAGCGATAGGGTGATGAGATAAAGAACCAACTAATTCGAGTTGGCCTTTGTTAATAAGATTTTTAAATCTAGAGATAATTTTTTCATAACCATTTTCTGATAATGACTTTGTTAAACAGCCGGTAATATTAAAAGTAAAATGCCAAGTAGGGTATTTTTCAGCCATTAGTAAAATCCATTCGTAGCTTCGTTGAGCCGCTTCAGTAATTTGAATATTATTTGCGGTGGGCGGTAAATAAAAGTGTAAAAGATTAGCCCAATAGTATGTTTTTTTCATTGGTTTGTTTTACTGCGTAAAGCTTTTCTAAAAAGTAAAATATATTTTTCAGCAGGAATTTCCCAAGAAAAAGACTGTTGCATGCCTCGTCTAACCATTTTTAACCAGCTTTCACGATGACGATGGTTGACAATCGCTCTGGTTATGGCAATTAATAAATCTCTGGAATCGTATTTTTTAAACACAAAGCCGTTGCCGCGGCCGGTGCGAGGGTTATAATCAGAGATGGTATCAACCAGTCCGCCAACAGCATGAACTACCGGTATGGCACCGTAACGTAAACTTTTTAGTTGAGCTAGTCCGCAAGGCTCAAAGCGCGATGGCAGTAGAAAAATATCAGCCCCAGCCAGCACCATAGTTTCTTTTTGATTATCAAAATTGAAGATGGCTGCTATTTTTTTGGGGTGGTGTTTGCTTACTTTGGCAAAATAATCTGTATATTTTTTAGCACCTTCACCTAAGATGACCATTTGGATGTCCATTCTTAATAAGGGCTCGATTATTTCAATTATCAGCTCTATACCTTTTTGCTCAGTTAATCTTGAAGTCCAACCAATTAAAGGCACTTTAGGATCTGATGGTAGACCAACAAATTCTTGCAGGTGAAACTTATTTTTGGTTTTGTTGTGCAAAGAATCATAATCATACCTTTCAATCAAACCCGGATCAGTTGATGGATTCCAATCGGCGTAATCAATGCCATTAACAATACCAAAGACACGGTGTTTTTTTTGTTTTAGAATACCATGCAAACCATTGCCAAATTTTTTTGTCAAAATTTCTTCAGCATATTTTTCAGAAACAGTATTAATCACATCAGCATTAGCAATACCTCTTTTAGCCAAATTTATGTTTTGTATTGAATCATTATTTTGAAATAATGGCAGGGGTTGACGTTCATCATCTCTTTTTTTGGATGGAATTTCCCACCAGTTACCACCCATTTGATAAGTTAAATTATGAATAGTAAATACGGTTGCTGTGTCTGCAAATCTATTTTCAGCTTGGTAGCGTTTTTTTAGATAATAAGGAATTAAACCAGCCTGCCAATCATGACATTGGATAATATCTGGTTTAATATCTAGCATTTTTAAACTTTCAATAACCGCCAAATTGAAAATTATAAATCTTTGATTGTCCCTGGAACCTAAATATAAATCACTTGGTTTTATTTGCTCAGGGTAGTGGCGTGATAAATATTCCGCTTCATCAATAAAGTAAATTGGCAAACCTTCGGTAAGCCAACCTTGCCATACGGAAAAATTTACAGTTTTACTCTCATCAATTATCAGCGGTATGTTTTCAAAAATCAGTTTTAATTTGTGAGTTGATTTGTCTATATGAGGATAAAGAGGAGTAAAGACTCGAATGAAATGCCCCAGTTTTTTTAAAGATTTAGGTAATGATCTGGCTACATCAGCCATACCGCCAGTTTTTGAAAAAGGATCAACTTCGCTACAAACAGAAACAATTTTTAATTTTGTGCTTTTCATCTATTGAGAATCGTTAGTTTATAAAATTGTTTTAACAGCTTGCAGGCCGCAATAAGCCACCGCTAAAGCGTCGGCTGCATCGTCTGGTTCCGGAAGTTTAGACAAAGAAAAAATTAGTTGTACCATTTTTTGCATTTGTTTTTTTTCTGCCCGACCATGGCCCACCACAGCTTGTTTTACTTGTAAAGGGGTGTAGTTAAAAATTTTCAAATTATTCATTTTAGCTATTAACATAATTACCCCCCTAGCTTCACCAACCAACAAGGCAGTTTTGGCATTATTATAAAAATAAATATTTTCTATAGCTAAAATTTCTGGTTGGTATTTTTTTATAATTTTCTCCAATTCATTTTTTATTTGCCAAAGTCTATCGGCAAAAGAATCTTGTTTATTTGTACTGATAACACCATGAGCAAGGTGTTTAAATTCTTTACCGTCAGTTAGAATTAAGCCATAACCAGTTAAAGCATAACCAGGATCAATTCCTAAAATAATTAGATTTTTATTCTTCGCCATTGGTATAATAATTTTGGACATCATCATCTTGCTCTAATTCATCAATAAAACTTTCCCATTTATTGATGTCTTTGATTTTTATGGTTTCTTTTGGTAAATATTCCAAATCATTAGAAAAAATAGTTTCATTGTTTTTTGCCAAAACAGTTATTACCTTTTGCATATTGTTTGGTTCGCAATAAACAATTAATTTTTTATCTGCTTCTGTTTGGTTTAGTTCCCAATCATCAGCCCCAACATCAATTAATTGAAGTTGGAGGTTTTCAGCTAAAGGTTTTTTTAAGCTACTAACTACTACGCCTTTTCTATCAAACATCCAGAGTAAAGAACCGTTGGCAGCTAGTTGTCCGCCGTGTTTGGTTAAGATGTGTTTGAGATTTGCTACCGTACGGTTACGATTATCAGTAATCGCTTCAATAATAACAGCTAACTTTTCCGGTCCCAGTCCCTCATAAGTCAGTTGTTCGAGTTGAGTTTCATTATTTTTTCCCCCGCCACGTGAAATAGCTCTGTCAATATTATTTTTTGGCATGTTAGCGACTCTGGCTTTTTCAATAGCAATTTTTAATTTAAAGTTGCTATTAGGATCGGCCCCGCTTTCACGTACAGCAATCGCAATACTATTGGATAGCTTGGTAAAGACATTGGCTTTTTTGGCATCAACTACAGCTTTTTGTCTTTTAGTTGTAGCCCACTTAGAATGACCTGACATAAAAAAAACCCCAAAAAATGGTGGTAAATTATTAGTATGATAAAGTTATTATAACAAAAAAAAGATAAAAAATCAATAAAAAACAGTTTTTGCCAAAAAGTTTTGAATCATGTAAGCTGAAAGTTGTTTAAACTTTAATTACTAAGTATTTAAATATGGACTATACTATTCAAGATAATGGGCAAAACGTCAAAAAAATATTTATTAATTTATCAACCAAATTTGTTGATCCTTTTTTAAATAAAGCAGCCAAGCGTTTAGCAGCAAAAAGTACTATTGCTGGATTTAGACCCGGACAAGCCCCAAGAGAAATTGTTGAAAAGAAATTTGGTACCATGGCTTTATTGGAAAATGCAGCTGATGACATTATAACTCAAAGTTATTATGATGTTATTCAAAAAGAAAAATTATTAGTAGTAGGCAAGCCAAATATAGAAATAAAAAAAATGGTACCTGGTGAAATTTTTGAATTTACTGCTGAAGTTTCTTTGTTGCCCGAAGTTAATCTAGGAGATATTACTAAATTAAAGGTTAAAACAGAAAAAGTAGAAGTCAATGATAAAGAAATTGAAGAGGTTTTATATGATTTGAGAAAAATGCGAGCCCAAGAACAAAAAATTGATCAGGTCGCAAAGTTGGGTGATAAAACCATTATAGATTTTACAGTTAAAATTGATGGTGTAGTAATAGAAGGCGGCCAAGGCAAGGATTATCCTCTAATTTTGGGTGATAAAGTTTTTATCCCTGGTTTTGAAGAAAAGTTAGTAGGTAAAAAAGCTCAAGACAAGGTGTCATTTAAATTAAAATTCCCTGCAGATTATAAAGTTGATTTAGCCAATAAAGAAGCTGATTTTTTTGTGGAAATAAAAGAAGTATATGAAAGAATTTTACCTGAAATCAACAATGATTTATTACAAGCTCTGGGTAATTATAAGGATATTAATGAACTAAAAGAACAAATTAAACAGAATTTATTATTGGATAAACAACAGAAAGCAGATCAGAAATTTGAAGTTGATTTATTTGAACAATTGATTGATTTATCAACCTTCAGTGACATACCGGAATTATTGATTGATAATGAGTTGCATCGGATGAAGCATGAGTTAGCAGACAGTTTACAATCTCAAAACTTATCTTTGCAAGATTATTTACAACGTTTAGGTAAAAAAGAGGATGATTTAAAAAAAGAATGGCGCCCAGCCGCTATTAAAAGAGTTAAAACCGCTTTGGTAGCTAGGAAATTTGCGGAAGAAAATAAAATCTCAGCTAATCAAGCAGAAATTGATCAGGAAATTGCCATTATGGAAAAGAATTATCAGTTGCAACCAGAAATTATAAAAAATATAAATTCTAAAGATTTTCGTGATTATTTATTTCACACCCTTACCAACCGTAAGGTAATAAGTTTTTTAAAAGAAAAAATTAGTAATTAATTTATGAAAATTGGTATTCATGTCTCCGCTGCCGGGGGTTTGATAAATGCCCCGATTAACGCCAAAGCAATCGGCTGTGAAACTTTCCAATTTTTTTCTCGTTCACCCCGGGGAGGTAAACCAACACCTTTGACACCAAACCTTATCAACGCTTTCAAAAAAAAATGTAAGGATTTTGGTTTCCAAGATTATTATATTCATACCCCTTATTATATAAATTTTGCTTCTACAAATAAGCGAATTAGTTTTGGTTCTATTGAAGTTGTTAGACAAGAATTAGAGCGTGGTGATAAATTAGGAGTTAGTGCGACCATGACCCATTTGGGTAGTGCAAAAGAAATGAAAATCGAGCAAGCCTTAACTTTGGTAGCCAATGGTTTAATAGAAGTTTTACGTAATTATAAAGGAAAAAATCGTTTATTGTTGGAAATTTCTGCTGGTAGTGGACAAGTTATTGGTGCTAGTTTTATGGAACTTGCTAAACTTATTGACTTGGTAGAAAAAAAGATAAAAACCCATCGTTTAGGGGTTTGTTTTGATACTGCTCATGCTTTTGCTTCAGGTTATGATCTGCGTGATGAGCAAAAGGTAAAAAAAACATTTCAAATGTTTGATCAAACGATTGGTTTAGACCGTTTGGTTTTGATTCACGCCAATGATTCTAAGGTAGAATTTAATTCACGCAAAGATAGACATGAAAATATTGGTAAAGGTAAGATAGGAAACAAAGGTTTTGCCGCGATTATGAAACTAGCCAGATTAAAAAAAGTAAATTTTATTTTAGAAACACCTTGGGAGGATGAATCAATAGTAAAAAAAGATTTGCACACCCTAAAAAAATTGCGTGATAAAAAATAGTGTGCTAAGATAAATTTAAGAAAATTTTCCCCATGCCTATGTTGCCTATCAGCCAAAGAAAGGAGGTTATAGTTTCTTTTTAACGGGTTTATGAACCCGTTTTTTTGTTATTTAAAAATTATTTCAGGAGGAATTATGTCTTCGGATAACAGAAACACTAGTAGCGACGGTGAGCCGCAAATTTATTTATCCGCCATGTCGAATATTGCCTTTTTTGATGTAAATGTTTGGTTTACTAAAAATACCATGATGGAAATAGAGAAAATATTATCAACCATGAAGGTTTTTTTAAACCAACAACTCGTAGTCAATCAATTTGTTGACAAATCAGATGAGGAAATTTTTACTTGGTTATTTTTAAATCACCCCCAACAGCGAATCTGGTTATTTACTAGAGATAAAAAGATGTTTAGACATGTCCCCAGAGAATACGAAAACAAAGTTATTTTGTTTCACCAAGTAATAAAAAGTCAAAATTTTAAGTCGTTAGAGGATTGTCCTTTGATCATAGTAGTAATTGAATATTTACAAGGAGTTTTTGCTAAAAAAACACCTAAAGAAAAAATTTTCTATAATAAAAAAACCTTAGTATCTTTAATCACTGATATTCATAATCAATTAATCAAACCACTACTACTAGCTGCTTAAATTAGGGAAGGGTATTAACCCTTCCTGTTTTTTGTTATTATAAATAATGATAATTAATAAATATGTTAGTAGGTATTTTTTCTGATTCACATGACAATTTAATGAATATTAAAAAATTTTTAGATTTTGCCAAAGCAAATAATTTTGCTGAACTTATTTTTTGTGGTGACTTGTGCGCACCAGCTACTTTGCAGAAGTTAGTTGCCCCGAATTTCTCTGGACCAATTCACATTATTTTTGGTAATGTGGCTGACCGTGATTTATTACCCAAAGTAGCAACTAGCTTATCACAAGTAAAATTTTATGGTGATCAGGGAGAGTTTGAAATTGATGGTTTAAAAATTGCTATTAATCACTTTCCCGACGAAGCAAAAAAATTAGCTAACCAAAATAAATATGATTATGTTTTTTATGGACATAACCATACACCTTGGGAAGAGAAAATTGGTCAAACAGTTTTGGCTAACCCAGGTACTTTGGCTGGTATGTTCAATAAAGCAACTTTTGCTGTACTTGATACAAAACAGCGTAAATTATCTTTAAAAATTTTAGAAAGATTATGATAAACAATACGATTAAACAAGCTAAAACATTAGCTCTATTGGCAGTTAAACAAGCGGGGAATGAGTTAAAGAATATTTATTTTAAATCCGAAAGAATAAACACTGAATTAAAAAGTAAACACCAAGTTGTAACCGTGGCTGATAAAGTGGCTGAAAAAATAATTATTAATAAAATTAGAAAAAATTTTCCAGAACATTCTATTTTGTCTGAAGAAATTGGGTCTATTAACCCGGGTAAAGATTATTTGTGGATTATCGATCCTTTGGACGGTACGACTAATTTTGTTATAAAAAATCCTTTATTTTCTACAACTTTAGCTCTAGTTTATAAAAAACAAGTTGTTTTAGGAGTGATTTATGCTCCGGTATTGGCAGAGCTTTATGTAGCGGTTAAAGACCAAGGTGCTTTTTATAATCAACAACCAATAAAAGTATCAAAGGTAAAAAAAATAGATAAAGGTTTTCATACTTATTGTTATGGTAGTAGCCAAAGCAAATATTCTGACCAAGCTATTAGTTATTATCAAACTATGTTTAAACAAGGTAATGAAATCCGTCAGTTGGGAGCTGCTACTTTAGAATTTGCCCGGGTGGCTCGTGGTATTACTGAAAGTATAGTTATTCCCGGTGCTAATGCTTGGGACGTAGCGGCTGGAGCTTTATTGGTTAAAGAAGCAGGAGGAAAGGTGACAGATTTTGCCAATAATAATTGGAATTTAACAAGCACCGATATCATCGCTACCAATAAATTGGTACATGCTTCATTATTACGTATCATCAATGATAAGAAATAATCAATCAGCTTTGTTGGTAGTTAAAGTAATTACCAAAGCCAAGGTTAATAAAATAGTGGGGTGGCAAGGTGAGTTTTTGAAAGTACAATTAACATCCGCTCCGGTTAAGGGTCAAGCCAATGAGAAGTTAATTAGTTTACTGTCTGATTTCTTAATCTTACCCAAAAGTCAGATTATGATTGTGCGAGGTTTTACTACCAATAAAAAATATATTAGTTTGCCAGTTGGTCAATTGGAAAAAATAAAAAATAAATTTACATAATAAAAAGAAAAACCCCTGTTATTTTTACAGGGATTTTTCTTTTAATCTATCGGTCAGACTGAGAGGACAAATTTAAATTGTCTTACTTTCAGTGTACTGAAGATCGATAGAAAAATTTTAAGTGCGCGTTAAGCGCTAATTTTTGGTGAGAAGCTAAGCTTCTCATGATTATAAATCTATTTTGTTTACGTGGTGCCGGGAGGGAGAATCGAACTCCCACGAGATTGCTCTCATTGGATTTTAAGTCCAACGCGTCTGCCAATTCCGCCATCCCGGCAAGCAATAAGCGCGTCTTAATAATATTGTAAGTTTAAATAATTTGTCAATTATTTAAAATATAAAACAGCTTAACTAAAGCCGTTTATAAATCTGGAGCGGGTGACCGGATTCGAACCGGCGACCTTTTCCTTGGCAAGGAAACGTTCTAGCCAACTGAACTACACCCGCAAGAAAATAAAATTATTTTTTATATTTATTAGAAAAGGTCTTTCGTTCCCGGGCAGCGCTGATTGCTCACAGGGTCGCAATCATCGACATTCGCCTACGCTTTCAGCTTGGCTCATTTCTGCCCGTCAAAACTAAATATAGTTTTGACCCTTTTCCTTGGCAAGGAAACGTTCTAGCCAACTGAACTACACCCGCCTACGCTGACGCTTCGGCGAGCAGACCCGCCAAACGTTTACAAATTTTAAAAGCTAATTTATTTTAACAGTTAAAATAAATTAGTCAATAATATGTTATCAATTTATAACCGCTTCAGTATTGGTGGCGTTTTGTTCATCTACTGCGGGAGTAGATATTTTTTCTACCCCAATCAAGCAAACCGCGCCCCAGGGACGATAATGACTCTTAAAAATTTCTTGTTTAGTTTCACCATTAGCATAAGTTACGGTATAAGTTAATTCAGCATCAGCCCCAGCATGTGCACTTTCAGTACACTTTTTTTGTCCAACTGGTAGATCGGTTGTTTCAATATAGGTAGTAGGTGGGGCCGAGGTAATATTGAAAATTCGTGGCTCTGACTGTTCAACTTGGCGTCCGTCTTTAGTGCCCCAAAATTCAAAAATAAGATCATCACCTTCAATACGTGTTTGTATTAGTACATGTGCGCTAGTATCATTTAAAAATCTGTAGTCCGGTTTGGGATCATAAATAGTAGCATCAGTACCAGCTGGTTCGTAATATCTTACCCGATAAGAATGATTTCGTCTCTCTAACACTGGTAGCCCAGTGGCTAAAGTAGCTCGGAAAGTAGTAGTGCCGATTTGGCATAAGCCCCCACCGTATTCGGGCACAGTTTTATTGCCCTTGATGACTAATTCTGGTAAATAGCCATTGGCAGCATCAATTTCCCCTAGAGCAGATATTAGAGAAAATTCTTCGCCGGGTTTGATTAGTAGTCCATTTAGAGTATCGGCACCTACTTTTATATTATGTCGTCTATTAGGAGGACTGCCGGCAAAATTTGATTTACCGATGCCTATTATTTCGGTAATACCTAAGTTATTCATATCTTTGGTAGAAACTTTAGCTTTATCAGGACTAATGATTAGTTCAGTAGTAAATTCATTATTGGTAAAATTCTGATTAATTTTTTGAATTGTTTCCACTAAATTTAATACTTGTCCATCACGACTACCTTGAAATTCAACCACTCGTCCATTTTTGATTTCAAATTTAGCGTTTTGCGCAGGTTGATTGATATCATTTATTATTTTTGTAGAGAGGTATTGTTCCAGTGCTAATTTATCCAAACCCAATTTAATCTTATTTTCTTGTTGATAAAAATTTAACCAAGGATTAATTTCTTGCCAACTCAATGTCCATTTTTTGTTTTGCCAAGTTAAAGTTAAATTTGGTTTTTGACCAATTAAGTCGGCTACTTCTTTTGTTAAACTACTAGCTTGTTGATAGTCAATTTCAGCTTTTTGGTTTATTAGTTCCAAAGGTACAACAGCTATCTGCAGATCACTTAATTGGGTTTGTAATTTTTCCTTGGCCTTTGGCCAATTTATAGTTTGGCCATCTACTTCAGGAACAATGTTGAAAGTATTATTGGCCAATTCCAATTTGGCATTTTGAGGGTAGGTAATAATATGAGCCATATCGCGTTCTACTATATTTTCTATTTCATTTAGATTTATTTCATAAATAGCCGGTAAAGTATAACCAAACAATATGATTCTGCTGGTTTGCCATAAACGACTTAAAGCTGACGAATTGTGACCAATGGTTAAAGCAGCCTCGACCGAAGCTAAAGGATTGAACTCTATCAACTCTTTATTGATATCAGGGTCTTCAATAGAAAGTAGATTGTTATGGATAGTTATTTTTTGGTTATTGTAAGTAAAAGTTAAGCCTGCCGTTAAAACATTATCAGCGGAGTGTCTTATTTTTTCTAAAGCCACCTCTTTATTTAAACTACCAACAGATACTTCACCAATTTTTACATTCGGTAGAATTTTATTTTGATAGCGCCAGTTGAAATAAAGATCAAAACTAAAAACTATCAATAAAATTGTGCTAAAAAGGGTTAATGTTAAAATTAACCCGAATTTATCCCAAGTTTTTATTTTGTTTAAAAGTTTAGTCATGCTTGTAACAACTCATTTAAAGTATCTTTAGTGTCTTGGTTTTGTTTCGCTAAGAATGCTTCTTTAGATAATATTTCAACAATCACAATATCGCCTACCGAGATGTTAGCCGGTAAAATTCCGGCGGCGATAGTAATTTGTTCACCGGTAGCAACTTCAAGTAATGCTTGTCCGTCGGTTATATTTTTTAAAATTGCTTCAATCATCAATTTTTACTTTTATCGAAACTGCTTTGGTCGGCTTAGCTTTGGGCAAAATTACTGTCAAAATACCATTTTTCAATTCTGCTTTAGTTTCTTCAATTTTTACTTCTACTGGTAAAATAATGGAACGAGAAAAAGAACCCCAGTAGCATTCTTGATAAAAATAATCTTCTTGCTTAATAGTAGTGTCAGCCTCACGTTTACCTTTGATAGTCAATAAATCATTTTGTAAGGAAATATCAATATCTTCTGGTTTTACGCCAGCAATAGTTGATTTGATAATAATACTATCCTTATTTTGATAAACATCAACTGATAATTGACCTTCGACATCTTCATCAAGCCATTCTTGTTCATTGTTGGTAGAAGTTGATGTGGGTGTGAGTTGAGAAAAATCGTCTTGTTCAGTGGATTTATCATCTACCAAATCACCTTGGTCTTTGGCTCGGCTAAATAAGTTTTTAATTTTGGCCATAAAAATTTGTTTAATAAATAAAATATATATATATTATAATAAATATGTTCACTACAAGCAAACCAAATAAACCAATATTGATTTATTTGTTATTTTTGCTAGTATAATTAGGTTATAGATTTTTTTTATTTTTTGGCGCCATCGTCTAGTGGTTAGGACACCAGGTTTTCATCCTGGTAACCGGGGTTCGATTCCCCGTGGCGCTACCATAAAAAACCCATTCATTTTGTGAATGGATTTTTTATTTGTAAAAGCAGGGGAATCGAACGGGCAGGAATGAGCAACGAACTTTAGTTCGGAAGCGAATGTCGCACAAAGCGAGCGAGCGTAGCTTTGAGCGCTGCCCAGGACAAGTCCCGCTAATAGCGGGACGCGGAATTCCCCGTGGCGCTACCATAAAAAACCCATTCATTTTGTGAATGGATTTTTTATTTGTAAAAGCAGGGGAATCGAACCTGCCTACCGTAGGCAGGCGGGCATGGTAATTCCCCGTGGCGCTACCAAAATTCATCAATTGAAGATTTTATTATTTTATATATAAAAAACTGCTGGCCTTAATAGTCAGCAGTATAAATTATCAAAAAATAATTATTAGACTGGAAATGATAAGAAAGAAACCTATTAGTTCCAACCATATGGCGGTTCCTATTTTTTTGATTGGCCCGAACCAACCATAAAAAAATAAAAAAATTCCCATAACCAGAGTCATGTAAGTAATTAATTGCAGAAATTTCATTATTCACTCCTATGTAATTTTTTAAGGTATGTTAATTAATAAACCAGCTTAATATAAAAAATTAGATTAGTCAATCAATAACAAAAACCGTCAGTTTTTATAAGCTTAGAAAAACTAAGGTATTTTTTGTTGAATAAGATGTATAATAAATTTATGAGTTTAGATCAAACCGCCATTTCATATCTGTCAGTTTACGGTCCCATAGCAATTTTTTTAGGAGCCTTTTTTTTCGGCGAATCTGTTATAATTGCTGCGGCTTTTCTCGCCAGCCATGGTTTATGGCCAGTTTGGGAAATATTTTTATTAGCTTTTTTTGGAACAATTATTTCTGACTCAGCTTGGTTTTCAGGAACTTTTGGTTTAACAAAATTGATTAATAAAAAAACCAATGATGAAAATAGAGTTAAAACCGCTATAAAATCTATTCAAAAATTAACTAAAGGCAAATCATTTTTATCTTTGTTATTTATTAAGTTTCTATATGGCACCCGCATAATTACTATTTTTTATTTAGCAACTCAAAAATTGTCATTTGGTAAGTTCTTACTTTTCAATTCTTTGGGTACTATAATTTGGTTGGTGGTAATAATATTTATTGGTTGGTCGTTGGGGCAAGGAACTAAATTTATAGCAATTGATTTAAATCATATAGACATAGTTATATTAGTTATTGTAGTAGTGATTATAATTTTTAAATATTTTATTAAATGGATTACGAAAAAGTTAAATCAAGAGTAACGGCTATTATACCGATTTATAACGAAGCTGATAGAATTGAGCAAGTGCTTAATGTTGTATCCAGTTACCCAGGATTTGCTGATGTGTTGGTAATTGACGATGGTTCCACAGATGATAGTAAAAAAATTATCAATAATTTTTCTCAAGTAAAATATTATTTTAAACAAAAAAATGAAGGCAAGGCTAAAGCAATGAACACCGGCGTAAGTTTAGCCAAAACAGATATAATCTTTTTTTGTGATGGTGATATTAAAGGTTTAAATCACAGAATGATTGATGAGATAATTGAGCCAGTTGTTGAAGGACGGGTAGACATGTTTATTGCTATGCGTAACCGTAAAATATATTTTTTACACAAGTTAGTTTTGTTAGTGCCATTTTTAGGTGGCGAGCGCGCTTTAACCAAAGAGCTTTGGGAAAAAGTGCCAGTTTTTTATAAACAAAAATTTCGCATTGAAGCTGGATTAAATTTTTACGCTAAGTATTACGGCCATGGTTTTGATATGAAAGTTTTTAGAGGTTTAAGTCAAACAATTAAAGAAAAAAAATATGGTTTTTGGTCTGGGTTTAAAAAACGTTTAAGCATGATTGTTGATATTTTTATTGCAGTTATAAATTTGCAATTTATAGATTTACCACGTGATGTTGTAATTTTTCGACGGTTGATTGGTGTTTCTTTGTTTAGTTTGTTGCTGGTAATTTTAGGTATATTTATAATAATTATAATTAATATTGGTCCTTTAACCTTTATTTTTAAAATTTTTTCTGATGAATTACGTGAAGATCCTAATGCACCTATGGTTCATTTTTTAATAAATTTATTTGCTAAAACTAGTAGACAAACTTTATTTTTAATTGCTTATATAATAATTATTGCTAATTCTTTTGTATTTATTACTACTATTTTACGGTTAATTTCAAATTTATATACCACTGGTCAAAAATTTTCTCGTTATTTTAATAGGATTAAAAAATCATGATTACAACAGTTATTCTTTAGTTAACGGTTGTTAATTTGTTATCTTTTAGTGATTAAAAAATTTGAAATATTTTGAAATTTAATTTGTAATAGTATATATTAATTATATTATGAAAAAAGAAAAGA
>CAZINS010000005.1:0-50782 GCA_964540695.1 uncultured Gammaproteobacteria bacterium | reverse complement strand
GCATCAGCACCAGCTTGTAAAGTCTGTAATAAATTTCCCACAGTGGTAGTGCCGACATTGGTGGCTGCCACACAGTACCAACCAGGCGTAAAAGGTGCTCCCCGATAAACTAATAGTTGATTGGCGCTACATACATTGCCAGTGGTTGATTCAACAAAATTTCCGCGAATAGTACCGTTGCCAGCGCCTCCAGAATTGGCCACTATTGCCCCGGCATATAAATTTTTTTGAATTGTAGCATCATTTGTTATAGCAGCGTTTCCATCTTCATTAACGCTAAATACTGTCACATTTGAACCATTGACTATACGAAAATAATTCTGATTGAAATTGTTGTCACTATCTACTCTGATTTGAAAATCCTTAGTGGCATTGAGATAACCCAGAGTATCAAAATAAACATTATTACTGTCTGACGAGTACATATCAATCATCCTGCCTCCAGCAAAACTATTCTGTTTTATATACAAAATTGGATTTAAAGTTGCACTTGGATTTTCTATATAAACAGTAGCCGCTGGCGAACCGCCAACAGAAACAGGCGTGGCGTTTACTTTTAATGCACCGCTGGCACTTATATAACCGGTGGTAAAAGTATTAGTACCAACATATAGTGTTCCTTGTGATCTTAAACTATTTTGTGCCACGATTCCACCTGGACCAACTGCCGGCCAAGAATCAAATTGACCAGAAGTAATAGGTCCTTTGGCAAAAATACCAGGGTCTTGTACAGTATTGTAAACCCAAGAACCTAAAGTATCTCCAACTTTGATTTGACCTTTTGCCCCATCCAAAACTACCCAATATTTTTGGTTAGTAACATCACTTTCATTTTGTATTCTTAAATATCCAGTATGCTGTCCGCAATTAGCTCCAGAAAAAAGTGGTGGTAAGATATTACACGAACCAGGATCAGAGGTAACAGGGTTGCAAGTTGGCTGTACCCAACTACCGGAATAACATGACGCTGGAGGGGTCTGGGCTTGAGTAATTTTGGTCAAGCCAAAAAATACAAAAAATAAAGATATAATTATTAATAAATATATTTTTTTATTAGTTTTTGCCATTTATTTGATTGACTTGCTTATACAATAATTATACAATAAAAATATAAAAAAATAAAATATGTCACTTGATGGTCAACAAAAAAAAGTAATTTTTATTACCACTACCCTGATAGTGATTTTATTGTTATTTATAATAATTTTAGCTTGGCAAAAAAACAATTTACTTAAAAATAATACGAACGAAATAGAACAAAAAACTACTTCTCAAAATTTAGAATTTGACACCAACGCGGAAAAAACTGCCAAACAAGAAGTGATTGAAAAAATCGCACCCAATACCGACCTAGGGGAGTTTGATATACCAGACAGATATTTAAACGAACAAGACATTGTCTCTTACACTTTAAACCGCAATGGCAATATTTTATCAGTTGATTTAGATAAAAAACAATTAACACTACTGAGTGATACCTTTGAAAAAGAAAAAGAATATAACATAATTGTTTCCCCAAGTACAAAAATCACTATTGAAATAAATGAAGAAATACATCAAGACACGAGTTTAACTGTTGAGCCAACTTACAACACGGTAATTAAAACTGGTACCATTTCAGATATAAAAATAAATGATTATGCTTATGTAGAAGCAACTAGTGGAATTGGCGGTAACGAATTCACTGCCAATACTATTTATATAAAAAGATCAGTTATAAAATTATTAAACGAATAAACTTATGCAAACTACAACTATTTTAATTGTTGTAATAGTCGCCGTAGTGTTATGGCTAATTTCTATTTACAACAGTTTAATCAGATTAAAAAATCGTGTTGATGAGGCTTGGAGTGATATTGATGTCCAGCTAAAAAGACGCTATGACTTAATCCCCAATTTAGTGGAAACAGTCAAAGGTTATGCCAGTCATGAAAAAGAATTATTTACCAAAGTAACCGAGGCCAGAAGCCGCGCCATGCAAGCAGGTTCACTGCATGATAAAGCTGAAGCGGAAAATATGTTGTCCAATACTTTAAAATCGCTGTTTGCGGTAGCAGAAAACTACCCCCAACTACGAGCTAGTGAAAACTTTGCGAAATTGCAAGACGAATTGTCTGATACTGAAAATAAAATCCAAGCAGCTAGACGTTTTTACAATGGTATGGTCAGAGATTTCAATACCAAAATTCAAGTTTTCCCGAATAATATAATTGCTGGTACTTTGGGCTTTAAAAATCGCGAATTTTTTGAAATCGAAGAAGCTAAAGAAAGAGAAAACGTCAAAGTCCAATTTTAAATCTCTCATTTTAAAATTTATAATTTAAAATTTATAATTTTTTGATGTACTCCCAAATAGATAGCAATAAAAGAAAAAGTATTTTACTCATCACTGTCTTTACTATTTTGGTGATATTTTTGGGTTATGTCATTGGTCAAGCCACTGGTTACGGTTACAATGGCCTGATTGTTGCTGTAGTTGTTTCCTTACTGATGACCTTAACTAGTTATTATAAAGGTGACTCTATTGCTCTAAAAACAGCTGGAGCCATCGGTCCAATCAGTCAGGAACAAAACCCTTATGTATACAGAATGGTAGAAAATCTAGCTATCACCGCAGGAGTTCCTCTGCCCAAAGTTTATATTATCAATGACCAGGCCTTAAATGCTTTTGCTACCGGCAGAGATCCCGAGCACGCCTCTATCGCTTTGACTACTGGTATTATCCAAGCTTTGGAAAACGAAGAACTAGAAGGTGTGATTGCCCATGAACTATCTCATATAAAAAATTATGATATTAGAATAATGATGCTGGTAATAGTCTTGGTAGGAGTAGTCACCTTGATAGCCGATTGGTTTTTACGTTTCAATTTTTTTCGTGGTTCTAACAACCGACAAAACGGGGCCGCTATTTTTGTTATTGTTGGTTTGATCCTGGCAATATTGTCACCACTATTTGCTGAGCTTATCAAACTGGCAATTTCTAGAAAGCGAGAATTCTTAGCTGATGCCTCGGGATCACTTTTAACTAGATACCCAGAAGGACTGGCCAGAGCATTGGAAAAAATTTCACAACAACCGGATATTAAAAGAGCTAATAAAGCCACGGCTCACCTCTATATCGCCAATCCCTTTAGTAAAAAAAATTTAAGTAAATTATTTTCCACTCACCCGCCGATTGAAGAACGCATAGCAACTTTAAGAAAAATGGCCTAAATAAGCCCTGAAAACAATCAGGGCTTTTATTTACATTGCCAAAAGGCAAATATTTTTCTATAATCTTTATACTTAAACATAATTATGCTTACTTCAGATATATTCAATAAATTTACTAAACACTTAAAAAACGCTTTAAAAATTGCGGGTTGGTTAGCTAAAAAGGAGAATCTAACAGCCGTGGAACCTATTCATTTACTGCAAGGTATACTCAAACAACCAGGCAGTTTAGCCGCTGAAATTTTACATAAAAATGGTTTATCGGAAAATACTCCTTTTGGGGAAAATCAACTAAACAGTCGTATTATCACTTTAGAGTTAGCCCCTGATTCCCAAAAAATCATTACCAAAATGCTAAATTTGGCTTTTGAATATCGTCATCTTTATATTGGCACGGAACATTTACTAATGTCGCTATTACTTTTGCCTGATGATAAAATTTTAACTTTATTTCAAGAAAAAAATATTTCTTTTGCTAAACTGAAAAATAACTTGGAAACTGTACTTAGTTCTACTTCAAACTTTTCTGATATAAACGATGTTTTTTCTGAACTAGTAGCAGGCCAAATGTCTGAGGAAAAAATTTTTGAACCAAAAAATTTGTCTAAAGAAAAAAGTCTACTAGAACTTTTCTCTACCGATTTAACCAGTCAAAAAATCCAACAACGAATTGATCCGGTAATTGGCCGTCAAGCAGAAATTGATCGCTTAATTCAAATTCTATCTCGCCGCAATAAAAACAATCCACTTTTACTAGGCGACCCTGGGGTGGGAAAAACTGCCATCGTTGAGGGTTTAGCTAAAAAAATATCACAAGGCGATGTACCCAATGTACTAAAAAATAAAAAGATATTGAGTTTGGATTTAAGTTTGATGTTAGCTGGTACTATGTACCGAGGTGAATTTGAAGCCAGACTAAAAAATATTTTAGAAGAAATAAAACAAAATCCTGATATTATTATCTTTATTGATGAACTACATAATATTATTGGTGCTGGTTCTACCACTGGCGGTACTATGGATGCAGCCAATATTATTAAACCCGCCCTAGCTCGTGGAGAAATAAGGTGTATTGGTGCTACCACTATGAATGAATATCGTAAATATATTGAATCAGATCCGGCCTTAGAACGCCGTTTTCAAACTATTCAAGTGAGTGAACCTAACCGCGAACAAACTATTACTATTTTGCAAGGTTTGAAAAAATATTATGAACTTTTTCATCAAGTAGAAATAAAAGATGAAGCTTTAGTATTGGCGGTTGATTTATCAATCCGTTACTTGCCAGAAAAATTTTTACCAGACAAAGCCATTGACCTAATTGATGAAGCAGCTAGTCGAGCTAAAATCAGATATAAACACTCAATTTTACAAAAAAAATTATTTTCTTTGTTAGAAAAAATAAAAGATACTACTCAACAAAAATATAAAGCTATTAGTGAAGAAGATTATGATTCAGCTATCAAAATTAAAGATGAAGAATATAAGTTAAAAAGAGATTATCAAACTGTAGAAAAAAAATTAGCTCAGAACCCGCCTCAAAAACCAAACATCACCGCCACTGATATCAGTCAGGTGGTGGCTCAAATTACCAATATTCCTTTGACTTACCTCAACCAACAAACTGACTTAAGAATTGCTAATTTAGAAAAAAATTTAAATAAAAGCATAATTGGACAAAGTGAAGTAATTACTGAAATTTGTTCAATTATTAAACGATCACAATTGGGGCTAGGCAGTCAAAACAAACCCATCGGTAGTTTTCTGTTCTTGGGTCCTTCTGGGGTTGGCAAAACAGAAACTGCCAAACGCTTGGCTAGTGAATACTTTGGCAGTGAACAATCGCTCATTCGTATTGATATGTCAGAATTTTCTGAAAGTTTCAATATTTCCAAACTGATTGGCGCGCCAGCTGGCTATGTGGGCTATAAAGAAGGTGGCAAAATAACCGACGCAGTCAGGCGTCGTCCTTATAGTGTTATACTTTTTGATGAAATTGAGAAAGGTCACCCTGATGTCTTTAATTTACTTTTACAAATCTTAGACGAGGGCACTTTGACTGATGCCGAGGGAAGGAAAATAAATTTCAAGCATAGTATTATTATCATGACTTCTAACCTAGCTTCGGATAAATTTAACAATTCTCAAAATTTTGGTTTTAACCAAACTAAAGATGGTAAAAAATTTACAGCGGAACAAATCAAGCAACAAGTGGTACAAGAACTGGAACAAGAATTTAAACCTGAATTACTCAATCGTTTAGATAAAATTATCGTTTTCAATCCCTTAGATAAAAACAGTTTAAAAAAAATCGTCAAATTACAACTGACCGAATTATTAAATAATTTGAGTCAACGTGGCCTGACTATAAATTTTACTTCCTCGGTTATCAACTATCTAGCCACTATCAGTTCCAGTGAAAATAAAGGGGCTAGAGAAATAAGGCGAAATATCGAAAAACATCTGGGGCAACCACTAGCTGAAGCCTTTTTACAAAACTCACATAAAAAACAGTTTGATATTTCTCTCCGTAATAAAAAATTGATTGTCAAATAAATTTTTTGATGTCAAAAATTTTAATTTTTTTAAAATTACTTTTTTTCCCAAAAGAGTGCTTAGATTGTGGAGTTTTGGGTGAATTCATTTGTACTGATTGTTTAAAAAAAATTCCTACCAGACCAAGTAAACCTCCGGAAAAAATCAGATATCAAGATTATTTAGACCAGGTCCATGTGTCAAGTTTTTATGCTAACCATATTTTAGCCAGGTTGATTGATCTATATAAATTTCATTATCAAGAACAATTAGGAAAAATATTATCACAAATTACCATTAATTATTTGAAGAAAAATAAATTATCTACTACTCTAAATGACTTTATAATAATCCCCCTGCCTTTGCACCGCCGGCGGTATTTGGAAAGAGGTTTTAATCAAAGCCAAATCCTGGCGCAATTTATTGGTCAATATCTAAATATACCAGTGGTTGCTGATGTGTTAATCAGAACTAAATACACTAAACATCAAACTAAATTAAATATGCCTAAACGTTTAAAAAATATTACCGGCGTTTTTACAACCAATAACAAACAAAAAATTATTGGTAAAAAAATATTACTAATCGACGACGTAGTCACTACTGGTGTTAGTCTAAACGAAGCCGCCAAAATTTTACGTCAAAACGGCGCGATTAAAGTAATTGGACTGGTATTAGCTAAAAATTGACACTATTAATATTTTTAATTACAATAACCTGGTATTTAAATTATATTCTTTATTAAAGATTGAATATTCTAATTTCTAATTACGGAGAGGTGGCCGAGTGGCTGAAGGCGGCAGGTTGCTAACCTGTTATAGGAGTTTAAATCCCTATCGAGGGTTCGAATCCCTCCCTCTCCGCCAGTTCGTGCTAGCACGAACTACTTACGAAAAAGCACCCCATAGGAGGGTGTTTTTGTGTAGGGCTGGATTTTTTTCTTGTTATATTTTAAGATAACATAGTAATGCAATCATATAATATGAAAGATGAGGCAGTAAAACTTGGAAAGAATCTAAAACGTATCCGCATCGAAAAAGGGATATCACAAGTTGATATAGCCCGGTCTCTTAAAGTTAGCCGAGGTTTTATTAGCAACATTGAGAATGGCAAGACGAATCCTACATTAGCAACTATTACAAAATTAGCCGACGCTGTTGGCGTTTCAATTAACGAGCTTTTAAAATAGTATGCCCGAAGAGAAAGAAAAATTAAATAAGGAAGATGGTGTCTTTACTTTCGTAAAAGAAGTTGGCAGATATTTTTTGGATTTTCTTGAAACCGATTTTCATAAACGTAAACTACCACGTAGAAGTATAAAACTCCATAATGATAAAGGACTTCTTACAGGTTTTAACATAAGTAAGTATCCAAGTTTTTATAAAATTGCATATAAGTTACTTCAGAGTGCTTTTAGGGGTGATTCTCTAACAATTCAAAAAGGGGTGTATAAAGCTGATATACCAAAATCTTTACTTGATATTATTAAGAAACAGATTAATAAAGTTACAGATAGCACGGTCACTGCACTTATTAAAGACTTAGATAATTCTGTTCAACAAGCATCTATAAAGTATAAAAGGGATTACCTCGAGGCTTTTAATGCGGTGATGGAAAATGCAAGCTTGGTATTTAAGAAACATATTGTACTTAATTTGGTTAAAAGTATTGAGACGCCGCTTGAAAATAATGGTTTGGCTGATGAAAATGCTATTTTCCAAATAGAAGAAGAGCTTACCGCTATCTTCAAAAAAAAGGTAGAAGACCCTATTTCCGAAGCACTTAAGTTATTGCTTAGTGGTGAAAAAGCAAATACTAAGAAAATGCTTAAGAGCGCCCTTGATATAGAGGATGTTAGAGATAGTCTAACAAAGTTTTTTGAGATGTTTAAAGTTTCCGATCTTTTTAATGATATACATGAGCTTTACCAAAATTTTAAGATCGAGGATAAACAAGAGTTTTATTTTTATTTTTATGATATTAGTTATCAGAAGAGTAAATATCCAATTTTCTACATACCTTTCTCAATTATAAGGGAAAGCGATACCTTTAACATAGCCTTTGATTCGCAGATATATATAAACAAAAAAGCGCTTGCATATATAGTTCAAGAGTATAATCTTGAGCGCGAAAAAAAAGGAGAACTAAAGACTATAACAGATCGTATTATCTATCTTGCCGATCATGAAAACGACTTACCCGATACCTTACAAGAAACATTAACTGAAATTACAAATTTTTTTGGTTTAGAAAATCATTTATCGGTAACTAAACCAGATATTCAGATAAGCAATAATTTATATGTAAATGCAACAACAAATGTGTATATTGTTCTTTTTGATAAATCAGACGAGGCTCTCTTAAATGATTACGAGGATATTCTAAATGCAGCACCGGAAAGTGCTTTAATGCAGGGGTTTCAAGTACTTATTGATGATTTTATACATAAAAATCCTGAACCAGTGACACGACCTATTCGTGATGAGTGGGACAGTAAAAGTGTTGATGAGCGATTAGTTTATAAGAGTCCTATTCCACTTAATAGCGAGCAACAACAAATAATTTCTGCTGTTAATAATGACAGGTGTAAGTATGTGCTCGTTGAAGGACCCCCAGGAACTGGTAAAAGTCATACAATAACTGCTATAGTTTTTGATACTATTTTAGAAGACAAATCTGTACTTGTACTCTCAGATAAAAAGGAAGCTCTTGATGTTGTCGAGAAGAATATTGAAAATACTCTTAATAAAGTACGTATAGACGAAAAGTTTCAAAATCCAGTATTACGTCTTGGAAAAACTGGAAATAATTATGGACAGCTTTTGTCTCAATCATCAATTGACGCTATCACACAGCAGTTTAGAGCTGTACGCACTAAATATCCTAATTTGGATGAACAAATTAAAGATGCTATAAACGCACTACGAAATGGCGTAAAGGATCAGGTAGACGCATATCAAGGTATTTCACTTAGTGAGGTAAATGAGCTTGCCACACTTCAGCAACACTTTGAAGAGGTGGGGTTTTGTATTGATGTAGATGAAGCAATTAGCAACCACGATTCTGTCGAGGAACTTACAAAGATACGTTCCATTCTCTTAAATCTTAAAAATAAAATTAGAGAAACTAGTGATGTTTCTTTTAATTTTGATTACACAAAAGATCTTGGTGAGAAAAATGCAGAAAATTTTGAAGAAATAATCTCAACACTAGAAGATTTAGCACGGCTTGCAGAAAAAAATCCGCGTCTTTTTAAAGATGGGAGGTTGACTGAGTTATATAATTTAGTTCAGGGGAATAAACAGAAGATTCAAAATTTAATTGATTATCTTTCCGGTGTTTCTGAGTTAACATCTACATTAGCTAAACACAAAAATTATATAGATTTACTTTCCACTGGAAAGGATGATCTTGATAATATTGAAATAATTAAAGTAGTGACAGAGCATGCGTTGTGGTTGAAAGAAATTCTTGTAAAGGTTAAATATTTTGCAAAAGATTCACTCACATTACTTAATTTTTTTGACGAATCACACAGTGAAGATGTTGAAAATATTAAAGAATATATAAATACTGCAAAACAACTCAAGAATCCATTATTCGGTTATTTGGGGAAAAAAGACGACATTTCGAAACTTAACCAAGGATTTCGTAAGCATTTTATTCTTTCAAAGTTTGATGAGCCTCATAAGCATCTGGCAGAGCTTGAAGTGATTTTAGGCATATATGAGTATATTCTTGAATTACAAGATGAGCATCACTATCTCGCTGGTGTCGATATGGTTCGCTTGATTACCGCAGTCCTTAAGGATGAATCTTTATATTTCACTAGCGAGGAATTGTTAAAAATGGAACACGCACTTGATCTGCTAGATAAGACTAAAACACTTGTAAAAGATATTTCAAGTTCCAAACTTACAGTAACAACTATCAGTGAACTAAATGATCTTGCCGTGGCTTTTGAAGTTGTTTCGTTTTATGAAGAATTAAATAAGTTGCTTACAATAGAAAAAAATCTTATCGAACCAAATATTAATCTTAAAAAGAATGAGAATATTGAAGTTTTATTTCAGAAAAATAATCTTAGCGAACTTATAGGTGAAGTGGTAGCTTGTAAAGAGTATATAGATACACTTATTGAAATCAACGATGATGTTTCGTATCTAAAGGAGTCAGCAGATGTTCATAAAAACAGTTTTGTAAAAGTTGGCATTGATAGTGGATCTTTTTCAACTCTTTACGAAAACAAACTTACAGAAATATCCGACCTTGAATTTGAAAAGCTAACACGTTTTATCGCGCTGCACCAGCAGTTAGTTGATAAATTTGATGATATCAGAGATTTGAGTTATGGGGAGCGAATGAAACAAATTGAGAATATAGTAACTATGCAGATGACCTATCTTATGGATGAACGATTTGTTAGTTTCACTAATGATTACAAATCAGATGCAAAGACTCTTAAACAGATTATTAAGAGTAAGAAGAAATTTCCTAAAGAACAGTTCTCAAAACTTAAGAGTGCTTTCCCATGTATACTTGCAGGTATTCGTGATTATGCAGAATATATACCTCTTGAACCAGAATTGTTTGACCTAGTCATTATTGATGAAGCATCTCAGGTAAGTATTGCTCAGGCATTTCCCGCATTACTTCGGGCAAAGAAAGTAGTGGTATTAGGTGATCAACGGCAGTTTAGTAATGTGAAATCTGCTCTTGCTCGTGGGGATATTAATAAACAGCATCTAGGAAATTTGAAGGAAATATTTCTGAAGACTGTTTCTACAGATACTGATAAAGTGGCACGTTTAGAAAAATTTAACATTAAGGTGTCCATCCTCGATTTTTTTGGTTTTATCAACAACTATTCGGCACGTCTTGTTAAGCATTTTCGTGGTTATCGTGAACTTATATCATACTCAAATAAGTTTTTCTACGAGGGTGGGTTACAGGTTATGAAAGTCAGAGGTGTGCCCGCCAGTTCTGTTCTCAAGTTCACAGAGGTAGAGCACGATGGTAAAGAGGAAATAACTAAGAATACCAACATGCCAGAGATTGAGTTTATTATTTCTGAACTAGAAAAACTTAAAGAAAAAGGTAAAAAATGTACCGTTGGCATAATTACTCCTCATACAAATCAGCAGCACTTGTTATACGAAAAGATAAGTGACACTCCTAGTTCCGAATATTTTTTTGATGTATTAAATCTTAAGGTAATGACCTTTGATACTTGTCAGGGTGAAGAAATGGATATTATTTTTTATTCTATGGTTGCGACAGAGTCAGACGATAAATTGAATTATATATTTATTTCTAATCTAGATAACATAGAGCTTGATGATGACGAGGGCAAGATAAAAGCACAACGACTTAATGTTGGCTTGAGCCGTGCCAAAGAATGTATGCATTTTGTTTTAAGTAAACCCATAGATCAGTATTCAGGTACTGTAAGAGAATTTCTACAACATTATAATAATACATTGATAGAAGCGCAGCGTGAACCAGACAGTACCGAAGTGGATAAAAAATCAGAGATGGAACCTCTAGTTCTAGAATGGTTGAAACAAACAAAGTTTTGGGAAGAAAATAAAGATAATGCAGAAATACATCCGCAATTTGAACTTGGCAAATATCTCAAGCAATTAGATAAAAGTTATAATCATCCTAATTATAGAGTTGATTTTCTTCTAGTATACACCGACGAGGATAGTTATGATCATAAGATTATAATAGAATATGATGGTTTTATGGAGCATTTTGGTGCTTCTGTACACGTCGTAAATGAGTCAAATTATCAAGATTACTATTCACCAGAAGATGTGTATCGTCAGCATGTTCTCGAGGGTTATGGATATAGATTTATAAGAATAAATAAGTTTAATTTAGGCGATAATCCTATAAAAAGTCTCGATTCTAGAATACAAGAAATAGTAAAAAAAAACTTCACAAACATGAAATAATTAGCAATGTACAGAATGCTATTAGTGATTTGCGAAGGGGTACTGCAAAGGTTTGCCCTAAGTGTGGCGAAATAAAGCCACTGTCTGATTTCAGAGATAATTCTTTGGTGACTGGTATAGGACGTTTTTGTTTGTCATGTAAGTCCATTTCAATATATCATAGAACATTTACAGATGTTACATTTAAAGTATGTCCTGACTGTCAAAACGAATATCGAGTCGATTCTTTAACTGGTGAAATAAAAAGTAGTTGTGGTTGTGGTAAATATACAAAAAGATTATTATCATCTCAGCCCACAAAGAGCGACATCAATAAACTTATTAGTTTTACGGATAATCCAGAAAAATATGCAACTGGAACTACTAGAACTAAAGATAAAGTACAGTACCTAGAAAGTATTAAACATAAGTTTAGTGAAGGACAACTGGCTTCTTATGAGTCAGCAAAAGAGCAATATGATACTATACTTGCTACTCATGCAGAGGCTGAGTCATTACCAAAAAAAGAATACGGGGTTGTTATTAGGGAAGCATTTGATAATCATCGTTCAGTGAAAATACGTTATAAAGGTTCATGGCGAACAATTGATCCATACTCAGTAAATGCTACATATGTTGTTGCATACTGCCATTTTGCTCGTGATTTGCGTACTTTTAGGATTGACCGGATACAAGGAGTTGAATTGTTAAAACAATTTAATATAGATGAGTCGCAACAAAAAATTGCTCAAGGACGTCTTACCGAAGCCCCAAGATATAGAGGGTATAGAAAAAGATATTAATTATTAAAATTAATATAAAAAGTTTGTTAGATTTACAAACTTATTAGATTTATAATTTTAAAGAGATTTTTTTATTACTCAATAAAATCTCACCATTTAAACAAGCGAGTAAATCTCGCTTTTCTTGATCCCCTCCCTCCTTTAGAATAAATTTAGCATAGTTATTAATATCGACGTCATTCACGTCGATATTATCATTTTTACCCGTAACCATATTTTGAAATTTTTTGAATCTCCGTATTTCTAATTTAATCTTATCCTGCATCGGTGACTTATTAAAGTCAAACTCATCCGTGAGTTTTTGTAACTGCTTTATTAAATCATCCTCACTAATATATCCACTTTTGCAATACTTGTCTTTGGCTTTGGTGCATCCGTAATATACATGTCGGTTGTATTCACCGTTTTTCAATTTCTTGAATTTCTCAGTGGCAGAAATCCCGGATCCGCATAAACCGCATTTCATTATCTTAGTAAATGCAAATTCAATATTTTCTCTCCTCACCAGTTGCGAGTTTTTCATCTGTTCCTGAACTTGATCAAACAATTCCTTGGTAATAATAGGTTGGTGTTTCCCCTGATACCAATTTCCTGACCCTCTAGGATACTCAAACGGCCCGTAATAGAACGTATTTTCCAATAAGCGGTAGATGTTACCCAGGCTCAAATGTTTCTTGCCTAAAGCAGTTCTAAAGTTCAATTCAAATCGCAGCCAGTGGTAGAGTTTTCTGCCTGACCATTTCTCATAGGCGACTTTTTCAAACATCTGCTTAATAACTAGCCCCCTCTCAGGATCAATCAAACATTCTCCTTTATGGTCGACTCTTTTCTCTTTTATATACCCAGTGGGAGGGCAGGTCGGCCATAAGCCCATTTCACACCTTGTTCGAAGGCCTCTCTTAACATTAATTCCCCGGTTATCATTCTCCAGTTTAGCTTGAGAACAAAGTATCATGAGCAGAAACTTTTCATTGGGTGAATTACTAAATGTTTGTCCGAATGTTCTGATGCCTAAAAGTTTTTTCGCATCCATCAAATCTACCAGTGATCCTAGATCGCCAGCGTTTCTGGATAATCTGTCCGGTGCCCAGGTGAGAATGGCATTGAATTTATCATCGTTAATATCATGCAGGATCTCCCTAAACACCGGGCGCTTGTCTGAATCCTTGGCAGATTTTGCCTCCCGCCGTATATCAATAATCTCCAGATTCTCTCGTTCTGCTATCTGGAGCATTTCTTTTATTTGTGAATCAATGGACAGCGCCTGGCGCTCGTCTGATTCAGTGCTTTTTCGAGCGTACAGGCAATACTGCAATTTGTCTGTCGGGGCTAATGAATTATTGGTTTTTTGATCGTTGTTATTCATACCCCCATTAATGACAGAACCACCGGATTTGCTAAGCTCGTCGTTGTCGATAACTTGTTGGCAACTTTTCTCTAGTTTTTATTAAGGAATACTAATGTTTTCAAATAATATATATCCGTGGTACACGAGGGGGCTTTTCAGAAACACTATGTACTAAGTTGGAAAATGCGTCGACTAAATCGTCGTGTTTTTCTACGCCAAAATGAACGATCTGCTGTATCAGTTGTTCGGCTCCTTTTCTTGGAAACAGTACTTGTCCTGATTTGATGAGGTTAGCGGTCAGCACTAGGCGACTTCTCTTATCTTGATAACCGGGCCGGGTGGTCATGACGTGCCACAACCCCTCGCTTTTTAATTGTTGCGGTAGGGCTTTTTGATACGCAACATCTTCGATGATAAACGTCGGAGGCAGACCATCTCTTTCATAGCTTTTTTCCAGCACCTTACAAGTATCAACGGTTTCGGGGAATGTCATGCGCTTGTTGATGATTTTTGGAAGAATATATACACGATAACTCGTTTCAGTTTCATATAATAATCCCAGCACCATAGCGGTATAGTCGGCAAGATTACTTTTCGAAATAGCGGGGTCGATACCGATTCTCACTTCCATATGTGAGGAATAACCACTCTTAAATTTTATTGGCGCCGGTATTTCATCATAGAAATGAATCCATTCCGGATAGATAGCTTGATCTTCGTCTGGAATAATATTCAGCAAGAATTCGCGTTGCCAAGCGATATCATCGCCAACTTTTCTTTTTTCAGCTTCAATGTCCTCACTGGTTGGATATTTGCCGGGCCATAAACATTTCCCTTTATTATCGATCAGGGGGAAATAAAGAAAGTTACCGTCAATGTTGTTATGTTCAGATTCGTCTTTCAAGCGCATGAGGAGCGAATCCTCGTGCAAGAGATTGCCCACCACGATTAACCGTGTGTTTTTATCCCCGGCTGGAATAACCTCGCCCTTGAGCCATTGATACGTCTTATTTCTGCCTTCCCGTGTCTTGGTTGAGGTCATATCTTCCACGTCATCGCAAATAATCAAATCCGGACGATATTCATGATGCCGAAGCCCCCGGATGCTTTGCTCAGTGGATGCTACGGTAATGCGCGCATCGGTATTGGAAAATACCAGGGAATGCGAGCCCCATTCGTCGTTATCCTCTTGAAACGGGCCAAGGTCTTTTTTTAACAAATCATTATCCTCAAGCTCCCGGCGTAAATTCATCATGTGTTGCTTGGCCTGGGTTTGGGTCTGGCAAAAAATGACCACAAACTTTTTTTGTTGCTTGCCTAAGATTGCCCAGATCGGATAAGCTGTGGTGATAACAGTTGATTTTCCTGATCCGCGGAAGGCGACCACAAACAAATTTTCATAATCGTTTTTTTCCAGGAGATGGATAATCTCTTTTTGAAAATCTGCCGTGGCGTATTTGACGTAGTGAGCATAGTAGAAGTGAAAGAAGTAAGAAAAGCTTTCCTTAGTGATGGCTATTCGTACTTTCTTGTCTTTCGTCATCTGCTCCACCAGGTCCTGTGGAATTATTTCGGTTGTCATCTGGTTTATTGTTTGATGGTAAAATTTGAGCCAATTGTAACGCTTTGCGCACAATTTCGGACTGCGAGGGGGTTAATTCGCCGGTATCGTCGAATTTGGAAGTGACCTCGACCTTGTCTTTAAACTTTGGATTCCGGTGGCGGAGCCAAAAGCTGATGGCTGACCAGTTTTTCTCTTTGATGAGCGTGAGGAGTTGGCTCTCACTCATGTCATTCACCAGTGCTTCGCCTTCAGCTAAGGCCTCGTCCATGTCCTTACTGAACGTTTTATCTTCTCGTTTCCAGCGATATACGCTGTTGCGGGAAATACCTGTTTTTTCGCAGGCGACCTGCACGATAGGCACTTTCCGCAGTTCATCGAGAAAACCGTTTTTTACCTTATTTTTCTTGGCCATATACTTTTGCTTTAATACCTGTTAATCGCTCGTACCTTTTTATCGCCAAATCACAAAAAATCGGTTCAAGCTCCATAGCATAGACCTTTCGTTTTAATTGTTCCCCGGCGATAAGCGTACTGGCTGACCCGGAAAACGAGTCGAGGATGATATCCCCGGGTTTACTGCACCGCCGGATCGCTTTTTCATGCAGTTTAGGGGGCTTGCTGGTAGCATGTTCGTAATCTCTGCCAGCCAGGCGTTTCACCAGCCACACGTCCAGTTCATCCAAGCTTTCTTCCAGTAGGTTATTTCCCGTGGTTATTTCCTTATTGAGGATTTCGTTGAGATTTTTGATAGAGGGCGCAATATATGGCTTTCCTCTCACCCCATACACGGCTGGCTCGTAGCATTTGTTAAACGCGACTTGAGGCGTGGGGTTTTGGGAGTTTTTTAACCACAAGCAAACGCGTTTGTTCACGATGCCAAGCTCCCGATACAGTTCCTGCATCAGGCCGATATACGTCTGATCACACCAATAAAAAATATGATAATCCGGCTTGGCCACCGATACAGCGGCAATAAGGGTGTCTTTAATGAACTGTTTGTATTCCTCATACGATCGGTTATCATTCACCACGCCGCCGTAGTCCTTTTTTCCCCCGATGCCCTTGGTGTAATTGAGATTTAAATTGTAAGGAGGATCGCTATATATGACCGATGCCCGGTCATTGCCAAAGAGCCGCTTGAGGTTTTTGGGATCGGTTGAACTACCGCAGAGTAGTCGATGGGGTCCTAACACGATTAGGTCACCCAATTTGGTCTGGGGAGTTTTAATTTTTTTGATCTCCTGTTCAATGTCGAAATCCTCATCTTTCACCTCCAGCTCGTTATCCCACAAGTGCGACAGGTCAATCTGGTCAAATCCCACATCAAGCAATAGATCCAAATCAAAAGATTTCAGTTTTTCAAAATCCCAGTCACCGGTATTTTTGTTCAGTCGGAGGTTAAGCTCCTTTTCTTTGGCAATATCTGGGATATTCACGTACAGCACTGGTATTTGTTTGTAACCTAACTCCTTTGCCACCTTGAGGCGAAAGTGACCTCCGATGACAACATTTTTCCGGCCTTTGGCAGAGTTGCAGATCAAAGGATCTACAACCCCAAAACGTTTGACGCTTTCGGTTAACTGCTTAACGGCGCTCTGGTCCCAACGCCGGGGGTTGTACGAAGCAGGTTTCAGTTCCTTGATGGGAACCTGAATTATCTTCAGATTCGGGGTGGTAAGAGTTTTGTTCATAAAGAATATTAATGATAAGCTTTTTTTGAACAATATGGTGAAAATTCGTCCATAAATAAAAAAATGCCCGTTTTATTGGGCAATTTATATTTTATTTTCTTGGTGAATTCACCCTATTGTCCAGATGTAGATTCTTTGTAAAATTGATCAATACCAAGGTCGTCATTTTCAGGTGTCCTTCGGTCATTAATGGAACCTTTTTCAGGGATTAAGTTTATTTTTATTATATAGCCTTTTTCTCGTTTGTATGGGTAAAAGGGATCTTCATCAATGCCAAAATACTGTTTCAATTTTGAAGCCAGTAGTTGTTTTTGTTTTTTTATCTGTGTATTTGCATGAGGTTCGTCCCAGGACACCCCGCCGTTATTTTCTGAGAGTGCTTTTAATAATTTCCATTGCAGGTTAGGTTTGAGTTGACGGGAATCTTCAAATCCCATTTCAGTATAATTTGCAGAATAGATATATTCATCTACTACTATTTGTACGTTGTGTCCGTCTTTGAATTTGATAGTGATTGTATTCCATGCTGCATTTTTTGGCAACAAATGTGGAAATTTATATTTTCTCGTTGGCAGTTCTTTATTTCTTATGGACTCAAGCGTTTTTTCAATGGTTGCTTGAATAATTTCATCAATATTTTTTTCTGGTTTAGGTGGGGGTAAAAAAATGGTTTCTTCTTTAAGAAGAGGTTGAATGTCTGAAAATTTGACGGATGACATAATTTCATTTAGGTGTTCCAGCATACCTTGCTTTTGTATAAGCGTTGGTTCAATAATTCTTCTGACGCGTTCGGCTGCCTTTTGAATCTCGTCAATATTTCTTAGATAGTGTTGAAATGACGGCGAATTCAATAACGCTGATAAAGTTTTATTCATATCCTGAATCGCTTGGTCAACGATAGCCAGCCTGACTTGTCTTATATGAGGGTTTTTCTGTTCTTGCTCCATAAACACATTTTATCATCAAATTTTGTTTAGTGTAATATTGGTCTTGATTTAATATATTTTTTGGAATACATTTCTGATATAAAACGGGTAAAATTTATTAAATCATTTCTTAATATGGAACAAGATCTTGATATTCGATTGGGACAGGCCGCGGCTTTAATGGAAAAGGATGAATTAGATAATGCGTTACTGATAGTTGGAGATATTCTAAAAGATGATAAGACTAATATAAAAGCATTAGAGTTAAAGGTGTCCATTTTAGGTTTGTTTGAAAGATACAAGGAAGCAGTTAATGTTATGGATGAGGCTTTAAAGATAGATTCAGCAAATCATTTATTATGGTTTAAAAGAGGTGTGAGCTTATACCATTTAAACAATTATAACGATGCATTAACATCATTTGACACTTGTTTGAAAATTAAACCAAACTTTCACAGGGCATTAGGTAAAAAAATATCAGCATTAATGTTAATAGGTCGGTATAAAGAGGCGGTTAAATTATATGAGGAAAGTGATTTGGATGAGGATAGTTATAAGAGACAGTTCAATAATATCGGCTATACTTATTTAGAACTCGGTGATTATAAGAAAGCCGAATTATATTTAAAGAAAGCCGAGTTAACCGATAATCATGAAATAATTTTATATAATTTAGCGGAGTTATATAAAAGAAAAAAAAATTACTTGCGATCTATATACTTTTTTACACGAGCAAAATGGCGATCATTATTTAAAAAGGACACTGATATTAAAAATCAGTGGAGTGTTGATAAATTTATAGGTCCAGGTAAATTATTTCTGGTTAATTCTCAATTAAGAGAAATAAAAGCCATTTTGAAATTATTTAGAACCCCGCATTGGGCCGCATTATGTAATGATACATTTAGATGGTTTGCGATTAATATACCATGCAACCTGTTAGGTAATAATGGATTTGAGACTGATATTGATATTATCGTTAATATGCCTAAAGGATTGCCATTTGATGAGCATACACCTTCTCGTTATCGTTCATTTGAGGTTAAGTCCATATTAATTGATAATAAAGGAAAGGCGAAATCTCTTAATAGAGGTGAAAATAAAAGAAAGCGTATATATAATAAGTTGAAATTGTTTCAAGGTTTTGGAAGCGATCAGGTTATACTGCTAGAAATATATGGTGTAGCAAGAGGTTTTTCTGACCACCTCACATTTCCCACTGTGGAGGTGCGGAATGAAGCAAAAAATAAAATTGATTTGATAAAGAACGATGGCTTTGGCTACCTAGTAATTCAAGACGAGGCATCAGAAACAATCCAAGATGGGTATGGGGGAAAATATTACTTCCCAATGAACTTATTAGTTGGGCAGCCTCACGAGATAAAGTCACCCTTTAAAGAGCTCGTTGAACATATTGGCAAATTCTATGAAACCGAAATTCAAAAAAGAGGCATGAGTGGGTTATTGGCCATAACATATTGTAAAAAATGTAAGGAATTATTTTTAATAAATACAAACGATGACAACCCTACTTGCTATAACTGTGGAAGAAGCATCGATGAAATTTATGGATAAGAAAGTATCTTCATATAAATTTATTAACAAAAACAATAAATTACTTACAATTTTAGGTATGGTACTATTAGCTTGTAGGTCATCCATATGGAGTTATCAGATGAATTAATCCAAAAATTCAAAGATCTCACCGAGAAGAAACAGGGTAAAAAAATCTCCTGGGAAGAAGCAAGGGAAGGTGCGAGTAGTTTTTTACGTCTGATGGAGCTTTTCTATAAACAGGCTGTGATTGACCATAAACGCCAGTTAAAATTAAAAGAACATCCAAAAGGTTTTCATATTGAGGGCCAAGGATATACCTGCGCAATTTGTTATGGCTCCATATCCAATGAGGAAACATGGTATGACAAATGGGGTATCAAATGCCTCTTATGCCAAAAGGCTATAGATAAAAAGATAATCCCGGGCTCAGTAGCTAAAAATGATAACACTTGGTATTCGGAACATGATCTCCATACTAGGTTCAATATCGACAAGCGTGCAATGAAAGAATTTGTTAAAGCAGGTGTTTTAAAACCACGTATCGTACCTAACGCTTCCGGTCGCCCACATGTGTATATTTTTATGATAAAGGATAATAAAAACACGCTCCCACCGAAACACTTGACCGAGTCGGAACATGTGAGTTATAAAGGTGAAGAAAAAGGCAGAATTCATATTGAGCCGTGGTATCGGTTTGTCGATCCGTACGAGCATTTGAAGGGTTATAAAATATTAGATTATTTGAAATTTAAGGATAATGATAAATAAGATTTATTGATGTTTGTAATTGATTATGAAAGTTGATAATAAAATTTTGGATATTAATAAAGTAATCTGTGGAAACATTGATAAATTTTATGACTCTGAAAGAGGTTTGTTATCACAGAACATATTATCTCAACTTAGAAATTTTGTTGAGCATATTTTTTTGAAAATATACAGCAATGGCCAGGATATCGAGGATACCTATGAAAATATAAAAAAAGCAGAATTCTTTGTAAAAACAAGAGGGCAATTAAGATTTCTAAGCAAATTTTATAAGCTATTACAAATCACGACCTCTCATTATACTCTCGATGAAGGCAATTCGGAAAGATTAATGCTGAAATATTATGCGTATCTACTTAGGGTCAAATTATTCCTCAAGGAAAAATATAGTTTGGATGTTTTAGAAAATATAAATGAATTTCCCCTCAAGATTGATTCGGCGATGAAAGAATATTATCAAAAAATTTCTGAAAAAATTAATCAGCCAAAATCAACTAGAGCCAAGAGTACCTACAAAGATCGGTATTATATTCAAAAAATAAAACCGTTCTTTATCGGATATGAAGTATATTACGAGGTCACTTTTACAACGGCCAATGATTGGACAAGTAAATTTGATAGGATTATTGCTTTTACTAAATTGGATATATCTCCTAATTACGCTGTCAAACTCATTGTCACTAATGATGAAATAGAAGTTTTGGGCAAAAAAATGCCCATACAAATAATCGATGACTGGCAGGTGTCCGTTCGTCCGTGTGAACTTGATCATTTTGCTGACATATTCGACAAGCACACAAAAATAAACAGTGGAACGATCGAATATCGTGAATTAATGGCACTGCTAAAAAAGACAGGGCTAAATTTGGTTGAAATTATTAATTTTCCTGAAAATTATTACGATAGTTTTAAAGAATCAATAACTCAAAAAACGAAAACGACTCATATTTTAAATACGTTGGATAAATGTCGCGAGATTACAATAGGTAATAGACCCGGAAGTAATGTGATTAAATATTTACTTTACAGGCTTAATAATAAGATTATTAAAAAACAATTGAAATTTGAGGTTTGTGAAAAATTATCTAATTTGAATCTCAAATATGGATGTATCCCATTTGATAAAATGCCATTCAACACTTCTTTAATAGAGCATAATCCGAAGCTTGCTGATTTATTTGATTGCCTGGACTCAACCAATCGGGAGCATGAACTATTTGCAAGATATATAAGAAACAATACCGAAATAAAAGGAAAGCTATATACACCACGAAAGGAAATCACTATTTTTAAGAATATCGATGATTTAATGCGGTCATATAATAGGAAATTATATTATACGCATGGACATCGTAACTTGGAGGACTATAAAAAGCATATTTATATAAGGGGTTATGAAGAAGACACATTTCATATTATTGAAAAGTTGAAAAAGTTGTCATCAAAAGGTATAAAAAATTATTCAAGCTCTGTCGACGCATGGTTAAAATCATCTGCATATAAAATCGACTGCGATGAGAAAAAAGCCGCATTGAAACAAATATTTGAGAATTCGGGCGTGGCTTTAATATATGGTTCTGCTGGAACAGGTAAAACAACATTTATAAACCATATTTCAAGTTTTTTTCATGACCGAAAAAAACTTTACTTAGCTAACACTAATCCAGCTGTCGATAATTTAATTAGAAGAGTTAATGCTACTGATTCCTCCTTTATGACAATAACTAAATTTTTATCTGATGGTAACCATTATACAGAATGTGATTTGTTGATAATTGATGAATGTAGCACAGTCAGTAATTTGGACATGCTCGCGGTGTTAGAAAAAGCGTCTTATAAGCTGCTAGTTTTAGTAGGTGATATTTTTCAAATAGAATCTATTCGTTTTGGAAATTGGTTTAGTATGGCGCGTTCATTTATTCCGGCAACCTCTGTCTTTGAGTTGACCAAACCTTACCGCAGCAAAAATCCTAATCTGCTTGAGTTGTGGAATAGGGTCAGAAATATTGACGATAATATTCTAGAACAATTAACTAAAAATGATTACTCAGTTAACTTAGACGATTCAATTTTTGAGCATTCTGAAGATGACGAAATAATTTTATGTTTAAATTATGACGGACTTTACGGAATAAATAATATTAACAGATTTTTGCAAGGGAACAACAAAAATACCCCTATGCAGTGGGGCGTCCAGACTTATAAAGTTAATGACCCCATATTGTTTAATGAGTCTGAAAGATTTAAGCCATTAATTTATAACAATTTAAAAGGTAAAATAGTGGGCATAAAGATACTCCACGATAAAATTCAATTTGATATAGAGTTAGATAAGGTAATAAATCAATTGGAAGCAGAGGGGTATGATTTTCAACTAATGGACAACTCTGAGAATGGTAACTCGGTAATCCGTTTTTATGTTAACAAACTTAAGAGCACTGACGAAGATGATGATTCTTCTTCGAATACGGTAGTACCTTTTCAAGTTGCATACGCTGTTTCCATTCATAAGGCTCAAGGGCTGGAATATAATTCTGTCAAAGTTGTCATTACAGATGAGACAGAAGAAATGATCACACATAATATATTTTATACAGCTATAACGCGGGCAAGGGAAAAGTTAAAGATATACTGGACAGCAGAAACTGAACAGAAGATATTAAAAAGTTTGGAGAAAAAAAATAATGGTAAAGATGTGAAGTTATTATCATTAAAATTTAAACTCTAGTTTTCCGAAATATAAAATATAATAATTTTGTTTACATATAAGTAAATTTGTCGTAAAATATAGGCGTATTCTTAACTAATATACGCCTTTTCACAGGGTTGCCACCCCTGAGGAGGGCACTGGAAATCTATGTTTACCAAACTCACTGAATGGTGGTCTGGCGGATTTAAAAAAAGAGCAGCTTTGGTCGGAAGCCTGCTTATTTTTGTATTACTCGTTGCCGGACTACTCACGTTCTATTTCCCATCTGCCATCCCGCCGCTCCCGGGGTTATTTTCACCTGCTCCACCGGTAGATCCCTTTGAGGGATTTACCAAGTTAGACGTTAACCGTACTGATGTTCCTGATAATTATAATCTGAAAGCCGTTTTGTCCGACAGTATCGGGGTAGATCCGGCGTCGACCTATGTTTTGACTAGCAAGGATGAGGTAGCAACCGCAGATATTAAAAGCAACCTGAAAATATCGCCGGAAGTTGATTATGCCTTAACCAAAACTGCCGATAAGGAATGGGAATTACAGCTTGTTAAACCTTTAGCGCCGAATACTATCTTTAAAGTCGCTCTAGCATCCACCTATACGGACAAGGATGGCAACGAGCAAGCTCGGAACTATGATTGGTCGTTTCAAGTAAAAGATACGTTCAAGGTGTTGCATAGTATTCCCCGTGATGCGGCTACCAGTGTAAACGTCAGGACAGGTATTGAAATCACGTTTAGTTATGAGAATTTTACGGATTACGATAAATATTTCAGCATTGAGCCAAACGTGTCCGGCAGATTTAAAAAACATGGCCGTACGCTGGTATTTGTTCCAGACGAGCTAGCTCAGGGTCAGGTATATACTGTCACCATGAAAAAAGGCTTGCCCCTGACCGATAGCCAGGAAACCCTGGGCCAGGATTATACGTTCGCGTTTGAAACGGAGAATAGAACCAGTCCCTCCTCGCCGAATGCGCCTTGGCTGAGCGCATATCAAAAACTGCAGGACGTGAGTACTACTGACGCACCGCTTATCCAGTTATCAGCCAGGAATTTGCCGGACAATACGGTACATGTGAGCGTATACCCGTTGCATGGTGAAGAAGAATATCTGCAGATGCTGCGTAAGCGCGATCAAACACCGTGGTGGGCATATTCAAAGGATAACTATGTTACGGATACAAGTAACCGTCAACCACTCACTTCATTCCAGGTACCGGTTGCGGATGAGAGCAATGTGCAATATATTCGTTTCCCGCAGACTTTGCCCGCCGGATATTATGTGGCTGACATCACTAACGGAGATTTGCGCGATCAGGTCTGGATCCAGGTAACGGATGCGGCGGCGTATGTGAACGTGGCGAATAACAAAACGGTCATATGGGTGGCTGATCTATCGAACAAGCAACCGGTAGGAAGCGCACGGGTAGAATTATTGGGTACAAACAACCGGTATGTTACCAACAGTCAGGGGATAGCTCTCTTTAATACTCCCGCTGAGCTTATTTCTGCTTCGTCTGACATAAACGACAATACTCGTCCCTATTTTAAGATAAGTTATGGTGGCAAGGAGTTGATTATTGCAGCTTCTTATCTTTCTCATGGCTATAGTTACACACAGGACAATACTCCGGCTGAATATTGGAAATACCTCTATTCTGACCGACCATTGTACCAGCCGACCGATACGATTAAATACTGGGGATTATTAAAGCCACGTGATAACGGCAGTATCAATGATAAGGTTACTCTGACATTATATAAAGAAGGATATGTTGATTACTATTATCGTCCGGTCGTTGTTGATCAGCAGACGCTTCAGGTTGATAACTTCGGAACGTTTACTGGTCAGATGTCCATTAAAGATCTGCGAGCCGACACCTATTCACTTGAGCTACGGGTCGGCGACCACGTGATTGAACGGAAATATATAGAAATCAGACCATACACCAAGCCCGCCTACCAGTTAAGTCTGATCCCGGATAAGAAAATTGAATTTGCGGGCAACGAAATTAAATTGGAAGCTCAGGCCTCATTCTTTGAAGGCACGCCGGTACCGGATTTGCCGTTGGTATTTGAAACACCGGAGGGCAAGCAGACCGTGACAACGGATGACCAAGGCAAGGTTGAGCTGACCTATACCAAACAGTACAGTGATTGTAATAGGACTTATAACTGCTGGCCAAGTTATTCCTGGCTCAAGATCAGTCCGGAACAATCAGAATTAGCGGAAATAACGGGCAATGCCTATATGCGTTTTTACGGGCCAAACATCTATGCCACTGCTAAGGTGACCTATCCTGACAAAGGTCAGGCTCAGGTTGCCATCACTGCCCGGCAGATAGATTTGGCGAAAGCGGAAAATGGAGGAAATATCTGGCAGGACGGCGGATTGGGTAGTGTGCCCAGTGCCGGCACCAAAATTGAGGGTGAGGTGACCAAGATAACCTATACGCGTACGGAAAAAGAGACCAGATACGACTTTATCAATAAGAAAACGTATAAGACGTATTCGGTACAGACACATGAGGATAAAGTAGATGGTTTCAGCGGTACGACTGATAGTAATGGCCAGTATATTTATACCCGCGACGTTGAATCCAATACTTCATACCGGGTGAAAGTGAAATATTATGATACCAACGGTCGGTATGACGTGACAACATATTATTTATATTATTACGACGGTGCAAGCTTGAATCAATATTCCGGAGAGGGTAATAATTTTTACCGACTGAAACTTCCTGACAGCAATAAATTCTCTGTAGGCGATCAGGTGGCGGTTGATTTCGTGAACAATGATATCAGTCTGCCTGATGGCGGCAGCAACTATTATTTATTCATGCAGTATCAGAATGGCTTCCAGGAATATGACATGACGCAAAATTCTGACTATACCTTTCCTTTCGAGACCAGGGATATTCCCAATGTGAATTTATCAGCCGTGTATTTTAATGGCAGTTCGTTTATCGTTGCTGAAACGGGCTGGACTGGAAATTCCATTTTGTTTAACACCGCTGACAAGACTTTGGATATTCAGGTTGTGCCAGATAAAACCCAGTACCAGCCAGGAGATAAGGTAAAACTGAGTATTGCTACCCATGATGCGTTAGGCAGGCCTGTCAGCGCGGCGGTCAACCTGAACCTGATTGATGAGGCGTTTTATGCCGTGATGGATTCGCAGGCAAATCCCATAGACACCATTTATGCCGGAATCAGTTCAGGTACGATTTATTCCGGCTATTCCCATCGTTTACCGATCAATCCGTACGGGGGCGCGGAAAAAGGCGGCTGTTTTCTGGCCGGAACCAAGATTCTTATGGCGGACGGAAGTTTGAAAAATATCGAGGATATTCAAACGGGCGATCAGATCTTAACACTGGCGGATCCGCGTGATAGCACTAAAGTGGTCGGTACGGTTACTGAATTATATCAACATGTGATTAGTAACTATTTAGTCATCAATGGCCAGCTACGCGTTACGCCGGAGCATTTGGTATATGCGAATTTGCAATTCAAACCTGCCGGTGATTTGAAAGTCGGCGATTGGATGTTAAAGAGCGATGGCAGCAAGATTACCGTTACTTCCATTGAGGTAAAACACGAGATAGTCCCGGTATATAACTTTAAAGTGGATCCGCAACACACGTTTTTTGCAGACGGATATTTTGTGCACAATGAAAAAGGTGGTGGACCAAGGGAATTTTTTACCGACGCTGCATTGTTTGAAACCGTGACGACCAACAGCAACGGTCAGGCTTATACTTCGTTTACTTTACCGGATAACGTGACATCCTGGCGCGTAACCGCTCAGGGTTTAAGCTCATCTTTGGCTGTCGGGCTAAGCGTGTCCAAGATCCCCGTATCTCTCCCGGTATTTGTGGAAGCTACGGTCGGGAAAACCTATATAGCCGGTGATCAACCGATTGTAAGATTGAGAAGTTTTGGCACGGCTCTTACCAGAAACGATCCAGTAATGCTCAGTCTGCTTTCGCCTGATTTAGGTATTGCCAATCCGCAAACAAAACAAGCAACGGCTTATCAGTCAGAGTTTTTTCCGCTCCCTCGGCTTTCCTCCGGTACGTATGATCTAACTTATGCGGTGGATTCAGCCAAAGGAAAAGATGCAGTGAAGTTGCCGCTCACCGTGCTCGATTCAAGAATTACAGTTCAATCAGCTACCACGCAAGACGCCACTGCCGGGCTTACTATTACCAATACGGCCAACCAGCCGATGGCCGTGCTTATTAGCGACAAACAGCGAAGTACTGTCTATAACACGTTACGACAGTTGTCTTGGTCTTGGGGGGACCGAATTGATCAAGGCTTGGCCCGGACCATGTCTCAGCAGATTCTCAATGATACGTTCGGCTATAGCTATCCAGTGCCTGACTTTGCAGCGGCACAATATCAAATGCCGAGCGGTGGTCTGACATTACTACCGTACAGCAGTGAAGATCTGGAGTTATCAGCAGAGATTGCCGCTTTACACTATTCCGGTTTTGATGAAAGCTCTCTCAATCATTATTTCTTCAACAAACTGGAGGATGCCAGCAGTACCCGGGAAGAGATTAGTCTTTCCCTTTACGGTTTGGCGGCATTGCAACAGCCGGTACTCCCGAGGGTCAAGGCTTGGTTGCAGCGGGATGATCTGACGGTAAAGGAAAAGTTGTATCTGGCTTTGGCCGCTTATGCGCTCGGTGACGGTGAGCAAGCCCGATCGATATATTATGACATTGTCAGTCAGTACGCCCAAACCAAATCGCCTCATATTATTATCCGTGCCGGTGATACCTATGACGAGGTATTAAATAACACGTCATTAACAGCGGTGCTAGCGGCATACTTAAACCAACCGGAGCAATATGGTCTTATGGATTATTTGCGCTATCATCATCCCAAAGAAATATTACTATATCTTGATGAGTTGAATTTTGCAAAAGCTAACCTGGCTAGTTTAGTAGATAAGAATGCAAACGTAGAACTTGTCCTTAACGGTAAGGATATTACCGCAACATTAAGCCGTCCGCGATTTACCTACGCATTGGAAATGAAAGCAAATGATACATTGCGGGTAGCAACATCAGCACCTGATATGGTGATCACCACGAATCTGACGGTACCATTGGCACAGAGTGGTTTGAGTATGGATTCGGATATCGGGATCCGACGTGAATATTACGTGAATGGACAACAAACCAACACCTTTCATGAAAATGATCTGGTTGAAGTTCGTCTATATCCTGAATTGAAGGGTAATGCGCTTGATGGCAGCTATCAGATTACGGACATTTTGCCATCCGGTTTGTTACCGGTCACCAAATTATACAGCGGTGGTCATAACGACTGCACTTATTGGACGCCATATCGACAAGGAGATCAACAAGTAAAATATATGCTCAATAAAAGTTGGTGGGCGCAGCATTGCGCGCCAGTCATAAGGTATTATGCCCGGGTGAAGACTAAGGGGACATATACAGCTGAACCGGCAGTGATCCAATCCATGCTTAATCCTGACTTTATCAATATCAGTAGTGAAGATCAGGTACAGATTCAGTAACATGTTTCACTTTAATCGTTATACAACCATCATATTCCTGATTGCAGTTTTGAGTATCAGTATAGTATTCCTTCTCATATACCATCCGCAGAATAAGGGAGAGATTAAACAGGATAATAGTAATCTACCAGTGATTGCCTCTCAGTCAATGTTTTTTGATGCTGATAATTTTCAGAACGCCATTGATAGTACCGTGGACATAGAACCACAGAAAAACATTAAAGCTATTATTGTTCCTCAACACCTTTTGGCCTCCTCGTTGATCGCGCAACAAATAAAAAGAGCGAGCGGCAGGGACATTAAAAATGTTGTAATTATTGGACCAAATCATTTCAATGTCGGCACGCAGGTAGTTACATCTGCCAAAGCGTTGTGGCGAACCCAATATGGTAATGTGAGTTCTGGTTACACTCTTACCGACAAGTTTATTACAGATCTAAATTTAATTGATTATCCACAAGTATTTGTAAATGAACACTCGGTAGGAGCCGTAGTGCCGTTTGTTGAATACTTTTTGCCCGACGCTAAGATATTACCGATCATATTCAGTTCTTATACCACTTTGCCTGATGTTGAAAAGGTAAGTGAGTGGTTGGCAGATAATCTGCCGGATGATAGTCTAGTGATTTATTCCATTGATTTTTCTCATTACTTACCGCGGGAAGAAGCTGATGTGAAAGACACAGAAACCAGGCAATATATAGAGAATAATGATGTGGCAAAGATTATGACCTTAGGAAATGATCATTTTGATTCACCGGCGAGTTTGGCGACCGCACTGCTGTATGCGAAAGATGCCCATCTTAGCTATAATATTTTAGCTGTCAAAAATTCAGACGATTTTTCAGTGGAAAGAACTCCGGAAACCACTAGCTATTTTATAGTAACTTTTAAGTAGTCTTGAGATATATAAGTTACATATTGTTGTAACTTTCAGGTTAATATTGTGTCACTTTTGTCACCTTTTGGAATATTAGGCGCTCGAGGATCTTACTGTATGATATAATAAAAGCGTTGAGAAAAGCCTTACTGGGCTTGCCGGATTGGGGTTCCAGCCCGAGGTAGCCCGCCACATCGAGCTAGCACGAGGTACTTTAAAAAACAGCTTATTTGTTAAGGTGTTTTTTTGTTTGATAAATTATTAAGTATTTTCTGGTTTTATCACACCATCTTTAAGCCAAATAACTCTGTCTACGTGTTTTCTATCATCTAGCTCATGTGTAACCATAATAATAGTTTGGCCAATTTCTTTATTAAGTTTTTTGAATAACTTTAAAATTGTCTCTGATGATTCACTATCCAAATTTGCCGTTGGTTCATCAGCGAATAAAATAGCTGGTTCATTTACTAGGGCCCTGGCAATAGCCACTCTTTGTTGTTCTCCCCCGGACATTTCTTTTGGTAAATGATATATACGTTCACCAAGTCCAACTTTTTCTAACATTTCAGTAGCTTTTTTGATGTACTGAGCTTTGGATATACCAGAAAGCATTAGAGGTAAATAAACTGATTCAAGAGCGTTTAATTCTGGTAACAACGCATAAGATTGAAAAACATAGCCTAATTTTTTTAAACGAAAATCACTTTTTTGATTTTCCGTGAATGATACTATGTTTGTACCATCAATAATAATCTCACCTGCAGTAGGAGCATCCAAAAGACCAAGTTGATGAAGAAGTGTAGATTTACCGGAACCACTTCTTCCCATAAGTGCAATAAATTCACCTTTTTTTACACCAAAACTAACCTCTTTAAGCGCATAGGTCGGAACTTTTCCCTCGTATGTTTTTTTTAATTTTTTTACTTCAATAATCATTTATTTTTTATAATTAAATTTAACTTGATATTGAATCAAGAATACTTTCTTTTGTACCTCGAAACGCTGGTATAAAACCACCAATTAGCGCTGCTACCATAAGACTGATATTACTTATCCGAATTATATTAAAGGTTATTTTCAGTGACACCCAACCCACTGGAAAGTCCAATGGATTATCTATAAAAAATGGTCGAACAAGAAATAATATTATACTCACACCTAAAATGATTCCAATCATGGCATAAAAAATAGCTTGCATAACAAAAGATAAAATTATAGTACCTTCTTTCATACCAATGGCTTTTAGTATTCCAATCTGTCTCCTTTTATTTACGATACTAACAAAAATAATAATAAATATTGTAACCCCAGCAACAATTGTACCAATAGCACCCAAAATAATACTAATCATCGTGAAACTTTTACTAGCGCTAGAAGTAAAGCCAGTCAGCTGTTCCCAGGTTTTGATGTCTTCATCATAAAATCCTAATTGTCTTATTTGTTCTATATATGTTTCTTCTTGACCTTTTTCATCAATTTTTATTATTATTTCTGAAGCTAAGTTATATATGTGTAGAACAGATTCCATTTCTTTTGTAGTTATAAAAGCCATTTGATCTGCTTGGCTATTTTTGGTAGAAAAAATACCTTTAATGATGTAAGTTCTTTTTATACCATTACTAAATTTAACATCAATTTCATCACCGACATACACACCACCTAAACTAAGGTAATCTAGATCCCCACCGTGCCCACCCGCAATTTCTTTTCCTATAACTATTTTATTTCTGTCATTATCTTCTAGATACTCGCCCTCAATAATAGATTCGCTAATTTGAGTTACCTTCATTTCATCTTCTGTGTCAACAGATTTTACGAGCCATTTTCCTTGTTGAACATTACGACCGTCATGATTCTCATCATAACTAATTACAGTATTGTTTATATAATGAGCTGAACTGGCAACTATCCCAGGTATTGTGTCTATAGAATTCATAGCATCTTTATTTTCTATATAAATTTCATCATCTGCTGGAGCTATGACAATATTACCATATAAATTATTTATCGATTGTTCATTAATAGCCTCAACAATCCCACCAAAAACAGATGAAATGAAAATTAAATTAACATAGGCCAAGGTCATAATGAGTATGGTCATAGCTAGGGTACCTTTGTTGCCCCTAAAAATTGTTGTTCGAGCTAGAAAAAAGGAGGCCTTAATATTCATTTTATTTATTATTAACTAGTAAAGAAAGCTTTTTTAAAATAGATATAAAATTTTGACGTTCTTTAGTTGATAAAAAAGATAATTTTTTATGTAAATGTTGCTTCGACTTGGCAAAACCTGCTTGTAATTCCTTTTTACCTTTATTACTAATACTTAAACGAATTATTCGTTTATCATTATTATCATAAATACGCTTAACTAGGCCTAATTTTATTAGGTTATTAATCAAGAAAGTAGCCGATGGTGGGGTGATATTCAAATACTCAGCAACATCTTTCATTATTGGTTTTTTTTGACGTAAGACAAAAGACAAAGCTTGTAGTTGAATATAAGATGGCGAACCTTTTTCATGTTCCATACCCTCTTTAGTTAGCCTGTTCATTGTAAATACTAACTCTATAAGCTCATCTATATTATCCATATTGATTAAATAAAAATAGTTAGATAATCTAAGTATATATTATTACATTCATAATATCAAGCATATTAATAAACTTATTGTTTTTTATCGCCAATATAATATAAAAAACAATATAGAATAGGCACCCTACATTATTGCACGATCGCCCGAAGTAGATATTGAACCTCCTTTAATTTAAGGTTAAAAGTTACAACTATTTGTAACTATATACCTTGTATTCGTGTCACTTTTGTCACTTTTTAAGAGAAATAAGGCGCACGAGGATCTCTTGATTTTTAAGCCAAAACATTGTAGAATGGCCTAGCTGGGCTTGCTCGGAACACGGTTCCAGCCCGAGGTAGCCCGCCATCTTAAAATACAAACTTCATGTTTGTGTTTTTTTATATTATGATTTGTATATAATTATTTCATTTTTATTATGTGGGTATTTGGATTAATATTATTGATCCTATTTGAATCATTAGCTGATGTCATAGCTAAGGAATATTCATTGTATGGTGGTAAAATCAGATGGCTAGGAGCTATTGTTGGTTATGTTGTTGCAAACGCGTTTTGGTTATAGGCTATAAAATCAGGTAGTGGTTTGGCGCGTGGAGCAATTTTATTTTCTGTGGCTAGCGCTATTTTAGCTACCATAATAGGAATTATATTATATAAGGAAAATCTAAATAAATATCAACTATTAGGAATTGTAATTGGGATTATTTCACTAATTTTAATTTTCTCCGAAAAAAAATAAAAGCTTCTGAACGTTGTCAGAAGCTTAAATTTATTATTGCGCCAAAGAGGTTGGGACTTGAGCTAGAATCGCCACAGCGATTTCCAACATTCTTGCCACTAAGGCAATTAGTCCACTAGCCACTTCGGGCATAAATATCTGGAGCACCAGAATAGTCAAAGCTAAAGTTAGAGCTCCTCTAATTGCTGTGTACATAAAATTACACGTTAATTATTATGAGGAGTGCTAACAGCTTAGTCGACCAACTCTAAGTGCTTGCGGTAGTTTGCCTACCTTTGCCCTCCCAATACTAATGTCTAAGTGACAGCAGTATTAGAAGGACAAATAACAAAAAACCGCATTTCTTTATCTCTATGCGGTTTGTTAATGTGCTCTGGCAAGATATTTTCTTACCACAACACACTAAAGATATTTAATTAATTTAATTATAACCTAACAGTTAAAATTGTCAATTTAGCTGTTTTTTTGTATAATATATATATGCCAAAAGATTTATCAAAAGAAGAATACAATACTGGTCGAGAAATTTTTGCTTGGCAATTTCCTGAATTCTCCAAACAAAATTACAGTCGCGGTTGGTTTATTGGTTATGGCGCGGTTTTGACTGGACTACTTATCTATAGTATTTTTACTGCCAATATTCTTTTTATTTTTATTCTAGTAATCGCTACGGTCATTATTTATATTAATCGTCGCCGCGAACCAGATAATATTCGTTTCCGTATTACTGAAGAAGGTATTATTTTGGATCAAATGCTTTATGAATGGCCGGAAATAAAAAATTTCTGGATAGCCTATGAACCACCAGAAATAAAAAATTTATATTTTGAGTTTAAGGGTGTATTACTACCCAGATTACCAATACCACTGCAGGACAAAAATCCTGTAGAGATTAGAAATACATTACTTGATTATATTGAAGAAGATATTGAACGAGAGGGTGAACCAATTTCTGACAACATTGGTCGCAAACTAAAACTCTAACTTGAAAACTGTTATTTTGTTTGTTAAGATATAAAAGCTCTAGATATTGAGCTTTTTTCTTTAGTTTAATTTATCAACTTGCTCTCATAGTTCAACGGATAGAACGCGAGATTGCGGATCTCGTAATGTAGGTTCGATTCCTACTGAGAGCACCAAGCTTATCTTCCCACCAAGAATTAGAAGTTATAGTATAAATAAAAATAAAACTAATTACTAATGACTAATGAATTTTCTAATTAGTTAAATAATAAATTAAATAATTGATTAGTAATTAATAATTAGTTATTAATAATTTTGCAGCCGGGGGCTGTTTTTTATTTGTTTTTATTTAGTTATAATAAATGCATGCTAACTCAAGAAACAAAGCTTTCTGACTTGCCAAAAGTAGGCAAGACTACAGCTAATAAGTTAAAAAAAATTGGCCTGCAAACTGTAGACGATTTAATTTGGCATTTACCTTACCGTTATGAAGATTTTTCCAATCTGAAACCAATAGCTGAACTAAAGGTCAATGAAAATGCCACGATTAAAGGAAAAGTAGAACTTATCTCCAGTCGCCGCGCTAGACACAGAAGATTGCATCTGACTGAATGTTTGCTTAGTGATGAAACTGGTTCGATAAAAATTATCTGGTTCAACCAACCTTATCTAAATAAATATTTAAATAGAGGTGAGGAAATATATGTGTCCGGTCGAGTAGATGATGATTACCATACTCTGCAATTTACCAATCCTCTGTGGGAAAAAACCGAACAACACATTCATACTGGTAGAATTATACCAATCTACCCTTTGACTCAAGGATTGAGACAAAAACAGCTTCGTCAGATTATAAAATCAATTACCACACTCTTCTCAAATTATCAAGACTATTTGCCCAATGGTATTGCCAACCAATTTAATCTACTGCCACTAAATCAAGCGCTTAATGGTATCCACTGGCCTAAGAACAAAGACGACTTTTTAGCTGCCAAACAAAGACTGCAATTTGACGAACTTTTTTTTATTTCGTTGCAAGGTGAAAAAAATAAACAAGAACTAATTAAACAAACTGCTCCAATAATTCCTTTCAATCAAGAAAAAACTCTAGAACTGGTAACTTCCCTTCCTTTTACTTTGACAGTAGATCAAAAAAAATCTGCTTGGGAAATTCTAAAAAACATAGGTACAAATAAACCCATGAACAGATTACTTCAGGGTGATGTGGGCTCTGGTAAAACAGTGGTGGCGGCAATTGCTTGTTTAAATTGCGCTCTCCACGGTTTACAATCTATTATCTTAGCTCCAACCGAAATTTTGGCCTTGCAACATTATGAAACTTTTAGTAAAGCTTTAAAAAAATTTCCAGCTAGTCTTGCTCTCTACACTAGAACCCAACAAAAAATAAACCAAAGCGATACCAAAAAAACTATCCTAAAAAAGATGATTGACAATGGGGAGGCCAATATCATTATCGGTACGCATGCCTTGCTACAAGAAAAAATAAATTACCAAAATATTGGTTTAATTGTAGTTGATGAACAACATCGCTTTGGTGTCGAACAGAGAAAAAAATTAAAAGATAAAACCAAAAATTTGTTACCCCACTTTTTATCAATGACTGCTACCCCGATTCCTAGAACCTTAGCCCTAACTATTTATGGTGATTTGGATATTTCTCTAATCAAAACTAAGCCAGTAGGTAGAAAAAAAATTATTACCAAAATAGTGTCTGAACAAAATCGCAATCGAGCTTACCAATTTATTGCCAGTAAAATACAGACTGGGGGACAAGCCTTTGTTATTTGTCCTCTAATAGATGAATCAGATAAACTGGGGGTCAAAGCGGCAACCAAAGAATATGAAAAATTGGCAACCAAAATATTTCCGCAATTCAAAATTGGTTTACTTCATGGCAAAATGAAAGCTAAGCTAAAAGAAAAAACCATGACTGATTTCAAAAACCAACAGCTTGATATTTTGGTTTCTACTTCGGTTATTGAAGTTGGTGTTGATGTGCCCAATGCTAATTTGATGATAATTGAAGGGGCTGATAGATTTGGACTGGCTCAATTACACCAATTTAGAGGCAGGGTAGGTCGTTCCAATAAACAATCTTACTGTTTACTATTTACTGATAACCAAACCGCAAAAGTATTACACCGCCTGCAAGCTATGGTGCTTTATGACGATGGTATTAAACTAGCCGAATATGATTTAAAAACCCGGGGTAGTGGTGAAATCTATGGCACTCGTCAATCCGGCTTTATCAATTTAAAAATTGCTGAACTAAATGATCTAACGATGATCAAAAAAACTAAACAAGCCGCTCAGATAATAATCAGCCAATCACCGACTTTGGATTTGTTTCCTGTATTGAAAAAGAAATTTTTGACAATAAATCAAACTTTACATCTAGAATAACTTGACAAAAACAAAAAAATTTATTATCGTTTAATATTATTTCTTTAAAAATTTTTGATCTGACCTGCCGAATCAGATCATTCATACCACCGGTCACTTTTAAATAATTTGAGAGTATACCTCACTCTCTCTTTTATTTTCCGTGACCGGAAATTTTTACAACTCATCTATACGATTTTCGTATAGCAAAAATATAAACAAAAAGAAAAGGAGCTAACATGCGCCATTACAACAAATCACCTTAAACACTTTTATTAGTTTTTCGGCAAAATTAAATAACTTATAAAAACTAATATTAGTGAGGTAATTAATGAACAAGAGTGCCAATACTTCAGTGGCTGTACTAACCAAAACCAAAGAAAAAAAATTTCCACAATTGGATAAACGTGTTTTATCTGCCGATGATATAGCTAAATTTAAAGAAATTATTGAAAATGAGATTAAAGAAACATCAAGCTTTCATGAAGAAAATTTACTAGAAATATATAGTGGCAAAGGCCTGGCAAATGAAAACAATTTAAGTGGAAATAATTATAGTTTTGGTTCTCAAACCGAAAATATAAACACGTCAGTTAGACTGGCAGAACACGCCAATAAAGCCCTTAGAGGTAATTTAAATGCACTCCGGCGAATTAATGAAGGAACCTATGGACTTTGTCCAATTTGTGTCGCCAATAACCACGGGGTTATAAAAGATAAAGCTGATTGGGAAAAAGTAAAAAATAATCCCGAAAACTATATCTCCTACCAGCGACTCAATGCTTACCCTGCGGCCAAACACTGTCGCCTTCATACAAAATAATTCGTTAGACGGCTATGCCAATAGCCGTCTTTTTTATATAAAAAAATAGTGTTAAAATAAAAATATACTTAATACTTAATTCTCAATTCTTAATTCTAAACCTATGGGCATATTTAAAAATATCTTTGGTGGTGGACAAATAAAAACTGGTTCGCAACTAAATAAATCATATGGCCCTGACTCTTTGCACCAAAAATTATCTGAAGCCAAAATCAGAGGTGGTTCCCAAACAGCTAATTTATCAAGTACTGATTTAAAAAAATTTGAAGATATTATTGCCAAACACGCCAGTTACCTACCCCCGGGAGGCAAATTTTCCGGTCACACCAAATATAAAATGCGCATGGAAGCGCATAAACTTTTTAAGCAAAATGAAATTTCTTGGGAAGATCTAAAAGATTTTGAAAAAATAGTTAAAGCACTGTGATTAGGAATTAGGAGATAGGAAGTAGAAAAAAACTCTTTGTTAAATGACAAGGAGTTTTTAATGAATAATTTTTAATTACTAATTACTAATGAAAGATTAAATTTATAATTATATAATTAAAAATTCATTAGTAATTGAAAATTAGTTATTAGTAATTAATAGTTTTTATTATATAAACAACCAAAAAATTATATTATTAACAAAATAACTTATTTAATTATTAAAACAATCCCTCACTGCCTCTACAATATTTTCCACCTGTAAAATTTCCACCTTACTACTTGTTATTTTGATACTAGTTTTGGGAATAATAATTTTTTTATAACCCATCCGACTAGCTTCTCTAACTCTTTTTTCCAATTGGGCTGGTGCTTTGATGTGTCCTGATAAACTAACTTCTCCTATCGCTACAGTTGGTTCGGAAAATTCTATATTCTTTTTAGCGGAAACTATAGCTAAACAAACTCCCAAATCAAGTCCGGTGTCTTTACTGCTTATCCCCCCTGCTAAATTTATGAAAACATCATCACTAGCTAAAAAAATTTTAGCTCTTTTTTGCAATACCGCTAGTAACATTTCCACTCGTTTATAATCAAGTCCATTGTTAGTTCTTTTGGGATAACCAAAATTGGTGTTAGCTGTCAAAGCTTGGATTTCCACCAAAAAAGCACGACTTCCTTCCCACATCACTGAATGAATAGTACCTGGACTAAACTGCTGACTTTGCACAAATATGCCGGCCGGATCTTTGACTGGCTCAAGTCCTCGTGTATTCATTTTAAATATCCCGACCTCACCTGTAGAACCAAACCTATTTTTTACTGAACGCAAAATCCTGAATTGTTGCTGTTTATCACCTTCTAAATAAAGTACTACATCTACTAAATGTTCCATGGTCCTGGGGCCGGCTACTCTACCTTGTTTTGTCACATGACCTATTAAAACAATACAAATATTATTCTGCTTAGCTGTTTCCATTAGCTTGGCCGCTACTGCTCTGACTTGTGATACTCCGCCAGCTTCAGTAGCTACTTCTTCATAAACCATTGTTTGTACTGAATCGATTACTGCTAATTGTGGTTTATATTTTGCCAAAGTAGCACAAATAGCCCCAATTTGATTGTTGGCTATAAATTTTAAATTTTTAGAATCAATCTTCATTCGCTCTATCCGACCCTTTACCTGCTCGGCTGATTCTTCTCCGGACACATACAAAATATTTTGTCCTTGTTTTGATAAATAATCTGTTATTTGTAAAACCAAGGTTGATTTACCTACTCCTGGATCTCCGCCCAGTAATAATAATGAACCAGGTACCAAACCACCGCCTAAAACTCTATCTATTTCTAGTTCACCTATTTTAAATCTTTGAATATTACCAGCAGATACTTTGCTAAAATCAACAATATCCGCCTCCCCGAGCGGACTAAAATTGGTGCTATTGGTTTTATCAGTGCGAACACTTACACTTTCCTCTTGCAATGTCCCCCAACCGCCACACTCTCGGCATCTACCTTCCCATCTTTGAAATTGCGCTCCACACTTAGAACAAGAAAAAATTTGTTTCATAACTATTTACTTATACAAACATAATCTACTCCACAGGATTTAACATCATCTATATTATCCTCACGATAACATCCATTTATTCCTCCTTCAGTTCCTTTATAATCTGTGTTTTTTCTTGGATATGATCCGGCGGAATCATTAATTTGTATTTTATTTCCGTTTATCCCTCCTATTACAATATAATGTCCATTGTTAGTAAATCTACTACAAACTTGAGGTTTACCTTTAGCTGGCCCCCACATTCTAGCAACAACATAGCCACCGTTTTGTAAACACTGTGTTACACCATTCCAATTTACTGATGACGTTTTTAAACCATATTGTAAGGGTACTTTCATAATACCATCTAGGGAAGTACCGCCACCACATGGTCGATAACCGCCACTAATCATTTTCTGCCCAATAATATTTGGCTCAACACTTTGTGAAGTTAATGAACTGACAACCATAGCAACTGAGGTAGGGCCGCATGCCGCATTTGCATAGTTAGAATCTTTTCCATTTGATGGTTCACAATCTCCATATAATTTTCCCCCCCACGGTTCCCATGCCTGCTTATAACAAATAAGCCCTTCGACACTTGAATAACCACCCGCGTCTCTTTGCACACCTTTACCAACACTAATATCTCCTTCATCAAAATTCAAATATATGGGTGATACTATGGGTATGTCTAAAATTTTAAAGCCTACTAAATTCGGATTAATAAAATATAAAACAGTATAAGAACTAACGACCAGTAAAAGACCAATCATAGAATCACGAATGGTCTCTTTGGCTTTGTTGATACCATCGGCGCTACCAGCTGCTGCCAACCATTGCATACCACCAAAAGCCATGTAAGCCACTACTATAACTCCGATAGCACCAATTAACCAGTTAAACAAAACGGCAATATATTTTGCTAAAAGTTCACCATTAACTTGTATGTCTTGGCCTTGATTAATACTAAAAATTTTACCGCCAAATTGAATTGAACCAGGAATAGAGACTTGAGGTGTAAATATAACTGGTTTTGATTCTTTAGGGGGATCATTTGGAGTAGAAGTGGTACCATAAAGCGTATTACCAAGTGTATAATCTATACAACCTGTAATCATTGTTTGAATTGGATTGGGAGGATTAGTTGGTTCTTGTGGTTTTAAACAACAAACATGCGTTTTGGGATTGGCAATACAACCGGCACATTCCATATTATTACCACTAACACTAATACAATACCCGCCATTACAATTACCAACCTCGGTATAACCAGCATCCTGACATACTTCCAAATCTCCAGCCAAAGAGGGTTGGATAAATAAAAATAAATAAAAAAATACCAGCACTATAAATAGTGATAACTTAGATAAAAATTTTAGATTATAATAATTCATCAATTATTTCACTTAATTCTCCGCTGGTAAAAAATCCCCGATAAGGTGTGTTGTCTATAAAAAAATAAGGCAGAGCATCAATTTTTAAATCGTCAGCTTCAATATTATTTTCATAAATTTTACCTTCCATTTGCCCTTCATTTAAACAACTATTAAATTCAACCAATGATAAATTTAAAGCGCTAGCAACTGATTCTAAAAATTTAAAATCAATATTAGCTTGATTTGCTAAAATTTCTTTTTGAAATTCCCAAAATTTTCCTTGGGCATTAGCACAATATACCGCTTGTTGGGCAAGCATCCCTTCATTGGTAGCAGCGGTACCTTTCCAAACAATACGTAAAGTGGTTTCCGGATATATCGCCCATAATTTATATATCTCATCTTGTTGCACTTTGCATAACGGACTAAATAAATCACAGTAATAAAAAACAGTAACTTTGGCAGAACTTGCACCTTTTCTCACATCATCTGGCAACACTTTGGGATATAAAATTTTGGCATCACGAATTAAAGGGTCGCCATAACTTATCTTTGGACCAGTCGCATACTTTACTTTAGCTGATTGCTTGTTTAAATTGATGGCTGATAAACTAATAAAATAAAAAAATACTGCTAAAAAAAACAAGGTTACGCCAGCTGTAAAAAAAAGCCAGATAGAAGCAGAGGGTTTGTTTAATTTTTTTGTTTTTTTAGGCATAGTAAATCAATTTTTTAATTTTGTAATTTTAAAGGTTTATTGAATAAAGTCTCCCTGTTGCTTTGTCTACAAAATAAAGCACACTTTCATCTTGAGAAACCATTACTTCACTGGCGGTGTATTGGGATAAATCACCTACTGGTTTAGCTAGTAGTGTTCTAGCTCCAGTAGTTAAATCTATACGGTAAAACAAATCAGGGATAGTATTTGCTACTTCTGGAACATAGGCGGCACCCTCTGGTAAATATTCAGGGACTGCACAATAAGCACTAGTACCAGTAATACTACATTTATCCAACCAAGTTTGAATACCAAGTGAACTATTATTCAAACCAATATTGTCGCCATCAGCTCTGGTAACCCACAACATCGGTCTGGAGCCAGAGGCATCAGAATAAATTTGATAAACCACATGCTGTCCATCATCGAGCCACTGGCCTTCAAAACCCCTGCCTTGTACTGTCAAAGATTTAAAATTTTCTCCATTCTGTCCAATCATAAAAACCTCAGATTCATTTAAACCCCTGCCTTCCCGATAAAAAGCAATCACTTGATTATTTGGTGACCAAGCTACTTGCACGTCAGCCGCAGCGTTATTCATGGGTTCAATGAATTTTATTTCACTACCATCTGGTGTGGCAATTCCTAGCCAATCATCATTGGGTAAATCTGATTGCCATTTAAAACCAACATTTTGACCCGCAGGAGAAAAATTAAATTCTGTCATTTGTCGTGGTAAAGTAATTTGTTTATCTTCCAAAAAATCGTAAAAAATATTAGTTTTATCAGGATATTCTAAAATCGCTTTATCACCGTTAGGTGACCACGCTACTGAATCTACATTGAAAAATTTTTTATCAGACAAGGCTTGTACTTCGCCATTAGCTGTTAAGCGATAAAACTTATTATCACTGGGATCATAGTAATTGAATGTTTTACCATCACCGATTGGTTTAACTCCTACAATATTTTTATCAACTACGGTATTGGCTGTAGTCAAACCACCAATCGCTCGGTCACTAATTTGTGGTTGCCCGCCTGTTGTCTGACCTGTGGTGGTAGAGACTTGTCCGCCAGGTTGACCGATATTACCAGAAATAGGTAATCCCGTAATCGGATCTATCACTACTCCCGTAGGTGGACCATCACCTATACCAGGCAGTTGTCCACTTTGTCCAGGTATAGTATCAGGGGGGATAACTGGTTCTTCTGGTTGCCAAAACATTGACCACAGTAAGTAACCTAGCCCTGCCACTATAGTGATAAATATAATAATTTGTATAATTTTTTTTCTGTTCATATCTTTATAAACAATTAAATTTAACGTGAATAATAATTCATAGCATGAATCCAGCACTTTGAATTACAATTTTCTCCATTATGAGTTGGGTATTGGGAACAATCAACTTCCATAAAATAATTTGGCATATAATCAAAACATTCTAGTGGGTTAGTACAACCTAATCTAGGATCAATCATTTTTGGAAAAAAAACAGGATCTGGTTGTGATTCAGCACAAACAGAGTTATTAGAAATAATACAAATTGAATCTGTACCTCTGCCAGCTCTACTATCATCAGTACAGGTAACTTCTACTTTATTAATTATAGATTCTGAATTCCAAACAGAATATACTATAGTACGTGGTTCACCATTTTTCAGACAAATTGCATTATCTTTACAATTGATACGTTTATAATCAAGTGGTGATTGTGGCCTAATATTTTCTAAATTGTCTACGGTTTCTAAATTTGTAAAAAAACACTCATCGCTTACCAACCAATCTAACCCTACAATAAAATCTTTATCTACCCTAAATCTACAAGTTTTATCTGATATTTCTGTATTAGGAAGAGCTTTTTGTAAAGTTTGAACATAATTATCAAACAAGACGCATTGTTCTTTATTTGATTTTTTCATTTCATTACACCTATCATCAATTTTACTTAAATCAACGCACTCAAAACCTGCATTTGCTGAACCAGTCGTGTTTAATTTAGCTAAACAATATGTCCCGTCTCCACATTTTAACCCCTGACACGTGTTGCCAGAATTAATTTCCGAATAATAAGTAAAATTACACCAAGTATCTTCCTTATTTACTTTGACTTTACTTTCATCACCTACTTTTATCCATTTCTGCACGCTTTCTGTATCCACACAATAATTCATGAGAAAATGAGGTTTAATCCTTTCCACTCTAACATAATCAAAATTTACTAAACGAGAATTAATAGTTCCTAATAACACATAAGAACCAACGGCCAATAACAAACCAATAAAGGCACCTTGGATAGTATCTTTGGCTTTACCAATTTTTTCTGCGCTCCCTGCTGCCATCATCCACTCAAACCCACCCAAACCAATATAAGCAACCGCAATAATACCTATGACATATATAAAATAGGTATAAATTATTTTTAAGTACTCTGGGAACTGGGATACTTTTTGCAGTGAACCTCCGCCTTGAATATCAGGTATTGGAACTGATAAATTTACTTCATCTGGTTTTATATAACATTTACCATACTGACCGTCAGCGCCAGCTTTACAATCCTTTTGAAATTGCGCATCACCAAGTTTAAAAAAATATTTTTGCGTCTCACTACCAGCTTGTCCTAAACACTGTTCTTGGGTCCAACAATCACTTGGTAAAGTTTGTGCATAAACAAATTCAACTAGACCAAAACTAAACAAGGTTAAAAATATAACCGCAAATATTTTTTTACTTTTCTTTATACTATTCATTTTATTTATCTTTACTCATTTTACCAATGCCAACATATAAAACACTTATTGACCACCAAGGTATTAAACCAGTGAAAGGTAAAATTTCCAGTACTGGGGCGATAAAACCTACTACTTTTTTCTTACCGGCATCATGCATAAACAAATAAGTCCATAAAAGGCCTGCAACTACTATATCTAGTATCCAATCAAGCCACCATACCATTTCAAATGATGCCACATCAAAAGCATCTTTTACCCCGGCGGCTAACATCATAAAATACCACATTATACCCACGCGCAAAAAACCACCACCAAGAAATTCACTACCAATATCCTTTGCCCCTCTAGCAATATTTATTACACCTGATACTTCATTACCTGCTGCAACTTGAGCAGCTCCTTTACCTATACGCTTTGCACTTTTATCTAAATTTTTTCCTTGTTTTAAAAGTCCTGTTTTATCCTGATTACTATCACCAGTAGTCTTATTTCTAGCTAACATTGCATCCATACCTTGAGAACGAGTACTACGAATACGCTGTCGGTCTAACTCACGCTTATAAATAATTTCATTATCAACCATATTTTCTTTATTTTTTCTCTGGACCTAAGTTGTAATCTGATATTAACCAAGTATCATTTTGTTTAATCAGCTGTAAAGTAATATCTTGATAAAAAATTCTTTCTGTCTCTACGTTAACCTCTCTTTTTTGAGTACTAATTACCACGGTTGCAGAATTATCTGTTTGGTCTTTGACATTAACAGCCAAACTTTTGGTACTAAGAGTATAGTTACCTTCCGTCTGATTAATACTTGCACGTAAACTTTGCAAATCTGTATAAACTTGGGGAGTCACTACTGTTCTAATATCATCAATATTTTGCCAAGCAGCCCCACTAGAAAAACTACCCAATCTTTCCACAAAATACCTACTGGCATTTACTATAGAAGCATAATCACCTATTTCTTGTTCTGATTTACCAGTAATCTGCTGTGATAGAGTTTCTTGTACTTGTTGGTCAGCTACAATAACTTCATTGGGCTCGTTGGTAATAACAGGTGGCTGACTAACTATAGGTTTTTCTCTTTTTTGCCACCACCACCAACCAAAAAATCCGCCAACTAATAGCAGCAAAATTAAGAGAAATATAAGTAATTTTTTTATTTGGGGGTTCATATATTTAGCTTTTAGCTTTTAGCTTTTAGCTTGTAGTTTTGACATTCTAAAAGCTACCAGCTACAAGCTAACAGCCAATTTAAATATCCATCTCCTCAGCTTGATTTTGCTGACGATTGAATTCTCTTTTGGCTTCTTCAATTTCCAATAACTGTTTGGGGTCAGAAGTGATCAACTGATCTTCAGTGTATGATGCCACTATTTTTATAGCTGCATGTTTGGAACCAGCAAAAAATATTCCCTCACCTACGCCGCACTCCAACAACAAATATTTTTCCCCTTCGGTCAACATAAATGTTTTCTTTACCACATCAATTGAAGCTGGGGATTGTTTAAGTAAAAGTTGCAAAGAAGAGTTGGTTACAATCGCTTGACCATAAGGACTACGTAAAAAGTCATTGACATCTTGAGTAATAGTAGTGACTCCCAAATAATATTTGCGACAACGTTTAACCAAAGCATAAATAAATTTGGCGCTATCGTCATTCTGCATCAACCACCAAGCTTCATCAATTACTAAAATCCTTTTTTTCAGCTCTGACCGCACAATATTCCAGATATAATTAACAATGGTATAAATAGCAATTGGTCGTAGTTCATCTTCCAAATCCCTAACCGAAAAAGCAATCAATTGGTTGTCCAAATCAATATTGGTGGGGCTATTGAAAAGTCCGGAAAAAGTACCTTCCGTATATTTTTTCAAACGTAAAACCAAATCATCTCCTCCCTCCATTCCAGACAAAACTTCTTCAAAATCAGACATCAAAGGTGGTTCAACCTGTGTCAAGTCAGAAGTCGGGGTAATATCTTTTTTAGCATAAGTTTCAAGGAGAGCCCGATCAATAATTGAATCTTCTTGATGAGTAAGATTACCAAGCATTAATCTCATTAAACCTTTAAGAGTAATTACGGCACTTCTAATAATATCTGCGGGTTTCATATCGTCAACTTTGCGAGGCAGGTCAAACGGATTTATTTTACTATCACTAGAAAGTGAAATATTGATGTAAGTTCCCCCGACAGCATCTGATAAATGTTTATATTCTTTTTCAGGATCAATAATTATCACGTCAGTTCCCATCATCAAACTACGTAAAACCTCCAATTTAATAGCATAACTTTTGCCGGCACCAGAGGTAGCAAACACAACTGAATTGGCATTTTGTAAAGAAAATCTATCAAATAAAATTAAACTATTATTATGCCGGTTGATTCCATAAAGTATACCTTCATCACTAGTTAGTTCTGAAGAAATAAAAGGGAAAGATGAGGCTACGGGTGATGAATTCATATTGAATGAAATCATTAACTCATCATTACCCAACGGCAGAGTTGAGTTAAATCCTTGCTCAGCTTGATACAAAGTTCTTTTGGTATAAACCAATTTACCACCAAACAATGATTCTATTTTTTCTGTAAGATTATCAAGTTCTTCTTTGGAATTGGCATACATGGTGACATAGAGTGCGTATTGGAAAAACTTTTCTATACCTTGAGTTAAATCATCACGCAATTTTTCAATATCTTGCAAAGCTGTTTCACGGATAGGATCACGGGGTGCGCCTTTTTCGGCATCGGCAATCAATTGTGCTTCCAAAATACCAACTTTGTTTTTTAACTGTTTCAATACCACTTCAGCTGGGATAGGGTAAAAAAACATACCAATATCCATAGTAGCGGAATAATTTATAACCGGTGCAAACCAACCAACTGAAATATAACGTGGATAATTGATAACAAAAATACTACGAACAAATTTTGAACCCAACTCCAAATAAGAAGGAGTTACTTTGAAAGCAGCTGGAGCGATAATATCACGAATTTTTACAGTGCCTTCACGAAATACTTTTTCTGCTTCTAACAACTGTTTTTCATCCATGGTTTTTTCCACATCCAATTCTGCTTTCTCGCGATTGGAAAGTATTTGTTTGACTGGTCTATTCTTTTGTAAGGCTTGTTTGGGGTTAAACATGATAATTAGCTTATAGCTTTTGGCTTTTAGCTAATAGCTGACAGTGACTTTCACTAAAAGCTAGAAGCTAACAACTAAAAACTGTATCAATTGGTTCTTAATTTATTAACATCAACTAATTTTTGTTGCTCATAAACATCTACATTGTAAGTATTGTAGTACATCTCAATCAAACTTTGGGTATCCAATTTAACTGAAGTTAGACCAATACTAGCTAGATTCGACATAACAAAATCAACTCTTTTATCCAACAATTCTAAATACTGTTCATATTTTTTCTTTTGCAAAGACACTATTCTAGCTGGAGTAAAAACTGCTGACAATCTTTGAATAAAACTTGGCTTCTCAACGTTGGTGCCACCGTAAGGTACTATCATATAAAATCGTTTACTCATAATTTCCCCTAGCTCCACTAATTCTTTAACATATTCCCGATAATCACTAATTTGAGCCCGCAACAATTCATTGGTAAGCATGCGTTCCCTTTGTACTAACTGTTCTAAATAAACATCTATATTCAATTTTCTTGATTGAATAACAATCTGTAAAGGAAAATCAAGAGCATTTAAAAAACTTACGTAAGCAGAAATAGTAGCATTTTGTTCATCTTCCGATTTTAAAGCAAAATTGATAGATGAAACTAGTAACACTGCTCGCAAAGTACCATCTTTCAAAACCACTGAATCATTTTTAATCTCAGCAATATCTAAATACTGCTGGGTTGAAACAAGAACTTTTTTATTGGCCAATTTTTTTGATTTCATGTTTTTAGGTTGTAGCTGTTAGCTTAAATTTGTAAGCTAAAAGCTGATTTAATACTCTCCCTTATAATAACCACCGGTGTTAACAATCAATGATAATTCCGCCAATCTAGTGGTAGTAATTTGTTTAGCAATAGGTCTTACTACCTTAACTGTATTTAATAAATCATCTTCTTTTTTTTCAATTTCTTCCTTACTGGTCAAAGGTGTGGCGTTGTCTTTTGCCCAAACTCTTAAAGACGGGCGCATAATAGTTTGAATAACATTTAGTAAAAAAATATGAAAAGGTGCACCGTTTACTTTCAAAAACCCAAAAGCCGCGCCCAAAGCAATTGTAAAAATTGATGCCAGTAAAAATCCAGAAAAATCCAAAGTTTTAAAATAGGTAAACAAAGCACCCATCACTACAATCATAATTACAAATTGTCTGACTGTAATCGGACCTAAAATTTTACTTTCGACATCAATAAATTGTGGGACTAAAAATTGTTGCATATTAATTAGCTTTAAGCTGTTAGCTGTTAGCTTGTAGCTTAGAAATCATTTTATTAAGTATTTTCATTAATTCAATTAGTAACTCGTCTACTCTAGAATAACTCTCAGATGGTATATTAAATAATCTTTTTGATAATTCTAATTGTGTTTCCAACTCGGCTCCAGATCCATAAGCTATTCTTAAAAAATAAACAAACTCTTTTCTAGTTCCTCTGTTTCTTCCTTCAGCTATATTGGATGGAATTGAAACTGCTGATCTTTTCATTTGCATTGATAATCCAAATATTTCTTCTTTAGGAAATTTATCAATCAATTCATATATTGCTACCACTAAGTCCATTCCTTTTTGCCAAACTATCAATTCCTTATATGATTTTACCATTTTCTTCTACCTAAAAGCTAAAATCTATAAGCTATAAGCTAATATCTCAACTCTTGATTTAAATCAGAAATATTTTCAAATTCTTGTAAAGATAAAGTTTCATCGCCCAATTGTTGTCGCTCCATAATTACTTGGCTGATTGATTTACCTTGCTCCATGCTTTGTCGACCAATATCTAGATACATATTATAAAGTGGTGATTGTCGCCAAGCTTTAATTCCTTCTACTTTTTTATTGAAAGATTCTTCTTCTAAAGCATTGATTTTATCCTTAATATGACTAATATTATCCAAGGCACTAGTACCAATACGATGAAGTTCAGCTAAATTCATATATTTCAACTCTTCGATTGGTCCTCTTACTCTTTCCATTGGCCTGACATCACTTACTCTTGGTCTAATATCGGTAGAAATTGGTCTTTTAGAATGAGGGGTGGTTACCTCTTCAGGTTTTATTTCTGGTTCTTGAAAACGTGGAATTTGAGTAAACTCAGGTTTAACTTGAGCCAAAGTATCAGCGAATGCTTCATGAGCACCTATCTCTGATTGATCAAATTGATAAGTATCGTCTGACTGTTTAATTAGATTATCAAGTTCTGACTTAACTGGTGGGGCATATTCGCCGGCTTCAATTTGTTCCATTTTTTCTATCACCAATGATATCAAAACTTCAGCCTCAGAATCACTTAAACCCGCTCCACCTTCCGACATTGGTCTAGTCAAAGCATCTCTGGTCTCAGCTTGTTCGCGTACATGTTTGAGTCTGGCTAAAATAATATTTTTTACTTTACTTCTACTATTTTCACTGGCAAATCTTACTCCACTCAAAACAATTATCTCCTCAGCCGCTGGATCAAGATTAATTTGAGTATCCAATCCTTTTTCTGCAACAATTTTATTTACATCTTCCTCATCTTCAGGATGAAAATAAAAAGCAGCCCCAGGTTGTTTTTGCCAAATTGCCGGGGTTGGAGGCATCAACTGTTCAGCTGTCTGTTCTTGACTTACCAAACCTTCTTCAGTAAATAATTCAGCCGGAGGGGTAACTTGCTTCTTTTCTGCCACAGTAAAACCAGGGGGCAAATCTTCCAACTTACCACCAATCAAAACTCGGTAATTACCTTGTTCGTCTTTTACTACAATTTCATCAGAGACATCTAGGTCCAATTTTTCTTCGTAGGTATTTTTTTGTATTTGTTCTTCCATACTAGTTATTATAGCAGATAAATTTAAATAATTATTAATCAATTTTTAATTAGGTGCTTTAATTCTCTAGCTCCAATCTGTCATCTTTATCTATAATTGCTTTCCATTTAAACACTCCCGCCTGTAAATCTCCATAAGCAATCGGTAAGTATTGTTTATCTCCAGCGCGCTTAAGCTCATTGACCAATTTTATAGCTAGCACCGCTGATTCATTATCATCAAGTTTCAATATATCTTTCAAAATATGTTGCAGAAAATATGACAAATATACTGGTTCACGTAAATTCTTGGCAAAATGATTGGCAATTTTTTTTGAAAATTTTTTCTCTAAATGTTTACTAAAAATATCTTTTATTTTATCATCTCTTTCAAATATTTCGTCTAGATTCCCCTGTTTGGCAAAAATAAATAAATATAAATATATACCACTTCTATCTTTGCTGTTTATTACTTGATGAAATTTATCATGCAATAGTCCCTCTGGTTGCCCAAGTAAATTTTCTGATTTTGAAATTATTTTATTTATATATTTTTGATATTTTATATAGTCTTGTAATATCTTTTCTTTTTTATCAATATTTTCTTTTTCAGGTGTAGCAATATTTTCTGAAAATGAATAATCAACTTCTAGATCAAATACCTTTGTAATTGGAATTAATTTAAAATCTTCAAAAACCATATTTTTCTTTAAATATACGTCTGGAAAAAATTTTAAATTTCTATATATTTTCAAAAATATTTCTAAATCATTTCTTTCCGAAGCAGAAAGATTTTTTATTTCTTTTACCTGAGTAAAAAAATTTGCCATGGTAAAATCATTGAACTCTTTTAAACCAAATATAGAAATAAATAGCTTTAGCCAATTAGCAACTGTACCTGGTACTTTTTTATTTTCTAACTGTAAATTTGTTTGTGTTAAGACGGTTTTGTTATTGTATAAATAATTAAGCAGTTCTTCGTTAAAATTTACATCAT
>CAZINS010000004.1:0-67976 GCA_964540695.1 uncultured Gammaproteobacteria bacterium | reverse complement strand
AATATTATAGATTTTTATTATGATAATAATTTATTTTATTATTTAGAAAAAAATAATAATGATAGTAATATATATTTACGGGTAAAAGAGCTGACTTTATCTAATAAAAATTTTCCTGATTATCTTTTGCCATTTTCCGAAGATTATAAATTTATAAATATACAAAACAATGAGGCAACTATTCTAGATCAAAAAAATAAAAAATTATATTTATTGAATTTAGATAAAAATGAAGAAGGATTTAATAACTCCTCAAAAATTTATAATGACGTTACGGAAGCTTTCTATTCACCCAATAATACTTTAGTATTTTATAATCCCTGGGAAATATGGGTCGAGAAGGATGGATTTACATCTCTAATTACTAGACAATCAGATCCTATTACTCAAATTTTATGGTACAACTCAAATAATCATCTCTTATTAACACAAAAAAATTCTTTGGAAATGATTGAACTTGATGAGCGTGACCGAAGAAACCGAGCACTGCTTTTAAGTAATACCGACATTAAAAAAGCCAGCTTTGTTAATACTGGCAATTATATAATTTATAGCACTACCGATCTCAACCTAACAAAAGAAAATACATTTATTATTGAAATTCTGCCCAAAGAGACTGATTTTTCGCTGCCCAGTTTGAGGCCATAAGTAATGAGTCAAACGTACCGGTGTCAAACCAATCATTTTCTATAATTTTTACATCCAGTTGTTCCCTCTTCAAATAAACATTATTTATATCAGTAATTTCTAATTCTCCCCTAACAGAAGGTTGGAGACTTTTCGCAATTTCGACAACATTTTGATCATATACATATAGTCCAGTTACACAATAATTACTTTTTGGTTTTGCAGGTTTTTCTTCAATCGATAATGCTTTACCACTGTGATCAAAATCAACTACACCATACCTTTCTGGATCGGAAACTTGCTTGGCAAACACTCTACCCCCACTAGTAAAAGATCTGATATCAGAACTTAAATCATCACTAAAAATATTATCGCCTAAAATCATGGCGACATTGCCTTCATCAATAAAATCCTCACCAATTAAAAAAGCATCTGCCAGTCCCCTGGGATGCTCTTGAATTTCATAAGTAAATTTGGCATTAAATTGCTTACCAGAACCAAGTAAATGCATAAAATGACCGGCGTATTCTGGAGCGATAATAATAAGTATTTCTTTTATCCCTGCCTTTAACAAAGTAAATAAAGGGTAAAAAATCATCGGTTTATTATAAACTGGTAGTAACTGTTTACTAGTTACTAAAGTTAAGGGTCTTAACCTAGTAGCTTTACCACCAGCTAAAATAATGCCTTTCATAAAACTATTTACCTATGTTGGGAAATTTTAAACTAGAAGGAGCTGACATTTGAGTACGAATAACCACTTCTTTATAATTTTCTTTATAGTCTTCAACTCTTTCATAATTTTTATCTGGAAAATTATCAGGTAATTGATCAACTGAAAAATAATCTGCAGCCACATAATTTCCGCTGGGTTTAGGGGTCTGACGTTTATTCATCAATTTGACTAAAAACAAAACTACTAACTCATTTTGTATAGGTTTAGAGTATAAACCCAATACTCTTTCAATACTTATAGTTAAACCTAATTTTTGATGAATCATCTTCACTATTGATTCATCTATTGTTTCACCTAAAGCAAGTTCCCCACCTGGCAAGCGCCACATGTCCCTATCTGATCTTTTAACTAACAATACTTCACCTTCTTTAGGAATAATGGCATTAACGGAAAGTTTAAAATCATGAGACATAAATTTATAAAATCAAAAATTAAAAATAAAAATTCAAAATATTAATTAAATATTCAAAAAACTAACTCTTAAACCCTAACTAAGATATTCTTGCACCGCTTCCTGCCAAGATCTCATTTTCGGTAATTTATTATTATTTAATATAGAAAACTGTGGTCTTTTGGCAACACTGGGAAAATCAGAACTTAAACATGGTTTTATTTTAGCATTCAAACCCTTTATCTGCAAAGCATATTTAGCCAATTCAAACCAACTAGCCACCCCATCATTTACTAGATGATAGATGCCTATGGGATAATTTTCCCATAATAATGACTTAATACCTTGTGCTAAATCAAATGTATAAGTAGGATGTCCGAATTGGTCATTGACTACTTTTAATTCCTCTCCCTGGGCAACTTTAGCTAAAACGGTATCAATGAAATTTTTACCTCTAGGTTTACCTTTTTGCGGTGCTTGACCATATAACCATGAAGTTCTAATTAAATAATAATCTATTCCAGAATCAATTAAATTTTTTTCACCTTCTGCTTTTGATCTGCCATAAATATTTATTGGTTCTGTTTTATCATCTTCGTTATAGCCATTTTTATTTTCGCCATTAAATACATATTCTGTACTAAGATGAACAAACTTAGCGCCAACCGTTTTACTAGCTTTACTTAAAAAATCAACTGCTTGCGAGTTGATAGCAAAAGCAAGTTCTACATCAGTTTCTGCGCCATCAACGTTGGTATAAGCAGCTGCATTGATAATAACATCCGGACTTAAGTTATTAATCTTTTCCTTGACCATTTGCTCGTTAGTAACATCAAGCTCTTCCCTGTCCCATAGCCAAGGATTATATTCAGCAAAAACTTTGGCCAAATCATGACCCAACATGCCCCTAGCACCCAAGATTAATATTTTTTTCATCGCCAAATTAATTATTTTATAATTTTTACATCAGCCGGTAACTTTTCTATTATAATATTCAGGTCTAATTCAGAATAACTATTACCTGATATATTTAATATTTTCAATTTTTTTAAATTTCCCAATTCATAAGGTAGTCCGGTCAGCTGATTATTGGATAAATCGAGGATTTCTAAGTTTTGTAGTTGGCCGATTTCTGCCGGCACGCCGGTCATTTGATTATTACTAGCGTTAAGTACAACTAAATTTTGTAAATGTCTAATTTCACCCTGAATTGCTCCAGATATTAAATTATTGGCAACGTTTAATTCTTGTAAATAGGTTTTATTAAAAACATCAGCTGGAATCTTACTTAATGATTGAGCACTTAAATTAAGTTTATTTTTGTTTTCTATTGAAGTAGAGACAACAGGCTTACTGTCTACAGTTTCAATAGCCGTTTGACTATCTGTATTATTATTTTTTATTTCTTTTTTTGACTCTTCATTTATGTTAGTAGATTTATTATTTACCTCGGCTTTGCTTTCCCCTTCTATTTTTTGTGGTGATAATAGTGAACAACCACTTAATAATAAACTAACGAGAATAACTATAAAGAAATATTTTTTCATTCATTTATTAATTTATAAAATTATATTATGTTTAAGTATTCTATTCCACCAACTCTTATTTTCCTGATACCAGGCAACTGTTTTTTGTAAGTAAGTATCAAAGTCATGTTGGGGTGCATAACCAAGTTCTTTTTTGGCTTTGGTCCAATCCACGGCATAACGCCGATCATGACCAGGTCGATCTTTAATAAATTCTATACTTGATTCATTTTTATTTAAAATCTTTAAAACTTTTTTGGTTATGTCAATATTATTTATATCTGTAGTCATGCCACCAATACAATAGGTCTCATTGGTTTTACCTGATTTAATTACCAAATCAATGGCGCGACAATGATCTTCTACATATAACCAGTCACGGACATATAAACCATCACCATAAACTGGCACCTTTTTATCTTGTAATAAATTAATAATCATTACTGGTAAAAATTTTTCAGGAAACTGAAAAGGACCAAAATTATTCGAACAGTTGGTGATAGTATATTTTAAACCAAAAGTAGTACCATATGACCTTACTAAATGGTCAGAAGCGGCTTTAGAAGCACTGTAAGGTGAATGTGGGTTATATGGTGTTAATTCGTTAAATTTGGCACCAGAATTGAGTTCTAACGCACCAAATACCTCATCAGTTGATACATGGTGAAAATGGCTGATTTTATGCTTTAAACAAGCATCTAAAAGTACTTGCGTGCCTAAGACATTAGTTTGAATAAATACAGCCGGCCCAGTAATTGATCTATCTACGTGTGATTCCGCCGCAAAGTGAACCACCACCTCAATCCCTGGTAAAATCTTATCTAAAATTTTTGTATCACCAATATCACCTTGAACAAATTTATAATTTGGATTTTTTTCCACTAAACTTAAATTTTCTAAATTGCCAGCATAGGTTAATTTATCCAAATTGACAATTTGATCATCGGGGTATTTTTCCAACCAATAAAAAATGAAATTACTGCCAATAAACCCTGCTCCACCGGTCACTAATATTTTCATATTTATAATCAATAATTTAAATTTAGTAAACAATTACAATTCAATAGTAAATTTCCTTATTTTATCTCCATAATCTTTCATTTCATTTTCTTGATAAGCTTGGCCTTCCCACATGCGTAAACTATCGTTATCGTGTCTGGGAATAATATGAAAATGCAGATGTTTAACTACTTGACCTGATGCTTCGCCATTATTCAAACCAATATTAAAACCATCGGCCTCTAAAGCAACCATCAATTTGGGTGCAATTTTTTTTATGGTTTTTACACATTTTTCCAATTCTTCAACAGGAGTTTCTAAAAAATCTTTAAAATGTTTTTTAGTAACAACCAAAACATGGCCTTTAGTTACTGGAGAGATATCAAGAAAAGCTACTGTTGTTTCATCCTCATATACTTTTTCACTTGGTATTTCGCCTACTACTATTTTACAAAAAATACAATCATGCATAAAAATAGAATTAAGAATTAAAAATTACGAATAAAGTTTAATCATCAACTTTTGGTTCATTATTCCAATCAAACCCAATTTTATCATCATTAAAAGCTATTCTCTTTTCGTCTGGATGAGAAACATTATAACTTTCCGTTGTATGATAAAAAAGTAATACCGGCTCAGTTGATAAAACTTTATAACCATGAGCCACCCCAATTGGAATAACAATTAACTTATAATCTCCTTCACCAGCATAAATAACTTGAGTTTGCCCTTTGGTCGGTGAATTTTCCCTCAAATCATAAAGCACTACCATGGCTTTACCGGTAGCCACAAACCACAAGTCATCCTGCTGATCATGATAATGGAAAGCTTTAATCGTACCTTGATAAGCGACGGTAAAAGTAGTTTGTCCAAATTTTTTTAGTAAATTATCATCAGCCCGCAAAACTTCCATTAAAAAACCAGGTTGAGTTAATACTTCATCCATATCTGGTATGTCAGCATGAACCTTTAATTTTTTTATAAATACTCCGGCAATCATATCAATATGTTAAATAATAATAAAATTTATAGCAAATTAAAATTCAAATTGTCTTTTAATTTTTTTTAAATAAATTTTTACTAAAACAAAAATAATACATCCAATAATCAAACCTAAAAATTGATTATTAAAAAATAAATAAACTATTACCCAACAACAAATAGCAACCAACCAACCAAATAACAGTAATCTTTTTTGTTGAGGCATGGTGGGTTGATAATTGTCATGACTAAATATTTGTACAATAAATAAAATTAAAATAATTGGTATTAACCAATGGGGAATAAAATGAACTCTTACTAGAAATGGCTTCAAATCTTCTAAAATTAATAAAAAAATAAAAAAAAATACTGACCAAAAAAGTAAAAGTTTAATTATTCGCTGCCAATATATATTAATCATAAACTAAAATCTTAATTTAAATCTTTCCCAAAACCGTAACAATTTATCTTTAAAATTTTGTCGCGTAATAGGTTCTTTTTCTAAATAAAATTCTACCGATTTCAAATATATAGTCTGGTTGTTTTTAGTTAGATCTGGCGCGGAAATAATAAATTTATAAATATGACCAGCTAACCATAATTCATCAGGAGAAAATACAGCCGTACCTTTTTTCCAATTATTACCCAGATCTACAACTGGTTGATAAGTAGTTAGCAAAAAATCAAAATCTTCCTTGGTAAAATTTTGTTCCCACTTTTTTATATTTAAATCTGCCAATCTTGATGAAGAAAAATTATAAGTAGCGTATTCAGCTGTTGGATATTTTTCTAAAATTTCCGACCAATTATTTAGTTCAACTGGTAACGATTCCCTACCCGCACAAACTGAAATGTCATTTGCTGGACTATAGGGAAATTTTTTACAGTCCAATTTTAAATTCTCTAAATTATAATTATAGATAGGTTTTAAGGTTACTTGCCAACCTTGATCACTGCCTAAACCTCCTAATTCAATTACGGTATCATTATTTGTATTATTAGCTAATTGAAAAATAGTTGAAAAACTAATCCGTTGATATAATCTTGGTATATATAAATCAAAATAGACTGGGTCAATTGCTATTTCCCAATAATTTTTACCTACTTGTTTTTGATTATTCAACCGATCATCTGGATAAGGTCCTCTAATCAAACTATTGGTTTTGTCAAAAGTATGAATAACCTTTCTTTGACCTTTTGGATTTATATCGTACCAAACTAAAAAAAACAAAAAAATGAAAACTATTATAATCATGGCCAAATTGATGATTTTTGTTACTTTGTCTATTTTCATAATTTAATTATAGCAAATATTAACTATTATTTCATTTCATAATCCAATAAAGCTTGGTACAATATAAACATGGCATCACTAAAAAACATTTTGAAAAAAAATACTTTATATTTAGCTTTATCTGAGGGCATAGCCATGCTAATTCTTTTTATAGTTAGCGTCTTGGTAGCCAGAAAATTAGGTCAAACTATCTATGGACAATTTGCTTTTATTTTAGCGTTTGCTCAAATTTGGCAAGTAATAGCAGATTTCGGTTTAGCGATGATTGCTATCCGTGATATTAGTGTAAATAAAGAAAATACAAAAAAAATATTAAGCAACTATTTTTCTTTAAAAATTGTTTTAGGATTTTTAACCTATGTTTTAATTGTTGCAAGCACCCTTCTGCTTAATAAACCCCTGTATATTAAAGAATTAATTCTTATAGCTGGGGCTTACTTAATAGTTTATACCCTGGCAGAATTATTAAGAGCTGTTTTTAGAGCCTTTGAAAAATTTAAATACGAAGCATTTATTAAAATTAGTCAGCATCTAATACTGCTACTATTAATAACTTGGTCAATCTATCAAGGGTCGTTACATGCCATTGTTTGGTCTTATTTCATAGCAGCTGTTTATGCTTTAATAGTCAGTATTCTTCTGATAAAAATAAAATTCACTTCATTTACCTGGCAATGGGATCGTCCGATGATTAAAAATATTTTACGTCAAGCTTGGCCTCTAGCGCTAGCTAATATGTTTGTAATTATATATTTTCGCATTGATACCGTGATGTTATCAATGATCAAAGACGACCAAGCTACGGGTTTATATAACGCCGCCTATTTACTTATTTTTTCTTTAACTTTCGTGGCATATATTTTAATTATGTCTGTTTATCCAAAATTATCCCAATTAGCTAAAGAATCAATAACTGCTTGTCGTAAACTCTATCGTAAAACTCTCTATCTGATGACTGGTGCCGGCTTAATAATCTTAGGTATTTCAGCCATAATTGCTAAATGGCTAATTATTTATATTTATGGAGCTGAATTCACACCAGCAATTAATATATTTTATATTTTGGCTTTAGCTGTATTTTTCTCCTTTTTAGCTCATGTTTGGCTCTATACTTTAAATGCTTTAGGTAAACAACTTACCTACACTGTTGCCACCGGCTTTGGTCTAATTATCAATATTGGATTAAATTTTTATTGGATTCCAAAATTTTCTTACCTCGGAGCTGCTTGGGCTACAGTACTAACAGAAATTATTACTGGACTTATAATTTTTGCTTTAGTAGAATATTACTTGAGTAAAAAATTTGTTCAAATTAAAACTACTTTGCAACCAAAAATAAATAAACCCTTATAATATGTCAAAAATTGGTATCTCCATTTTACATTACCGAGACGTTAAACTAACTATCAACTGTTTAACTTCTTTACAACAACAAACCTATCAAAATTTTATAGTTTATTTATTAATTCAAGGCGCTAGTCGTGAAGATGAAATTACTCTAAACAATCTCTTTTCTAAATGGCCTAAAATAATTATTAATATTGAAACGGAAAATAAAGGTTTTGCAGAAGGCAATAATTTTAATATTAGACAAGCCTTAAAAGATACTAAAATAGATTATATTTTAACTTTAAATAATGACACCACTGTTAGTAAAAATTTTTTAGCAAACTTAACTAGTCATGCTCAAAAAAATAATTCAGCTATGACACAAGCTACAATGATGAAAATGGACCAACCAGATAAAGTAGATTGCTTAGGGATAGAACTTATGATGTCTGGACTTACTTTCAATATTAAAACAAATGATAAACTGCTTTTTTGTCCTTCGGCCGGCGCAGCTCTATATAGCCGAGAATTATTGGAAAAAACCAAAGAAGAAAAACAAATTTCAACTGGGTTTGAATCGCGTATTATTTATGACTATTTTGACTCTAGTTTTTTTGCCTACGCTGAAGATTTTGATTTAGGTTTTAGAGCAAGATTATTGGGTTTTTCTGCTAGCCTAGCTGATAATGCTATATGTCTACATAAAGGCTCCGCTTCTACTTCGGTTATGTCAGATTTTGCTGTTTATCATACTTATCGTAACTTAATTTTTTGTTTATACAAAAATTTACCTAGTAAACTCTGGTGGCAATATGGTCTATTTGTCTTGTTGGGTCAAATTATAATTAAAGTAAACTCTATCAAACGGCGACAATTAAAAGTTTACGTTTCGGCCTTTTATTATGCTTTAAAAAATTTAAAAAAATTTAAAAAAAAGAGAGTATATATCCAATCACAACAAATCGTGGATATCAAACCTTTTATTACTAAAAAAATAATCGACCCTGATTATTTACCAAAAAAGTCGCTTACTTAAACGACTATTGATAAATTCAAACAAAAGTATTTATCCAGCCAATTATAGGATTAATTTTTTTGGAGAAATTAATTCTCTGTTTTTATTTGCCAAATATAAACTTTACCAATTTGTGCTTGAGGTTGACCAAAAATTTGCAAATTTTGTTCCCACACCGTATCAGACTGCCAACGTCTCTCGGTCAGATACCAGCATTCTTTTGCTCCCGTAACATTAAAGGCTTTTGCTAACCAATCATCAGCCAGTGGTTTACGAATCAACCCTTCAAAAATTTTTACTCTCTCTGGTTGGGCATATTCTAAATATACCGGAAAACCCCCCGCTATAATCTCACGGGCTGACACATACTCCAAACCCAATAGTGGCCAGGTATTGGCAACTACGCAATAATTATTTTCTTTATCAATCCTCTCCCAAACATAATGTGCAGCTTTTACTTCATCTGCGGTCACTACCTCCAAAACCGGTCCTGAAGTATAAGTCGAGGCTGCTAACAATGAAATAAAAATTACCAAACTATAAACTTTTATAAAATTATCAACTCGGGGTAATACATCTTCCAAAAGATAAAAAATTCCTAGAGCTATCAATATCAACCAAAAAAAAGTTATAGTAACATCGAGTCTCCTTGCTAAAATATGATTACCATCCATAAAATACCACGAAAAAATATAACTAAATACCATTACTACCAAAGACCAGAATATAAACCAAGCAAATTTTTTTTCCGGTAACTTCCTAATTTTTTGTATACCCAATAAAGCTAACAACCACACTAAACCAGTAAAAATTAGAGGTAATAATCTAAGATTAAATAATGATGCTTGACTTTGAGTTTGTCTGGTTTGATTGTAAAGCCAATTACCTTGATCAATATGGGTTGGTCTAGGTATAAAAGCAACAATACCTGTTAAAGTACCAAAAGCATCAGCTGTTTGTGAAAAAATAGTTTGAGGGTTGGTTAAATCGGATTTTAATGAACCATAACCCATTATTATTTCCATAGTTGGAACTACTAAACACGCAAATAATATAATTAAAGTTAATAATATTCTTCGCCATAGTTTATTATTTATTTCTCCCCAAATCAAAAAACCAACTGCCATCACCATCATAACAATAAAATACAATACATAACCAAAGTACATAAGAACTGTAAATACCAGTGCTAAGTTTCTAACTTTTTTGTCTTGTGTTTGTAAATAATAAAGCCATAAATATAATACAGCCAGAAAAAATATTACCCCCAAAGAAACCGGAATAGTGATAGCACCAAACACTTGCAAAGTATAAAATATGGTAGGTAAAAATGCGACTAACAATCTGAATTTAGTTGATTGGTAAATAAAACCAGCTAGTTGATATAAAAGTAAAGGGATAAAAAAAGACCATAAAATAAAAATTAACCAATAGTCTACCCAAAAAATATCAATTGCTAAAAAATTACTCAATAATAATGTTAATCCCCATTGATTACCATATGAAGTCTTATTACCAGCAAAAAGTACTTCTGGAACCTGCCAAGGTCCTAATGACATCAATCGTAAAGGTTCGCCGATTAAACTAGGGCTATATACCTTACCGGTAGTTAAATATTTCTCTGAAGCTAAATGACGCCATTTATCTCCTCCAAAACCTGTTTCATAAACCAAAGGTAAATAAGCATGTAAAAAATAAGAATGTAGTATTATTAAAAATATAAGAAAACCTGTTTTTAATTTAGTAAAAATTAAAACACCAATGGTAAATGTTACCAATAAAAAAATATAGACATAAAGTTTGGGTATAACTTGCCAAGGCGTAATGATATATTCCCCTGTTCTAGAGGATAATAACATCAAAGTTCCTCCGATCATCAATAGTGGCAAAAGATATGTCAAATAAAATGGCGGTCTAACATGATTTCCTCCTGGTTGGTTAACTGACTTAGTAACCAACCAATCTAAATCTTTACTAACTAAAAAAATAATGCTGCCAATAATTACTATTGAGAAAAAAGAAAATAAATCGCTATATTTATAAAAATTTACAAATATAGCCACCGTAAAACTCAACAAATAAATAAAAATTAAATAACCAAAAACAAGTGATTTAAATTTGTTTAATTTCAATAGATTATTAGCATATAAACCCGCATAATATCCTGTTAAAATAAAAAATATTGTAAATAAACATAGATTTAAAAAGGAACTTTGTTGCCAATAAATATTTATTCCTAAAAAAATAAAATTTAACCAATAAATGATATTGATATATTTTCTTTTAATTTTTGCCAAAGACAAAAGTTTACTAAACATAATAAATATCTCTCAATTTTTTTATTATTTTTGGCCAACGATAAAACTCCTCTACAACTTGACAAGCATTTTGACCAAATATTTTTTGTTTATTTTCATCCTGCAACATTAAATCCAATTTAGATGTTAAATCATCAACATTACCAGGGGTTACCAATAAACCAGTTTCGTTCTCTTTAACCACTGCCCTGACCCCGGGTAAATTACTGGCAATCACAGGAGTGCCACAAGCCATGGCTTCTAAAAGTACAATGCCGAAAGCTTCGGTCTTATCAACACTAGGCAGACAAAAAATGTAAGCATTTTGGTATAATTTTACCAGTTCCTTATCTGTTTGCTTACCAGTAAAAATAATTTTATCATTAATTTTTAACTCTGTAGCTAAATTTTTATAAACTGGCATTAACTCACCACTACCAACAATAGTTAATTGCCAATCTTTGGTGGTCAAGTGGCTACAAGCTCTGATCAATTTATCAACGCCTTTAAAATAGTGATTTCTATCAAGACCGCCAACAAATAAAATATTTTTATAATTTGATTTTTTTTCTTGTTTTGTTGAAAAAATATCATCAGCTCCAAAAGGCAAGGCTACAAATTTTTCTTGATGTTTAATATAATATTTTTTTATTTCACTATTTTCAACATAATCCAATGAAGAAACTAAAATAACATCTGCTATATCCAAAATCAGTGGTAAAATTAATTTTTGATAGATCCAAAAAAATTTTCCCAAAATACCTCTACCCACTAAATCATGATGATAAAAAAGAATGAGTTTTTTATTTTTATTTAGATAGCGCCAAAAACTAGTAACTTCAGCCAGTCCAAAAGCTGGATAATGAAGTTGGACAACATCAAAGTTATCCAAACGCCATAACAATTGTGGACAAAAACCTGCTTTACCCCAATGAGGCCAAGCTTTTAAAAAATGACAGGCAAATTTATAATCTTGTTTTAAACCATAATCAACTGTAAAAACTTCTACTTTTTCTTTTAAATCGTCCAAACCTTTGGCATATTGCCAAGCTACCTGACCTATCCCTCCCCGATAAGGAGGAAAAACAGCTGTCACTTGAGCAATTTTCATATAATTACCATTTAACTATGAGTTTTATAATTATAAAATAAAATTTGGCCAATGGGTTGTATAAATAATTTATCATGGGGCTATTTAAAGCCTCAAAATCAAGTTTAGATGTCATCAAATGCAAAATTTTATTATCAGTTAAAAGACGATATTCTTTTTGCTTAAATCTTTTACTTATAATATGTGGCAACAACAATAAAAAACCTCCCCAAGAAAACAACTTATATTTCGTCCAACCAGTAAAAATAGCATAAAACAACATGGCAATTTCAGTAAATAAAATAAAAGGTAATAATAAAATTAAAGTTAAAAATTTATAATAAGTAAAAATTACCGCTAAACGATTACGCTCGGCATAATAAAATTTCTTAGTACCAAAAGAAAAAGAATATTTATGAAAAACTTTAGACAATGGAGCTAAATAAATCTCATAACCGGCTAACCTTGCGCGCCAACTGAAATCTACATCTTCGTGATACATAAAAAATTTTTCATCAAAATAACCTATTTTATCTATGACTTCATTTTTAATTAACAGGCTACTGCCTGAAGCAATCATAACCGGCATTGGTTCTAAATAACGACTACTTAAATTTTTAAAACCACCTGACCAAGAAAAACCTACAAAATGTAAAGGGTTACCAATACTATTAACTCTATATTTTTCGTTGAAAAAGAGTACTTTTGATTGTACTATACCGGCAGATTTTTCTAGTTCGGCAATGTTAACCAGTTCTTTTAACCAATCAATATCTACTTCCATATCAGGATTGAGTAAGACAAAAGTATTGTAACCATTTTCTTGAGCCCATTTTATTCCTATATTATTTCCACCGGCATAACCATCGTTTTTATTATTAATCAAAACTACTTGGGGGAAATTATTTTTTACAATTACTTGCGTACCATCGGTTGACCCATTATCAACCACCACAATTTGAAAATTCTTTTGATAACTTTGCATTTGGGCGGTACGCAAACAATCCGTTATTTGTGAACGGTTGTTATAAGTAACAATAATTACAGCGACTTGAACCATAATTTATTCTTCTTTTTTTTCTTGCCTATCTTTTAAGGCTAAATGTCTAGTTATTTTTGTAATGTTTTGTTCAAGATTATCAATTTTTACTAACAGCCGAAAAAATACATAAAAAAGCAAAGGGATAGAAATATATACTATCATGTCAACTCCGCGTCCTGAGGCTAAGCCTAATTTACTAGCTACGAGGTCAGTTGTTTTAGGTAACAGCACCGCTCCACCGGCCAAAAACCAAAATAAACTCCAACTCAACCACTCGCGTCTGCTAATATCGTGATTGCGCCAACGTAGCCAAATTCGGTAAATTACAAAAATGACTAGCAATAATAAAATGTATTGAATAATATTCATAGCTAACGTATTAATTTACCTAATAATAAATCGCGCAAAATTTTAAATCCCCCACCTAATGACTGACCATATTCATAATATTTGATAGTCACAGGAATTTCTCGGTATTTTAAATTATTTTTTTTAATTTTTTCTACTATTTCTGTGTTGTGAGCCATTCGGTCTTGAGTTACTTGAATTTTTTTAGCAGCACTTGCAGATAATGCGCGAAATCCGTTATGAGCATCTGTTAACCACAATTTGGTAAAAAAATAATTTATTACTTTGGCTAATGGCTGAATCAAATATTTTTTTGACCAAGGCATTTCGTCTCTCGCACTAAGAAAACGACTACCTAAAGTAACATCAACTTGATTGTTGATAATGGGATCAACCATGGCTTTAATATCACTGGCTAACATTTGTCCATCAGCATCAAAATGAACTATAACTTCTGCTCCTTGCCATAAAGCAAAACTATTACCGGTTTGCAAAGCAGCGCCCATGCCACGATTAACTACATGTTGTAGAACCTCAACTTGGTTATTTTTAGCTTGCTGATAGGTATCATCTACTGAACCGTCATCGACCACAACTATATTCTCATAACCATTATCTTTTAAATCTTTTATAACTTTATTTATGTGTTGTGCTTCATTGAAGGCAGGAATAACAATATATATTTTCATAGTACTAACTTTTAAACCAATTAAACGTTTCGTTCAAACCCTGACTAAGATTATATTGCGGTTGCCAAGAAAAATCTATTTTTGCTTTTTGAAAAGATAAAGCATTTTTCATCACTTCTCCAGCGATGGCTGGTTTTATTTCTGGCTCTATATTAGTACCGCAGATGGTCTGTTGTAACTTTAAAAGATCAGCGATACAAGTTGGTATAGCGGTACCAATATTATATATTCCTATCACATCTGTCTGACTTACTTGTAATAAAGCCTTAACTACATCTTTAACATATACAAAATCTCTAGTTTGTAAACCACCGCCATTTAAATGCGGTTTTTCATTTTTAATTAACTTATTAAAAAAAATAGCTACCACCCCGGCCTCACCTAAAGGATCTTGCCTAGGTCCGTAAACATTAGCTAGTCGCAAACTAACAAATGGCAAATTATTTAATTTTTGAAAAATTTCTAAATATAAATCAATCGTATATTTAGCCAAACCATAAGGTGATAATGGCATTGGTTTTGCGGTTTCAGTAAACGGCAAGTTATCATTGGCATCATAGATGGCGCCACCGCTAGAAACAAAAATAAATTTTTTTATCTTATAATCAGCTGACAATTTTATTAAATTGAGAGAACCTAAAATATTTATTTTGGCATCTAAATCAGGATGTTCAACAGAAAAACGAACATCTTTTTGTGCAGCTAAATGATAGACTATTTCGGGTCTAAATTCTTGAAAAATTTTTTCTATCTTGCTTTGATCAGCTATATCAAATTGATAAAAATCAACTTCTTTTGGCAAATAATCTTTCTTGCCTGTAGAAAGATTATCAACCACCGCTACTTGATTTTTCTGAATTATCAATTCGTCAACTAAATGCGAACCAATAAAACCTGCACCACCAGTAACCAATACTCTCATAATTTAAAAATATATTATTGTTCTTAATAAAATAAATTACATTCCTAAAAGTCCTTGTTGGGCTTTCATGTATTCAATTGTTTTAGTAAGACCTGATTTAAGATCAACTAAAGGAAACCACCCTAATGTTTCTTTGGCTTTAGTGATGTCAGGTAAACCGTGTTTTAAAATATACTGCGGAGACTCACGATAAGCTATTTGAGATTTTGAATCAGTTAACTCTTTAATAACACGAGCAGCTTCCTCGACCATAATTTCTTTAGGATGACCCATATTTAAAACTATATTTCCCTCAGCATCCATCGCTTTTGTTAAACCATCTATTAAATCAGAAATATATAAAAAGGATGTGGTAATACCTTCTTCACCATAAACCACCAATTCTTCACCTGACAAAGCGGAACGAATTATATCTGGTATCATTCGAGCATCGTTGAATCTCATACGCGGACCATAGGTTTGAAAAATTCTAATAATTTTTGTGTTGATATTATGATATAAACCATAGTTGTAAGTTAAACTCTCCGCAAAACGTTTGCCTTCGTTGTAAGAACTTCTGGGACCAGTAGTATTAACATAACCCCAATAATCTTCTTTAAAATATTTTATATTTTTTAAGGGTTCACCATAAATTGCTGAGGTAGAAGCTAATAAAAATTTTGCTTTATATTTTACAGCTAACTCCAACATATTGCGCGTACCATGAGAGTTGGTAATAATAGTTTCTAGAGGAAGTTCACGATAATCTTTATAAGATATCGGACAAGCTAAATGATAAATTTCCTGAATGCCTTTAGCTGCAATATGAAAAGTATTCAGCTCTGGTAAAGATTCTAAATCAATTGGCTCAGATATGTCATGATTAATAAACCTAAAATTAGGTTTTTGTAATAAAAATTCAATATTACTACGTGTACCACTGACAAAATTATCAAGACAAATAATATTCGCTCCCCGTTTGACTAAATCATCACATAAATGTGAACCAATAAAACCTGCTCCTCCCGTTATAATAATATTTTTTTCTCCAATCATACAAAATTTATATTAATAATTTAAACATATTTTATCATAAAAATGGCCTAAAAGCAAAAAGCCTGTTTTTGCTAAAACAGGCTTTTATAATGTTATTTTATACTAAAATATCAACACCTGCTGTATCTGTTCAACAAAATGAAATTTAGTCAAAATTAAAGTAGATATAAGTAGAATAACTCCTAAACTTTGGAAAATTACTCGACCATTTTGGATATGTGGTTTGACTAAAATATTAACCAATAACATCACACTTAAAATTGCTAAAAATAATAATAAAGCATAACGACTGAAAATAACAACATATTCCACTAAACTTTTTTGTATTAATTCATTAGTACTGGCAACTATAACTGGATTATCAGCTATAACTATTTCTTCTGGTGCTAAAATCTCGCCAACCAATTCTTGTGCCTGCGGTTCTGTAACAGTCTCAGCAATTTGTGCGGGTGGTGCTTCAGTATTAATCACTGGCTCTTCGACAACAACTGTTGGTATAGTTACAGGTTCTTCAGGTTGATTGTTTTCTTCAATTGGTGGTTGAGTATCATTGGTTTGAGTAACTACCGGTGTTGGTTCAGGCTTACTTACAGAATTGTTAACAACTAAAGGAGGCTCAGATACAGTAACATTTTGATTGGAAGTGGCTGGAGTGGTTGCCGCCACTAATTGATTTTCAGAAGCTTGAGCTACAGGCACAACTGGTGGCACGGTTTTTTGAGCACCAAAAAATTCAACCAAAACAATTGTTTCCCGGCCATTAATATTACCAACCGCTACACCCACACCCATATCTTGATATTTAGGATTCATTATATTTTTCCAGTGAGAGGGAGATTGTTGAAAGGCACTGTGAGCAATTTTAGCTGAAGAAAAATCCATGGCTAAATTTTCACCCATATACAAAAAGTAATAACTTCCTTTATTTATCCATTCCCACGGTTGTTTGCCATCAGGCCCAATGTGGGCAAAATAATTATCACTTACCATATTATCAGCTTTTGCCTGTGCTGCTCTGGCTAATTCATCATTCCAATTTAACTCATTTAGACTTTCTTCATTGCGTGAAGTATTAGTTAAATCAAATATTTCTAAGGAAATTTTTTGTGACAATACTGCCGGACTAGGATAAGTAAAAAACAAAAATCCGACAGTGATCAATTTAATCAAAATCAAAACTATAGCATAAACTTTCAATACTCTAGTAGATAAACCATGTGGTTGATGATTATTACTATTTGAAGGTATAAAAAAATCTTTTATATTTTTTTTAAACCTATTTCTTAAAGTTTGCATTTTTTCTGGAATATATTTACACTCTTCGTTTAAAATTAAAGCAAAACGATTGATTGGTTGGCCAATCTGCTTTTTTATTTTCTTTCTATAAGGGTAAATCAAAAAACTTAACCCAAAAAAAATACAAAGCCATCGCCAAATTTTGCTATGTTTTTTTACTTTAGATTTTTTATTATTTTCCTCCATACTATTTATAGTATAGCAAATAATTAATTAACATATAAGTATAGCAAAAAAAATGGATTTTGTCAACCCTGCTACCAACTGAATATTTTGTTTATATGGTGTTTTATAAGTTTTTAGTAAATATCTTCTTTTTTTTCTCTAACATAACCCATCCATTCTTCAATAGCATCAACTACTACTTTGAAAGGTGCTTCAATAATAAAATCAAAAAATACCACAAAAAAATTAATTTTATTTAATTGATCAGATAGCCAACGTCCGGCTTCCAAAATTGGCAGAGAAAAAAAATCTTTTATAAAAGTAAGCAAATTTTCCTTTTTTTCTACTATATGCAATTCTCTGGCTGATTGTGAGATACGTATAGAAAAAAAAGAAACTACGCTTAAAAAAAATATAAAAATAACCATACTGGCTAAGTTGAAACCAAGTATATCCAAACCATAAACTATCAGACTAAAAGTAAAAAAGAATATGACCGTATAAATAATTTTGAAAGTTCTAGTCATCAGTACAGTTCGTTTAAGCGGCTTTTTTATTTTGCGAATAACATTTCTCTCTTCAAACTGATAAGAAATTTCTTTTATACCTTGAACTATTTTATCCGTATTTTTTATACCAGGCACTCTAATAAATAAGCCAATAATAAACATTAGTAGTGGCGGAAACATTACATTGATAGCAATGGTCATATAGTTGATATTTTTTTCTAACATCAAATCCAATGGAAACTCCAACAACACCGCTAATATCATTTTGGTAATAAAAAGATAAATAATACTTCGCACAATACTACGAGTCAGTTTTATCCTTGAAATCTTATATCTTTTTTTAGCAGCTTGTCTAATCCGCTCTTCCAATAAAATTGGCTGCTTCCATATTTCTAAGGCTTCATTTGGATATTCCTGCACAATATCTCTTATAACCAAAAATAAAACATTATATTTACGTAATATTCTAATATATAAATTAGTCAGTGGATGTTCATGCTGTCTTTTAATTTTTTGATATATATCTGAGATATTTTTAGCCAGCAATATTAGCTCTTGCTCATTGGCTTGTTGCCAATCTGGTACATAAAGTTGCCACATATAAAAACCTATTCTAGCCTGATCAGCCTTCATCAAAGATTTTAAAATGGCTACATATAACTGTATTTTTTTATCAAGCTCACTATAACGATTGTCAGTCACGACCACGTCTTTTTTAACCACTTGATACATACATTCAACCAAAGCGTTATCACGCTCTTTACTGACCAGTAAATCGTCAATTTCTATTGCCAGTTGGGGTAATAAAAAATTAAATAAAATTACTTTTTCTTCTTTATCTTTATAACTGCCAATATAATTATTTAAAAATATAAAACGATCAATTATCTTTTCTGTTTGTGTAATCACACCTTCATGTAGTTGATCATTGGGTAAATAACCAGATCTAATCAAATCATAAACCAAGGGTTTGGCAATAATTTCCCCTTTACGGTTTTGCAGGGTCATGGTTCTTTTTAAATTACGTAAAATCGCTCTTTCCCGCAATAAATGTTCATCAGCATAATCAACTGCATTTCTCAATTTTTCATAAAAAAATGAAATTTTTGAAACAACATTGTTTAATTTTACACGCGAATCTTCTGGGGGCAAATCTTTTTCTACTGTACGCTCAAAAACCCTAATAAGTTCTAGTAGGGGTAAAAATAAAGTGTATACTTTTTTTGTTGGGTTGTTGGGCATAATTAGATTAAATTTAGCTTAATTTAGAAAAAAAATCAATATAAAAGCGCCCTTATTTAAGGCGCTTAATTTTGTTTTTAGGATTGTCAGAACACATTAATTCGTGTGACTCAGCTCCACCTTTTATTCTTTTTTTTACAAAAAGAACAAATACTACAACACGGGATAACGTGCTTGATGTCAAAACCGGGTCGGTGACAATCACAATCACAAATCTCTAGATCTTTTAGTTGTTCACTTGTTCCGATGATTTTTTCCATCTTTTCCTCCTTTGATTGTTTATCCAAAAATGAATTACTTCGGAAACTAATTTTTCATAACCAGACAATGAATGTTTTGCTTTCTGTAAAGTTGTCACCTGACTGACTGAACCTTTTAAATATTTATTAAACCAAGTGGCAATTTGTTTTGTTGGTCTGTCCTGATATTCATCTTGTCCAGCTAGTACTACTAATAACGGTTGTTTAACTCTAAGCAAAGTTTTTGGGTTTTTATCAGGATTAATATAAGAAAAAATTTCTTCTGGGCTATCGGGTGTGTAAAGACTTAAAAATCTTTGAGCATCATCATAATTTGGCCATAAATTTAATGGTAATATACTGTGACCATGTCCTTGACGTACCAATTGTCTGGCAAAACTAGCAATTTTTTTAAGTTTTATTTGACCGTATTCACTTACTGCTGATGCATAATCACTCATAGGGCATAGTAAAATCGCCCCTTTTACTTTTTCTTTATACTTTCCAAAAGCTAAGTAATAAATTGATTTTTGACAACCCGTAGAATGACCTACTAAATAAATATTCTTTATCTTACGATCAAGCATAAATTTTACTGCACCGGCAATATCGCCTTTGCATTCTGTAAAAACTTCATGTGCTCCCCCTGCTCTAATAGAGTGATAAACCTTACTGTTACGTTTATCCAATTTTTGTACCCGAGTAACTTTATCATGTCCACGGGTATTTACAGTCAAAACAGAAAAATTACTAGCAGCTAAAAAAGCCACTAAGTCTAATTTAGAAAAAACACTACTCGCCAGTCCTGGGATATATATAAATCCGGTACTGGCTCTATTTGGGCCAAACAATAATCCGTTTAAAATAATCTTTTGTGGGGTGGTTATATCTACTACCTCACATTTTTTTATATTATTTTGTTTCATAACTTTCTCCTTATTATTTTAATATTTTAAAGTAACTTTCGCTATATCTTGCCACATAAAAATCTATTGGTCAAATAATAAATACAATAAAAAGCGACTATTTTAAGTCGCTTTTAATATATTAACTAGGTAGGAAGGGCTGCCGCTTAAAACAGCTTTAACAGCCAAATGCTGGTAAGGTAAGTTTTTTGTAAAGAATTCTTTACTGGTTAACTCTTGCTGCGAGTTTGCTAAAAATATAGCCCCACCGAATTCTGTGCCTTGGTTGGTATCAAGCATTATTGCTTGTTTATTTTTACCAACAAAAAAATATATTTGCTTATCGATTGTTTGAAAAGACATGTAGGTCATTTTTTCTCCTTGCTTTATGAATATTTTAATTTACTATTCACAATAATTTACAATAAATTTGTCTTTCCGTCAATAAAAAAATTTATTTTATATTTTAAATATTATTAAACCCCACATTTTTAAAATGCGGGGTAAATATTATACATTATACTCATCATCAAAATCATCTAAATCATCAATTTCTAAACACTTTTTATCAATCTGTTTCTGATCCAAACCAGTAAAATCTTCTGGCAACAAAATAGTTTCATCGTCCTCGGGACAAAAAATATGTAATTTATCAATGACTGATAATACTTTTTTTACAGGAACATTGACCTGAACACACTCGCCTTTTTTAATAATATCTTTTTCTAAGATATTAAAATCCTCAAAAAATACACTGGCTTCAAATAAAATATCAGCACCACTTTTTACTTCTTCACCATCCATGAAAACAAAAGAAAAAATATCCTTTGAATTTTTAATAAGTAAATCATAGCAATAACGTTGCTGGCTGAAAGTAGCTGAACATTTGATTTGCCCGTTATCAAACTGGCAACAAGGGGTTTTACCCTGGATAGAATCAAAAATTTGATCCAAAGAAACAGACTGACCTTTTGTTTTTTTTGACATCTAGCACCTCTAATTTTAATGATGGAAATATGTTGTTAATGTGAATTTATAAAAATTAAAACTTTATTGTTATTTTGTCAATAATTACTAATCTACTTGCTTTACACTAACCTTTTCCATCACCACATCTTGCAATGGTTTATCATTACCATCTTTTTCAACTTTGGCTATAGCATTAGCTATTTCTTGTCCTTTGATGACTTTGCCAAAAATGGTGTAAGCATTAGGCAAGGGATAATCAGCCACCATAATAAAAAACTGACTACCATTGGTGTTGGGACCAGCATTGGCCATGGCTACCGTGCCAACCTTATAACCAAGCCGAAATGACTCTGTATTGGGATTAAGTTCATCAGCAAATGTATAACCAGGACCCCCTCTACCAGTACCAGTGGGGTCACCACCTTGAATCATAAATTTATCTATCACCCGATGAAAAATTACTCCATCATAATAATTTTTTTCAGCTAAACTGATAAAATTATTTACCGTATTGGGAGTATCAGCATCATAAGTCAAAAATACAATTTCTCCCATATTTGTTTGAATTGTAATTTCATGACTAAAATTTTCCCTTGGTTCTATTGTAGTATCATTCATATTTTCATTATTTAAAAATTGATTAGTATTTGGTTGATTTTCATTAACTATTGTTTTTTCTGGTGGTTTAGTGGCGTAACTGTCATTTGACAATACTTCTTCATTGGTTTGGTTTAAATTTTTCATATAAAAAACAAAACCGCCTATTATGATTATAAAAAATAAAACTAAAAAAACAATTTGTGTTTTTTTCATTTAAAACTATGATTAATAATTAATTATTTTTCTACTTTAACCCCGACTTCAGCTTGTAATTGAACTGACCAAATATTGTCTATTTGCTCGGCATTTAATACTTTAACATTTTCAAAAGTATTTAAACCTGAAATTTCTGTAACTTGTAAAAATTCTTGATTTACTAAATTACTATCTTCAGTAGTTAAATTTTTTGTTATGCCCCGGACATCAACTTGACATTGATTGGACAACTCTTTGAGGGCATGTAAAATAGCCTCTTGTTTAGTAACACCCTTACCTACTGCCTCTAGTATAACACCCTTGCTTTCAATTTCTTCCTCTGACATTTTTTTTAAATAAATTTTAGATCCAGAACTACTTTCTAAACCATTACTATTCTCCCATTGTACATGATAACTATTAATACTAACCTCTATATCCCCCAATTCATTACTGTTTAATATATCCGACCCTTCTATATTTTTATTAATAGTACCATTTAATTCTTGAGTGTAAGCTGACAAATCTGAGTTTGGTAGATTGGCAAAACGGTTCTCAATATCAGTTGTGAGCTTAGCTAAAGTCTCTTGATGTGTACCGGTTTGTTCAAAATTACTAATATACTTTTTTATTTCCTCCTTATTGTCTTCTGAATTATTATTTTCTAAATTTCTGGCTTCTAAATTTTGTGCTCCCAAAAGTAAAGCCGACCCCAAAATAACACGATAAACATATTTCCCTTTTGATACAACCTGTTCTAAACCAAAATCTTTGGCTCTTTGCCAAATGTTATCAATATTTTCTTTTTCACTAATATTTAATTTTTCTTTTTCAACTTTTGGTTTATTGAACTCAAACATATTCATAAGATAATAAATTAATAATTTTCTATTAAATTAACTGTCTCTTGATACTTATTATTTAAGTCACAAGTTTTTTTAATAACATTATTAAAGGACATAAAAGAAAGACTTGTTAAAACTTTTCCCACAGCATTTTCAGTAAAATATAATTTTAAATAACCAACCATATCATATGGACCATATATACTTTTTACCTCTTTATTTACTCCGCAAGGATCTTGTGCATTTTTTATTAACTGTCTATACAAATCTGCTTGATAGGAAATAGTTAAATTTTGTTTAAAGTAAAAATTGTTTTTAAAAATATATTTGGTAATAAAATAATTTCTACCAAAATAATTTTCCTGATAATTTTTTAAAAAATTAAAATCTTTTTTGGTAAGATTATAATCTAATTTAAAATAGGATACATTATCATTTTGATTATTGTATTTAGCCAAATCATTTAATAAAACATTTTTATCTATATTTTCCCCTTCACTAATATCAATAACTTTTTGTAGCCCCTCTAAAGCATTATTTTTTATAGCCATGCCAACTAAATACCCAATGGTAATCATTTGTGACTTCATCATTGCATCCCCGATTTTCCAAGATTTTATTACTTGATCAACTGCTATTTGATTTTCTCCGTTTTGTGCTAACCATACTGCATAAGATAAAGAAACTCTATTTGCTCCCCGCCACCTATTATAATTATTAACGGGCAAATTTAATCTTGTTTTATTCTCTAAATCAGCCAAGTCGGGCAATAAAAAATCATCTTTTTGTGCTGCCCGGTCCCATAGCTCGAGAACTTGTTCGTTTTTAGTAAATACTTCATTAGAAAATTCTTCATCCCAAGTGTCACTGTTTAAAAAATCTTTAACAAAATTTACTTCTTTTGGTTCATAAACCATATCACTAGTAATCTGATCAAGTTCTATAAACATATTTTGTTCATCAGCTAAGGTAATTTTTGATAACATTAAATCAGCATCATCTACTTCAGGAATATCTTCTCCCCAAAATAAACTTAAAAACCCAGGGATAATAATAACAAAAACAATTAAAAAAATTAGAACTGCAATTATAAACTTACCAATACCAGTAAATACTTGTCTAACATATTTATTTTTTATACACATAAAAACAATTTAACTAATATTATTATAAATTAAAGATACAAAAAACACCATTAAATAAATATCTAATTGCGTCATTGTCTATAAACAGGTAAAGTGTATACATAATTAATTTAAGCAATGAAAAAGACTAAAACAAATGAATTTTATGGACTAGGACTGGCTCCGAAACTTTTAGAAATTTTGGATAAAAATAATTTTACTTCTCCTACGCCAATTCAAAAACAAGCTATTCCTGTGGCCTTAGCTGGTAAAGACTTAATGGGCATAGCCCAAACAGGTACTGGTAAAACCTTGGCTTTTGGACTGCCGATGTTACAAAGAATAGCCCAAACAAAAGGCCGGGGTCTAGTGGTAGTACCAACTAGAGAACTGGCTCTTCAAGTCAACCAATCTTTGGAGGCAATTGGTAAAACTCTAGGTTTAAAAACCACGGTTTTAATCGGCGGCGAACCACAGCGACGACAAATCATTAGTTTACGGAGAGACCCACATATAGTGATTGCTACTCCTGGTAGACTAATTGATCACATGCAACAAAAAAATATTAGTTTACAAAAAGTAAATGTTCTAGTTTTAGACGAGGCTGATCGTATGTTAGATATGGGTTTTTCCATTCAATTGAAAGAAATTATCAAAGCTGTACCTGCCGATAGACAAACTTTATTATTTTCCGCCACCATGCCAACAGAAATTATTTCTATAGCCACTGCCTACATGAAATTACCTGTGAGGGTTGAAGTAGCACCCTCAGGTACTACTATAGCCCTTGTTTCCCAAGAAATTATCTTTGTACATCGTTCAAATAAATTAGCTCAACTTAAAAAAATCTTAGCTGAGCGTAGGGGCAGTACTTTGATTTTTTGCCGTACCAAACATGGTGCTAAAAGCTTGACTACTAGTATTCGCACGCTGGGACTAACAGCTGCTGAAATTCATTCCAATCGCTCCCTAGCTCAACGTATAGATGCTTTAGAAGGATTTAAAGTTGGTAAATACAAAATTTTGGTAGCAACCGATATAGCCGCCCGCGGTATTGATGTATCAAATATTGAATTGGTCTTAAACTACGATTTGCCAGAAAATCCTGAAGACTACGTCCATCGCATTGGTAGGACTGGCAGAGCTGGCAGGCCTGGCCATGCTATCTCTTTGGCCACCCCTGAGCAACTCAGTGATGTCCGTTCAATTGAACGTTTGATCAGAAAACAATTAACGACTTCTGGGGCAATACCTACCAGTCAAACTCCAAAAAATAAACACACTGGAAAAAATCATGGTCGTCCTTATGGTAGACACTCTAAAAATAAACGTACCAGCTTCTCTGCCAGGCGCTTTGGTAGAAGATAAATAAAAATAGTCCTTGATTAGGACTATTTTTTAAATAAATTTATATTTAAATTACTCATTAATAAAAACTAAATCCCATTCCTTGCTAGTTAAATCTTCTACAAAACACGATTGGCTGTCACAAGTTGAATCAGCAATTTCTATTGCTAATCCTTCAGTGTTTACAATTGTAAGTACGTCACCATTGGTAAAAACTACATCTCCCCTGTGACAAATCGCCTGCGAATTACAAATATGCATTTCCAGCAAACCGGTAAAATTAAAATCATCAGCTAAAGATTCGACAATTGTTTGATTATTTTTTTGTTCAGCATAATCAGACTTTGGTTGTACAAATAACGCATCCCCTCTTTGCCACCAGTAAATAAATACCATCACAAGTAAACCAATCAAACTAAAAATAATTATGTTGAATTTTTTTTGCATTTTAAATTTTTTTATGTCAGCAAAGTTAAAAAAATTTCTACTTTGTTAATTCAACCATTAAACTTTCCAAAGCAATGCCATTGTACTGTTCTTTACTAATCTTCTGGTTTTCATATAAAATATTTACCTTAAATCCAGCAGCTTTTATCTTATTTAAATAATCCTCTTTCAATAAAGCACCGGCCACACAACCTGATATTAACTCTTTATCATTTTTTTGTTCGTCCGAAAGATTTGCCAATAAAACTATATCTGAAAGATAAATCTTACCGCCAGGTTTAAGTACTCTGTACGCTTCACTAAAAGTTTTAGCTTTGTCAGGACTGAGATTTATAACACAGTTAGTTATTATTGTGTCTACGGTATTGTCAGGTAATGGTAAATTCTCTATTTCACCTAAAATAAATTCAACATTAGTTATGTTCTGTTTTTTGGCATTTTCTCTAGCCTTCTCTATCATCTCCTCAGTCATATCGACTCCTATTACTTTACCCTCTTTACCAACTTTTTTCGCTGCTAAAATAGCATCAATCCCTGCTCCTGAACCTAAATCCAAAACTATATCCCCTGCTTTTATTTTTCCATATGCCAAAGGATTACCACAACCAAGACCAAGATTTGCTTCACCTACGATTTCTAACTCTTCGTCAGTATAACCAATACTTTTTGAAATGTTTTTAGCACTGTTACATCCACAACCGCAAGAAGATTTTTTTACGGCAACATCTTTATATTTATCTTTTACTATTTTTTTAATTGTATCTTGTTCCATATTTTTATTGTAACAAAAAATCACCTAAATGGCGATTTTAAGGTATTAATATATTTTGATTATTAATGTTGAACTGACTTAATATATAAATTATATTTTAACAAAGAAAAAACCAACCGAAGTTAGTTTTGTGGTTGGTTTAAAATTTGTTTGTTTGTTTTTTTGTGTTGTTTGAAGGAGCGATGTTGTATTTATATATTAGATTATTTATTAGATTAGGTCAAGGGCCTAGTTGTGGATAACTTAAAAAAATAAATAAAAACCAAAGCTTTAACCACTTTTTAATATTTTCTTATTTTATTTAAATAATTTTTAATACCAAAAAACTATTCCCGAGGGAATAGTATTAATAAATTAATGACAGACCATCGTGGACTAGAACCAACCATTAGGTGGTCTTTACAAGGATTTTCAAACTTATTTTTTAATGCTATTTAACCCCTCTCGGTCAGGGGTAAATGAGACAGTATAAAAGCTGATATTTATATGTCTTATTCAACTTCGGTCTAGAACTTCATTGAAAATACTACAACGAAATATCTTTAAACTTTTTTAAAGTATTTACTACTACATCTTTCTTTAGCCCATTACACAATAAATGACCTTCATTAGTAGGTATAACAAAATTAAAACCGTTATTACCACTAATCTTATCGAATCTAAAACTTGCTATAGCTTTACTAGTATTTATTTTTTTTTGAATTTTCTTTAATCCATTTAACTCTCGTTCAAATAATCTCGCTGTCTCTAAAATTGAATTATAATTTTTATCTGTTAACTTATTTAATAAATTAGATAAAATGGCCTCAAAGATAATCCCATAGACTACTGCGGAGCCGTGTCTTATGTCTGGTTGCTTTTCCAAATAATTAGCAAATGTATGACCCAAACTTAAAGCCTTATGCTTACCTTTTTGGTCATCATAATCAGGCTCAACATACATTTTTTTTGTTTCAATAGAAAATAATATCAATTCATTTATACAACCACGATCACCATCTAAAACCTTTTCTATTTTACCAATAATGCCTTTATTGTTTTTAAGTAAAGCGTGTTTCCAAACTTCTGATAAACCCATTATTATTTCTCTCTTACTTAAAGTTTTTATAAATTGCTGATCGCAGAAAACATATTTAGGTGAATAAAATGAGCCTAATATGTTTTTATGATCTTTATAATTTATTGCAACTTTTCCTATAACAGGATCTACCATGCTCATAAATGTTGTTGATATCTGAACAAAATCAATTCCTCTCATATAACTAGAGGCGACGAAACCAACAACATCTGAAATATATCCTCCACCAACAGATATTAGACATGAATTTCTAGAATATTTATACTTTATCAATTTACCAATAATTTCCTCGTATACTTTAAAACTCTTAAAGTTTACGGCGGGCTTTAAAAATATAATTTTATCTATTTCTAAATTATCTGCTAAAATATTAATATAATTATTCCACTTATTATTAAAATTTTTATCTACTACTAAAATTAGCCTATGATATTTACTTTCTTTAATTTTAGTAACTATTAAATTTAATAAATCAAGACCAATAAATATATTTTCTTGTATATATGGTAAATTTATAGATACTTTATGCACGTTATTCATAAATTTATTCTTACTCTATTTAAAATTACTACGCTAATATTTTTTGTCTATTAGTACATCAGAGGATTGACAAAATGTAATAATATTGTAATACATACTAATATGGAAGTAAAATTTTTTATCTCAAATCTATTTATTAATGTTCAGTTAGATGAAAATCTTGTTAATATTAAACAACTATTTAATTTATTTAAAAAATACTCTAAACCTAGTATAAGTAAAAATTCACTTAATGTAAAAATTAAAAATAGTAAAAAAAGAGGAATTAGCGTTTCTAAAGACAAAAAAACCCTTACTATTTCCGGTTATGATATTGATAACTTATACAATCCTTTTAATCTAATTGGAATTTTACAAGCTTTTTTTAGATTTATTGGTCTTCATTCAATAAAAAATAATATTTTTTTATTACATGGATCAGCTACAATATATAAAAATAAAGCAATTTGTTTTGCAGATGACGGCTCAAGTACTGCAAAAACGCTAGGATCAATCATTAGTTCAATTGATTCCGGGAAATATATAGGAGATGAATTTTGTTTTTTGGATAATAAGTATAATATTTTTAGCTACGATTTTATACCACTACATATTAGAGATGTTGTTTATAAATATCTAATAAAAAATCATAAAAACGTAAGTAAAATTATTTCTAAAAATGAGTATAAAACTAAAGCTGGTTATTTTATTGACCCTAAAAAAATCTATAAAATAAATAAAAATAAAAAATTGTCTGCATTCATATTTATTCACTTTATTAATAATAAAAAACCTTTTTATAAGAAACTAAACAATATTGAGAGTAAAAAAGCTGTTTTAAATTGTATTTCAGCTCATCTAATAAAATTCTTTAACCCTCAATCGGACAGAATGCAATTTATAGCAGAAACTGATTCAACTAAAAAAACCCCTTACAAAAAAAAGGAGATAAATTTAATAAAAAAAGAGATAAAGCTAAATGGAAATATTGAAAATGCAACAAAAAAAATAGCGTGTTACCAATTTTATATTAAAAATCCTAATGACGTACTAACTCTATTAAAACAAATAAAATTTTAAATACATTTTAAAAAGTATTTACTAAATTCTTCAATATATTTATTATTATTTTTCAAAATCTCAAATAATTGAGATTTTGTTTTTTTATTTTGCCAATTTTTTATTATCAATTCATTTTCTTGCAAAACCTGAAAATCATAATTAGAAAATAATTCTTTAGCTTTTTTAAGTAAATCAATTTTATTTTTACATATATAGAAACTTTTATACTGAATAGCTAACTTAGTAATAATAAATGCTGCCCGTATTTCTTTTTCTGTTTTCTTTTTTAATTCATCCATCGTTTTTAGTTCCTTTCCGATCAAATCTTTCCTACTATGCAATAAAAACATTAATATATTAGACAAACTATATTTCTTTATCTCGCTCTTCGTAGGAACATAAAACTTTCTTGCGTTATTTTTTATAAAAATTAACCTTTTAGGATATAAATTTAATTCTAATAACGCTTGCAATGTTTTTCCATCAAGACTAATTATTGGTTTAATAGGATTTATTAATTCACTTTTTAGTATGACATTAATGCCAAAATGTTTATTATACATATTTTCTAGTTCTTCCTTTACTTGAGCAATAACCTGTTTTGCATCAAAGCTAATATCTTCTACAACTAATATAAGATCAATATCACTCCAATAATCATGAAATTCATTAAAAGCAAGACTGCCGTCAAAAATAATAGCGTATAAATTGCTCTTCAAACCCATCTTATACTTGTTTACTATGTAATTATTTATCTTGTTTAATTCTATACCACTCATAGTTCTTTGATTTCATTTTTAAATTATAATTAACCAATTTTTTTACAATAAATCTTATTATCAAATATGAATAAAATCTAAATTTTTGACTAAAAGTAAGGTTATTAATCTTATTAAAATCTAATTCTCTATGCAATTCCCTACTACATTTTTTAATTCTGTCTTGAGAAAATTCTTTATTAATTTGTCGCACCCCTAAAGTAATTCTTTTAAATCGATTAAAATAATCTTTCAATCCAGTAACCGAATTAAAGTATACAACCGCATTTTCAACCTCCTTTGTATGTGGCCAATAAAAATATTGAAAATATTGGTCATCATTAAACAAATTTTCTGGTAACCTAACAAAATTATCCCTTCTAAATAACATACAAGAGCCCCTCATAAATTCACTTGGTTTATTATAAGGTTGTACTTCAAATTTAATACCTAATAACCAATTCCAAAACTTCTTAAATAAATTATCACCTTTATATTTTTTCCTTATCCATTTACCATAAGCACATCTTATTTCATTATTATTAACAAAAAATTTCAACAAATTAATAATACTATTTTTTTCTAAAAATATATCATCATCTATAAAACACAAAAAATCAACTTCAATTTTAGATTTTTCAAAAATTTTATTTAACACTATAGACTTTCCTGATAAACCATTATTAATAATATAATTAATATTAAAAAAATCTTCACTCCTCTTTTCAATAAAATCCTTTATAACATCTTCTGTGTTATCAGTACAATTATCTAAACAAATAATAATTTCAGTATTAATTGAGCGAGGAATAATATTTAAGTTATTTATTACACTTTGCAGTGTCTCATATATTGTGCTAGCACCATTTTTGATAGGAATTCCTACTAAGATAGATTTAATATCTTCTAATTTCTTATAATGTTTTATTGGTTTATTATAATAAAACAGATGTCTGGCTTTTAATAAATTTTCTTTATCAAAACTTAATTTATCAAATGCATCATAAAATTCTAACCATTCAGCTTTTATAAAACCCTCACTAGTTAGTGGTTTTATTTCTAACTTTTTTTCTGTATAAAAAACAAATAAATCAACGTATTTAACATGAATTTTATTATCATTAGGCATATTAAACTCATAACTATCAACATCAATCTCACTAATTTCAATTAAATTATTATTTATACATAGCTCTTCTTTTAATTCACGTTCAGCTGCTTGCTTTTTATTCTCATTCTTCTTAATATGACCTTTTGGTATTAAATACTTACCATCATCTTTTTTTAAAATTGCAACATATAATTTATATGTATTTTTTTCTTCAAAAAACAAAAAACCACCAGCTGATCTATGAACTACCTGGTTATTTTTAAATTCAATTTTATCTGTGCTATCAAATTTCATAAATAAATATGCCCCGCTTTGATTCTATCAACGGGGCAAATATTTGTAAAATACTTAATATTTTTCAAGCATTTTATCCACTAAATCATACAAATTATCCAAGGTTCCTGAATTATCAATAATCACCTCTGAAATTCTTTTTAAATCAGGAATGCCTGAATCAGCTTTAATTTTATCTCTTGGTATAAGAATTTTTCTTGCTGCAGCAATTGAAGACAAATTCTCTCTAATCATTTGTCTTTGCAGACGAATCTTTTGCGGTATATCCACGTAAACAATATAAAAATGATCTTTTAGCCTCTGTTTTAAATAGGGGCCCAATCCACCACCATAAAGACTTTCAATTGTTATCCTATTAACATTAAGCTTTTCCATTTCCGATAACAATTCTTTGATAAAAGCATCCCAAAGTGCATAAGGGTCTTTTGCTTCCTGATCTTGTATAAAATCATAAAGATATGCTCCAGGCGATATTATATCACGAACTCTTTCAAAAAATCTTACAATTTTTAACCGTGGTACACCTTTGGTATCTAAATATTTACCAACTGTGCTTTTTCCGCACTCACTCATACCAGTTAAAGCAAAAATTACTTTATTTCCTAAATTACTTAAATCCATTACTTTACTCCCTTCAAAAAAAATTTTAATTAACTCAAGTTCTCTAATGCTTGATTTTTCAGAATCAGGTGCGTGAGCTACATTTTTTATCCAATCTTCTGAATACTTCCCCCTAATTCCATTAGGGTAACGACCAATTATTTGCCATTTAACTTTTTCAATCGCGTCTTCACCCATTATGACCAAAATTAAAACATATCCAGAACTTACCCAATTAACAACGTCATTAAAATAAACCTCTTTTTCTTCTCCGGAATACAATTTTCTAACCAATTTTTTTGTTAACTGAACGCGCGCTGATTCTACCACTTTAAGATTATAATATTTAATCTTACAAAGGATTTGTCCGACCAAACCCTTTACTAAACCATCGGGTTTAACAATAATTAAAGTTTTTTGAACAGACATGATAATATCCTCCTAAATCTGTATTGTTTTTAAATGATCAATTATTACTTATAAATAAATTTATAACAGAATATTCCTAATTTGTCAATCGTTTTTAATAATAATCCAAATTGAATATCTAAAATATTTTAAGAAATCATATTTCATATATCCAGCTATTTGCAATATAGATTTGAACCTAGTTTTCTTACTTTTTGGAATAATTCTTATTAATTCAAATATTGTTGGCAAATGGGCATAACCTTTCGAAGCTTCTAAAACTTTATTAGATTTATAAACAATATCACCAGGTAATAATCCTTTATAGGCTTTATTAAAAAATTTACAATAAAAAATTTTAATATATCGAATAAAATCATTAAATAAAGTTTTTAACAGTAATAATGGACCTCTACCTAAATAAAACTTATTAAAACTTTCAATGTAAACATAATTACCTAACTTACAAACTCTTAACATTTCCTTAACAGCATTTTTTCTCCTATCAAAAGTACCTAGAGCATTAATAGAAAATCTTGGACAAAAAACATAATCGAAACTATTATCGTCAAATGGTAACTCACTCATATCACCTACTACAAACTCAGTATTGCATAATTTTTCTTCTTGAGATCTTTTTTTACAAGTATTAATTGATTCTGGTGTAATATCTAAACCTGTCACATTTTTAAAACCAATTTTAGCAGCATTAATAGAAAATCTTCCAGAACCACAACCTAAATCTAATATTTTTGATTGTTTTGATATGTTGTTTAAAAAAACAATTTCAGATTTTCGCAATACAGCATTAGAATAATAAGAAATCTCTCCTGTATAATGTTCAATATTTAAATGTTCTATTTCTTTATAATAATCTTCTTGTTTCATTATTAATCTTATATAGTTAAAAAATGTTCATGGCTGCACTTATTTGAAGAGGTTAGAACTAATTTATTTTAATTTTATGTTTAATACTTTAACAAACTTTATAAACTAAGCTGTTGTTTTACCCTTCGAAATTACATCTGATAAAAATCTTGCATCGTCTTTATTTATAATTAAACTACCATCTGGTTTAATTCCTTTATTAGATAATTGTCCTTGAGAAGCAGTCCAAATTAAAATATTTGCGAGACCAAAAATAGATAATAAAGGTCCAGTTTTAATTTTTATATTTTGAATATTGTTATAAGGAATAGATTTATTTACTTTAAAAATAATACCTTTATTAATAACTATTCTACTGTTATCAAATAAATAAGATATCATTTTATTCTCAATTAATAAAAAAATAAAAATTGGTACTATAATAAAGAAAAAGAAAAGTTTAAAAGCAACAGCGAAGTTTCCTGCAATACCAAAAGGAATGGATAAAATAGTAAAACCAAATAATAGCGCTGTTAACTGATACCAGATCAATGCCTTAGGTAGTTTATTAATTTCATTTGCTTGAAGCATAATTTTATTTAAATAATTATTGTAAAATATTTTTTAATTCAAATGGTTTAAAGTAAATATATGTTTAAGATGTTTAGTTTGGTTAGAAGCAATATATTTAATTTATACTATTAAATATGATAATAACAATCATTACTGTAATAATCATCCCTAACAAAAAAATTAAATAATCTGGTATTCCATCAAATAATTTATTAATTTTATTTTCTTTTTTACTTTTTTTATTTTCTTCCTCTATATTTTTTATAATTTCTCTTCTAGTATTAGTATTTTCTTCAATATCTTCTAATAAACTAATTATTCTGTTTATTTTCCAATACCAAGTCAAAAATTCTCTTATTAAAATAAAAATTAAAAATGAAATTATTATAAATAACAAAAAACCTTTAGAAAAAAATAATGTTGAAAATATATCTCGTAGTGAATCTTCCATAAAATAAATTATAATTTAAATCTAAAACTTTAATTAAATTAAGTCAACTAATAAAAAACACCAATAAACATTGGTGTAAAAGTCGTGGCTGGGGGACGTGGACTCCCCCTCGCTCCGCTCGGGTACCGGGGCGCTGCGCACCGAAAGCTGCGCTCGCTCGCTTTCTCTCGCGCCCTTCGAGTACACCAATCCTCACTAACTATGAAAAAACAACAAACCAAAGTTTGTTGTTTTTTCATGGCTGAACTGCCTTGTCTAGAACACCGCCTTCAGGGGTTTTACAAGGGTCTTTGATCTATCTTTCTTCACTCTTTTTGACCCATCTTGGTCGAGGTCCTGCCTGATGGCAGGCAGAAATGTTATAAATGTTACAGTACAGGTATAAATTACTTTATTTAGTATAACAATATACATAATCTCTTTCTAAACCAACCGCAATTTAATGACAGATTTTTCTATTTTTGCATATTATAATTAGTTATAAAAAAGAAGCCATAAACTATTTTGCAATTCTGATTTATCGACTACATGAATATGATTTTTAATAACACGATTAACAACATCTTTCTCCGACATCCCTTTAGGGGGATAGGATATTTTTTTGTATTTTTTGCGAATATACTGCTTATAACTTTTTAATTTTGCCCAAACTTCTTTACCATCAACTAAAAAATATGTACTTTTACTTGAAATATGATATGAAATTACTTTATGCTTCCATAAAATACCATGTGTTATATCATCTTTATTAAAAGAAAATATTTTAGGATAGAGTGCAATAACCATAGAACTAGATAAAGACCTACTCTTTTTAAATAAAATCGAGAGGTTATGTTCTTTACAATACTTTACAAAATTTACTATTTCAATAGCAGGACACAATGGTTTAAACAAAATTACTCCAAGAGTATTTAGTTTACACTCGTTAACTTTTTTCATGTATAAATCAATTAGTATGTTTGGCATATTATCACTATAAATTTAATTTTTTCTCAATTTTATTATTTAAATAGATATCTTCATATGTTTTTTTAGCAATGCCTTTACAATAAACCCCAGACGAAAGTTCTTGCTTGAAACCCCATATCACATCGGGAATTAAATATATTTTTAATTTTTCTTTTAAAAAATTCGATATAAATAATTCTTTATAGTTTTCTTTAAATAAATTTATAACGTTCATAAGAGTTTGTTCGTCATACTTATTTTTTAATTTAGGTTCAACAAATTTTTGTGGAAATAAACAAAAATTAATAATTTTAGCGAGTTCAAAATCTATGGGAGCTATTTCTGCATGCTCAAAATCCAAAAGTGCAGTAATTCTATTTCCACTGATTAATATGTTTTCAAAATGAATATCTCCATGCACAAGCGCTTGTGTGCCTTGAAAGTCCAGAACTCTTGAATTATTTTTAAAATATTCTTTCATATAAGAAATGGATTTTTGATCTATTCTTTTATCTATTTCAGCTTCTGCAATGCAGGATTCAACATTTTTTTTAAAAATATTACTCCATGAATTCGCTGGTGGTAAAAAATTAAAATCTTCTACTGGCAGTCTGTGTAATTTTTTTAATTCGTCGCAAAGCTGGCATATAATTTTTTTTTGTTGTGCGTAAGAAAATTGCAACCATTTTTTTGCCAGTGTAATCCCTGTTATTTTCTTCAAAACAATAACGTCTAATTGTATTTTCTCAAAAGAAAAATCACTAAAAATAATTTCCGGTACAGATACTCTTTTTGCTATTACATTAATAATTTTTTCCTCTCTTAAAAAATTTCTACCATCATGTCTTCCATCACTGAATCGTATAACAAATTTATTGTTTAATAAAAACACACGGTTTAACTGCCCACTATCAATCTGCTCAAAAGAGATAATCTTTTCAACTCCTATTATTTTTATAAGGAGTTTTATATAATTTAATATTTCCATCTATTTTACTTTATGTTTTTGCTTTTGCATCTATTAGTTTTCGATAAACATTAACATGGTCTCTTATAATTTTATCAAATTCATTTTTTCTCCATAGTCCCGCTGGCTTTAGTGGTTTTTTATTGTATACTTTAATTAACATTTTTTGATAACGATTTGAATACTGATTATATTTGCCATCTGTTACATTCCACTCATAAATTCCAGGCCATTGTTCTTTATAAAAACCTACGTTAGAAGCGATAACGTAAACTCCACAATCTCTTGCGAGTTCAAGTTGTCCACTATGTGTTCCCCACTTATAAGGAAGAATTACCGCATGAGAAGCCAAAAAAGCTTTGTTAAAAACATTATTGGAAATACTTCGTGAACATACTTTTACAATTCGACTATTATGGCTAATTAGTTTATAAAAAACAGATTTTTGTTTTTGAATAAACTTATCATTTTTGAAAAAATTAATACTGCTGTAAATCAACTGAATTTTAGCATTAGCTAAATACGGACAAGCAAGAAAATCTTTTATAGCCGAAATATAATCCTTATTCTTTCTAAAATCTCCTATATGGATAGTAAAAAGATTTTTATCCTTTTTAACATTACTCATTTCCTCATCAATAATTGATGGATGTGCAAGATAACCCATGGGAATAACTGTTACTCTACTACGATGATGACCAAATTTTGAATACAACCACTTAGCGCATCCAGGGGTCAGTGTTATAACAGCATCGGTATTATCATATAAAAATTTTATGTATCTATTATCATTTTTTTCATCTACTAAGCTATTCCTATCATGGCATGTCCACACGATTGGCTTTCCATTATGAATAAAATATTGAATAAGGAATTTAAGAGTTTTAAACGGCACTAAATAGTACTCAAAATGTATATGCACTATATCATAACTTTCTAAAGGAAAATGTTTATCAAGATATTTGGGGGAACAAAATTTTTTATTTACAAAAAAATCACAACTTGGATTTACGAAAACTATCTCTCTGTAATTATCAAACCTTGTATTGTATGGATGATAAGATGGTAGACTTAATACTCTTATTGTATTCTTTTTTATTTTTAAAATTTCTTGATTAATATCTTCAAACGAATTAAAGTTCATATGCTTTATAGCTTTTCTATTACAATATTGATTTAACCTGCCAGTCGCAAAAACAAAATCTGCTGCCTGAGAAGCACTAAAATCACTGGATCCATCTCCAATAACCATAATATTCTTAACATTATTATTTCTTAAATAGTTAATAATATGTTTTTTGTCTGGTGAGCACCCAAACTCACCATCAAAAGTAGATTTTTTGATTCTCCAACAGCTTCTTTTTTTATCAAATATAATTCGGTTACAAATTATGGGTATTACATTTTTAGGAATATTCAACAGATCTTTTTCTGATTTAACAAAAAATAAATTTAAATCTTTTAAAACAACTTTTATATAAAAATCCCACCCACCACTAACTATTATTGGTAAAATATTATATCTCTTGCAGATTGCTAAGAATTTAAAAAAACCATCTCTTATTTTTATATTTTTTTTTATAAAATTGCTTATATCTTGTGGCTTCCCGTTCAGAATAGCAACAAATTCTTCATTCATTTTGCTGTGCGATATATACCCATTATCATGTTCTTTGCCAATATGAACCCATTTTGAACTACCAAATTTTTCCATAATTCTATCGCAAACATCATCCTTTGATATAACTCCATCAAAATCACAAACTACTACTTCTTTTAAAGTGAAGTGTTTTAATTTTTTTTTAGGTAACCCCGTCTTTTTCATAAATTTACTTGATTCGCTTTTTGATCAAATTCTCTCTTTGCCATTACAAGCCTTTCAATGAGAATATAGGCGGATTCAAAGGTAATATATGGATTTAAAGGGTAAATTCTTAAAGCTACTACAGGGCTCCCAGTATAAGTATAAAATGCCGCTGATGTTTTGCTAAGCGCAATTCCCTCATCTCCCAAGCTCTTATTAGAAAATAACCATTTTGCGAACGAATCCGTATAATTTGTGTGGATTTTTAATACTGAGTCATCCTTTAACTCGATTTTATATTGTTCCCGTGGGTTTAAGCCTGGCGGGTAACATCTAACAAAAATATCGCATCCAAAAGAATAAATATTTGCGACATACAAACCAAATTTTTCATTCTTTATTATCTCGTTTCGCATAAACTCAGACATTTCAAGAGTATGACCTAAAAGAACTTGATATCCTTCCATTCCTAAAGCTTGCAAAGTGACCCACGTTGCTAAAATATTTGAAGCCGAGCGTGACGTTTCTAATGTAAATATACCGGGATTATAAGCAGAATCATTATGAAATAAAGGAGTCATAATCTTATTATCTCTTCTTAATAAAGCAAAATCTTCTTGATCTTTCACAATAATCATGCTGGAAATATATGGGATATAACCAGTCTTATGAAAATCAACACCAAATGAATCCGCAAATTTCAATTTTGAAATTCTATCAACAATTTTTTTAATTTTTCTTCTTATACTCTCGTTAAAACCAAGAGGATTATTAAAAAAATCGTACTTAATAAAATTTAAATATGCCCACCCTAAAACACTGTCAACGTGAATATGTGGTCTGTAGTTAAGGTTATACCTCGATACTAATTCCTCTCGTATATAATATATTTTTTCTATATCATCAATAGCCATGTTGGACGTTGTTCCACCAACTGCCTCAATGCATGCAATCTTTTTTCCAGAATCAAGCGCATTTCTACAAGCCTCCTCTAACTCATCTAACTTTGTCGTTTGATCTAAATTTGTTCCAACCTGAATATAACTATTTTGACCAATTCCAATCCAGTTTAATACTGTCTGATGAGAATAATGAGATGCACGGGAGCCAACAACAACTACGTTATCCTTGATTCCTTCATGGCCATGTGATGGTTGGACTTTGCTTAAGGCAATTTTAAGTGCATACATATTTGTGCCTGTTCCACCAAAAGTAAAAACTCCAGCTACTTTTTTTGTATCTAATCCAGCCAATTTTGCAATGGCTGCAGCACAACTAACTTCCCAATTCAGTGTTTCTGCCGAGTCCTCACCAGTTACCGCGTTAGGCATATAAATAGACACTGCTAAATTTGCTGCTAAATAAATTAGAGCTGGTGTTGGGATTATATTCTTAACCATAAAAGGGTTATTGGATTTCACTGATCCTTGAACCCCTTTAAATAAATTTTTGATAATGATTTTTTGGTTAGCAGAACAAAAAGAAGGGATGTTAGCCCCTGCTGCAACCTCAGAAATCGAACGTGGTTTTGAATAAAATGGATATAATGGACCTTTGCCTTGATTTGTTACCAAGGTTTTAACCGCAAGATCTACAAAATTTACTAGGGTGTCTATATTTTCTCCACCTGGTTTTAAAAAAAAATCTCTTCGTAATTTTCTAATTATTTTATCCTGCCTTCGCATAATTCAAACATCAAATAACTTTTACAAAAAATCTTTTACCTTTCTGAATTACATCCCCACTTTTAACATTCATTCTAAAATCATTCTTAATTATTTTATTTATTTTTACCCCGCCATGCACAATTACTCGTCTGGCCTCTGACTTGCTTGGCGAAAGTCCAGACTCAACTAAAACAGTGACTATATTATAATTGGAGGGTTTGATTTCTGGCATAATATTAGGCATCTCTTTTTCACTAAAAGTTTTGATAAAATATTCCTGAGCTTTTAGGGCATCCGTTTCGGAATAATAAAACTTTACAATTTCAAAAGCTAGCTTCATTTTATAATCTCGTGGATTACCGCCAATCCTCAACTCTTGTTGATATTTTTCTATTTCTACCATACTTACTCTAGTAACTAGGGTAAAGTATTTAATAATCAAGTCATCCCTTAGTGACATTACTTTGCCATACATTTCATTTGTAGAATCGAGTAGATTGATAGTGTTACCCCAACTAGAACTCATTTTCCGACCGTCTAATCCTTCAATAATAGGGTTTGTAATAATATTTTGTGGTGATTGATTGTAGTATCGTTGCATTTCTCTTCCAGTAAGAAGATTAAAACGTTGATCAGAACCACCAATTTCAACGTCTGCCTTAATCTCTACTGAATCGTATCCCTGCATAAGCGGATAGAGTAATTCTCGCAGCGATATTCGCTTACCAGAATCCAGTCTCTTCCTTATATTCTCCCTTGAAATAAATTCATTCAGAGAAAATAGATCCGCTTGTTTACATATTTCATAATAATCTAATTTACCTAGCCATTCGCTATTATATCTGACTTCACATTTCTTAATATCAATCACTTTCCCTGCTTGCTGAATGTAGTTTTCTAAATTATTTTTAACTTCACTACGATTTAACATTGGGCGTTCAGAATCCTTATCAGATGTATCACCGATTACTCCTGTAAAATCACCTATTATCAAAACGATCTGATGACCAAGCTGCTGAAAATCTCTTAATTTAAGCAACGGGATAGATCTCCCCAAATGTAAATTTGGACTTGTCGGATCAATTCCTAGTTTAATGCGAAGTTTTGCTCCGCTTCTTAGTCTTTTTTCTAAACTAGCATTATCAATCACCTCTTCTACCCCCCTATTTAATAACTCATCAATTTTATCGTTTGATACAACTTTATTTTTACGTAAAGATTTAATAATTTTCATAACAAAAATGAATTAATTTTTTTATGTGTTTATCTACTTTCCCAACACTGAACTTAAATTTTATCCCATTTTATTCAAAATATAATTAATATCATATATTCCCATGTACTTCAATATCACACAACCATATTATACAATAAAAAGGTTACGTGAGCGAGGTTTGTCATTTTTTTATGGCTTAAGTTATTTTAGGATATTAAAGTAATTTTAACTTAAATATTAATTAATTACTCCATAAAATAAAGAATAATAATTAATTGCTAAATTTATTATATTATAATATTTATATAATCAATTTATTATGAACAACATAAATCAAGAGTTGCTGGCATGTTTTGATGAAACAGTACAGCCACTTCCCCTACAACCCAGATCTGAAATACATAAAGAACCACTAAAAATATGGCATGCGGTAACCAATATCTGGGTAATAAATAAAAACGGTAAAATACTCTGTACGAAACGTTCTAAGAAAAATGAAGGAAATCCTGGTAAATGGCAAACCTATGTAGTTGGACACGTTAAAGCAGATAATACTTTTTTGGAAACTGCTCAACGGGAATTAACTGAAGAACTTGGTCTAACAGGCAAACTTATACACATCAAAGATGTTAAATACGAACCGGCAAAACATATTACCGCTTTGTTTATTTTGATCTGGAATGGTAAGGCTGACGAGATAAAGCCAGTGGATGGTGAAATAGAAGATGCTAGATGGTTAAGTTATGAAGATTATATTCGGGAAAAAACCATGCAACCAATGGAGTGGTGTAATGGCTTGGAAAAAGAAATCTACGATGAAATGATTTCTATATACAAATATGAAAAATAAAAATATTAGTATTAAAGTTGCAGCTTTGATAATAAAAAATTATAAACTATTGTTAATAAAAAAAATAATAAAAACAAACGCTACTACTGGAACTTGGTCAAAGGCACTTTTGAGTTAAAGAAGGATAAAGACATAATATCTGTGATAAAAAGAGAAGCACTAGAAGAGGTAAACATAAAAATTAAAATAGACAGATTATTCTCAGTTCAATTTAAAAATGATAATAAAAATGTTATGCAATTCAATTTACTTGCCCATACCAACCAAACACCTAAAATATCATCAAAACAATTTCAAAATAAACTAGGCGAAAATATTATAGATTATAAATTTTTTAGTAAAAAAGAAATAAAAAATGCAAAAAAGTCTTTCTTTATGAATGAAAGAATTTATAAATCAGTTAGAAATTGGGCTTGCGATACTAAAAAAATATTATAATTTAAATTTGGCACTTAGGTCACCTAGATACTTTCAACCTTGGCTGGGGGACGTGGACTCGAACCACGATTGACGGCTCCAAAGGCCGCTGTCCTACCATTAGACGATCCCCCATTATTAGAATCTAGAATAAAAAAACACTGCAAATAGTGTAATTTAAAAAAACAATCAAGTCAATATTAATTTTTTATATATTTTCTCACTGCTAGCCAAGAACTAAATATACTAATAAAACTAGCTCCTAATAACTGCAAACCGACAATCTTGAAAAAATTGGTATTAAAATACTTTACTAAATCCAATGTGCTCGAACCAAAAAATTTATCTAAAAAAGGTTGAGCCGCACCAGCAATCGGATAAATAGCAGCCGTGGTCAGAGCTACCGAAATCAAAGCATACATTATTCCTTCTACAAAAAATGGCCACTCTATAAAAGCTTTACTAGCACCTACTAAGCGCATAATCCCCAACTCACTACGATAAGTGTAAATAGCAATCCTGATGGTATTGAAAGTAACTAAAACAGCAATCATTAAAAATAAAATACTTAGAAACAAACCAATGCGATTTACTGTCCCGCTAATCTCAGATATTTTTTTAATAATATTGTCATAATCTTGAAAATTCTTTTCTTGAATATATGGAGTCAGCTCTTCACTATCTAATACCTTAAGTACCAGATCATAATCATTGATAGATTGAGCTTGAATAATTAACGTATCGCCCAATGGATTCTCTGCCAATTCATTTAACGACTCAAGTATAACTGGATTGTCGGCAAATTTAGTTCGAAAATTATCAAGTGCCGCGTCTTTGGAAATATAAACTACTTCTTTAACTCCTGGAATTTGTTGCAAGTTAGCTTGAAACTCCTGAACTACTTCTGGTGTAATTTCCGTTTTAAAATAAACTGACACATCAACTTGTTCATGTAGTGAGTTAATGGCTTGGTTAATAACTAAATTCAAACCCAATAACACCATTACCACAAACAGCGACATAGACATAATGGTAGTAGTAACAATTGCTAACCAAATATTACGCCAAAAATTTACGACCGCAAATTTTATAACTCGATAAACCGAAACTAAAAACATTTTATTTTGGATTTAGGATTTAGGATTTAGGATTTAGGATTTAGAAAACTATCTAAAACCCAAAGCTCATACCCTAACTAGAGCATGTATTTACCTTCGACTTGATCTGAAACTACTGAACCACCATCAAAGGTAATTACTCTTTTTTTCAAACCATTTACTATTTCCCGATCATGGGTAACTAAAATTACTGTCGTACCAAGCTCATTTATCTTTTTTAAGATTTCGATAATGCCTTGAGTATTGATAGCATCCAAATTTCCTGTTGGTTCATCCGCAATCAAAATTTTTGGTTTATGGACCAAAGCTCTGGCAATTACCACTCTCTGTTGTTCCCCGCCTGAAAGCTGATAAGGAAACCTGTTGTGTTTGTCAGACAAACCAACTACACGCAAAACCTGTGGTACTACTCGATTTATCCTTTCAGGTGATTCACCACAAACTTCCAAAGCAAAACTTACATTTTCTAACACAGTTTTTTTAGGTAATAATTTGAAATCTTGCCAGACGACGCCAATTTGCCGTCGCAAAATTGGTAGTTCATAATTTCTAATATTAGTAATATCCCAATCCCCAATTAAAATTTTACCTTTAGTCGGTTTTTCTTCAGCGATTATCAATTTAACTAAAGTGGTTTTACCTGTACCGGATTGACCAACAATGGAGACAAATTCCTTGGGAGCAATTCTAAAATTAACGTCACGCAAAGCAAAAACATCAGGCGGATACTTTTTGGTTATATTTTTAAATTCAATCATAAGTTAATAATAATTCTCTTCCACAGAAACTACAACCACTCCGGAACTGGGATCAGCAATTTTTATAAAAGCTACTCTATCCAAATCAATTACTCTCTCCGGATGAATACTTCTATCTGGGCCATAATCATTCACAGTAACAATAACTGATTTAAAATTGATTAAATTAGTCACTTTCAATTTTGTGCCTTTAGGGTAATCAGGCGAAGCGGCAAAATCACCGCCTTTGTAACGATACCAACTAGCCACACCCTTTTCCATAATACCGTTGGCAAAGACAGCTAAAATCATCTCACGCTGATGAGTGTGTGTTCTTACCACACCCTCCTGATAACGAGTGATTGATGGAGAAGGCAGCCAAGTTAAATTAACATTGTCCCAATAGTAAATATCTTTGGCCTCAATATTATCACCAAAATATTTAATATCAATTGGTAAATCTTTTTGGGGAAACTCACCGTTTGCAGCATCAATGTAAAAATAAAAAATTGGGGAAACTAGTTCCAAACCAGCTGGTTTAGTAAAATTGTTTATTGGTAGGGGTTTAATATAGATATCCGATTGTTGTTGTAGGGCATCAGGTAAAATATAAAAATTAAAATACCCATCAGGAGTTTTTACCGGATAACCTTTTTGGACAGTACTTGCATCTAAATTAATTTTAAAATCAGCTAAATTTATAGGAGAAACATATAATTTACCTGTAGTTGTAGTAATAGGGATTTTTATTTTATTTTCTTTTAATTCATAATCGATAGGAAAAAAATCTTGTCCATTTGTCGAAAAATATACCTGCCAATTTGTGGACGCATCAACCTGAGGTATTTCCAACCAACTATTTCCAACAATTTGCGCATCTAAAATCTGCCAAGCATAAAGTGGACTTAACATATTTTCCACCTGAGGAAGCGTAGTTTCATCCAGCCAAAAACTAACCCGCGATTGTTTGCTTAAAGATTTAGCTGAGAAAAATATACTTGCTTGATTTTCATTTAAAAATACTGATTGTTCACCAATACTAGTATCTACCAAAGTTAAAACACTGGCTGAAACATTATTTACTTTCAAAAAAAATACAACCAAAATAATTGTAAAAAATAAAAGCGTGATTTTTTTTGTACTTGGCATGAAATATTTTTTAAATTATACTGATTTAATGATAATATATTAATAGCTGGCGAACGTAGTATAGCGGTATTACCCTAGATTTCTCCATCCTCCTTAGCTGTTGCCGGCGGGATTAGTATAGTGGCAGTACATGTCCTTCCCAAGGATAGAGCGCCGGTTCGATTCCGGTATCCCGCTCCAACTTATTCTTAATTCATAATTCTTTATTCTTAACTCTAATCCGCCGACCTAGCTCAACTGGTAGAGCAACGGTATCGTAAACCGTAGGTTGTGGGTTCAACTCCCGCGGTCGGCTCCAATTTACAATTTATATTTCTCGCCTCTTGAGGCGATTTTATTTATCTAATAAACGTATTATTTTATTAGCTTGTTTATATTCTTCTAAAATTTCCGCAAAAGATAAAGGAGAAATTAGAATATGACTGGCTTTTATCTGCACATCTTTCTCATCAGTGGAAGAAACGGTTCTGTCATCAACTCTGATAATATGATAGCCAAACTGCGTTTTTACTAAATCACTTATTTCCCCTACTCCCAAATTGAATGCTGCTTGTTCAAACTCCGGTACCATTACCCCTTGATTAAAATAACCTAAATCACCACCTCTATCTTTTGAACCTGGATCATCACTTACTCTAGCAGCAATTTCAGCAAATTTTTCCGGCGCTTGTCTTACTTCAGTCAATACTTGTTGAGCTTCTGTTTGAGCAGCTTGATCATAAGTCGGATCAGTACTAATTTTTTGCCATACTCTATCTTCTAAAAGATAAGGAGCAATTACTTTTTCACTAAAAGTTGGGATATCCCAATGATAATATTCATATAGATTATTTGCCAATGCTTCTCGACTGCCAGCTTCATTGACGATAGAATCTATTTCTACTCTGATATCATCAGCTGAAACAGTAACATCATATTTTTTAGCTAAGTCTTCAATTATCTTCATGTTCAACAATCTATCCCAAACAATATTTTTCAATTCACTCTCGGGTGGTACTTCTTTATATGTTCCTTGAGCTACTTGGTTGGTATAAAAATAATTTAAAGTATCAATATCTTCCCAATAACTTTTTAAAGTAATTGGTTGGTAATCATAAAAACCTACCGGTAACGGTATAATACTTACCACTTTTTTAATAGGTGGTTGCTCCCAATGCAAGATATAAATTGCTCCTAGCAACATCAAAAACAAAAGTAATATTGTAATAAAAACACTTAAAAATAAAATTTTAAATACACCTTTTTTTGGTTTTTTTTCAACTTTTTCGTTTTCTACTGAAATTTCTTTATCTTTTTTAACTATTTCTTGTTTTTTTAAAGTATCTTTTTTATCTAATTTTAAATTTTCGACTTTTTCATCTGCGGTAGTAACTTTTTTTTCTTTATCCATAAAATTAATTTTATCTTTAGATTTAGCAATTATTATATTATCTTCATTTTTATCTAATTTGTTTTTTTTAGTAACTGCTATTTTTTTAACCTTTTTAATATTTTGTTCTTTTAGCTTTGATTCATTGTCGATAGCTTCCAGCACTGACTCCCTAATTTCAGCGTATTTAGGATTCACTGATTCTATTTTTGCTTTATTTTCTGATAATTTATTGTCTTTTATATCTGACATAATATATTTATAATCATTTAATAAAAAAATAATCTAACCACAATTGCCAATTACTTTTTTTTAAATCTTGAACGCTTGATTCGTTTGTAGTTTGCTGAGCACTATTAGTATTGGTAGCTACGACTACCACCGTTTCCCCTGGTTTTTTGTAACCAAGTTTTGTTCTAGCTTCCATCTCTATATACTCATCGGTCTTAAAATATTGAATCAACGAGCTTAATTCAGTATTACGGTTTTCCAATCTAGATACTTCATCTTCTAGTTTCATTATTTCTTTCTGAATTTCCACTTTTCTCATTATTTCTCGAAATAGTGAAATAGAAAAAAGTGCTAAAAGTATAAGTACCAATATAAAAAATATATTTGAGCGAAATAAACGCTTCAACCAAAAATCATTACTAGAGGTTGTCATAAACTATATTATAATAGGAAATTAAAATTTCTCCAAATTATTTATTCTGATCCAACCATTCATCTAAGGCTTCTTTTAAATTATTCTCACCTAATTCTTTTTTCTTTTTTTCCAGCACTGCAAAAAAACTTTGAAGTTTAGGGTCTTTTTGCCACTCATCAGTTGAATTATTTACTGAAGTATGACTTGATGATTGTTCTTTTAAATCTACTAGGACCTCATGAATTTGCCGCGGATGTCTGATAAAGCTTAGCTCCAAAACTGCATTAGCGCCCGCAGTTTGGAGTTTGATGGTACCAAAATCAAACAGCAACGCCCAAACACCTTTTTGCGATAAAGAAATATCTTGTACATTTATAAATGGCGCCTCTGACAACTGTCTGACAAATAAACCATGCTGATCAAAATCTATTATTCTCTTATTGGTAATAACCACGGCGGTAAAACGCCAAACTACAATGGTTTTTATTAAACTAAAAACTCCCAGTAAAAAAATTATCGCTAAAATGATAACTCCAAAATAACCAAATTTTATAAAATGAAAGAAATAATAAAGCGGTCCAAAAACTAAAACCGCAGACATTAGCACCCAACCAATATAAACCAAGCCAAAAGGACGTACAAATTCAACCATTTCTTCATCCTGGTGTAATTTTTTTTGAAAATATAAAGGGACCTCAATCATATTTTAAAAATAAGCTGCACCAAAAGACCATAGCACCATGGTAAATGTGACCATTAGAGCTATTACCACCCAAATTATTTTTTGTATATTTTTCTTTTTCATCTACCTTTTAAGTAAAGCAATAAAAGCTTCAGAAGGAATTTCTACTCTGCCCCGGTGTTGCATTTTTCTTTTCCCTTTCTTTTGTTTTTCCAGTAATTTTCTTTTTCTAGTCACATCACCGCCGTATAATTTGGCAGTCACATCTTTACGCATGGCTGATAATCTTTCACTGGCAACAATTTTACCTCCTACAGCCCCTTGAATTTTTACTTCAAACATTTGTCTAGGTAATACTTCCTTCAATGATTTTACAATTTGTCTAGCAATCTGATAGGCTTGATCTTCATAAACCAAAGTCGATAAAGCTTCAACTTTTTCTTCTGCCACTAAAATATCTAATTTAACTAACTCGCATTCTTGATAATCAAAAAAATCATAACTTAAACTTGCATAACCACTAGTAACACTTTTTAGTGTATCATAAAAATCAACTAGAAGTGAAGTTAGAGGTAAAAAATAATACAAAATAGCTTTTTGTTCATCTAAATAGGTGGTGTCCAAATACTCACCGCGTTTATCACTGGCTAACTTCATAACACTCCCCACGTAAACCTTAGGAGTAAGTATCTCAACTTTCATTATTGGTTCAAATGTTTTTTCTAATTTCTCCCTAACAGGAAATTCCTCTGGCGAATGAATTATTTTTTCTTTACCTTTTTTATCCATTATCCTATAAGCCACCGAGGGGGTGGTGACGACCACTTCCAACTCATACTCACGTCTTAACCTTTCTTTAAATATTTCTAAGTGTAAAAGTCCCAAAAAACCACAACGAAAACCAAAACCCAAAGCCAGCGAGGATTCAGGTTCATAAATCAAAGAGGCGTCGTTTAATTTCAATTTTTCCATAGCCTCACGTAATTCAGAAAAAGCATCACCTTCTTTTGGATAAATACCAGCATAAACCATTGGCTTCATTTCTTCATATCCTGGCAAGGCCGAAATGTTACCACTAAGATTGTTGGTAATAGTATCACCAATTTTTGCTTCGCCGACTGTTTTTAAACCAGTAACAATATAACCAATTTCACCAGCTGAAAGTTTTGTCTGTTTATTCATTGTTGGCGAAAGAAAACCAACCTCCAATGCTTCCGTGGTGATACCAGTGGAAATATATTTTATTTTATCATTATTTTTAATCTCGCCATTCTGTAAACGTACATAAGATACCACTCCCCGATATTCATCATAAAATGAATCAAAAACCAACGCTTGAGTTGATGAATTAATATCACCACTTGGTTGGGGAATACGTTTAATTAAAGCATCTAATATCAATTCTACTCCTTGTCCGGTTTTTCCAGAGGCTAAAAGTACATCCTCTGGTTGGCAATTTAATAAATTAACTATATCAGCTCGCACCGTATCAACATCAGCGGCGGGTAAATCTATTTTATTGATTACTGGAATAATGACCAAGTTTTGTTTTTGAGCTAAATATAAATTGGCCAAAGTTTGAGCTTCTATGCCTTGAGTGGCATCAACCAAAAGCAACGCTCCTTCCACGGCAGCCAAACTTCGAGATACTTCATAGGCAAAATCAACATGCCCAGGTGTATCAATTAAATTGAGCTCATGACCTTGCCATTGCATCCGCACTGGTGTTAGCTTGATGGTTATTCCCCGCTCCCGCTCTAAATCCATTTGATCAAGTAATTGATCCTTCATTTTCCTTTTATCAACTGTATGGGTAATTTCCAATAAACGATCAGCTAAGGTTGATTTACCGTGGTCAATATGTGCGATTATACAAAAATTGCGTATATGTTTACTATCCATAAATATTTCTAAATTACTAATTATTAATAACTAACGAATTATCTAATTAAAAATTAAATAATTGAATAGTAACTAATTATTAATAATTAGTTATTGTCTTTACTAATATTATTTTTCTGAAATACTTTTAAATATTTTCCTAAAAACTTCCCAATAATTTCAACTTCTTCAAATCTAAACAAAACTGACAATATTATATAAGCTCCACCGCCAATAAACAAGGTGGCAACTGTTTGCGTGAGAATACCAAAAAAAGTACGCATATTTACCAAAGGTGCTACAATATGCATTACTAAATAACCTAACACACCACAAAGTAAACTTAAAAAACTAATTTTCAAAGTAGCTAGTGCCAATTTTTTATCATCCAAATAACCTACTTTAAATCTTAATATAGTAAGTAAAGCTATAAAATTTAAAATTGCCGACAACGAAAAAGCAATCGCCACTCCAAAAATTCCAAAATAATAACCCAATATCAATGCTCCGATGATATTTATAACCACAGAAAAAATACTTACCCAAACTGGGGTTTTAGTATCTTCAAAAGCATAAAAGGAACGAGACAAAAGTGGTGTTAAACTTTGAGCAAACAATGATAAGGAAAAAAATCCTAAAGTTTGAGCAGTTTGAATCGTATCAGTCCAAGTAAAATTACCAGTCCCTAAAATCAAACGTACAATTTGAGCTCTAAGTAAAAGTAAGAAAATAGAAAAAGGTACAATCAAATATAAAATACGACGGAAATTAACACTAAAACTAATCATAAATTTTTCCTGGTTTTTTTCAGCAAAAGCTTGTGAAAAAACAGGAAAACAAGCGATAGCAATTGAAACCCCAAAAACCGAAATCGGAAATGACTGTAGGTTATTGGCTAAGTTGAAATAAGCCACTGAACCAACAGCTAAAGTTGATGCAATAATTACCGTCACTACTTGATTGACCTGAGCTACTGCTAACCCAAAAGTTCGTGGAATCATTAGAGTAATTATTCGCCTCACCGCCGGATGTTTTAACTGCCAATTAAATTTATAGCGCCAACCAGTTGATAATGTTTCAGGTATTTCTATTAATAATTGTAAAAACGCTCCGAATGCTACACCCCAAGCAAGGCCTATGGGACCAAGCCACTTGGAAAAAAATACAATACCAAAAATTATACCAAGATTATAAAAAATTGGACTTATAGAAAATGATAAAAACTTTTTATATGAATTCAAAATACCTGACAAAACATTAGAAACGGTAAAAAATAAAATTGCTAAAAACATTACCCTAGTGAAACTAACGGTTAAAGCAAATTTATCGCCAGTAAAACCTGGGACTACTAAATGAGTAAACCAAGGAGCAAAAATTATAAATACGACGGTTAATATACTAATTACTATTAACAACAAATTGAGAAGTGAATTAGCTATTATATTGGCCTCTTCTTTATTTTTATTCAAATACTTTACAAATACAGGAATAAAAGCTGATGCCAGTGCTCCCAGTACTAAAGTATTAAATACTAAATCAGGCAGTTTAAACGCAGCATAATAAACATCCAATAAATCTATTTTATCACCGGAAAAATTGGCAGCTAATATTCTATCTCTGAGTAGACCGACAATTTTGGCAAATACAGAAAAAAAGGCAATTAAGATTGCCCCGCCGGTTGTGGTATTATTCAATTTAAACCAAATTTTATTTAGCATTACAAAAATATTTTAACATAAATCCATAACATTTTAAAGTTAAAAAAACCTATTTCAAAAAAATAGGTTTTTAATACTCACTAATCTGGGGCCTGGTTCTAGAATTGCATGGTCGGCTGTGAGGAGAGAGTTTTTCCCGCAAAGCGGGACAACCGACTAGCCTCGAACCAAGCACCCAGATTACTGAGGGCGAATGTCAGCCTTGGATTCACCTACAATATGTAATTATAGCATGTTCTCAAGGGCACCGCACTCGTCATCAGTATTTTATTTTAAAATTTTTGGCAAGGATTTTATTGGTTTTTTTATTTTACCTTGCTTGATTCTCCTCAGTTTTGGGCATGAAACATACAATAGTAAGCTCACGCCCAGAACTAAAAAGAATCTACTGGGAGTAGTTATTTGGGAGCGAGCCTACTAGCGGTCTAAAAAAATATTTTGTACCGAGTAAGTCACTCTCTCCCCAAATAACTACTCCCAGATAAAGAAAATATAAATTCTGAGGGAAATGTTTGAGTGATCCCGCCAAGGGGATATCAAACGAGCAAATTGTCTAGCACGTATCCAGTTATGCACCGGATAAAAGGGCTTTACCAATTTACCCATAAACTTGAAAAAATATTTCCAAGTTTTCCCTCCAAATTTATACTTCCTTAAATATTTCAAAAAACTCTCCTGAAATTTTGGAGAGATGACAACTCTATTTTCTCTCTCCAATTCTCTAAACATTTCATTATACACCCTAAAATGATTTTTGTCAAGCCTAAAGCATTTATATTGGCTAATATTAGATAAAAATATATTTTAAAAAAAACTGACTTAAATAAAAATCTGATTAATAAAAAACGGAAAAGATAATTCCGTAAATTACTATTATTTATTTTACCAGTCAGTTAGCGATTAAATATTACCCCCCAAACCTGATCTGAGTTAATAGTATTTTGATAATAAACACGATTATCACGTCGGGCAGTGTTGTTCTTCAACAAATTACTTACTAAAATTTCCCAAGTATTAGGAAAAATTATTTCATGAGAAAAACTATAGGGTGGTTGTCCTGACTGTTTTTGTAATAATAAGGTATGCATTGCTACTTCATTATCACCCGCATTGCTTAAGCCGATATTTGCTAAAAACTTATCAACTAGATTTATAAAATAATTATCTTGATTTTGTTTTTTAAACTCAACCTTATTTGGTAAAACATAAGTTATACTTACTTCTTTTTGCTCACCTGGTAATAAAGCAATCCAATTACCAAAAACAGTTTTACCAAATTCATCAGTAATTCTTGTTCCTGTTCCTAAATCAATCCATTCATTGGTCTCAACATTTTTTAAAAATTCATCCTCACTAAAACCTGCAGCTGGATGATTGAATTCATCAGCGTTGGGAGGAGTAAAACCAGTAGCTGCTACCAATTTACTACCCTTAGGAACATAAACACGTAAATAATCCCGATACATTTGACCAGTAAAAACATCCATCGGGACACCATTATGTTGTTTTATTATTTTTAAACTATTGATAACTTCACCATTGATATTGATACTGCTAGTTAACAATACTTGACTACTGATAACTTGATCAGTCTTACCACCACCGATATTGGTATCAACCATTGCTAAATAATCATAGTCAGTATTTTGGACTTCTCCCCCAAAACCAAAATACTTTATTTTTTCTTGTAAATTTGCTTGTTGATGGTATAGTTGAATGTCTCTAACTTGCAAAGCGTTGTGCAGTAAAGAAAACATACTAAAAAAATCTTGGGGAGGTAAATTTTCTAAGCGTTGCAAAATAATAGGCATTAAACTGGCAATAATTTTTTTAGGTTGATTTAACTCGCGGTCATAATTTACTTCCACTTCAGTTTGTAATTCAGATATAACGTTGTCAGCATTTAAAACTAAATTAAAATCTTTTAATTCTATCGGTCCAGTAATTGTCAATAGTTTTGGTAAAATTTGTGAATTTACAGCTATCACGCCATCCACGGTTGGACCACCGGATTTTTCATAAAACCACATAATTTTCTTAGCACTAGTGGGAAAATCAAAAAACCAATTACTGTCTTGCAGTTGCCAATTGGCATTGAGTAATCGCAAAGGTTCGGGTGAGGCAAGTAATATTTCTAAATTACCTTGTAAGTCATAGACTCCTCCGGGGGGTAAATAAAAATTTTGTAATTTACCATTTTTTATATCAACTTCAGCAATTGAACCAATAAAACCACCACTAGGACGTAGTTCATTGCTATTTTGAAAAACCAATAAATAACGTTGTGGTTCATTTGCTCCTAACCAATCACTGGCAAATAAACTTACTTCAGCGGCATTTTGAAAAACCTTTTTTGCTGAAGGTAAAAGACTACTTAATTGATCAAATTGTTCGCGATAATCAGATGGTATATTATTGCTATCAACTTTTGCTAATAAATCCTCAATTTCCTGTAAAGTCACCCCGGCCTCATTTAAACCTTGCTGTAATGAATGTAAAATTGCTATATTATCAGCTTTATTTGTTTGTAAATCATTAAATAAATTGGATAATCTAATCCCTAGATCGGCCATTTTATTTCCGGCAGCCATAATATTTAGACCGCTGCTAACTTCTTGACCAATACTAGGAATGACCCGAGATAAAGAAATTAAAAATGAAGGGTATTTTTCTAAAATTTGGTTGACTGAAAATAGATCTGCTTGGGCATCAACAAACCTGTCACCAGCGGCAGAAAAATCCAATTTCTCAAAAGCCACAAATCCTTGTTGAAAATCATCATAAATTGAACTAGTGGCTCCTAGCACCATTGCTCGTTGTGATTTCAAATCATGATAATAAGTATAACCCTGCAAAGGAACTATCAAAACCAAAGCCATTATGACAAACAATTTAAGAGAAACTAAAATATCGGCAGGAAAAATTGATAAATGTTTTTCTTCATTTTTTGTTTCAGTTAATAAGTAATCTTTATCTACTGTCATATCCGATTTTTGAGCCGCTCTTTGCAAAAAAGCTTCAGTTTTATTTTCACCCCAACGAGAAAATGAATCTATCAGATACTGATAAATTGACCCCATTCCCCCACCTGTCCGTAACCACAATCTTTTTAAAAAATTAGGCTGAGTATTTACTGAAAAACTTTCTTGATATTTGTACTGTTTGATTTCAGGTGTAATAAAATTTGTTTTAACACGTTGTATTTTTTGATCCCAGTGGGAAATTTTTTCTTCCCAAGAAATTTTCGAAGGTATATTTGATAAAACACGTTGCGAATAAAAATCTTGATTCTTCAAATTAACAACATGAGGAGAAGATTGTGGGTTTGAATTTTTCTTGATATTTATAAACTGAGAACCTTTATTAATTGCAGTAACTTTATTGGTTTCTGGGGTAGCGAATGCATCTAACTTATCGTTTATTTGATTTATTTTTTTATTGTCAGACAAATTTTCTACAGTCACCTCCCTAGTTATTTCTACCTTTTGTTTATAAACAGCTACATTGTCCTCGGAAAATAAAAAAACTTCACCATCATTTTTACTTGATAGCTTGGTTACTGGGCTAGCTTTAGCCGGTAATAACTTTTTATTTCCCAAACCCTTCATTTTTCTTGGTAACTTGATCGACTGACGCTTAGTCTTAATTGCTTTTTTTCTAATAACTTTTTTACTGGTCTTTTTTTTATTTACTTTAATTTTTTTGGCATGGGAAAGTTGCTTGGACTTTTGTTTTCTTTTTTTAATCATGTTAATTAAAATCTTCTGCTGACATACAAATTATACAACAAAAATGATTATTCACAAAACTGTTTATAAATTTGGTTGGTTTCTTTGGCCATTTTTTGCCAGGAATAATTTTGTAAACGTTTTTTTCCTTTTATTTTAAGGGTGGCTACTAATGACTGATTATTAATAATTTTAGCTAAGGAATCAGCAATTTCCTCTTCATTGGTGGGATTAAAATATAAAGCCGCCTCACCTAATATCTCCGGTAAGCAACTACTATTACTGCTAATCACAGGGCAATTGTTTTGCATCGCTTCCAATGGAGGCAGACCAAAACCTTCAATTAGAGAAGGAAAAACAAATGCCAGCGCTTGACTATACAAAGTCGATAATTGTCTATCATTTACTTCTCCAGTAAAAATTACATTGTCTTGCTGTTTATATTTTTCTTTTAAACGAGAATAAAAATAATCAACTCGTCCTACTAGGACTAAATTATATTTAGATGATTTATCAAACTTTAAGAAACCTTTAATTAAACGCTCTAAATTTTTATGAGGATAAGCAGCTCCCACATATAAAAAAAATGGGGCATTAATTTTATAATCATCTAATTTTTCAAATAAAAATTCTTTATTATCATCCACGGCTTCATAAATTACTCGGCAGTTTTCTTTTTTCACACCCAGATGTTTAATAACATCTGCTTGCGTATATTGCGATGGACAAATAATTGTCTTGGCTTTTCTAGCGGTTAAATTTATCATTATTCGAGCTAAATATATTTTCAATTTATATATATATTTATTTTTTGTGGTGCTACGATCGTCAGTATAATGTGTCATGATTAAATCATGTAAAGTTATAATATAACGACGACGATACATGATGGGAACATTAAAATGTGTAAAATGAACTAAATCAAAACTATAAAAGTACAAAATAAATGGCCACCATAATTGTTCTAACCACGAGTACCAAGGTATTGCTACTTTTACCTTATGAAAATTTTTTGCAGTAACAGTAAATAAATCATAATTTGTGGGTAATAAAAAAATATAATACTGGTTGGTATTATCCACCATTTGTAGATGGGTTAACAATTTTTCTATATAACGACCAATTCCCCTATTTTTTTGGGCGCCATAAAGACGGGCGTCAATACCTATTTTCATAATTGATAAAATAATTCTTTCATTTTTAGAGCCGTTTCGTTCCAAGTAAATTTTTTAATTTGTTCTTGTCCAAGACTTTTTAACTCTAATTGTAAACTTGTATTTTTTAAAACCTCAACTATTGCCTCAGCAATATCATTTACAGCTAAAGGATTTATCAACACACCAGCTGAACCTATAACTTCTGGCAAAGATGACGTTTGACTGGCTATAACCGGACAATTTTGACTCATAGCTTCAAGCGGTGGGAAGCCAAAACCTTCATAATAAGAAGGAAAAACAAACAATTTAGCTTTATTATACAAAACAAATTTCTGTTCTTCGCTGACATAACCTAAATACTTAATGTGAGAATTTTTTCTAATAGCCCTGAAAACTTGTTTACTATAACCACGGTGCCAACCGCTGCCGCCAGCTATTATTAAATAAAAATCTGGAAAATTTTTATTAATTTTATTAAATGCAGCTATTAAACTTAAAATATTTTTCCTTGGTTCAATATTACCCAGATATAAAATAAAATTTTCTGGTAAAGATAAAATTTTAGTTTGCCTATTTATTTGCTCTTCACTTAAACTCATAGAACTAATCCCCGAATGAATAACTTCAATTTTTTCTGATTTTATTTTTGGAAAAAAACGTAAAATATCATTTTTAGTACATTCACTGACTGCTATTATTTTTTCAGCCGCAAAATATTTTTTTGATAATTGTAAAGCTTGATGCCAAATTCTACCTTTACGAGAATAAAATTCAGGAAAGACATGCCAAGATAAATCATGACAAGTATAAACTTTAGTTACTTGATTGGAAAGATTTATAAAATTATTACCTGGCACCCAATAAATATCTGGCCTGTTTAGCCAACGATCAAAATATGGCCTGGAAAACATTAAAGAACTTAAACTTATTATCTTACTAGGATAATGAGTGATTAAATTATTAATATTATTGCTTTTAAATTGTGGCCAATAATTTATACGCGAAAAACTATTAGCATGTAAAATAAAATTGTCATTTGGAGAAATCCTTGCCAAAGACAATAAAACATTTTGAGTATAAATACTTACTCCTGAATAATTCTTTTCTAAAAAACATCTAACGTCAACTCCGATGTTCATAACCGCGGGAATAATTATAAAATTTTTCCCATTCTTTATTTACAATATTTTGTAAAGAAGTTCTAAACTGTTGGGAATCGAATTTTTGTGCATGAGCTCTTATAATTTGGGGATCAAATTGTTTTTCGTCAAAACGAATAACTGCGTCAGCCAAAGCTTCCCAACTCTGTTCATCAAAAAAAGAACCAGTTTTACCATCAATCACGCTTTCGACAGCACCCCCAGATCGGTAAGCAATCACTGGCCGACCAGCAGCCATAGCTTCAACAGCTGTAATACCAAAGTCCTCTTCTTGAGGGTTGATAAAAGCTCTTGCTCTGGCATAGTATTGATTACGTAAATCATCAGGAACTGCACCCAAAAATTCTATATTTGGTTTTGCAATTTTTTTCAAATGTTCTGCTTCTTCGCCCACGCCAATAATTTTTAGTGGCAATCCAAGTTTATTGAATGCTCTAACTGCGATATCAACACGTTTATATGGTCGCAGTCGAGAAACAATTAGAAAATATTTATCAATTTCTGGGCTAATACTAAATTGAGATGTTTCGACCGGCGGGTACAATACTTGAGCTTCACGACGATAATATTTTTTTATTCGTCTAGCCACAAATTGCGAATTTGCTAAAAATAAATCAACTCGTTGGGCAGCATTATAATCACACATGCGTAAATAAGTAAGTAAAGGCGGTAATAACTTTTTCACCAACCAAGGTTGATGTAATTCTTCTGTATAAGTGTGAGTGTCTGACCAAAGATACCTGGTAGGTGTATGGCAATAACAGATATGAAATGCTTCGGGGTTAACTATAACACTCTTAGCCAGACCAGACACTGAAGATAATACTACGTCATATTGCGTTAAATTAAACTGTTCAAAAGCAGCTGGCATCAAAGGTAAATACCATTTAAAACGTTTACGACTGGCTGGCAACTTTTTGATAAATGATTCAACAATCTGACTATCTTTAAACCATTTTCCCATTTTCTTTTCATCATAAATCAAAGTATAGATTGGACTTTGTGGCCAAATTGCTCGCATGTTTAATAAAACTCTTTCTGCTCCACCAAATTGATTTAAATGATCATGAATCAAAGCTATTTTCATATTTATGCTACTCCTTGTTTTTTAATTACTACCCAAATAGTTTTAAAAATTATTTGCAAGTCATTCTTCAATGACCAGTTTTCAATATAATACAAATCCAATTTTACTTCTTCAGTAAATGATAAATTAGACCGACCAGATACTTGTGCCAGTCCCGTCATACCTGGTTTGATTGAAAGTAATTTTTTTTGGTGTTGTTGATATTTATCAACCTCTTCTGGTTCATGTGGCCTTGGGCCCACTAAACTCATTTCACCCCGCAAGACATTTATCAACTGAGGTAATTCGTCTAAACTAGAACGTCGTAAAAATTTACCAAATCTAGTAATCCGTCGATCATTTTCATTTTTAAATAAAGGTCCGTCCGATCTTAAATTTTGTTTTGCTAAATCAGGTTTTAAATTGCCGTCTTTATCATACTTTAACAAATGAGCATTTTTAATCATAGAACGAAATTTATACAACCAAAATTTCTTACCTTCTTTACCAACACGTAGTAATTTTACTATAGCCGGTCCGGAAGAATCTATAACAATAATTAAAGCTATAATCAAACCTATGGGTAAAATAAAAAACAATAAAATAATACTAGCTACAATATCAAATATTCTTTTGTAAATCCTACCCCAGCCATCTAATGAAGTTTTTTTAATTTCAATCAAAGGCATGCCAGCAATGGAACGAACTTCAACATTGTGCGATTGGGCATCAAAGATATCTGCTACATACTGAAAACCAAGATGATGACTATGACAAAAATTTAAAATATCAGATCTGGTTTCTTTTGCTAAACTACTATCAGATAAAATAACTTCATCAATATTTTTTTCTGCCAGCAATTGCAATAAACGTTCTGGTAAAAATTCACTAAATCTTTCCCATAAACGATAACCTAATTCTGGCTGACGATATAAAGTAGCAGCTAAATTTTCAGTAGCACTATCACTCCCGATTAAAACAATATTTGTTACTCCCCAATTATGTATTAATAGTCGTCTTCGGATAAAGCGTAAAATCATCCTGGCAACACTTAGATAAACAATCGCCAAAATCCAAGCAGCCAGTATTATAAATCGAGAATCAAAAAATTCGCGCTGCCAAAAAATATAAGCAATTATTACCATTAGTCCAGTTGAACAAGCGAAAATAATTTGAGTCAATTCATCAATTAAACGTTTATGTATAGTTATGGTATAAAGACCCTGTAAAGCAAAAACTAACAACCAAATCAAAGCAACTAACAGTATAATCTGCAAATATTTATAGTAATCCAAATCAAAAACAATTGGTCTAATATCTTGTACCCAAGTTGCATAACGCAACCAATAAGCACTAATACCAGCACAAATCAACATTATATAATCAATCGGTACAGAAATAACCGCAAATGTAAGTTCTGCTTTTTTCATTAATTTACTCAATTATCTAAATAAATATTATCTAATTTTAGCATTATTTTCAAGTTAAATATTGACTTTTTAAAATTTTGGCTATAAAATAGAAGCGCTAAATAAATTAGATAGTCGCGCAGCTAAATTTTTAGCTGGGAGGAAAGTCCGAACACCATAGTAGCCCGACTTTTCGGGTGGTTAATCGGTAACGCCGACCGACTTTATTGGCAACAATAGAGTTAGGACAAGTACAACAGAAAATATTCCTTTCCGCCTTTTGCGGAATAAGGGTGAAATCGTAAATTAATTAATTTACGCGTTCCTACAGCGATGTAGGAAAAGAGGTAAACTCTAACCGGTGCAATACCAAATAGGTCCTGCCGTATCGGCAGGCGGGTTGGTAGCTAGATTTTAGTGGTAACACTAAAACCAGATAGATGACTATCGTTCCGCCAAGCGCGGAAAACAGAATTCGGCTTATAGATTTATTTAGTAAAATTATCAAAAACACCGCCATTAAAGGCGGGGTTTTTGTTTTAAAGCCAAATCAATTGCTTGATTAACAAGCGAATCTGCCAATTTATTTTTTTCTCTAGGTATATGAGTGTATTCGATATTTTTAAAAACTTGACTCTGATTCCAAATTTTTACAAATAGTTTAGCTAGTTCAGGATTTTTTATTTTAAATTTTTGACTTAATTGGTTAACCACCAATTCACTATCTAAAAAAAATTTAAGTTCATTGAAACCAAAATCTGTTGCTTTGGCTAAAGCATGACTAACTGCTAAATACTCTGCCTGGTTGTTAGTTGCTTCACCAATATATATACCCTCACTATAAACTATATTTTTTTTCTCATCAAAAATTACATAACCAACTCCAGCTGGCCCTGGATTTCCTCTGGCTCCACCGTCTGTGTAAATAATTGCTTTGCTATTTCTATTCATTTATTTTTAAATCAATAATTTTCAATTGTAACTCGCGATTTCCATTCCACTGATTAACACCGGCCTCGTAAACAATATCTATCTTATCACCCATTTTCAAATTACCCCAACTCTTACCTAAACCAAAACCAATTGTTTTGCGGACTAAACCTTGCTCATCACCTACCAATAAACGTAGATGTTTTTGTTCTTCACCTACATACTCGACTCCTAAAACCTGTACCTGATAAGTGACAAAACGAGGTGCTGGGTTGGCCTCACCAAAAGGCTCAAATTTTTGTAACTCTTCTATCAACGGCCAATCAATTTCTGCTAGTTTAACAACGGCATCTATAGCTAAATAAGGTTTAAACATCTCACTATCTATTGTTTTACTGGCTTGTTTTATACTTAAAACAAATTTATCCAAATCATCATTATGACGCAAAGTAAAACCGCAAGCGCCTTCATGTCCACCAAATCTGGCTAAATAATTTTTTTGTTGTTCCACAGCTTCAATAATACTAAATCCAGCCAGTGACCTGCCGGAACCCATAATTTTTTCTTGATTTAAAGTCATAATTAAAGTTGGCCGACGGTACATCTCTGTAATTCTACCGGCTACAAGTCCAACTAAACCTAAATCCCAATCTTTAGAAAAGGCAGTTAAAATATTATCACCTTGCAAAAATTGTGATTCGACTTGTGCTTTGGCTTCCTTAACAAACTGCTCAGTTAAAGTTTGCCTTTTAGTATTGGTCGCATGCAGTTTAGTTGCAGAAATTTTTGCTACCTCAATATCTGTCTCATTCAATAAAGCGTAAGCATCGTTGGCATGATCAATCCGGCCAGCGGCATTGAGTCTTGGTCCAATAATAAAACCAATTTGCCAAGTATCAATTGGGGGTTTAATGCTAGTCAAATTAAATAACTCTTTTAAACCGACTCTTCTGGTTTTATTCAGAACCATTAAACCATACTTAACTAAAGTATGATTTTCTCCACTTAAGGGCATGATATCTGTTACTGTAGCAATTGCCACTAGATCAAGTGACCACTTTTCCCAACCGACAGGAAAAGTTGGTGAAAGATTATTTTTTTGACCATAACCAATTAAACCTTGGACTAATTTAAAAGCCATACCCACACCAGCTAAATACGGGAAAGGATAATTATCAGCTGGATTGGAACAGTTTAAAAAAGCCAAGGGTTGGACTCTTTTTTCTGGAACATGATGGTGGTCTGTCACTATTACATCCACACCCGCTGCTTGTAAACTCTCTACTTCGGCAATGTTGCTTGTGCCACAATCAACGGTTATCAATAAATCAATTTTCTTTTCAATAAATTCATTAACTGCTTCCTGATTTAGACCATAACCTTCAATTTCTCTATGGGGTATATATACCTGTACCGGTAAACCAATATACTTAAACCAGGCAACTAAAAGAGTAGAAGCACAAACTCCATCAGCATCATAATCCCCATAAACTAAAATATTTTCTTTATTTTCTACCGCTTGCCAAATACGAGCACAAGCTTTGGTCATATCTTTAAATAAAAAAGGATCATGCAGATCTTGCGAATAATCCGGATATAAAAATTCATCTATTTTTTCTTGAGTATCTAGACCGCGGGCGAACAACAACTGCCTGATAATCGAGTTAATTTCAGGAAATTTATTTGCTAAATTTTCCGGAGCAGCTGGTTTAATTTGCCAAAGTTTATCTTTTTTTATTTCAACCATATTAAATATAAAACTTACCAGTAATTCTATTTTTTATCATCACTTATTTTTATTTCTTCTTTCAAACGATTGACTGCCCGACTTATTTGTAAAGTGAAAATAACTACTATAATAGTTACGATCAAAGCATAACCAAACTTTGCCCACAAATCAGACTGGGTACCAAATATTTTAGTGAATAAATCTTGAATTAAAGAGTTCCAAGCTAGTGCTGCTACTAAACCAAGTCCAGCAGTCACCAACTGCGAAAGCTTTTCTAAAACTTCAAGATGTAATTTTTTTGCTTTATTTTTTAAATCATCCATAAATATTTTTTTTAATATTCTTTTGACAAATATATAATGGGTTATTATTTGATACTAAATAATCTCCTCCGTATTTGATAGTTTGCACGTAAAAAAATCTTTGTAATAAACTTTCCCAGTCAGACTGACGTGGATAAGTCATTACTACATTAAAAAAAGGATAATAAAATTCTTGCCACTCCGCAAATGTCATTTGTCCATTATGATAAGCAGCTGTTACTTCGTCACGATAAAATTTACCTAAATCAATTTGAAAAGTTTTTTCATTGTAAGTAGATATGGTACTGTACATTTCTAGTTCCAATAAAAAACTAAATTTATGTTGTGGTAACATGGCAAAATCGGACATTATTTGTTTAACTGATCTAATTTTTCTGTCAGGCTGATAAATATTGATCCTGGTTACAAAACTGGCATTATCTTTCATTACTTTAGCTACCTGATGTAAAACCACTGTGTAATCTAACCACTCGGACAAACTGTTCAATCCCCAATCTGATAAAACTAGATCAAAACTAGCTGATTCAAAATCAATATCTTGCCAGTTCATAATAACCACTTTTTCTTTTTTTTCACCGGCATAGGTTAACAATTCATTCATGGCAATGATAGCAACTGGATTGTTGGCAACCACTGTTGTTTGGTATTTATGCTCGGCTAATAAATCACGCAACTCTGGACAATCTCCCAAAAGTAAAGCTTTTTTTTCAAAAGGTTTGCCTTTAAAAGTTTTCATAGCTAAATCATAAATCAACAAGTCTCCTGCTGATGGTCTAAGCGGTGGCTCGTAAGTTTGCCATAATTTAGCATTTTCTTGCCAAGCCTCTCGATTTTTGAATTGACTATTGTCCATTATATTATTTTAAAAACTTTTTGTCAGGGTATTTTAAAGTAAATTAATTTAATCATAAAAATCTGGTAATCAATCGTTTAATAACAGACAAGCATATTTACCACCAAAATAATCCATATTAGTTTACATAATCAAATTATATCAATTTTAGATTAAAAAATCACCCCAATATTATATTGAGGTGTTTTTAGGAAAAAATTTTTCAAAATGAGCAATAAATCTTGCGTAACCATGACAATACAGACAATAATTTCTAACTAATTCTTTATCAATTAAACTGTCTTCTATCATGTTTTCACGATAAGCTAACCATTTACGGCTAAAAAATAAAATAATTGGCTTTTTAGCTTCTTGAGTATGATATCGTTTCCAATAATCAAGTGCTAAAGTCATTTCAGCTAAGGTGGATAGTCCTCCGTCAAAGATAATTAAAGCTTGGCTTTGAATCATTTGATAAATTTGATCACCAAAATTTTTGGCAGTAAAACTAAGCTCCCGATCGGTAATAATCAATTCTCGACTGGTGGTATTGTCATCCTCACTATACAAAGTGATTACTTTATTATCAGCTAATCTGATAGGTTCGTACATTACCGACTGTTTAACTGACAGGCCACCAGTAATAATATAAAAATTTCTTTTAACTAGATAACGAACTACTTTTTTCAAAAGTTGGTAAGATTTTTTATCTAGCAATTGCCCACCAAAAATTGTTACGGCTTTTCCCAGGTAACGTTGAAATTGTTCTGTGTTCATTTTTACTCCTTTTTTAATGTACAAAAAACGTTTACCACTTTACTGGTAAACGTAATAAATGTAAAGGTCTGAAATTATTTTATTTTTTTGGCTATCACTGATTCTTCATCGGTGATAAAATTATATACTTTAACTTTCTTGAGCAACAATTTTTTTAAAACCAAAGATCTGAAATCTGCATTAGCTCCGCCGATCGCGCCGGTAAAAACCAAAGCATCAACTTTATTATCCAATAAAGCCATATAACCAGCTATATAAAATCTAACTTCATTTACATAACGATTTAAAACCATTTTTGATTTAGCTCTTTGTTTATTGTTTTTCCTCGGTAAAAAACCTGTTATTTTATATCCACTGTCTACCATTATTTGTCTAAAATCAGACACACCACATAAAGCCTGCCAACCAGATTCTATATTTAAAATATTAAAAACTTTATCAGGAGTCATTTTCAACTCTCTAATTAAATACAACGGAATATTGGCATCAACGTCTCCAGCCCGACTACTCATAGAAAGACCTGACAAAGGTGTAAAACCCATAGAAGTCTCGATTGCGCGGCCATTTTTTACTGCGGTAATTGAACCGCCTGAACCTAGATGACAAGTTATAAGATTTAACTTTGCTAAAGATTTTTTTTCTTTTTTGGCCACTTCTTTAGCTACATATTCATGAGATAATCCATGAAAACCAAATTGTCTGATACCATATCTCTTGTATAAATTTTCTGGCAATGAATACAAATAATTTTCTTTAGGCATTTGTTGGTACCATTCGGTATCAAAACAAGCATACTGAGTAGTATGAGAAAATAATTTGTGACTAGCCTTAATTACTTCCAAATTTACTGGATTATGCAATGGTGCTAATTGGTTATACTTAGCTAATTGCTTAATAATATTAGCTTGCAATTTAACTGGTTGCCAAAATATTCCCCCACCGTGAACCACTCGATGACCAATTTTTTTGACGGCCAATAAATTATAACCCTGCCATATTAAAAATAACTTTACCAGTTTTGCTGCTTCAGTATGATTTTTTATCTTAGTTTTTAAAAATTCTTGGTATTTTTTTTTACCAATAGTAAAACTAATAATATTTTTTTCCTGTCCTATCCTTTCTATATTACCACTAATAAATTTTTTTTCTGTTTGCTGGTCGAATAAAGCAAATTTTAAACTAGAACTACCGGCATTAAAAACTAAAATCATTTTTTATAATTTAAAATTTAAATCATTTAATAACTTCTCCTTTATCACCTGATTTTACACTAGCGGCATTGGCCTCATCAGTTTCTAAATGCAAACGAAACCGAAAAGTAGGATGAACGCGTACCACTACTTTTTCGAAAATTAGCGCCCGATTGCCACCAATCTTTACTTTAACTTTTTGTTTATTTTTTAAACCAAATTTAAGTGCTTCCTTATCACTAATATGAATATGCCGTAAAGGTACTATCGCTGGAATTCTTACTTTACCTTTAGGACCTACTACTTCCAATTTTGGCGCTCCCTTTGTATCACCAGAAATATGAAAAACTGGTTTAATACCTAAATAAAAACAGTCGGTTACCGCCAACTCTATTTGAGAACTAGTACGTTCTGGACCAACTATTCTAATTTTTTTATAACTATTTTTTGGTCCTTTAACACTGAGTATCTCCACAGTGGCATACTGTCCAGTTTGGGAAATTTTATTTTTTATTTGTAATTGATAACCAACCCCAAACAATTTATCAATATCATGTCTTGATAAATGAAGGTGTCTAGCTGATACCTCAACCTCAACTTTAAAAGGTTTCATAATTTTAATTCTTTTTTTATTTGTTTATTAGTCAACAAGCCATTTTGTGCACCAATTTCGGTAATCACGCTATTACTGTTGATAATTCCTGCTTGCAATGCCATTTTTATATCATTGAATTTTATAATAGCCCAAACAAAAGCCGAGCAAAAACTATCACCGGCACCAGTTGTATTGATACCTTTGGTATTGGGAGCTTTGCGAAAATAAATTTTTTTACCATCAAATGCGTAAGCGCCGTTTGGTCCGTCAGTTATAACTACCAACTTTGGCCCCCAAGCTTTGATGGTAATAAGTAATTTTTCTATATTGGTAACTTTTTTACCATAAGATAAAACCAACTCAATTGCCTCATCTTTGTTAAGATGTAAAATTTCAGTTTGTTTTAAATAACGGCTTAAATATTTAAAACCACTAGCTAGCTGCACACCACCTGGATTCCAAGAAATCTTAATCTTGGTTTCAGTCACTACTTTAAATATGTTTTGTAAATTACTCTTCCAATAATCACCCTGCAATGAAGTTAAATAAAACCAATTAGTTTTAACCTTTTTTAAATCACTGGGAATTATTTGTAAAATATAATTAGCACCCCGATAAGTAAAAATAACATGCTCTTTAAAAGTGCCAGTGTTAATGATAAAAGAAAAACTCGAACGATCGCGTAAATATACTTTTACTAAATTTTGATCAATACCGTACTTTTTTAAATTTTGTCTTATCTCTTCACCAATACCATCGCCACCAATAGCTGTTAGAATTGATACTTGTAAACCCAATTTAGCCATCGCCACGCTAACGTTTTGTGCTCCTCCACCCAAAGTAAAATAAGCCGCCTGCGAAGGAATTTTGGCGCCGTATTCAAAAGCAATCAATTTTTGTCTGGTTATATCCTTGGCGTTGGGATTTTTTATTACCACTGATTCGTCAGTATAAAACATGACGTCTTCAGTTGCTCCACCAATTACCAAACAATCGTATTTTTTCATAATTTAATTATACATTATTTATAAAATTTATAAAAATTTATTTATTATTAAAGTTTATTCTAAAAATATATAAATACAAAAAATCACCATACTTAAAATAAACTTAAAACATGTTTGATAAATGGATCATTTTTACTAACTAAATAATAGTATTGCTCTAACTTAACTTGTTGACTGTCTAATAAATTTGCATTTTTAAGTAATAAC
>CAZINS010000003.1:0-74733 GCA_964540695.1 uncultured Gammaproteobacteria bacterium | reverse complement strand
ACAAGTACCGTGAGGGAAAGGTGAAAAGCAGCCCGGTGAGGGCGGTGAAATAGAATCTGAAACCGTATGCTTACAAAGAGTCGGAGCTCCGCTTTGGCGGAGTGACGGCGTTCCTATTGAAGAATGAGCCAACGAGTTTGTGTTTATTGCTTGTTTAATCCCATAAAACGGGAGAAGGCATAGGGAAACCGAGTTTTAACAAGCGATCTCAACTTTTTATCTTCTTGAGTCTTGAGCAGGGAATTATTTCTTTGCTTGGGACTTGAGAAGCGAAGTTGAAAGGCAGTAAGCACAAGACCCGAAGCCGGGTGAGCTAGCCATGGCCAGGATGAAGTGAGGGTAACACCTCATGAAGGTCCGAACCCACTCGCCGTACAACACGAGGGGATGAGCTGTGGTTAGAGGAGAAATTCCAATCGAACTCGGTAATAGCTGGTTCTCTCCGAAATAGCTTTAGGGCTAGCCTTTGGAATTCCTACTGGTGGTAGAGCACTGAATGGGTTTGGGGGAAGAAATTCTACCCTACTCAACCAAACTCCGAATGCCAGTAAGGTTATCCAGGGAGTCAGACCATGGGGGCTAAGCTCCATTGGTCAAAAGGGGAACAGCCCAGATCTCAGTCTAAGGTCCCTAAATCTAGGTTAAGTGGATAAGGTGGTGTCAATTCTCGGACAACTAGGAGGTTGGCTTAGAAGCAGCCATCCTTTAAAGAAAGCGTAATAGCTCACTAGTCGAGAGTTTTCGCGCCGAAAATGTAACGGGGCTTAAACCTAGTACCGAAGACGAGGATTCGTTTAAATTTATTTAAACGTCTGGTAGGAGAGCATTTCTTGTGCGCTGAAGCCGCTTCGTGAGGAGTGGTGGAGCGCAAGGAAGAGAGAATGTTGGCATGAGTAGCAAAAAGGCAGGTGAGAATCCTGCCCACCGAAAACCCAAGGTTTCCTGGGCAATGTTTGTCAGCCCAGGGTTAGGCGATCCTAAGGCGAGGCCGAAAGGCGTAGTCGATGGATGAGTGGGTTAATATTCCCACCCTGCCTATCGCTATTGATGGGGTGACGCAGGTCAAAGGTTTGAGCGTGTTTTGGTTATACACGTTGGTGCCGAAGCTTTGTTTGTTAGGTAAATCCGGCAAACATTAAAAAGCGGCGGAGCCAAGAGATGAAGCCCTCGGGTGGATTCAATTTAAGCGGATGAACTGACTAGAAAAACCTCTAAAAGTTAACGCGATAGGCAATCGTACCGTAATCCGACACAGGTAGGTGAGGCGAGAAGCCTCAGGTGAATGAGAGACACTCCGTTAAGGAACTCGGCAAAACAGCGGCCGTAACTTCGGGATAAGGCCTCCCCGACTTCAAGTCGGGGCGCAGCGAAAGACCCCAAGCGACTGTTTATCAAAAACACAGGTCCCTGCTAACACGTAAGTGGATGTATAGGGGCTGATGCCTGGCCAGTGTCAGAACGTTAAGGGGAGGGGTGCAAGCCCTGAGCCGAAGCGCTGATGAACGCCGGCGGTAACTATAACCGTCCTAAGGTAGCGAAATTCCTTGTCGGGTAAGTTCCGACCTGCACGAATGGCATAACGATTTGGGGACTGTCTCAACGGAGTACTCAGTGAAATTGCAAGGTCCGTGAAGATGCGGACTACACATGGCTGGACGAAAAGACCCCGTGAAGCTTTACTACAACTTGCTATTGAATTAGGATTGCTCTTATTCAGCATAGGTGGGAGACTATGAAGCCCTGACGTTAGTCGGGGTGGAGTCACCAGTGAGATACCACCTTGGTGTAATTTTAATTCTAACCTTGTCCCGTTATCCGGGATGGGAACAGTAGCTGGTGGGTAGTTTGACTGGGGCGGTCGCCTCCTAAAAGGTAACGGAGGCGTTTACAAAGGTTGGCTAGGTCCGGATGGAAACCGGATTGATAGGGTAAACCCACAAGCCAGCTTTACTGCAAGGGCTACCACCCGAGCAGTTGCGAAAGCAGAAGTTAGTGATCCGACCGTTCGATATAAGACGGCGGAAGCTCAACGGATAAAAGTTACTCCGGGGATAACAGGCTGATCTTGCCCAAGCGTCCACAGCGACGGCAGGGTTTGGCACCTCGATGTCGGCTCGTCGCATCCTGGGGCTGTAGAAGGTCCCAAGGGTTTGGCTGTTCGCCAATTAAAGCGGCACGCGAGCTGGGTTCAGAACGTCGTGAGACAGTTCGGTCTCCTATCCGCCATGTGCGTAGAACTTTGCGCAGGCCCTTCCCTAGTACGAGAGGACCGGGAAGGACGTAACCTCTGGTGTACCAGTTGTCGTACCAACGGCATTGCTGGGTAGCTATGTTCGGTTAAGATAAGTGCTGAAAGCATCTAAGCACGAAGCTGTCTGCAAGATTAGAGTTCGTTATTAGGGTCCTGGGAGATGACCAGGTTGATAGGCTGCAGGTGTAAGTCCCGTGAGGGATTCAGCCGAGCAGTACTAATTACCCGATTTTAACCACAAGAATTGTATTGACTATTTTTTTACAATATATATTTATCTTAAATAAGATACATTGTTCCCGTGCCTACAGCGATAGGGCCACACCCGTTCTCATTCCGAACACGGCAGTTAAGCCTATCAGCGCCGATGATACTCAATCGGGGAAAGTAGGTCGGCGCGGGAACAATGTATCTTATTTTAAATTGAAAAAGCCGAGTTTATACTCGGCTTATTGTTTTAATTATTTTTAAATATTTCTTTTATATCTTCGTAGGGAAGATCATGGATTGATGAAATATATTCAAGGGCGTCTTTTAGATCGTTGGGGTGATGTTCTTTTAACTGCTTGTAATTAAGTTTTTGTAGGTGGGGGAGAAATAATCTTTTTTTGATTCCTTTAATAATATTTTCTTTTTGAAAATTACTATAATTATTAATCATTTAATCCTCCTTAAATTTGTTAAATAATTTTATTTTAGATATGAATACTTGTCAAATATATAAAGTTGTTTTTGTCATAAAAATATGACAACATAATAATATGCGTATTGTAGCTGATATTCACAACCATTCACGTTTTTCCAGAGCTTGCTCGCCTGATTTGACTTTGGAAAATTTAGTTAAGTGGGGTAAGTTTAAAGGTGTCAACTTATTGACGATTGCTGATTTTACTCACCCAGTTTGGTTAAAAGAGTGTGAAGAAAAATTGCGAGATAATGGCAACGGATTTTATACTTTAAAAAACAGTAGTCAGGAAATTTTTTTTATTTTTACAACTGAGTTATCTTTTATTTATAAAAAAGGTGAAAAAACCAGACGAGTACACAATATAGTTCTGGCACCAAACATCGATGCAGTTAAAAAATTAAATAAAAAATTATTAGCGTGTGGTATAAATTTACACTCTGACGGTCGACCAATACTAGGTATGTCTGACCGGGATTTTTTAGAGTTAGCCAAATCAGTCAATGAACAAATAGAAATAATACCTGCCCATATCTGGACGCCTTGGTTTTCTATTTTTGGCTCAAAATCAGGCTTTGATAGTGTAGTTGAGTGTTATGGTGATATGAGTAAGTATATTTTTGCCTTAGAAACGGGGCTATCTTCGGATCCGTTGATGAATTATCAAGTCTCAGCGCTTGATCAATACATATTGATATCTAATTCTGATTCACATTCACTAAAAAATATAGGACGCGAGTCTAATGTGTTTGAAATTAATCCTCAAGATTTATCTTACCAAGAACTAATTAGGATACTAAAACAAAAAGATATTGATAAATTTTTATATACGATTGAATTTTATCCTGAAGAAGGCCGTTACCATTTCGATGGTCACAGTGATTGTCATATAGTTTTTTCTCCCCAAGATACAAAAAAAAATAAAGGTATTTGTTCTAAATGTAAGAAGCCTTTAACTATTGGAGTACAGTATCGTGTAGAAGAGTTGGCTGACCGTAGTTATGGTTACCTTACCCCAGCAAGGCCTGGTTTTAAAAAAATGGTGGAGTTAGATAAAATAATTGCCGAATGTCTTTCAATTACCAATAGGCAATCAAAAAAAGTACAAAAAATTTATTTTGATATTATCAATGAGTATGGTTCTGAATTTGATGTATTAATAAATTTATCAAATGAAGAATTAGTCAATTTAAAAAAATATTCTCCACTATTACCTCTCGGTATTGAAAGAGTGAGAACAGGAAAACTATTTATTAATCCTGGTTTTGATGGGCAATATGGAGAAGTTAAAATATTTTCTGAACAAGAAAAACTGGTAGCAAAACCGAAGCAAAAACTTTTATTTTAGCTAGTATTAGCATAAAATAAATTAAATTAAATTTACAATAATTTAATATTTAAACTCAATAAATTAAATTTAATTAAACTAAAAACCCGCACATTAGGTAGTGGGGTTTTTAGTGAAGTGTGAAAATTTATCTCTTTTTCTTTTTTGCTACTTTCTTTTTTGGAGCAGCTTTCTTTTTTACCACCTTCTTTTTTGCAGCTTTTTTAACTTTCTTTTTTGCCATAGTGTCACCTCCTCCCTTGGATTATGAGGCATGTAGCACCTCAATTAATATTAAAAATTTATTTATTAGAAATAATTATATAATTTTTCGAATTAAAATTATTTAAAATAAATAATTTCATATTTATTATACCACTTTTTACTCGTCAAGTAAAAGGAAGTGTGGAAAACTTTTTAATAAAAAAATAAAAAAGAATTTAAAAATTCTTTTTTATGATGATTGATTTTTTATTTTTAATAAAATAAAAAATTTTGGTGGACCCGAGGAGATTCGAACTCCTGACCTCCTGCTTGCAAAGCAGGCGCTCTACCAACTAAGCTACGGGCCCCTTTAATTGCTATTGGACTAGGCCGCGACCAAATAAAGGAGTTAGTATAGCTGTTGCTGCTTGTTGGTGGAGATTGGTCATGACCAATAAACCGGCAATTATAAATAAAATACCAAATAATTTGTAAGCTAGCCATGATCCGCCCATGGTATGAAGATGTAGTTCAAACCATTGTATACGACCAAAGTTATTGACCAACCAAGCTGTTTTCCAAACTAAAAAAAATCCTATGATAACCATAATTAGACCAACAATAATTTTACCCATATAATTGTTAGTTATTTATAAATAATTTTAATAATATTTTTAAAAAATATAACCAGTTACGAGCACACAATATTTTATAAGAATGGTGGGTTTGAGAGGAGTCGAACCTCTGACCTCCTCGGTGTAAACGAGGCGCTCTAACCAACTGAGCTACAAACCCCCAAAGTTATAGAATTTATCTTTATTTGTTTAATAGCGAATCGGATTGAGTAAATAACTAAGTTAATCTTTCTAAATTTTATACCTAATTCTTACTTCTTAATTCTAGATACTATTTTTGGTGCCCAGAGAGGGACTCGAACCCTCACCCCGTTACCGGGCTAGGCCCTCAACCTAGTGTGTATACCAATTCCACCATCTGGGCTCATGGTTGAAATTTTTAATATTTTATAAAAACTAATTGCTTATCTTTTTATCTTTAAGTTTTTTACTACTAGTTCTAGTATAATAAAGCTTAGCTTTTCTAATTTTAGCTTTTTTAACCACTTCTATTTTTGTAATCAGAGGTGAGTGAATGGGTAGTACTTTTTCTACACCCACGCCAGATGATTCTTTTCTTACTGTAAAAGTTCCTGTTTTTGAGTTTGGTTTTTTTATACCAATAATCATACCTTCAAAGATTTGGATTCTTTCTTTTTCTTCACCTTTAGTATTGAGCTCTTTTACTTTTTGAGAAATTTTAACAGTTAAACCCGGTTCAAGTTTAACTGGTTTATTTGCTTCGATATTAGTTTTGGTGGTCATAAATAATGTAGTTAACAAATGAAAAATCCCAAACAATAGTTTTAGGACTTTATAAAATTTATCTTAAAAGTCCGTTTCTGTCAAGGATTTGATATTTTTTGCTTTATAAATAACATTGTTTTATTAAATACTTCATCTGGTGTCAGTTTAGTTGTATCAATAATAAAATCAAAATTTTCTGGAGCAGCATAATCTATATTATAATATTTTTGATAACGTAATTGGTCACTAGTCATACGTTTTTGGTGACTACTTAAAACTTCATCAATATTTTTTAATTCCTTATCCTCATTTCTATGGGTAGTTGATTGTAATTCTTTAAATACTCTTTCGGCGCCAACTAATGGATCAACGGTTATAAAAATTTTAATAGAATGAGGAATTAAATACCACCCAGTACGACTTTCAACTACTAGATTATCTTCACTTTTGCCAAGTTTTTTAACCAATTCATCAACCTCATTGTCGGTAATAGGGTTTGTTTCTCCAAAAGCATTATATTCTGCTAAAGTCATACCTCTTTTTTTTGCAGCTTCACGACGAATTTTCCCCATATAAAAATGTTTGTATCCCAGAGTATCAGCTAGTCGTTTGGCTATGGTAGTTTTTCCTGAACCAGGATAACCATTGATGGTAATAATCATAGTAATGAATTTAATATTTTTTTAAGATCGGCTGGCAGAGGGATTTTATATTCTTGCCAATTGTTAGTTAAGTCTTTAAAACCTAAAGTATAAGCATGTAAAAATATCCTATCAATATTTTTGAACCGTTTTAGTTTTTTTGGAATATGTAAATATTCACCAAGTAAAGGATGTCCTAGTGCTGCCAGGTGTAATCTGATTTGATGAGTACGACCAGTGTGAGGTGTTATTTTTAAATAGGAATAATGTTGGTTATCTTTGATAACTTCATATTCAGTATTTGCTTCTTTCCCGACCTGACTATTTGGTCGGGCCACCATTTTACCACTGCGTGAGGAACGAGTTATTTTAAAATCAATTTGGCCTAATTTTTCCGGCATTTGTCCATAGACCATGCCCAGATAGATTTTCTTTATTTGCCTGTCTTGGAACTGCTTTTTTAAATGCCAAAACATCTCATTGTTTTTTGCCACCACCATTATGCCTGAAACCTCTTTATCTAAACGATGAACTATCCCCGGTCTAAGTGAATGTTCGCCTACATTTTTTAATTCAGGTAATTGAGCTAATAATAAATCGGCTAAAGTATATTCGGTGCTAGTAGTATGTGCGCGATGGACAGTCAGACCAGCTGGTTTATTGATAATAAGAAAATCTTTATTTTCGGCAATGATTTTAAGCAACTGTTTTTTCAGGGGAGTTATTTCTTCGGTAGTAGAATTAATATCAATTATGTCTCCATTTTTTAAAAAATGGTGAGGAGTAACAGTATGTTTGTTAACCAGAACACTGTTTTTTTTAATCTGTTTTTGCCAATAAGCACGAGAAAGTTCAGGAAAATTTTCTGTTAAAAATTTATCGAGTCTTTGTTTGCTTGTTTGTGAAAAGGTGATTAACATAGATTAATTATAGCAAAAAATTAGCCCGCCTGTATGGCGGGCTAAAACAAGTTTAATTATTAATTTTCCGGCGTTACTTCTTTTTCTAAAGAATTATTTTCTTTTTCTTCCAATCTTTTATTGAATTCATGTTGATTTTCTTCAATAGTGGTATCGTGTTCCTCTAATTTGTCATTTTCTTTTTTTGTTTCAAATAGTTTTTTAAAAAAATTTTCACTCATATTTTTATTATTATTAGTTATTTCTTAAATGGTGGACGCGAGAGGAGTTGAACCTCTGACCTCCACAATGTCAATGTGGCGCTCTAACCAACTGAGCTACGCGTCCAAATAATATTTTACTAATTAAGTGGTGCGCGTAGATGGATTTGAACCATCGACCCCCACTTTATAAGAGTGGTGCTCTAACCAACTGAGCTATACGCGCAAGATTGAATTGATGGTGACAGCGGATTGTGGGGGAAAGTAAAATATATTGGTAAAATTTATAAATATAAAAGGGCTTAACTATTATACCAAAAGAAAATTGATTGATAAACATTAACGCGCTATCTTTTCTAAAGATTGCTTAATATCATCAATTATTTCGGTTATGCTGTTTTCTGGTTGATCGCTCTCAATCTTGGCTTTAGCCCAAATTTTATTTCCTTCGGGGGAGTATTTTTTTAAAAGTCCCATGGCATTATATTTATAGTTGGTGTGTAGTTGTACATTAATTGTTTTATCATCTTGGTAAGAAAAAATTAATACTACCTCAGCTTGTGGTGCTTCAGTAATAATTTCCTCTACCAAACCTTGCAAATTTTCTTGTCTGGCTCCTGTTTTGGCAAAATCCATTTTATTTAAACTGGTCCAAGCAAGTTTAAGTTTAGAATCTAATTGTAGTTTAGCTAATGCCCGACCCCACAGTTTTAGAGTATGTATGGATTTAGTGCGATAAAGATAAGTAACAATTTTTTCTCTATCTGCTCCAGCTTGAATTAATTGTGAAGCAATATTTAAAGTATTAGGTGTGACGTTATTATTTTTAAAACTTTTTGTTTTTTCTGTCATGCCTGTATATATATAAGTAGCTAAGGTTTCATCAAGTAATTCTTCGCCTAAAGCTTTTAGTAATGAAAATGTAACTTCACTAGTAGCGGTAGCGGTTAAATCAACAATATTTATTTGTCCAAAATATTCATTGCCAGGAGAATGATCTATATTTATAATCGGGGTATGATAAAAAAAATCAGTTTGTTTTTCATATATTTGACCAATTGACTCTAAATCAGGACTATCTAAAACAAAAATTAAATCATATTTATAATTTGAGGATTGGAAAGAAATATCTTTGTCAGAGTAAATGCCAAATTTTGGTGTTAAGGAAATTAAGATGGCTTGATCAGTTTTATCGTAACTCAATTCTTCAATTGGGGTTTGGGTAGTCTTAACAATAATATTAAATTTTTTTAAATGTAATAATTCGGATTTAATTTGGCTAATTTCTGGTAAAAATTCGTACATACTGGGTGGTGTAAAATTACTAATTACGGCTGTAGCATTCTTGCCCATTTTTTTAAATATTTGTTGCCAAGCTAAAATTGACGCCAAACTGTCGCCCGAATAGTGTTGTTTACAGGTAATAAGTATTTCCTTAGCTCTATTTATCTGTTCTAAAATTTGTTGTTGCTCATTTAACATAAGATGTAAAATACCTCAAACTTCTTGTTTATAACTAAACAAACAATTAAAACATACTACTCTGTTTAGGTCAAGGTGTCAAGATTATTAATTTAAAATATTATTTTTATTGACAAATCAAGCTTTTTTAAGTAAATTTAAACAGTTATAAAAATATGAATCTTACCGAACTCGCTAGAAAACTAAAAGTACCAACTCATGAGCTTAAAGAAAAATTACCTGAGCTCGGTTTTGATATTGGCATGAAAGCAATTAAAGTACCAGATGATATGGCTGAAAGAATTGTGGCAAAATGGAATGAAGAAAAAAAGAGACTACAATTAGAACAAAAATATCAAATTATAGAAGATGAAATTACCGATCAAGCAGTTGATAATAAGTCTGATAGAGTAATTAAGGTACCACAGTTGATTTCTGTTCGTGATTTAGCTGAGCGTCTACATTTATCAGCACCGGTTATGATTACTGAATTGATGAAGCATGGCATCATGGCTTCTTTATCAGAAAAAGTTGATTTTGAAATTACCACTATAGTGGCAGAAAGTTTGGGTTATAAAACAATTTTAATAGAAGAAAATATTTTAGGTGAAAAAGAACAGCAAGCTATTCAAGATAAGTTAAAACAGATACGTACTCGTCAGTCAGATAAATTGGCTGCCAGACCACCGATTGTGGTGGTTATGGGACATGTTGACCATGGTAAAACTAAACTACTTGATACTATTAGAGAGGCAAATGTAATGGCTAGTGAAGCCGGCGGTATTACTCAGCATATTGGCGCCTATCAAGTTGTAAAAAATGATCGTATGATTACTTTTATTGATACACCTGGTCATGAAGCTTTTTCCGCAATGCGTTCCAGAGGTGCCAATGTAGCAGATATCGCAATTTTAGTAGTAGCGGCTGATAGCGGTATTCAACCACAAACAATCGAAGCTATTAAGATGATACAAGATGCTGGACTGCCAATGATTGTAGCGATGAATAAAGTTGATAAACCTGAAGCTGATGTAGAAAAAATAAAAAAAGAATTAGCTGAAATAAATTTAATGCCCGAAGATTGGGGTGGTAATGTTATTTGTGTGCCAGTATCGGCAAAAGACGGAACCAACATTAGTGAACTTTTAGAGATGGTTTTACTGACAGCTGATTTAAATCAAGAACAAATTAAAGCTGAATATGACAGTCCTGCCGCCGGGACAATTATTGAATCACATTTAGACAAAGGTACTGGCGCAGTAGCCACAGTACTTTTACATAGTGGCACTTTACATATTGGTGATCACGTACAGGTAGGTAATGTTCTAGGAAAAATTAGAAATATGCAGGATTATCAAGGTAAAAAAATTGATGCTGCTACTCCTTCTACGCCAGTGCGGATAATTGGTTTGGAACGAGTCCCGGTAGTTGGTGAAATTTTGGAAGCCGGAGTTGATTTTAAATTATTACGCCGACAATTAGATGGAAAGAAATATCAACCATCTGATTTTAAAGGCAAACAGTCAGAAGATGAAAAAAAGAGTAAAGTAAAAAAATATAATATTTTATTGAAAGCTGATGTAGCTGGTTCTTTGGAGGCAGTAGCTCAATCATTAAAGAAATATAATGGTAAACAGGTGATGGTAAATATTATTTATAAAGGTTTGGGAAATATTACTGAAGTTGATGTAGTCAGAGCAGAAAGTACCAAAGCATATATTTATGGTTTTAATGTTAGTGCCACTCCTCAAGCTTATGAAGTAGCTAAAGAGAAAAAAATAGATATTAAACTTTATCAAGTGATTTATAAGTTATTGGAAGACGTGGCTGAAAAATTAGAAGATTTATTAGACCCGATATTGAATCGTGAAATTAAAGGGAAGGGTAAAGTATTGGCTATATTTCGTGGGCATAAACAAAAAATGATTGTGGGTGTAAAAGTATTGACCGGAGAGATAGTAACAGGAGCAAAATTGATAGTTTGGCGTGAGGGCAAAATAGTTGGTGAAGGACAAGTACAACAGCTGCGAGTTGGCCCAGAACAAATGAATAAAGTATTATCAGGTAGTGAGTGTGGTTTAGAATATAGTGGTAGCATGATTCTACAACCAGAAGATGAATTAGAATTTTTTGTGGAAACTAAAGTAAAACAAAAATTAAATTTAGTTAAAAACTAATATATGTCTTCTCGTCGCCAAGAACAAGTAAATAGCTTGGTGCAAAAAGAATTGGGAGAAATTTTGCATACCGAATTTGAATTTCCTCAAGGTACCCTGTTGACAATTAGTCGGGTAGAAGTTTCGTCTTCTTTGGAGCATGCTGATATTTTTGTTACTGTTCTTCCTGATAGCCAAACTGAAAACATTTTACAACGGTTAGAAAAAAATGTTTATCATTTACAAAAACTTTTGGATAAAAAGTTAGTTCTCAAATTTGTACCAAAGATTAAATTTAGAATTGATGAAGGTATGCAGTTGGAAAATGAAGTAAATCAGATTTTAGATAATATTAGTTAAAAAATAGTTAGTTAGACTATTATTAGTAATATTTATTAAAACCTTTAAAAAGGTTTTTTTTAATTAGATACTATTGACATATTTATAATAATATGATATTACTTCAAATCTTGTAAAAAATTTACAGGAGTTCATTAAAAATAAATTAAATTAACCATATCATTCAAAATTCAAAGGAGTTATTTATGGAAAGCGTACTTGGTTTTATCGCCAGTTGGTGGTGGGTGGCAGTTATTATTGCTTTATTTCCATCTGCCAAAACACTGCTTGGTTGGGTTACAATTGCAGAAAACCAAAATGGTGTAATTATTAAAAAATGGGGAATTGGTCCTAAGTCTCGTTTGCCCGAAGGTCAAATTATTGCCCGTAAAGGCGAAGCAGGCGTGCAAGCAAAAATGTTAGGCCCAGGACTTCATTGGTTTTATTGGTGGTGGATGTATACTATTGAAAAAGTAAAGATAACCGATGTTCAACAAGATCATATTGGTATTGTTGAAGCAATTGATGGTAAAAAATTACCCGCTGGTGCAATTTTAGCTACCCAGGTAATTGACTGTAATTCATTTCAAGATGCAATAGAGTTTTTAGAAAAAGGTGGTGAGAAAGGTTGGCAAAGAAATTATTTAACCAACGGTCAATATAGAATTAATCCTTATCTTTTTAAGGTAACTATTGTTCCAGCTCTGGAAATTGAATCTAATCAAATAGGATTAGTTACTACACTTGATGGGGCACAGCTCCCACCAAAAAATATTGCTGGCAAAGTGATTGATGGTCATAAAACCTACCAAGATGCCAATGCATTTTTAAACAGTAACGGTTATCGTGGTTTACAGGAAGAAGTTTTACTGCCTGGAAAGTATTATATAAATCCTAAGTTTGCTGACATTCAACCAGAAAAAATGATTAGAGTCGAAGTAGGATTTGTAGGAGTAGTGAATTCATTTATTGGAGATCCAGGTGAAGATGTTTCCGGTGCTGGGTTTAAACATGGCAATATTGTAAAAGAAGGACAAAAAGGTATCTGGGAAAAAACCCTTGATCCGGGTTTATATCCAATCAATCCTAGACTTCAAGACATCTTGATGGTTCCGACTACAAATATTGTTTTAAATTGGAAAAATGAAGTTACTGAAAGTCACGGATTAGATACAAAATTAAAAACCATCAATGTCCGATCCAAGGATGGATTTACCTTCAACCTCGAAGTATCACAAGTAATTAATATTTCTGATAAATCTGCACCAAAAGTAATTGCCCGATTCGGTACTATTGAAAATTTGGTAGCCCAGGTACTTGAGCCAACTATTGGTAATTATTTTCGTAATAGTGCACAAACATCAGATGCTTTGGATTTTGTTGATGGTCGTGCAGAACGTCAAGAAGATGCCAGAAAGCATATTGAAGCAATATTAAAACAGTATGACATTGAGTGCGTTGATACATTGATTGGCGATATTGCTCCTCCATCTGAATTAATGAAAATTCTTGCTGATCGAAAAGTTGCAGAGCAACAACAGGAAATGTATCTTATGCAACAAAAATCTGAAGAAAAACGTCAGGATTTTGTTAAAGCTCAAACAGCAGCTGATAAAGAGAAAGATTTAACAGCAGCAAGATATGATAAGGATATTGCTACCCAAATGGCTGATGCAAAAGTAGAAAAAGCCAAAGGAGATAAAGAATCCAACAAAATAATAGCTGATGGTGACGCATATGTACTAACAACAGTTGGTACTGCAAAAGCAGAAAATATTACTAAGGTTGGATCAGCCGAAGCAAATGTGATTAAACAAAAAACTGACGCTATGGGTCAGGAAAAATACGCAATAGTACAAGTTGCAGAACATTTGGCTAAAAACAATGTTGAAATTGTACCTCGTATTTTAATTCAGGGCTCCGGCGCAAGTGGTGGTGGCATCGTAGATGCACTTATAAGTAATGAACTATTAAAAAAATCAGGGTTGTTTGATAAAGAAAAGAAAGACAAAGAGCAAGACAAATCAGCAACTACAGATACTTCTAAAAAAGAAGAATAAAAATTATAAGAGCTAATCATTATATATGGTTAGCTCTTTTTCTTGCATATTTTTATTAAGTGTAGTATATTAACATGTTATTTATATGGATAAAACAAAAATATTACAACAGATATATAAGTTAGTTATTAAGTCAGAGCGTATTTTTGTGCAAGGACATGCCAGATGCGGTGACGCCACTGGTTCAACTTTGGCGATGATGCATTGGTTAGCTTCATTGGATAAAAAATATCTAGCTTTTTCACCAGAACCGATTCCAGAAGTATTCAATTTTTTACCCGGAGTGGAACAGGTGATAACTGATGAATCTAAATTCAATTTAGCTGATTTTGACTTGTTGTTAATTTTGGACTGCGGTGACCTGGGACGTACTGGTATTGCGGAAAAAATTAAACAAGAAAAAAGATCAGAAGTTTTGTTGGTAAACATTGATCATCATCATACCAATGATTATTTTGGTGATGTTAATTTTGTTGATATTACCGCCCCAGCTACAGCTACTTTAGTGCATGAGTTTTTTCGTGTAAACAATATAAATTTAAACAAAAAAATAGCCACCTGTTTATTGAATGGTATTTTTACTGATACTGGTATATTTACCAATCCAGCTACCAACCAAAGCGCTTTAGTGAAAGCGGCTGACTTATTGGTAGCAGGAGCTAGTGTTAACACCATCTTAAACTCCATAGCAAAAAATAAAACCATCAAAGGATTAAAGCTTTGGGGTAGAGCTTTGGAAAGGTTACAATTGAATGACAAGTATAAAATTGCTTACACAGTTTTATTACAAGAAGACTTTCGTGATTTTGATGAAATTAAAAGTGAAGCCATAGAAGGTTTGGCAAATTTTATGAATAGTTTGAGTGATGCTAAAATAACCATGATTTTACGAGAAGAAAGTGGCGGTTATATTAAAGGTTCCTTGCGTACTACTGATGATAATTATGATGTTAGTAAATTGGCAAAGTTTTTTGGTGGTGGTGGTCATAAAAAGGCGGCTGGGTTTACTACCCGTGGTCAGATTAGGTATAATGAGGAACGTAAGATTTGGGAAATAATTTAATCAGATAAATAAAAAAATATGAATAAAGATAAATCACCAAAAATAAATGATAGTATGTTTATTATTCCTACTGTTATTGAAAAAACCCAGTATGGTGAACGAGTATATGATATTTATTCACGTTTATTGAAAGATAGGATTATTTTTTTAGGCACGCCAATTGACGATACCGTGGCCAATGCTGTTATTGCTCAAATGCTATTTCTTGATTCACAGAGTAGTGATGATGATATTAAGTTGTATTTAAATACTCCTGGAGGTTTGGTGACTGCTGGTATGGCGATTTATGACACCATGCAATATGTAAAATCATCAGTTTCTACTATTTGTATAGGTACCGCCGCTTCGATGGGAGCCGTTTTGTTGGCTGCAGGTGCTAAAGGAAAGCGTTTTATTTTACCTAACAGCGAAGTAATGTTACATCAAGTGATGGGAGGAGCTGAAGGCCAGGCCTCTGATATTAAGATTCGAGCCGAACATATTTTAAAGATAAAAGACCGATTAAATAAAATTTTAGCAAAACACACCACTCAAAGTTTATCTCGTATTGAAAAAGATACTGATAGAGATTATTATATGTCAGCAGAAGAAGCGGTTGCTTATGGACTGGTAGATAAAATAATTAAGTAATTTTAACCCTAGCCCCGACCTAAAAGTCGGGGCTTTTTTTGAATCTTGCCAAAACCCATTATTTATGGTAGTGTAAAAATACTGTAATTATTAATAACAGCTTTGGAGAAGAATAATCGAAGTTTAGGCTGTACTAGGTATGAGTTTATTATGATTAAATTATTTGCCATTATTTATTTGCCCGTCATTATTTTCATTTCTTTGTTACTCAAAAAGTTTCATCAGGAAACCTTTTTTTTGGCACCACAAACTATTACTCTTACTTGGCTTAAATAACAGCTAAAATTATTCAATTAGACTCCAAAGTTTCCAAGGAATATTTATATGGAATTTACTTTAGAGTTTTTAATCGGTGCTAGCATCGCCGCTATTATTGGTTTAATAGGTGGTTATTTTGTCAGAAAAATTTGGTCAAAACAAGCAGTTAATTCGGCTGAACAAAAAGCTGATAAGATAATCGTCAATGCTAAAAATAAAGAAAAAGAAATTTTGCTAGCTGCTAAAGATAAGGCAATAGCAATTATTGATGAGGCTAAAAAAGAAGAGTCGGAGCGACGTAAAGAAATGCAACATTTACAAAGTCGTTTAGAAAAGCGGGAAGAAATTTTTGATAAAAAAATATTGGAAATAGAAAATCGTCAGCAGCGTTTACGGGAAAAAGATCAACAATTAATCAAAAAAGAAGAAGAAATTGGGAAAATCCGAGAACAACAATTGGAAAAATTGGAAAAAGTAGCCAAACTTTCTCAAGAAGAAGCTCAAAAAATATTATTGGAAAATGTTGAGAAAAGACAAAAAGATGTTTTGTATGAAAGAATACGTAAATTGGAAAGAATTGGCGAGGAAGAACTTGAACAGAAGTCAAAAAATTTAATAAGTTTAGTTTTACAAAGATGTGCTTCATCTCATGCAGCCGAGACTACTACTACCAGTGTAACTTTACCCAATGATGAAATGAAAGGCCGGGTAATTGGTCGAGAAGGTAGAAATATTAAAGCCATAGAAAATTTGTGCGGAGTGGAAATTATTGTTGATGATACACCTGGTGTAATTTTAGTATCTGGTTTTTCTCCGATTAGAAGACATTTAGCTAAACGAGCTTTAGATAAATTAATTTCTGATGGTCGAATTCATCCGGGCAGAATTGAAGAAACTGTGGAGCAAGCTAAAAAAGAATTGGCTTTAGATATAAAAAAGGCAGGTGAAGAAGCGGCTTATGAAGTAGGAGTTGCTGGACTTGATCCAAAATTATTACAAATTTTAGGCCGACTTAAATATCGTACATCTTATGGTCAAAATGTATTACGACATTCTATGGAGGTAGCTTTTCTTTCTGGCATGTTGGCGGAAGAATTAGGTGCCAATGTAGCAGTTTGTAAAAAAGGAGGTCTTTTGCATGATATTGGAAAAGCAGTTGATCACGATGTACAAGGAGCGCACACAGATATCGGTCACGATATTATGAAAAAATTTGGCCTGCCAGAAGAGGTAGCTTATATTGCTATAGCTCATCACGAAGATAGTCCTAAAACTTTGGAAGGAGTAGTAGTGAAAGTGGCTGATGCTATTTCTGGAGCAAGGCCGGGAGCGAGAAAAGATACTTATGAAAATTATTTACAACGTTTAGAAGAGTTGGAAGCCGTAGCTAACGCTTTTCCAGGTATAGAAAAAACTTATGCTATTCAAGCTGGTCGCGAAATTCGTGTCTTTGTTAAACCACAAGAAGTAGATGATTATCAAACAAAAAAACTTGCTCGTGATATAGCTGATAAGATTGAGGCCGAATTAAAATATCCTGGTGAAATCAAAGTAACTGCTATTAGGGAAAATAGAATAATTGAATACGCTAGATAATTTTTATGAAAATATTATTTTTTGGCGATATTGATGGTAAAATCGGTCGTACTGCTGTAGCCAAAGTATTACCTGGTTGGCAAAAAAAGTATCAACCAGATATTATTATTGCCAATGCCGATAATGTTACTCATGGCAGGGGAATGAATCGGAAACATTTTGATTATCTTAGCGATTTAGGAGTAGATATTTTTACCGCCGGTGATCATACTTTAGAAAGAAAAGAAGCTGAAGAGTTGTTAAATTCTACCGATGTTAAAGTTTTAAGACCATATAATTTAGTTGGTGATTATGCTGGTCGGGGTGAAGCCATTTTTTCTATTCGCAAAAAAAAATTGCTTATGATAAGCTTATTAGGAAGGGTATTTATGGATGAACCAACCTCCAATCCTTTCCAAGCTATTGATAGTATATTAGAAAAATATCAGGCTGGTGATTATGATTTAGTAGTAGTAGATTTACACGCTGAAGCTACTAGTGAAAAACATGCTTTTGCTTGGTATGTGGATGGTAGGGTCAATGCAATTTTTGGTACTCATACCCATGTCCAAACAGCTGATGAAAGAATTTTACCAAAAGGAACAGCAGCAATTAGTGACGTTGGTTTTTGTGGAGCTAGCGATTCGGTTATTGGTGTAGATAAAAAAGAAATTATTAATCATTTTTTGACTGGTAAAAATTTTGTGATGAAAATACCTGAGTATGGTGAAGCCCAAGTTAACGGTGTTTTAGTAGAGTTTAATAAAAATAAAAAAGCAAAAAAAATAAAAAGACTACAAGAAAAAGTAATAATTAAAAAATAATTATTATCGGAGGGAGGTGAAAACTATGAATAAAATAGAATTTATACAAAAATTGTCAGATAAGTCAGGTATTTCTAAAAAAGAAACTGAACACCTGATAAATTCAATGGTTGAACTTATAATTGATACATTAAAATCTGGCAGTGAAGTGACGATTACTGGTTTTGGTACTTTTTCTGCTCGGGATAGGCATGCTCGCATGGGCGTCAATCCCCAAAAACCAAATGAACCAATGAAAATTCCTAGCGTGACTGTACCAAAGTTTAAGGCTGGTAAAACTCTGAAAGATGCTTTAAAAGTTAAAGATAATTAAACGTTTTTTACAATTTATTTTGGCGTCAGGCACAGCGCTGGTTGTGTTTTTTTGTTTATTTTTTATATAATAGGTAAAATTAATTTAAATATCCGTGATTAAATTCATGCCTGTCGGCAGGAATACATGATAAGTAATAGTAAGATTGAAATAAATAAGGTAGTATATTATAAGAAATAATTTTTGCACCCGTGGTGAAATGGATATCATGACAGGCTTCGGACCTGTTGTTGGGGGTTCGAATCCCTCCGGGTGCACCAGAAATAGAATTAAGAATTAAGTATTAAGAATTAAGTATAAATTGTAATAATAGTTCGGGATTCGAACGGGTAGAAGTGAGTAACGAGCGTAAGCGAGGCAGCGAGCGTCAAACAAAGCGAGCGAGTGTAGCTTTGTTTGCTACCCAGGACAAGTCCGCAGTTTTCTGCGGACGCGGAAATCCCTCCGGGTGCACCAGATAGAATATAGAATCTTGAATCTTGGATTTAGGATTGACCATTATTTAATTTTTTGTTATTAGTATATTGTTTAGTAATTAATAAATATTCATTAGTGATTGAAACATACGGGTCGTTAGCTCAAGTGGTAGAGCAGTTGCCTCTTAAGCAATTGGTTGCAGGTTCGAGTCCTGCACGACCCACCAATTAAAAAACTCCACCTTCAGGTGGATTTTTTAATTGGTGGAATTATACAACTCTGCTCGAACATTTTTTGAACGGAACTGACCGCCTCCGCTTCGCTCCGGCGGAACGCTCGGGCGCGGCGGAATTCCCCCCACACCCCCCTTCCGCTGCGCCCTCGCGGGAGGCCAAATTTTTTTCGCCGCCAATTCAATTAAGAAATCCATGTATGGGATTATACCTCCATATTGAGGAGTAGCGCAATAGCTGATAAGGTGTTAATATAAATATGGCTCAAATTTCCAAAACATTAGGACAAAACATCAAGCGCATACGCTTGAAAAAGCGTATGTCGCAAGGCGACATTTGCCGAGCAATAGACATGGACAGAAGCTACATGAGCGCGATTGAGGGTGGCAAGGTAAATGTCACGATTGCTGTTTTAGAGAAGCTCGCCAATGCGCTTGATGTTTCCGTTGATGAGCTTTTGAAATAATTATGAAATCAAAAAATTGCGAACAAGGTAATATCCATCTCATTGGCATACCCTCAAATAAAAGAGGAGTTGTTTTAAGTCATGCCAAAGAGTCGCTGGATAAGGCGCGCGGTATATTAAAATACGAAAAACAAGTTGATGTAGTGGTTATAGAAGCTCAAGATTTTTTTGTGATTCCAAAACTTGGCATTGGGGGCAGTGCTATCGGCAAATCTTGCATTGAAGTCAAAATTGATTTTTCTCGTAAAGATTTACAAAAAATCATTGATGTTGAATTACCCTCAACTATTTATCACGAACTTGCCCATCTCGTCAGAGAGAATTCTATAGGGTATGGGAATACACTTTTAGATTCTTTTGTTTCAGAGGGAGTTTCGTGTTTTGTAGAAAAATCAATTTTGCCAAATAGAAAAATCCCATACATCCAAAAAATCAAAAATGAGAAAAAACTTTGGGATAAAGCCAAAAAACTTTTAGGGGAAACAAAATACAATTATTCTGAATGGTTTTTTGGATCGGGGAAACTGCCAAATTGGACAGGTTATCGGCTCGGATTCTTGCTTGTTGAAAATTTTGCAAAGAAAAACAAAATTTCCTTAGAAAAACTGGTAAGATTACATTCAAAAGAAATTTTGAAAGAAAGTAGATTATATGACTAAACGAGCTTTCATAATCCACGGCTGGGACGGCTACCCCGATGAGGGTTGGTTTCCGTGGATCAAAACGGAGTTAGAGAAAAATGGTTTTCAAGTTCATGTTCCGGCTATGCCGGAACCGGCGGAGCCAAAAATTGAGGCGTGGGTTTCGCACCTTTCCAAGATTGTCGGCGATGTTGATGAAAATACATTTTTCGTTGGGCATAGTATCGGTTGTCAAACAATTCTCCGATACTTGGAGAGTTTGCCCGCCGCGCCCGAGCGTTCCGCCGGAGCGAAGCGGAGGCGGTCAGTTCCGTTCAAAAAATGTTCGAGCAGAGTTGTATAATTCCACCAATTAAAAAATCCACCTGAAGGTGGAGTTTTTTAATATAAAATTATAAAATATTATTTCAAACTATTTGGATCCATCATATACTGTTTAGCGGTTTCTTTATCTATATAGTTTTCATTGTAGAGGCGTTTTAGATCTTGATCCATCGAAATCATTCCTTCAGCCGCTGAAGTTTGGATAATAGTTTTTATTTGTTGAATTTTATTTTCTCTTACTAAGTTTGAGATAGCTGGAGTATTGATAAGAATTTCACGAGTGGCTACCATGCCGCCTTCATTCTTTGGCAATAGTCTTTGAGAAACAATACCTGACAAAGTCATAGAAACTTGTAGCCTAACTTGTGGTTGTTGATAAGGGGGAAAGACATCAATAATACGATCAATAGTTTGGGAAGCATTAAGCGTGTGCAAAGTGGCAAAAACCAAGTGGCCGGTTTCTGCTAAAGTGATAGTAGCGGCAATTGTTTCTAAGTCACGCATTTCTCCCACCAAAATTACATCAGGATCTTGTCTGAGCACATGTTTCAAAGCTGATTGAAAAGATAACATATCAGAACCAAGTTGACGTTGTTTAATAATTGATTTTTTATTTTTATACACAAATTCAATAGGATCTTCTAAGGTAACTATGTTTACCCCTCTTTCCGAGTTTATTAAATCAATCATGGCTGCAAGAGAAGTTGATTTACCACAACCCGTTGGTCCGGTTACTAGAACTAATCCTTGGTTTAGTCTGGTTAAGCGATAAACTACTTCTGGCATCATAATATCTTTCATAGCGGGAATTTTACTAGGTACCACTCTAGCTACCAAACCCATACTTTCTTTTTCCCAAAATAGATTAACACGCATACGAGTACTATCTTTTAGGCCATAAGACAAATCTAACTCTCGATCTTTCATAAAAGTATCGTACTGTTTTTCGGTTATGGTTTCTTTGATCATTTTTTGAATAAGTTCCGGTACGATAACTGGTAGGTCGTTAAGTTCTTTTAAGTCACCAGATATACGCAAAATAGGCGACTTACCAACTAAAAGGTGAATATCAGAAGCATTATTTTTTACTGCGATTTCAAATAAAGCTTCTAAGTTCATATTTTTTACATTCAAACTAGACATAGTTTTTTAATTAATTAATTTTATTTTAGCACAATTTTATATATTTTGTCTTATTTATATTCTATTGTTGGTAATTCTTCGTCGCCACTGGTTGCTATCTGCCAAGTATCATAAAGTCCAGAGTCTAGTTCTTGGATAAATTCGGAAGGTTGGCCAAAAATAAAACCATAGTATTGATTGTAAAGTATATTGGGGTAGACCATATACAATAAATTTTGTGCTCTGGTAGTAGCCACATAAAACAGCCTTCTTTCTTCTTCAATTTCTTCATTATTTTCCATGGCTTTAGCATGAGGAAATTGACCACTAATAAGATTGATAATAAATACCACCGACCATTCCAAACCTTTAGCTTGATGGACGGTAGAAAGAATTAAAAAATCCTCTGGCTCGTTATTAGTTGCTGTCGTTTCATCAGTGCGAAAATTTTCTGAAAGAGATATGTCTGACAAAAATTGTTCAAGTTTCTTGTAACTTGAGGCAAAATTTTCTAGTTGTTCAATGTCTTCAATTCTTTTAGTTGCATTATCATATTTAGTTTGTAAATATAATATATAAAATGATGACATTATTTCTCTAATACAACCAGTTATATCATCAGCATCGTGTTTAAAATATTTATTTAAATTGTTTTTAAATTTTTGCCAAGTAGCAAGTAAATTGGTAGGTAAATTTAAATCTTGTTTGTATATTTTTTCCCAAGTAAGATTGTTTAATGAGTTAATTATTTTTTGTGCACCTACTCTACCAATGCCAGTTTGCATATTTAGTACCCTTGTCCAAGCAATTTCATCATGAGGATTGTGTTTAATTTTTAAAAAAGAAATTATGTCTTTTAGGTGAGCTTGTTCAAAAAATTTTATTCCCCCTCTTTTAATATAAGGAATATTTTTTTTGTTTAATTCTATTTCAAGTTCCAAAGCATGAAAATCAGCACGAAATAAAACCGCAATATCGCGTAAATTATATCCTTCTTCAGTAAGCTCTATAATTCTTTGGCATATAAATTCGGCTTGTTGCTCGTTGTTTTGGGCAGGTATTACTATTGGTTTTTCGCCACTAGCTTTAGTAGTTTTTAAATTTTTAGGAAATTGGTGTTGGTTGTATTTAATTGAGTTGTTAGCTAAATTCAAGATTTCAGGCGTGGAACGATAGTTGCTTTCTAGTTTAAATATTTTTGTATCTGGGATTTTTTTAGGAAATTGTAAAATATTGCTAATATCAGCTGCTCGAAAAGAGTATATACTTTGAGCATCGTCGCCAACTACTAAGATATTTTTATGTTGACTGCCTAAATGCTCAATAATTTTAGCTTGCAGATGATTGGTGTCTTGATATTCATCGACTAAAATGTACTGAAATTTATTTATTAATTCTTTTTTAACGTCAGGTTTAGTTTCCATGAGCTTTAACCACAACAATAATAAATCATCATAGTCTAAAGTATTGTGTTGTTTTTTACGTTGCTCATATAAGGTAGCAATTTCTATGATGTGGGGTAATATATTTTCTCTAAGATAAGAAAATTTTTCTTTAAATACTTTTTCAATTGGTTGGCCAGAATTTTTACTAAAGCTAATAATATTTTTTAAAACCCCGCTTTTAGGAAAATATTTATCTTTTTTTATATTTTTTTCCGCCATGATTGATTGTAACAATGTTTGTGCGTCGTCCTCATCAAAAATCGTGTAGTTTTGTTGGTAACCTAAATGTTGAATATTTTTACGCAATATCATATTGCCAATATGGTGAAAAGTGCCACCCCATAATTGGTAAGGTTTATAACCTAACAATTGTTCTACCCGCCATAACATTTCTTTGGCAGCTTTATTAGTAAAAGTCATGAGTAATATTTGTTCCGCAGGCACTCCTTTCTCTAATAGGTAGGCCACTCTATATACCAAAGTTCTAGTTTTACCACTGCCTGCCCCAGCTAATACTAAACATGGTCCATCAGCGGATTTTACTACTAACCACTGTTCTTGATTTAGTTCTTTAGTATAATCAATCTGAACAGCTTTTGTTTTGGTAGTTCGTAGATTGTATGTTTTTTTAACCATAATCTTATTATAGCAAATGCTTTACAGTTTAAATGTTACTTTTGACTTTTTTTTACGTATTTATTTATAGAGGGAGTGAGTAAATTAATAAAAAATGCTATGATAAGTGCAAAATTAAGGCAAAATATTTTTAGGCGCGCGCGCCGCCAGGGATATTATAGCCAAGGCAAACCATTATATTTAATTTGGGGAAAAACATGGATACAAGCCAATATGAAGCCATCTCCGCTTGTCAAAAAGGAGAATTAGAAAAATTTAGTGATTTGTACGAGATTTATGTCGATAAAATATATCGCTTTATCTATTACAAAACCATGCATACTGAAACGGCTGAAGATTTGACTAGTCAGACCTTTATGAAGGCCTTAGAAAAAATAAATAGTTATGATAGTAAAAAAGGATTATTTGCAACTTGGCTTTATCAAATAGCTCGTAATACAGTAATTGATCATTATCGGCGTTCGTATCCAGAAGAAGATTTAGTTGATGCTTGGCATTTGCCAGATAAGTCTGATTTAGCAGCTAAGATTGATAATCGAGAGTTTTTAAATCAAGTACAAAAATATATTCATCAGTTACAGCCAGAACAAAGGGAAATTGTTTTACTAAGATTGTGGGATAATTTGCCTTATCAAGAAATAGCTAAATTGGTTGGTAAAACCGAAGCTAGTTGTAAAATGATGTTTTCCAGAGCCCTAATCAAAATGCAACAAGAAATTACTTTAGTTTTACTCGCTCTAATTATTAATTATTTATGATATGGAAAATTTTTACCAAGCAATACTGACAGAACTTTATCAATTAGACCCAGGTTTAAAAAAATATGAAAAACAATTAATTACTATAATGGAAGAATTAATTAAATCAAAACCGGATGTGTCACTTGATGAAAGTTTTCGTCAAGAATTAAAAACTCAGTTGTTATCAAAAGCAGCTGATATGAAAACTAATAAAAAAATTAATTATAAATATATGTTTAACTTTTCTTTTCTAAAATTTGCTCGTAGTTTTTCTTACGTAGCAGTTGGCGTGGCAGTGATGGCTTTAGCCATTAGTTCAAGTTTTTATTTAACTTCGCCAAAATATCGTGTTGCCGGGACGAAATTGGCACTTGATTCTCAATTCAATTTGGTTGAAGTATCAGATGGTGCCTTTGGATTTTTACAATCACAAAATACTGGTCAATCAGCAGGAGCCCAAGGTTTAGGGGCTGGAGGTATGGGTGAAGGTATTGTCGCTGTAAGATCAGAGGTGGCTCCAGAAACTGTTACCTCTGAAGGCGATACAGCCGTAAAGATAGAACCTGGTTATGGCGGTGGTGGCATGATTATGCCCGCTCCAACTTATTTTTCTTATGTTTATAAAGGAGAACCATTAGAATTAACTCAAGCTAAAGTTGGAGTTCTAAAAAGAATAAAAAACTCTGCTAGTGCCGGTCAATTGGGTTCATTACTTACCAGTGTAGATTTTGGTTTAATGAATCTAAGTAGATTCTCCAATGTTCAAATGCAAAATTTAAGTTTTGTTGAAGATCGTGAGTTTGGTTATTCCATTTATGCTAATTTATATGACAGTAGTATTTCTATATCAGAAAATTATCTTAAATGGCCTAACCCAATGAGTCAATGTCAGGATGATGCATGTTATCGTAGCTTTCAATTGAATATCAATGATATGCTAGCCGATGAAGAAATAATTCGTTTGGCCAATGAGTTTATCAGTAATTATGGCATTGATTTAAGTTCCTATGACGAACCGGTAGTGAATAATGATTGGCGCGTCTGGTATGAACGAGCAGACAACAAACAAGATGTTTATATTCCCGATGTAGTATCAGTAGTTTACCCGCTTATTTTGCAAGGCGACGAAGTATATGACGAAAGTGGCAACAAAACTGGTCTTTATGTCAATATAAGTATTAGACATAAAAGAGCCACCGGTATTTGGAATTTATTTGCTCAAAATTATCAAAAATCAATGTATGATGCGGAAACAAATGTTGATACTGTTTTACAATATGCTGAACGAGGTGGTCTTTATAGTTGGCAGTGGGAAGATGCTCCGAATCGGGTAGAAGTTGAATTAGGTACACCAACAATTTCTTATGTCAGAATGTGGAATTTTAAACCAGGGGCTCCTGAGGGTGATGAATTATATATTCCGGCTTTGATTTTTCCCATTCTTAATAGTCCAGATAATGTAGATATCTATAAAAAAGCAGTAGTTGTTCCCTTGGCTAAAGATTTATTATCAGCTAATGATTGGGGAGGACCTATAAGAATCATGGAAGCTGCTCAGTAAAAAGATATTATAAAAAACCCGTTCTTGGTGGACGGGTTTTTTTCTTTTAGTTTATTTGCTAGGATTAAATTATTAAAGATTATTTTTAAAAAATGATAAATGAAAAAATTTTTAAAGCTTATGATATTAGAGGTATTTACCCTAGTGAACTGAATACAGAAGCTGCATATGGTATTGGTCGTGCTTTAGCTAGAAGAGGAAAAGTTAAATATAATTGTAAAAAAATAGTTGTTGGCAGTGATATGAGATTATCAGGACCGGTTTTAAAAGCTGAGTTAATTCGCGGTATAACAGATGAAGGTTTAGATGTTGTTGATATTGGCTTAGTTTCTATTGATGCCACCTATTTTACAGTTGGTAAATTGGGTTATGAGGCAGCGGTGATGATTACGGCTTCGCACAATCCTGCTGAATATAATGGTTTTAAAATGGTATTTTCTGGAATGAATTGGGTTAGAGGGATTGAATTAAAAGATGAAGTCCTTAATTTACCACCTTTAGAAAACATTAACCAAGGTAAAGTAGTTGAAGTAGATATTTTACCTGATTTTATTAAACATGTTTTATCTTTTGTAGATATAAATAAAATAAGACCATTTAAAGTAGTAGTTGATGCTGGAAATGGTATGGCAGGAAAGATTGTTCCGCTACTGGCCAAATATTTACCAATTGAGATTGTTCCTCTTAATTTTGTTTTGGATGGTAATTTTCCCGCCCACCCATCAAATCCACTATTGCCAGAAAGCCAAGTTGAAATTAGCGAGCGCACAGTAGCCGAGAAAGCAAATTTTGGCGTTATTTTTGACGGGGATACTGATCGTTTATTTTTTATAGATGAGTTGGGTAATTTTGTTAGAGCAGATATAACTTTACTGCTTTTAGCTAAAATGTTTTTAGTTAAAGAACCGGGAGCTGGTATTGTTTACAATGTAATTTGTTCAAAAATAGTTCCTGAAAAAATAGTTGAGTGGGGGGGGCGAGAAATTAAATCACCGGCTGGCTATATTAATATTGCCACCAATATGCGAACAGCCAAGGGGGTTATGGGCGGTGAACTATCGGCGCATTATTCTTTTCGTGACAATGCTTATAGTGACTCAGGTTTTATTGCTTGGTTAATAATGCTGCAGTTATTGTCTGATTATAACCAACCTTTATCTGTAATTGTTAAACCTTTTTATAAATATGCAAAAAATGCAGAAATAAATTTAACCGTCACGGCTAGTGAGGAAAAGATAGAAGCAGTTAAAAAATATTTTCACGATGCCAGGCAAGATTTTACTGACGGGGTAACTGTCGAGTATGACGATTGGTGGGTAAATGTCCGGCCATCAAATACCGAACCTTTGTTAAGAGTAACTGTTGAAGCAAACAACGAACAGTTATTACAACAAAAAACCGAGTTAGTTATGCAGATAATACAAAATTAAATAATTCTGTTTATAATTTTAAATTAATTTTTTTAAATTCAAATTATTATGATTGGAATCTTCGATTCGGGGATAGGTGGATTGACAGTACTAAAAGAAATAAAAAAATTATTACCACTTTATGATTTAGTTTATTTTGGCGATACCGCTCGAGTACCTTATGGCAATAAATCTGCCAATTTGATAAAACAATATGCCAAAACGGATGCTGATTTTTTGTTGAAGATGGGAGCTAAAATAATAATTGTTGCTTGTAATACAGTGTCGGCAGTGGCTTTAGATGATTTACGTAAAAATTTTACCATACCAATTTTTGGAGTAATCCAACCCGCTTTGCAGGCTGCTTTACAAGCTACTAAGTCGGGTAAAATCGGCGTGATTGGTACTAGAGCCACGGTTAATTCTGGCGCTTTTACAAAAGAATTAAAAGTATTGAATTTGAATACAGAAGAAGATAAATCAATAGCAACAATCAATGTTCCAGCTTTTGTTCGCAGACAGCAAAAGATTAAAAAAACAACTAACAAAAAAATTAAAATTTTTTATCAAAGTGCCCCTTTACTAGTGCCTTTGATTGAAGAAAATTATATTTATAAATCAGAGGCAATTAAAATTGTAAAACAATATTTACAACCTTTAAAAAAAGAACAAATTGATACTTTGATTTTAGGTTGTACTCATTATCCCATTATTTACGATTTAATAGCCACTAAGCTGAAAAATGTAAAAATTATAAATCCAGCTGTGCGGATTGCTCATGAGTTGCAAGATTTTTTATTAAATAATCCAGAGATTGATCGTTCCATGGCTAAACGTAAACAAGTAAGATATTTTGTTTCTGATCTCACCACCAATTTAAGCGAAGTTGCTCAAAATTTTATGGGAAAAAATATCAATTTGGAACCGGCAGAAATTGATTGATAATGGACAAATATTTTATTCAGCTATCTTTTTTAAACTCCTTAAATTTGTTATAATATTCAGGTGATAAACCTTGCTTTATTATGAAAAAAAGAAAATATAATCTTAGTAACAGTAAGCTATTTACTTGGACTGGTAACTTTCATTTATCTCCGGAAACAAAAAAATCAATCGGAGTTGTTTTTGTATTATTGCTATCTATTTTAATGATTTTGAGTCTATTTGATTTAGCTGGAGTGGTTGGAACTTATTTACTTAAAATTTTAGAGTATTTTTTCGGTAAACTTTATTTTTTATTTCCTTTTATTTTTTTATTGGTAAGTTTTTTATTTATCGACAGCGAGCGTTTTGGAGCCAAAACTAATCATTATTTTGGGGTTACATTACTATCATGGGCTTTACTCGGTTTGTTTCATATTAGTCGTGACTATGAGTCAATGTCTTTTAGTAATTTAAGTAATACTGAAGGTGGTGGTTGGTTTGGCTGGTTAATTGTTTGGCCACTTTTTAAATTATTAGGTTTTTGGGCAACAATTATTGTTTTGGTTGCTTTATTGTTAGTGGGATTATTTTTAACTTTTAATACTTCTTTTAAATCAATTTTAGTTAAGTTTGATAATCTGATTTTATGGAGAGAAAAAATTTCTTCCTGGTGGTATCATTTTAGTCATCGAGATACCAGTGAAATCAACCATTCGAATGATGAAGAAGAAAATGATTTAGCTGACAGTAATGAAGTTATGGTAGACTCATCTGAGGTGGATTTTTCTGCAAAAGAATTAACTGCAAAAGATGGCCAGCAAGCAGAATTAATAGTTGTACCAAAAAAATCTATTAAGATTGAATTACCGATTCATTTACTAAATCCCACTAGATCTAAACCAACTAGTGGTGATATTCAAGCTAATAAGGAAAAAATAAAAAAGGCTTTACAGAATTTTGGTGTGGAAGTTGAAATGGGCGAAGTTAGCGTTGGTCCGACTGTAACTCAATATACCCTGCGGCCAATTGAAGGGGTAAAACTTGCTAGTATTACTGCTTTGCATAATGATTTAGCTCTCGCTTTAGCAGCTCATCCCATAAGAATTGAAGCACCAATACCAGGTAAAGCTCTGGTAGGTATTGAAGTACCTAATGAATCAATTGCCACTGTATCGCTTCGCGAAGTAATTAGCGCCAAAGAGTTTACTACCAGACAAAGTAATTTAGCTATTGGTTTAGGTAAAGATGTGGCGGGTAAAGTGTGGACAGCCAATTTAGATAAAATGCCACACCTACTGATTGCGGGTGCAACTGGTAGTGGTAAGTCAGTTTGTATTAATACTATTATCGTTAGTTTACTCTATCAAAATAATCCTGAAGACTTACGTTTTATATTAGTTGATCCTAAAAGAGTCGAACTATCAGCCTACAATGATTTACCTTATCTTTATACTCCAGTCATTACGGATGTGCAAAAAACAATTAATGCTTTAAAATGGGCGGTTGGAGAAATGGATCAAAGGTATGTTAAGTTATCACAAACAAAACATAAAAATATTGCAGGTTATAATCAAGATTTCCCTGGTGAAAAATTACCTTACATTGTGATTATTATTGATGAATTAGCTGATTTAATGTCAGTAGCTGCTCAAGATGTAGAAGCAGCCATTATTAGATTAGCTCAGATGGCTAGAGCAGTTGGTATTCATTTGGTACTGGCAACACAGCGTCCGTCAGTCAATGTAATTACCGGTCTGATTAAAGCTAATATTACCACCAGAATAGCTTTTGCCGTTGCTTCGCAAACTGATTCCCGGACTATTTTAGATAGCTCGGGAGCGGAAAAATTATTGGGCAAAGGTGATATGCTTTATGTCTCGGCTGATATATCCAAGCCCAAACGTTTACAGTCAGCTTTAGTATCTGATGAAGAAATAAATCGTATTACGGCTTATATTAAAAATCAAAATGGTACAGCAGTCGAATATGATGAAACAATTACTGAAAAGAAAACAAAAAGTGGCAATGGTATTGATTATGGTGGTAGTAATGAGGATGATTTGTTAGATGAAGCAAGAAGTTTAGTTATTCAAGCACAAAAAGCTTCAGCATCTTATTTACAAAGAAGATTGCGAGTTGGCTATGCTCGAGCCGCTAGACTACTTGATTTACTGGAAGAAGAAGGTGTTATTGGCCCTGGAGATGGTGCCAAACCGAGAGAGGTTATGATTTCCCGGGATGAATATGAGTTAACTGCTGAAAATAATCAAACTCAAAATTTCAATGATAATGATGAGCTAAACAAAGAATAGTCAGAAAATTTATGGTTTCATTTACAGTTAGAAAAATAAAAAATGAAAGCAGTAGTTTAGGTGAACTATTAAATAAAAAAAGACAAGCAGCTGGATTGAGTCTAAATCAACTGAGTAAACGCACAGCAATTGCTGAAAGATATTTGACAGCTATTGAATCTGATGATTGGTTAAAATTACCAGGAGAAGTTTATATAAAAAATTTTTTACGTCGCTATGCTTTTGAAGTTGGACTTGATCCCGTTAGAGTAGAAAAGAAGTATGAACAAAATAAAGTATTATTTACTCCAAATAATATCGCCAGTTTACAAAAGACCTTACCCTTATCTTCGTCTCATTTTATAGTTTTACCAAAATTTATCAGGAATTTCTTAATTGTATTTTTGTTAATTTTATTAATAAGCTATATTGGCTGGCAAACTAAAGCTTATTTTACCCCACCGCAATTGAGTATTTATTATCCAACTGATAATCTAATAACAGATATACCAACCATCACTTTAAGAGGACAAACAGATTCTGAAGCAGTGGTGATGATAAATGACGTGTTAGTATCGGTAAATGATGGTTTATTTGAAGAAGAGCTTGATTTACAACCTGGGGTTAATATTTTAAAAATAACCGCTACTAAAAAAAATGGACCGAGCAAAGACGTTTTTATCAGTGTAATGTGGCGGACGGAAACAGTTAATTAATTATTTATAATAAATATATGTCAAAAAATAACGAAGCCAATAACAATGATAAGCACTTAGCCACTGCTAGTGCCGTTGAACAAATTAGAAGTAAATTTGGTGAAGGTTCGATAATGAAATTTGGTCAAGCCAGAACAATGGTAGTAGATGCAGTACCATCGGGTTGTTTGTCTTTAGATATAGCTTTGGGAGTAGGCGGTGTACCTAGAGGTCGAGTAATTGAAATATTTGGACCAGAAGCTTCTGGTAAAACAACTCTAGCACAGCATATTGTAGCCGAAGTGCAAAAATTAGGAGGTATTGCTGCTTTCGTGGATGCTGAACATGCTCTTGATCCAGAATACGCGCAAAAAATTGGAGTCAATGTCAATGAATTATTAATCTCTCAACCAGACACAGGGGAACAAGCTTTGGAAATAGTAGAAACTCTAGTTAGATCGAACGGTGTTGATGTCATAGTAATTGATTCAGTAGCTGCTTTGGTACCTAGGGCAGAAATTGAAGGTGAAATGGGTGACTCACATATGGGATTACAAGCCAGACTAATGTCACAGGCCTTACGAAAACTTACTGGTATAGTTTCAAAAACCAGAACTGTTGTTATTTTTATTAATCAAACTAGACAAAAGATTGGGGTATTTTTTGGCAATCCAGAGACAACTACCGGCGGTACAGCTTTAAAGTTTTATTCATCAGTGAGAATTGAAGTCAGACGTAGTGCACAAATAAAGCAAGGTGATAAAATAATTGGCAATCGTGTCAAAGTAAAAGTTGTAAAAAATAAAGTATCAGCCCCTTTTCGTACTACTGAGTTTGATATTATGTACAATGAAGGTATTTCTAGAGCGGGTGATATGATTGACACGGGAGTAGAATGGGGAGTAATTAAAAAAAGTGGTAATACTTATTCATTTGGTGAAGAAAAATTAGGTGTGGGTAGAGAAAATGCTAAAACTTTCCTGAGACAAAATATAAAATTGATGGATAAAATTTATAAGACGGTTTGGGAAGCAGTTAAAGCCAAAAGAAAAGAAGAAGGAAATTAAATAAAACCCCCATAACTTGGGGGTTTTTTAAATTATATTAGCTAGACTCTTTCTACATATTCACCAGTATCGGTATTTACTCTTATTTTGTCATTTGGATTTATGAACATCGGGGCTTGGATAGTTAAACCGTTTTCTAAAGTAATTTGTTTAGTTACTGATCCAGCGGAATCTCCTCTTACTCCAGGCGGGGCATCAGTTACCAAGTATTCTATTTTAGTAGGTAAGGAAATTGAAACTGGTTTGTTGTTATAAAGCAATACATCCACCTCTAAGCCTTCTTTTAAATATTTAATCATCTCAATCATATCTTCACTATTCAAGGTAAATTGTTCATAAGTTATGCCGTCCATAAAGTGATAACCATCATTGTCAGAGTAAAGAAAAGAAGCTTTCTTTCTTTGGATATCTGCTTCTTTGATTTTATCACCACCGTTGAAAGATTTTTCTATAACTTGACCAGTAATAAGATTTTTAAGTTTTGTACGTAAGGTTGCACCACTACGAGCAACTTTGATATGTTGAGTAAATTGTACTACGTAAGGTGCACTATCAATTTCCAGTACGCGTCCAAGTTTAATTTCTGACATTTCTAACATAAAATAAAATTAAAATAAAGAATTAAGAATAAAGTAAAAATTAAAATTAAATAATAATTTTATAAGCTAAAAGTTGATAAGTCTAAACTATTATTAACGAGTGGTGTATGGCAAAAGAGCCATAAAACGAGCACGTTTGATAGCTTGTGATAGTTTTCTTTGGTGAGTGTCACAAACGCCTGATTTACGGCGTGGGACTATTTTGCCATAAGATGAAGTAAAACGGCGGATTGATTCAGTGTGTTTATAATCAATCTCTTTAATATTATGGACACAAAAATAACAAGCTCTAGGTTTTTCGACAATTGGTTTTTTATTCATATATTATTTTAAAAAGGTATTTCATCAACATTAATTTCTTCTTCCGCAGCTTCAGGTTGATTAAATTCATCAGCGGAGTTGTTTTTGGCAGGAGAGTTGCTGTAAGTTTGATTGTTGCCAGGTCTATCTAACATAATCATATTTTCAGCAATAATTTCAGTACGATATTTTTTATTGCCTTGTTGATCATCCCAACTTCTTGTTTGCAATCTGCCTTCAATATAAACTTTACTTCCTTTAGTTAAATATTGAGCACAAATTTCTCCAAGTTTTCTCCAAGCGACTATATTATGGTATTCAACTTTTTCTTGACGACTACCATTGGCATCATTCCAAACATAATTAGTGGCAACAGAAAAAGAGGTGACATTGGTGCCTTGAGGAGTAGTTCTTGTTTCAGGATCTCGGGTAAGATTCCCGATAACCATAGCTTTATTTAAATTCATATGATTAAATTTAAGTATAAATTAAATTTTTTCATCAGATAAAATTTCATCTAACTTCTTATCCAATTCATCTAAAGAAATTTTATTTTGTAATTTATCTGAGCCAGCAACTTCTTTGTTTCCTCTATCTTTATTGCCTCTTTCTCTTTTATCTTTTTCTGGATAAGCTTGCATTCTAGTTTTTTCTTTTTCTCTTTCTTCCCTTGTTTTTGGTTTAGTTTTAATGAAAATAAATCTCAATAAATTTTCATCAATTTTTAATTTTTCTTCTATACTTTTTAATTTTTCTGGTATTAAATTTAATTCTAGTAGAAAGTAATAACCATGACGGAGGTGTTTGACCGGGTAGGCCATTTTTTTTCTACCGAAATTATCTTGGTAGGTTACTTCTCCTTTTTGAGCAATAAAAAAATCTGTAATTTTTTTAATTACAGCTGGCACCTCATTTTCAGCTAAAGTGCCGGGAATAATTCCTAAAAATTCGTAATATTGTGACATATTTTTTTCCTTTGGTTCGCACCGATATAACATCGGTGGACTGCCTCCTAAATAGGCAGAGGTTGGTTAATTATTATTATTTTGGGTACAATTTAGGTATGGATAAATTATCACAAAATATATGAATCAGTCAAGTGTAAATAATTATTTTTTTATATTAGGCAATCATCCGGCTCTGTCAGTCGCGGAAATATTGGCTTATTTAACTTCACTAAAATATGATTTTTCGGTATTAGCTGCTAGTAGTGATTATTTAATTATTGCCACAAATAATAGATTAAATTTAAACATTTTGGAGTTTATTGGTGGAAGTATAAAATTTGGTCAAATCAAAAAAACACTAAATGATTTTCCGACTATTGAACAAATACAAGATATTTTACCAGCGGGAGAAAAAGTATTTTTTGGATTATCTTTATATCCAACTAAATTGAAAAATAAGTTATCAACTAATGTTTTTCATCTTGGTTTAAAGATGAAAAAGATGTTAAAAGAAAAAAATAAAACCGCACGTTTAGTTACTAGCAGGCAAGTCAATTTATCAGCCGTAGTAGTAATTAAAAATAAATTACTAAGTGATGTTGGCGCAGAAATAATAATCATCAATCATCAAGATAGTTATTTTTTAGGAAAAACCATGGCGGTACAACCATTTGATAATTTAAGTGAACGTGATTACGGTCGTCCTCATAGAGATGATTATAGCGGAATGATTCCACCAAAATTAGCACAAATCATGTTGAATTTAAGTCAGGCCAATCATAATGATTTAATTTTAGACCCGTTTTGTGGCTCTGGTACTATACTACAAGAAGCTTTATGGCAACAAAGAAAACATTTAATTGGTAGTGATATCTCAGCCAAAGCTATAAATGATACGCAAAAAAATTTAATTTGGTTAGAACAAAGATACAACCTATTAGCAAATAATGTTAAATTAGTGCAAGCGAGTATTGCCGAGTTAACTAAATTTATTGAACCAGAAAGCATTAGTGCAATTGTGACTGAGCCAGATTTAGGCCGATCTGATTTAAATCAAAGTAATCAAGTAATAGAATTGGCTAGACTGAAAAAACTCTACATTCAGTCTTACCAAGTTTTTTACAATTTATTAAAAATCAACTGTCGAGTAGTAATGATTTGGCCGGTTTTTTTTGCTACTAAATATTTAGATATCGAACAGGCAGTAGAAAAAATTGGTTTTAAAAAAATTACTCCCTTAACCAAAGAGTTATTAAATACATATCAATTAAATAGTAGAAATAATTTACAATATGCAAGACCAGGACAAAAAGTGGGTAGAGAAATTACTTGCTGGCAAAAAATTTAGAATAAGTTTAATTGTTTTATTGTTGGCATTGTTTTTTCTTTGTTTTTATACGGTGTATTATTTTTTAAATATTTTAAGTCACCCTTTTTTTAACGTCTCAGTTTTATCAAGTTACAATCAATTGAAATCCGTACAAGTATTAAATCAGCCAGTGGTAAAAAGTAAAACATATAATCTTATATTTGGCGGTGATGTGATGTTATCAAGGCATGTGCAAACACAACAAGAAAAATATAATTCTTATTTGGCTGCTTGGGAAAATATTGCTTTACAATTTAGTAAAGCTGATTTGGCAGTAATTAATTTAGAATCACCTTTTGCATCTAGCGATCCCTATCCGACTGAAGGCATGACTTTTCGAGCTAAACCAGAAAATATGAAGGGTCTGCAACAAGCAGGAATTGACACAGTACATTTAGCCAATAACCATTTTGGTAATGCTGGAGTTGATGGTATTGATTATACCTTTGAATTATTAGATGAAAATAAAATATCATACGTTGGTGCTGGATTAAATAAACAAACTGCTTATCAAGGGAAAATTATTGAAATTGATGACTGGCGAGTGGGGTTAGTGGGTCAAAGTTATGATGTTCCTTGGTATGCCGCAGAAGATAATAACCCAGGTATCGCAATTTATGATTTAGAAAAATTAGAACAAGCAATAGCGGAATTAAAAGAAGCTAAAGTCGATTTTATCGTGGCCATGTTTCACGGTGGTATTGAATATACCCGTAGTCCCAATCAAGAACAAATAAATTTTGCCCATGCGGCTATTGAAGCAGGGGCTGATGTGGTAATTGGTCATCATCCGCACTGGATTCAGGATACTGAAGAATATCTGGGTAAATATATTTTTTATTCTTTGGGTAATTTAATTTTTGATCAAAATTGGTCCACCGAAACCAGCCAAGGTTTAGTGGTTAGTTTGCAGGTAACAGATAATAAAATAACCAAAGTGATATTACGACCAGTAATCATTGAAGAAAATTTTCGTCCGCGCTTTGCCAATCTAACTGAAAGTGAAGATATTTTGCAAAATATTAAATTGCCTTTTGCTTATAAACTACCATTTGACAATAGCAATAAAGCTGAGTAAGATATTTTAATTAATAATTTACAGGAGGTGGTGATGAGTTCTTTTAAAAAACAAATTCCAAATTTACTTAGTATTTCTCGGATCCCGATTAGTTTAATAATCGCACATTCCATTACTATAAATGATAGTTTGTTATTTTTTATTTTTGCTCTAATTGGTTCCCTGACAGATTTGTTGGATGGGTATTTAGCCAGAAAGTGGCAGGCAATTTCTCGTTTAGGGATTATTTTAGACCCTATCGCTGATAAAATTGGCATTGGTATTATAATAATTACACTTTATCTTTACGGATTCGTGCCTTTATGGTTGTTTATTTTTATTATTGCCAAAGATATATTTATTTTGTTTGGTGGCTTGTTGCTTAGATATAAACATCAGGTAGACGTCCCGTCAGCCAATTGGGCAGGAAAATTTGCAACTTTGGTTATTGCCTTATGTTTAATTATTCACTTCTACCAAGTAGAAGAATTAATTCTTGTTTTTCAGGTTTTAATGACAGTTGCCATTTTAACAGTAATGTTTATCTATAGTCAGCGTTATTTTATTTTTAAAAATCATTTAACAGAGGTCTAAAATTTAGACCTCTTTTTATTGACAAATATTATTTTTTTGTTTATGCTATTTAAAATTTTGTACATAAAAAAGGAGTGAGTAATGGAGATATTAGCATTAATAAACTCGGTTAATAAAAAAATCGTTTTTGAATTGGATTACGAAGAGTTGTCAGTTGGCTATTTATTGACTATTGCTATTGGCAAAGATAAGGCCAATAAATTGAATTGTCTTTATAGACAAATAAAAAATAAATTCAATTGCGAAAATTTAATGGCTGCAAATAAACCAACCTCACCAGTTTTTGGTAAGGATAGAGACAAAGTGTTGTTTATTTTATTTTTTTCTTCAATAGAAGAAATAAAAAAAGCTATCAGTTTTATTGGGACTCAAAAATAGAGTCCCATTTAAATGTGGTTTTTAAACATTAAACCGAAAGTGCATCACGTCGCCGTCTTGCACCACATATTCTTTACCCTCAATTCTCAGTTTGCCGTTGTTTTTTGCGCCCAATTCACCATTGTAGTCAACAAAATCTTGGTAAGAAATAACCTCAGCACGGATAAAACCATGTTCAAAATCAGTATGAATTACCCCAGCCGCTTGAGGTGCTTTAGTGCCGGCCGTTACTGTCCAGGCACGTGATTCTTTGGGGCCAGAGGTAAAATAAGTAATTAAATTTAGAATTTGGTAGGAAGTTTTTATAAGTTTATCAAGTCCAGTTTCAGTAATACCACTTTCCTTTAAATAGTTTCTCATTTCTTCGTCAGTTAGTTCGGTGAGCTCTGCTTCTAGTTTAGCACAAATTTTTATGGTATTTGGTGGTAATTTAATTTCTTTTTTTAAGTCTTCTTCAGCTACATTGTAAACATAAAATAATGGTTTAGTGGTAAGCAGATTTAGTGATTTAATGATTTTATTTTCTTCTTCATTAAATGATAAGGTGCTAACCCACTGACCTTGTTCTAAAACTAATTTTATTTTTTCCAACAATATTTTTTCTTGATCAAGTAATTTATCATGTGGTCCTTTCATTTGAGCTATGGTTTTACTGAGGCGTTTTGTGACTGTTTCTAAATCAGCAAAAACCAGTTCTAAATTAATTGTTTCTTTGTCTGACTCAGGATCAATTTTTCCTGTCACATGAATAATATTGGAATCATGAAAATTTCTCACCACTTCGACAATAGCGTCTACTTCACGTATATGAGATAAAAATTTATTTCCCAAACCTTCACCTTTGTGAGCATCTTTAACTAAACCAGCAATATCTACAAATTCAATGATAGTTGGGATGGTTTTTTGTGACTGAGAAATTAGTGTTAATTTTTCTAAACGCTCGTCAGGTACTTCAACCACACCGATATTGGGATCAATAGTGCAAAACGGATAGTTTTGGGCATCAGCTTGGTTTTTGGTTAGGGCGTTAAACAAGGTTGATTTGCCGACATTGGGAAGGCCTACGATACCGATTTGGAAAGACATGGGAGCTAGAATTAAGAATTACGAATTAAGAATTACGAATAATTCTCAAAGCGAGGTAATTGTAACTACAAATAAATCATCAGTCAATTAACTAGTAATTAATTTTTGCTATGCTAAAATTATTATATGTCAAAATATTTTTATATTTTTATAGTTGTATTGATGAGTGTGTTTGGTGTATTGGGAGACTATTTTATAAAACTTTCCGGCCATAGTCAGAAATATATATTGGTCAAATGGTTTATTTTAGGCCTATCAGTCTATTCATTGTCTGCATTTGGATGGTTTTTTGTGATGAAACATATTAAATTATCTACTTTGGGAGTTTATTATGCTTTAACCACTGTAATTTTATTGGTAGCAGTAGGTGTATTTGTATTTAAAGAAACATTAAATGCTTCTGAAATTATCGGCGTATTACTGGCAGTAGCTTCTTTAATATTATTGGCTCGTTTTGCTTAGTTATTAATTTGTTTATGTTAAAAAAAATTGTTATAATAAACTTTGCTATTAATACTAAATTATGATTACTAAAGAATTTTTCAATCATTTAACCAAAACTATTGATGCAGTGTTTTGGGGACTATTTGTCCAAGGGGTGACTTTATTTTTGTTGGCAGTACTTATTTTTATTTTTCCCAAAGCGTTGGTGATTTTGGCAGTAGTATTTTTTTTATGGTTAGCTTTTATCTCTTTAATCATGGCTTATCAAGTATGGAGTTCAAAAAAGAAATATCATAAATATTGGCGTTGGCTGGAAGATAAAGAATAATATGGGGAAAAAAATAGTTTTTGATTTAGAAACAAAAAAAACTTTTGACGAAGTCGGTGGGCACCAAAATGCCCATCTTTTAGGTATGTCAGTTTGCGGAGTGTATGATTATGAATCAGGTAAGTACCAGGCATACAAAGAATCAGAAATCAAAGAGTTGGAAGAATTATTTAAACAAGCTGAATTATTAATTGGCTTTAATTCTAAATATTTTGACAATACTGTTCTGCAACCCTATTTTAATTTAGATTTAAAATCTATTTCTCATATTGATATTTTAGAAGAAGTGGTTAAACAAATTGGTTTTAGAATAAAGTTAGAAAGTTTAGCTCAGAGTACTTTGTATAGTGGTAAATCTGGTAGCGGACTAGATGCCATCGCTTATTATCATGCCGGTGATTGGGAAAAGTTAATAAGATATTGTTTAGATGATGTAAGAGTAACTAAAGATTTGTATGAGTATGGTCAAAGACACGGGCGTTTATGGTATCAGTCGACTGGTAAATTAATCCCTTTTAATGTTTCTTGGGGCGCTAGCCCAAGTATAAAAGAAATTTTAATTACCGCCCTAAAACAACAACAGCAAGTTGAGATCGAGTATTTAAAAGTTGAAGCAAATATCACAAAACGTGAAAATCGTCAGCTTGATATTAGGGCAATGGATCAAGAAAGAGTCAAAGCTTACGATCATACTGTTAAGGCAGAAAGAATATTTACCATTGCTAAAATAATAAATGTCAAAGTTATTGGTCAAATGTCTTCATTTCAACCCCAGCTGTTTTAAATCATTATTTTTGCTATCATAAAAATATGAAAGTAGTAGGTATAATTTGTGGCGGTCGTAGTGCTGAACACGAAGTTTCGCTACAATCAGCCAAAAACATATTAAATGCTTTACCTGTTGATAAATATCAACCAGTGTTACTTGGTATTGATAAGAGTGGTAATTGGCGACTTTATGAAACTAATAACGCTTTTATCAATTCAGAAGATCCCAAAAAAATTTCTTTGGGAAACAACGGTATCAATATAGCTCTAAGTCAGGGAGGAGAGATAATCGATTTAACCAATGGACAAAAAATAAATAAACTTGATGTTGCTTTTCCGATTGTGCACGGCACTGATGGAGAAGATGGTACTTTGCAAGGTTTATTGAAATTGTTAGACATACCTTTTGTAGGTCCAGATGTATTATCTTCGGCTGTTTGTATGGATAAAGATTTTGCTAAGAAACTAATCCAAGCAAATTTTTTGCCAGTATCTCCTTACCAAGTGGTGTTGACTAGCGACGAGGCTTTGGCAAATTTTGATCAGTATGTTAAAGATTTTGGCCTACCGTTTTTTGTGAAACCTTCTGCCCAAGGCTCATCAGTAGGTATTAGTAAAGTCAAAGATCATAAAGATTTCGAATTAGCTATCAAAGACGCTTTTCAGTTTGATAATAAAGTTTTAATTGAAAAATATATTCCTGGTAGAGAAATTGAGTGTGCAGTTTTAGGCAACAAAGAACCACAAGCATCATTACCTGGTGAAATAGTACCGCAACACGAATTTTATTCTTATGAAGCAAAATATTTAGATGATCAAGGAGCAATTCTAGTTGCTCCGGCAGAGTTAAATGATAGTCAAATTAAAAAAGTACAAGAATTGGCTATAAAAACATTTTTGGCACTGGGCTGTCGTGGTATGGCTAGAGTTGATTTTTTTATGATTGATAATAATTTTTATATAAATGAAGTAAATACTATTCCTGGTTTTACAAAAATTAGTATGTATCCTAGATTATGGCAAATAAGCGGTTTAAGTTATGACGAGCTTATTGATCAGTTAATAAAATTGGCTTTAGCTAATTATAAAGAGCAAAAAAAATTAAAAACATCTTATGTTTAACCAAACAATAAATATATATCAAAAAGTATTTTTATTTGCCCTAAGAATTTTTCTAGGTTTTATTTTTTTCTGGGCGTTTTTGGATAAAACCTTTGGTTTGGGATTATCAACTCCCAAAAATCGTGCCTGGATTTCAGGTGGAATTCCGACCGGAGGATATTTAGGAAATTTACAAGGTTCTCTGGCTTCAGTTTTTAATAGTATGTCAGATAGCACCATAGTTGCATGGCTTTTTATGTTAGGACTTTTGGGGGTAGGATTGGCATTATTTTTAGGTATTGGCATGAAAATTGCCGCCACTGCCGGGAGTTTAATGATGTTTTTTATTTACTTATCACAATTACCACTTAAAACCAATCCGTTTGTTGATCAGCATTTAATTTATATTTTAGTTTTATGGTTGTTGGCGTTTTTTCAGGCCGGTAACTTTTTCGGTTTTGGTAAATGGTGGTCTGATTTAAAATTAGTCAAAAATAATAATTGGTTAAAATAATGAAACCAGGGGTAGATTATATAGGCATTAGTACACCTTTTTATTGTCATGATGGGGAAAATAATTTTTTATTACACAAAAGAAGTCAGCAATGTCGCGATGAAGTAGGTAAGTGGGATCCTGGTTCTGGGCAATTGGAATTTGGTTTAACTCCAGAAGAAAATGTTTTAAAGGAAGTAACTGAGGAATACGGTTGTCAGGGTAAAATTTTAGAAAAATTACCAGCCCATAGTATTTTCCGGATGCATAACAATCAACCTACACATTGGTTAGCTATACCTTTTTTTATTTTAGTTAACAGAGAAGAAGTAAAAATAAATGATCCACTAAAAATTGATGAGATTGGTTGGTGGCGTTTAGATAAATTACCTCAACCGCTACATCAAGGATTTAGTTTTACTTTTAATAATTATTTTGATTATTTTAAAAAGTATTTATAAATATTGTCGAATTATTTTAGATATAAAACAGGCCCGCCAAGTTGGCGGGCCTGTTTTTATATTTGACTTTATAATTCTGGATAAAGGGGAAATTTTTTAGTCAGAGCAAACACGGTTTGTCTGACATTTTTTTTAATACTAGCATCTCCAATATTTTTTATTATTTCCACTATCATTTCTCCTACTAATTTTGTTTCTGTTTCTTTTAATCCGCGGGTAGTAATGGCTGGAGTACCCAGTCTTAAACCTGAAGGATCAGTAGGTTTTCTTTGCTCGCCGGGTATCGTATTTTTATTGGTATAAATACCAACTTCATCTAAAGCAGTTTCTATTTCACGGCCACTATGTCCAGTGTTGGTTAAATCAATCAGTAATAGATGATTGTCAGTGCCACCACTTACTAGTTCTAGACCGTTGTCTTGTAGTGTCTGGGCTAAAGTTTGGGCATTACTTAATACTTGTTTTTGGTAGGTTTTAAATTCAGGCAGTAATGCTTCTTTAAAAGCTACGGCTTTGGCAGCGATAATATGTTCCAAGGGCCCACCTTGGATTCCAGGAAAAACTGCACTATCAATACTTTGGGCTAGGTTTTTTTTAGCCAATGGTTCCAAGTTATTATTATTTTTAGATAAAATTATTGCTCCTCTTGGACCGCGCAGGGTTTTGTGGGTAGTAGCAGTTACTACATCAGCTAGTGGTACAGGATCAGGATGTAATCCTGCTGCCACTAAACCAGCAATATGTGCCATGTCAACCATTAAATAAGCACGAATTTCGTCAGCTATATTTTTAAAATTTTGAAAATCAATAATACGTGGATAAGCTGAAGCGCCGGCTAAAATAAGTTTTGGCCGATGACGCAAGGCTAATTCTCTCACCACATCAAAATCTATCAAACCGCTATTTGCATTTACTCCATAATGAACAAATTTGTAATATTTACCAGAAAAATTTACTTTATGTCCGTGCGTCAAATGCCCACCTTCAGATAAACTCATAGATAAGACTGTATCACCCGGTTCAAGTAAAGCTAAATAACAAGCAGCATTGGCTTGTGAACCTGAGTGAGGTTGGACATTGACATGTTCAGCTTGAAAAATTTGTTGGGCTCGGGAAATCGCCAATTTTTCTGCTTGATCAATAAACTCATTACCACCGTAATAACGTTTATCTGGGTAACCTTCGGCGTATTTATTGGTTAAGACCGTGCCCATGGCTGCTAGCACTGCTGGGGAGACATAATTTTCTGAGGCTATCATTTCCAAACCATCACGTTGTCTTTTAAGTTCGTTTTGGATAATTTGGTATATTTCTGGGTCAGATAGTTGTAAGTGTTTCATGCCTGTAATTTTAATTCATTGAGCATATATTTGGCAAATATAAAACCCCTCGTAGTTTTGAGGGGTTGGTATTATTCTATAATTAATTTAATGTGATATTTATCTGAAAAATTTTTTATGAATATGTTGAATTCATCTTCAACTGTTTCGGAAAAAATTAAATATTTTCGGATATTTTTATCTTGATGACGTTCATCAAGACCTCTTTTAATAAATACCCAAGCACTGGGATCTTTTTCGGCTATGAAATTTTTAAATTCATGATGAAAAGCTTCAGGCAAAAATATTTTTTCATTTTTATTGATTAGATTATCAATTAGTATAGTAGGAACCTCGATTGGCAGGTGAATAAAAGATTTCTCTTTTCGTTTTAGTACTTTTATAGAATTTTTACTTTCCATGATTTCCTCTTTTGGTTTGTTAATGTAATATGACCAATTATTATTTACTATTTTTATTTTTTTGTCAAGTAAAAACCGCTTTATTTTAAGCGGTTTAAATTTTTTTTACCATATAAGTACCTTGCAAGTGGTAACCCAGTTTTTTACGGTAATATTCCCTAACCCCGACACCGGCAATAACAGCCATTTTTTTATAGCCATGTTTTTTGGCAATCATTTCCGCTTGCTGCATTAATTTTTTCCCTAAACCTCGGTGTTGTACTTTGTCTTTATTGTTACTATCATGCCGAACAAGTTCACCATAGACATGGAGTTCTCTAATTAAGGCAGCAGATTTTATTTCTGGAAACAGTACCTCGTTGCTTTCTGAATTTAGTCGTAAACGGACAAAACCATAGACGGCGGTGCGTAATTCATTCTCATAGGAAATAAAAAATTCTTTACCATCGGCAGCTTTATATTCATCAATAAATAATTTACTTTTATTTATGTCGTTACTTTGATATCTGACTTCACGGCAACGTAAACAGTGACAACGTAAATTTCTTTTTTTAAGTTCGTTTTGTAACATTTCCCTAAGGTTGGTAATTTTATTACCGGCTTGAATGCTTTGTTCAGGAAAATCTCGAATTAAACGATTGATGCGACAGTAATAAGGCACAATTTGTTTTAGCTCTAAAAGTAGATCAAATAATTTTTTAGAAGCGTAAGGTTTGTATTTTCCTGTTTGCCACCACTCATAAAGCGGAGCATATTTACTGACAATAGTAGGGTAAATTTTTATTTGGTCTGGACGAAAATCAGGATCATTAAAAATTTGTAATAAAGTCTTTTTATCTTTTGTCGGGGTGGCGCCAGGTAGATTTTGCATAATATGATGATCAATTTTAAAACCATTTTCCCGTAAGCGTCTGGTGGCGATAATTGAATCTTTAATATGGTGTCCCCTGACTATTAAATCCAAAATTTTATCATCCAATATTTGGATGCCAAGTTGAACTCTGGTACAACCTAAAGCGCGTAGTCTTTTGGTTTCTTTAACAGTTACCCAATCTGGTCTAGTTTCCAAAGTAATGCCAATAATGCGGTAAGTGGCAGTTTCATTTATTTTTTGAGCTTGAGATAAATTGTAAGAACGATATTTTTTAGGAATTGGTTTATTGTTGAAAACAAAAGGGAAACAGTTTGCCGCTTCAAAACAACGTTTAATAAACCATTGTTGGTAAGGCCAAGGGTAGGCTGACCAGGTACCCCCTAAAACCAAAAGTTCTATTTTATCTGGTTCGTGACCATTCAAATATAGTGCTCGCATGCGGTTATGCACTTGCCAGTAAGGATCAAATTTATTAGCCACCGCCCGCATAGCCCCCGGCTCAGTTGATAGATAACTTTTGGGCATACCCGGCTCCAACGGACAATAAATGCATTTACCGGGGCAAGGGTAAGGTTTGGTTAAAACAGTAATGGGGGTGACGCCAGATAAAGTTCTAGTAGCTCTGACTTTTAAAAGCTCGTTTATTTTTTGATTGGGTTTAATTTTTTTATTTTCTATGAGCTTTTGATATACTGAACGTAGTTGATTTTTTGGTTGTGGAGGAAGTTTATATTTAGTGGAAATTTTTCTGTTCAATGTTAAAAACTGCTCGTCAGTAGCAGGTGGATAAGTTAACATAGTATTGATAATTTCTTTTTGAGCAGTTTGGTTATTCATATGAAAAAAAACAAAGCGGAAAAAATAATTAAGCAGATATCAGTAGGCTATGATTTAATAGCCAAAGATTTTTCTGATACCAGATATAAGGTTTGGCCAGAAATGAATACTTGGCAACAGTATTTTAGTGAAGGACAAAAAGTGTTAGATGTTGGTTGTGGTAACGGTCGGATGATGCAATTATTATCTGATAAACAACTTGACTATGTGGGTTGTGATATCTCTAGTCAACTAATTAATATTGCCAAGTATAAGTGTCAGCAGTATAACTTTAAAACTGCTGATTTTCAAGTGGCTGATATTAGAAAGTTACCTTGGCCCGACCAAACTTTTGATGTGTTGTTAGCCGTAGCGGTTTTACATCACTTACCGCATCCAGAGAATCGTTGGCAAGCGTTGCAAGAGATGTACCGGGTTCTTAAACCAGGGGGATTACTTCTGATGAATAATTGGTATTTTTGGAATAATTATGCCAATAAAAAATATCAGATTAAAAAACAAATGTTGGTTAATTGGCTACGCGGTTTAGAAAAACAAGCTTTACTTATTCCTTGGAAAAATCAGCAAGGCAAAGTTTTGGTAAATAGATACTATTATGCTTTTCATAAAAGAGAGTTGGGTAAATTGTTAGAGCAAACTGGATTTATTTTACAAAAGAATCAAGTTTTTAGTCGTGAGGAAAGAATAAATCAGGACAATAAATTTGAAAGTTTGATTAGTATGGCAAAAAAACCAACCTAAATGATTTATTTTATTTTTTTGTCAGGCAATGTTACAATAGTATCAATAATAAATTTATGAAAAAAATATTATTTTTTATATTATTAAGCTTTTTATTGGTTTTGCCTGTCCAAGCACAGACAATAACCGATAACCACTTTGTAAATGGTGAAAATTTAAATATTGAGGGTAATTATGAGAAAGACGTATTTTTAAGTGGTACTAATATTAATTTTAGTGGCAATATTGATGGTGATTTATTTATAATCGGACAAAATATAAAAGTAAGTGGAGAGGTACAAGGAAGTATTTTTTTTGTTGCCAGTCAAATAGATTTGGACGCTAAGGTGGGTGGTTCGGTTAGAGGACTTGCGCAAAAAGTATTATTGAAAAATAGTGTTGCTCACAATGTTACAGTTTTTGCGAGTGTTATAGATACCCAAGCAGTTGTTGATTGGCATGGTTATTTAGTAGCTAAAGATATGAAAATAGGTGGTGAGTTTGAACGACTTGATATCAAAACAAGCAAGGCTAGTATAGATGCTAAGATAAAAAATAGTTTAGTTATTGTTGGTATTGGAAATGCCACCATGGTAGAAATAAACTCTCCCGGTGAAATTGGGGGTAATGTTGATTATACAGGAAAAAATAAATTATCAATCGCTAATGACGTGATAATACATGGAGAGATTAATGAAAAAAATATAATACCCCAAGCCCCAAGAAATATTATTACTTATAGTCAAATATTTTGGTGGTTAGTATTTTTATTCGGAATAATTTTAGTTGGATTGGTTTTAATTACATTGTTTGGTAACCGTTTATTGATCTTGCCTAGATTAATTGAAAAAGAAAAATATAAATTGTTATTACCTGGATTGGTAGTATTTATTTTAGTACCTTTAGTGGTGTTTTTGTTAATTATCAGTTTAATAGGCATACCTTTAGGCATGTTATTGTTATTACTTTACTTGTTAGTTTTTTATATTGGACAAATTTTATTAGCAATTTGGTTAGGAGATTTTATTTGGCAACGTCTTAACCAAAAACCAAAATTAACTCAGGATTCAAAAAATTATTTATTTTGGTGTTTAGTTTTAGGAGCAATTATCTGGCGATTTATTTTCGCTATTCCTTTGTTTGGTGGCTTAATTGCATGGCTAGTTTTTCTTTTACTTTTTGGTAGTATTTGGCGTTTAGCCAAAGTAAAAATTAGAGAAAATTAATATGAGTTTAGATATTAGAGTTAAAAAAAAGATACCTACTAATAAAGCAGTCCCAACTCAACCGGTGGTGAAAACACCAGTCAAATCGCCAATAGAAAATAATAAAGTTAACCGTCAAACATCAGAGCAACTTAAAGTTGGTAAACCAAAATCAAAAAATAATATTTGGTGGTGGATTTTGTTTATTATTTTATTTTTATTATTTGCCGGTGTAATTTATTTTATTTGGCAGGACAATCAAATGCCAAGTAGCATTAAAACCACCAAGTCAAACGAAACTCCACCAGGGATAGTATCAAATTTTGCTACGGAAACGGTTTCACCACAAGATAATACTAATGACACTCAAGTTACTTTTGATATTAATTTACTAACTGAAAGAGTGGCTGAGTTTGAGCAAAAGACTGATAGTTTATTAATTGCTTTGTCTGCCACAAGTAGCACTTCAACTGTAAATAATACCCAGTTTGAGAAAAGTTTTTCCGATTTTTTAGACTCAGCTAGAGTATTGTCTGATTTTTTATCAAAACAATATGAATATTTAAGTACCTTAGCTCAAGCTAATCCTAATTACAATCAAACCGTTGATTATTTAATATCAATAGAAGATTATTTGGAAAGAGTAAATAGAGAAATAAAAGTATTAGATGCTTTAGTTGCTTTGAAGGAAAATGAAAATTTTGCCAATGAAATAAATATTGCAGTTAGAAATTTGAATGAATATTTTAAACAAATTAGAAACATGACCATATTAGTAAATCAATCATTATTTGATAATTTAACAGACAGTACTTACGCTAGTACCACTAGTACTTATAATTCCACTAGCACTACTAGCACAGCAACGACAACTAAGAAAGTCGATTGAGCTTATGAAAAAAATGCAAAAATATCAAATTGCCTTTTTAGGGTGTGAAACATGGGAAAAAGAATATATACAGAAAAATTTACATGATAAAAATATTGGGAAAATTAGTTTTTTCCCTTTATTATCAAATATATCTGAAATAAAAAAAATAAAAGATTTCTCTATAGTTAGCGGATTTATTAATTCAACTTTTTCAGAAAAGCATTTTTCTTTATTGCCTAATTTAAAATTTTTATCTACTCGTTCAACTGGTTATGATCATATTGATTTAGCGGCTGCCAAAAAATACAACATTAAGGTTAGTAATGTCCCACTTTATGGTACAAATACTGTAGCAGAACATACTTTTGCACTATTGCTTACTTTATCAAGAAAAATTTACCCTTCAATTAATCGTACTAAACAATCAAATTTTTCTTTGGAAAATTTACGTGGCTTTGATTTGAAAGATAAAATTATTGGCATAGTTGGTACTGGTAGTATTGGTGCTAATGTAGTGAGATTAGCTCATGGTTTTCAAATGAAAATTTTGCTTTATGATGTTTATAAAAATAAGTCTTTAATTAAGAATTATCAAGCTAAGTATGTAAGTTTACAACAATTATTAAGACAAGCAGATATAATAAGTTTGCATGTTCCTTACAATAAACAGACACATCATTTAATAAATCAAAAAAATATTAAATTGTTTAAAAAGGGTAGCTATCTCTTAAATACTTCTCGTGGTGGTTTAGTAGAAACCAAAGCTTTAATAAAAGCTTTGGTTTCTGGTCAATTGGCTGGAGTGGGACTAGATGTTTTAGAAGAAGAGGGGTTGATCAAGGAAGAAATTCAACTACTGGATCGTCGCACTTCTCGGGAGAAATTAAATACTTTATTACATGATCATATCTTGTTAAAATTTGATAATGTAATCGTAACACCGCATAATGCATTTAATTCTGATGAGGCATTGCGAAGAATTTTGGATACTACCATGGAGAATATCAAATCCTTTACTAAAGGAAAACCAGTAAATTTAGTGGTGAAGTAAAGTAGATTATTTTTTAAATTTTGTTATAATAAAATTATAAAGAAAATTAATATATTTTTTATGGCCGAAAAAGTTAAAAAAATTGAAGTCGATCGCGAATTATGTATTGGCGCTGCTTCTTGTGTTGGTGTAGCCCCAGAAGCTTACGAGTTAGATGAGGAAAATATTGCCATTGTTAAAAATGGTTGGGAAGTATTATCTGATGAGACCTTAATTGCTTCAGCCGAAAGTTGCCCCACCAAAGCTATTTTTGTATATGGAGAAAACGGTGAACAAATTTTTCCTTAGTTTTAACTTTTAAGTATTGAATTATTTTGTTATAATGAATTTATGAAATTCATTGTACGCTGGTTAATTAATGCCTTGTTATTGTTGTTGATTGCTTATTTATTACAAGGTATAGAAGTGGCGAATTTATATGTGGCTTTTTTGGCGGCAGCTATTTTAGGCTTGGTAAATGCTTTAATTAGGCCAATTATTATTTTAGTTACTTTACCGATCAATTTACTTACGCTTGGTTTGTTCACCCTGGTAATAAATGCATTTTTATTTTGGTTTGTTGCTTCCTTTTTAGAAGGTTTTGCTATTACCGGTTTTTGGCCAGCATTTTGGGGGTCATTGATTTTGAGTATAGGTTCTTGGCTATCAAATAAGTTTATTTTTAGTAAATAATTAAATTATGATGGGTAATTTTTTTGACAAGCTGATTCCAAAGTTAAGACAAGAATTTATTTTAGTAATTTTTTTGTTGATTGGTTATGCAGTTGCTCAAGCAGAGCTCTCAACAATACAGATAGCTATTATTTTTAATTTCTTATTATTACTGTTAATAGTTTGGTTAATAAAAGTTTTTATTAAAGAAGATTTTTCTAGAGCTTACAAAGGTTTTATCGTGTTAATATCTGGTATTGCCATGCTTACGGCTGGTCTTTTTTCTTTTATTACATATTATATTAATATTGCCACAGATCCTTTGGCTTCATTATGGCAGTATGCATATTTATTTTTTCCTTTTTGGGTGATAATTGAAGGTGCTTTAATGTTATTTATTTTAAATTTTGATAACTATATAAAAAGTTTTAATTTAGAAGCTAAAGTAGAAACTACCGAACCTTTATTAGGTGATTTTGTAGTTGTAGCACTAGCCACAGTCGTGCTTATTATTTTAGGTGATTTTATTCTTGATTTTCCTTGGCATTTAAATATTTGTTTAGTGTTAACAGTAAATTTAATAGTTATTAACCAATTTGGTGGTCAAATAGAAGAAGTTAAGAAAATTAAAGAAAAAAAATAATGTGGCAAAATATTTTTAATTTTATTTTGACGTTGTTCGAGCAGCTAATAGATATAAGAAAATAAAATCCTCTCACTCTCGAGGGGATTTTTTGTAGTTGACAAAATACAAATAATGGATTAAGTTGTACTAAATTAATAGCAAATTAACAAATCATTTATAAGGAGAAAAGAGATGTTTTTAAAGATAGCTGAAGGGGTTAGTTGCTCTATTTGTGGGGCAAAACCCGAAAATTTTTACAAAGATTTTAGTATTTTTGAATGCCCTGAGTGTTCAGTTAATTTTTGTCAGTTGTGTTTTGAAATTGATAAAAATGGTGATGGCCATACAGTGCTCTGCCCCAAATGCGGCGGAATTGTTGAATTACCCAAAGCTACTATAAAAAGCCCATAATTTATGGGCTTATTTATTTTTGTGCCACAACCACCATGAATAACCAAAGGAAAAAAATAAAGTTAAAAAAATTATTATTCCAAATAAAAATACATAAATTTTGGGATCAAAAAATATTCCCATAATCATTAATAAACCACAAAACATAAATATTTTTCCCCCCAGTCGATGAGTTTTATTCCAAATATCTTCATTGGATAGAGTCCAAGGTGTACGTATACCCACAAACCAATTTTTTTTAACCTTTGGTAAAAAATTTCCTAAAATAATAAAAAGTAAACCAATGCCAAGGGGTGTTACTTTGTCAATTGGTATTTTATAACCCAAAGCATTTAGTGAAGCTAAAAAATATATTGCACTTAAAAATAAAATAAATGAAATCCTGATAATTTGATATGTTTTAGAAAATTCTTGGTATCTTTGTTTCATTGGATCAAAAAAAGGTAACCCAATCATCATTAAGTAAAGAATAATGATTAAACCAGGAAAGAAAAAAGCGGCAAACTCTTTTCCAGACCAATTATCTGGTTGTCCGTAAATATTCCAGTGAGTTGGCACTGTGTCAGGAAAGTTTTGGTAAAAATAAAAACTAGTAGCTAGGGTTATTATTAATATAAAAATTCCTAACCACTCTTTTCGCCAATCTATTTTGTAAGGTAATAACATATATTTTTTTAATTCTTATATAATTTTGATAGTTTACTTATAAGTTCTTCAACGACTGAAAGATTTAAAGAATAAACAATATATTTTCCTTGTCTTCGACTGGAAATTAATCCAGTATTTTTTAGTATTGTTAAGTGATGTGACAAAGAAGCGCCGGCAATATCAAAATGCGCTAGTATCTGATTTACTGACAAATCTCTTTTTTTTAATAACTCAATGATTTTTTGACGATTTTCATCAGCTAGTGCGTTTAAGGTAGTAGTAAAGGTCATAAATAACATTTAGATGTATATCTAAATGTTATTAAATTTTGTTTTGCTTGTCAAGAGGTGAAAAATATTTAATGTTTTATTTATATTTTTTGTTATTTTATGGTATAATAAATTTAATCTTAAAATAAATTATGGTGCGAGTAGGTCATAAAAAAATTAAATTTTCAACCTTCTCTTATCTTGTTTTTATTTTTGTCTTTATAACAATTTTTACAATCGGTGGTTATTTACGGGCACAAAATATTAATAATCTAATAGAAATTTTAAATTTAGCCCAAGGTCAAGTATTAAACCAAAACTACACTTTAAAGTTTGAAACAACCAATAGTGTTGAATTTGTTAAATTAAATTTTATACGTTTAGATGTTTCCAGTTCAACCAATAAATATGCTTTTGCTAGACAAGAAAATGATGCAACCAATATTTGGTATTATGATTTAGACATAGGTAAACTGGGAAACGGTATTTATCGTTTAGAAACAATAGTTGGTTTTAATGATGGCACAGAACTGGCTGGTCAGACTAGAAATTTTAACGTTGCTCAAGATTCCTTACCCTTAGTAAGTTTAAAAATTATTCAACCAGAACCAGAGCAAGTTTTAAATGGACGTTTACTTTTTACAGCTCAATCTAATACAGTAGTTGAGGAGATAACGTTCTCTATTTATAATAATTTTGGAGTTTTAGTAAAACAGTATATTAGTCACAATTTAAATTCAACAACTACTCATCAAATAGAAATAAATTCAGACGAATTAGGTAGTGATGGTCGTTACCAATTAGTTGTACAATTTATCAGTGCTAACAACGTTGTTACAAAGCAATCGGTATTTTTTTATTTAGCCAATTCCACCGATAGATTTACTACCACTTCAACTCTACCTGTAAGATTAAGCATCATTACTCCTATAGATAATGAAAAATTAAATGGGAAGATTTTATTACAAGCTAAAGTTTCAGAACCAGTAAGAGAAGTATTTTTCCGTTTAAATGGCAATTTAATCTCTGCTCGTAAATACGACAATAACCTTTGGCAAGAATATATTTTAACTAGTAATTATCCCAGTGGTGAAAATGAATTATTGGCTGTAGCAAGAACTGAGGGAAAAGAATATTACAGCGATATAGTAAAAATATTTTTTATTAGTAGTACCACCACTGATAAAAATATTGATATAGAAAAAAATCAACCAACCTCATCAAACTATTTTGTAGACGAGCCATTAATTGTTAACCCGCCAAACCCCACTTTTTCAATAGAAAACCTATCAGTTTCATCAACCATAAAAGATAATTCAGTTACCAATCAATTTAATAATTCAGCTTCAGTTACTAGCACTAGTGTTGATGATTTATATGCTGATTGTTTAAATCAGGATGTGAAAAATATCTCCTGTGCAGCTTATTTTAGAAATGAACAAAATATAACTGGTAGTTGTATTGAAAAAGTATTAAATAGAGATGATTGTTTAGAAAAAAAAGAACAGTGTTTACGTGATGGAGTGACAAACTATGATTTGTGTGAACGTTATTTAACAGAGCCAAGAGCTTCCCGTTGGTGTGATTTGGCAGAGTTTAGAAAAGAGCCGTTATGTGCCGATTATGTAGAACAAAAAAATAACGTAATTACAACCAATTCAAATCTTAATCCTTTTTGTATTCAACAATCTATATATATCAACGAAGAATGTCAAAAATTTTTAGATTATTTAAAATTGCCAAGCGAATGTAAACAAGCCGGTATAATTACTAAAGAAAAATGTAAAGAATTTTTGAGTGGTCAAATTCTTTCCACTGCCTGCCAACTTGCAGGCAGTAATGATACCGCTAGTTGCTCCCGAAATTTAATTAATAAATATCAAAATAAAGCATATTGTCTTGAAGGTGATGATTGTAAAAATCGTTTAAATTTGTACGTCAACGAATTAGCGGCCAGAGAAATATCCTTACGTATTTTAGAACAAGCGAAGATAAAATTTGCCAATGGTTTTATTTCTAATGAAAATCTACAGCAACCAGAATTACAAAACTTATTACCTCGCTTACCGATAAACATAAAAGAGAAAACAAATTACCAGTTATTATCAGCTCAAGAAGAAGTAGTGGTTGCAGATAATTATTTGGTAAAACCATTGCCAGCTTTACTGATAAAAGATACTGATCAGGATGGAGTGTCTGATGATATAGAAAAAAGATTGGGTACGAATGTTAATTTAACTGACACTGATAATGATGGCTATAGTGATTTTTTAGAAATAAAAAATGGTTATAATCCATTGTTACCAAATGAAAAATGGCAAAAAAGTTTAGCTGCCGTAGAAAAAGCTTTATTTGAGGGAGCAATATTTGAACATCCAAAAATTGCTGGTCAAGTAAGTAATGATTTGCAAATTGAAATGATAACCAATGTCACTCCAGAAGAGAGTGAAGAAGCAAATTTATTGTTACGAGGTTCAGGGCCTGCTTTTTCAGTCTTAAGTTTGTATATTTATTCAGACATACCGTTGTTAGCTACTGTCCAAGTAGATGAATATGGACGTTGGCAGTATGCTTTAGCGGATAATTTAGTAAATGGTGAACATGAAGTTTATTTGGTAATTAATGATGAAACGGGTAAAATTCAGAAGAAATCTCTCGCTCAAATATTTTTTATCAATGAAGCCAAAGCCGTTTCCGCTAATGAGTTTATTGATTTTACACAAGTGAAGGACATTACTTTATTGGAAAAATATTATATTGAGGGCGCAATAATTTTAATTATTTTTGCTATAATTATATTTTTTTTAGTTAGGAGGAGACAGGGTAAATCAGAAAGTTTAGTAACATGAAAAATTTTTTTTTAAATAAAAATTGGCAACTTGTTTATGGTTTAATATTAGTTATATTAATTCCAGTAGTTATTATTTTGAATACATTAAATTTAAATCGTAATTTTAAAACCAATATCGATGTACAATTGCAAAGACAAGCTTTAGCTTTTGGTCGTTTATTTAATGTTGCTCTGCTTGATTCTAATTGGTCAAATGAAGAAATACAGACGGCCATAGATTTAACTCTATTTAAACAAAAAGATATCACTGCCATTCAAGTTAGCGCTTATGAAAATGAATCTTTTAGGATTGTTGCTAGTTCAATTGCCGGGCAAATAAATAGGCAAATTTTATCCCCCCATTATTTTTTTTCTTGGCAACGAAACGACGCTGTTGCTAGCTTAGTAGGAGCAGAAAATTTAGAAAGTATTTTCCCTTCAGCCGAAAATATATTTTCTTCTAATAAAAGGTATTGGTTAGTAGTTATGCCACTGGTTGATAAAAGCAACACTAAACAGTATTTATTAGCGATGGTTGTCTCACTAGATGTTATGGATCAGTTGATTGCCACTACCTTTACCAGAAGTTATATTTTTTTAACCATCACGGTACTAATTTTAATTTTATTGTTATCAGCTAATACTCGTTTATTTGAATACGCTGCTTTATATCGTAGAATAAAAGAGATAGATAAAATGAAAGATGATTTTATTTCCATTGCCTCTCATGAATTACGTACACCCTTAACGGTGATTAAAGGTTACACCTCCATGTTATTGGTTGATGGACAAAATATTTTAACTAAGCAGTTACGTGATTATTTACATACTATTGCTAGTGCGACTGATAGATTGGCAGCTCTGGTAGATGATTTATTAAATGTATCACGAATTGAACAGGGTAGATTAAAAATCGAATCTCAGAATATTGATCCTTTACCGATAGTGCAAGAAGTTTTAGCTGAATTGAAAGTTGAAGCAGATAAAAAAAATATTGTTTTATCTTACGAGTGCTTGGGTAATTATTTAATCAAAGCAGATGCTGCTAAACTTAAACAAGTTTTTGTAAATATTATAGGTAATGCTGTAAAATATACTATGACTGGTTCGGTTAAAGTTAAGTTTTCTGTTAAAAAAGATTGGTTGGAAATTAGAACAATTGACACAGGTATTGGTATGTCAGCTTTGGAGCGTGAAAGATTATTTCAAAAGTTTTATCGTATAAAAAATGATAAAACAAAAAATATAGTTGGTACCGGCCTTGGCTTGTGGATTTCTAAAGAACTAGTTGCTATGATGTCCGGACAGATATATATTGATAGTATTGAGGGGATTGGCACACAGGTTAGTATTAATTTTCCTTTAATAAAAAAATCTTAATATTAAATTAATATTATATGTCTAAAAAAATACTAATTGCTGAGGATGAATTTGATATTCTAAAAATGTTGACCGATATGTTGACAGTAGCAGGTTTCGTAGTGGTTCCTGCTCAAGACGGTAATGAAGCTCTGCAAAAAATAGCTAAAGATAGTTTTGATTTAATACTACTTGATATGCAAATGCCCAATAAAGATGGTTTTGACGTCTTGGAAAGTTTAAATCGTCAAGGTAAATTAAGCTCGCAAAAAATAGTTATTTTATCCAATGTTGATGAAGAAAAGTGGATTAGAAGAGCTAAAGAGTTGGGGGCAATTGATTATTGGTTAAAAATTGATATCCATTTAACCGATTTAGTAGAAAAAGTTAAAAAATTGTTAAACTAATTTTATAAATTTTGTTGTTGCCATAATGAAGCATAGAGCAAATTGTTTTTTAGTAATTCCTCATGAGTACCTTGGGCAACAATATGACCAGCTTGCATTAAATAAATAATATCAGCGTGCATGATAGTAGTAAGTCTGTGGGCTACCAAAATCCTGATTAAGTCAGGATTTTTTTGTTCTATTTCTTTAATAGTTTTGGTAATTGCGCTTTCAGTAATAGTATCCAAACTACTAGTGGCTTCATCAAAAATTAGAATTTCTGGTTTTCTAAGTAAAGCTCTGGCAATTGCCAGTCTTTGTTTTTCACCACCAGATAATTTCAAACCACCTTCACCAATTTTAGCTTCTAGGCCCAGTTTATCTCTAGTTAAAATATTTTCTACTGAGGCTGATCGCATTGCTTGTAAACAATCTTCATCCGTTGCCTGAGGATTAGTAAATATTAAATTTTCTCTGATAGTGCCGGCAAAAAGTTGTGTTTCCTGAGCTACCAAACCAATGCGTTGACGTAGTTGAGTAAAATTTAATTTACTATTTTCTATTTGGTTATAAAATATTTTACCTTTAGTTGGCTTGTAAAGACCCACTATTAGTTTAATAAGTGTAGTTTTACCTGATCCACTGGGACCGACAAAGGCTACCGTTTGTCCGGCTTTGATTTTTAAATTTATTTGTTTAACGGAAGGATCTTTGCTTGATTGATAAAAAAAATCAACATTTTGAAAATTAATTTCCTTTAATTTTTCCAAAGCCAGGGGTTGAGTTGGTTGTAAGTCAATAGGTTTATTTAATATTTTTTGTAAAATTTCACCACTAGCTTGAGCCTCACGGTATTCGGTTATTAGCTGTCCCAGGTCTGTTAAGGGTGTAAAAATTAAAAAGGAATAAAAAAGTAGAGTAAAAAATTCGCCTAAAGAAATAATTTGTACATAAATTAACCATAACATCAATAATAACATAGTAGAACGCAATAAGTTTATTAAACTTCCTTGAATAAAACTCATTGTACGAACTAATTTTATTTTTCTTAATTCGAGTTCCAAAATTTTATCATTGACGTTATTTAATCTGATAATTTCTTGTTCCTCCAGTCCCAAACTTTTTACCAATTCAACGTTTCTGATAGTTTCAGTAGTGGAGCCAGCTAAACCAGATTTTTCTAAGATAATATCTGTTTGAGCTTGTTTGATTTTACGACTGATATAAAAAGTAACTGCACTAAGTGAGGGGATAATTAAAACGAAAATAAGCCCCAGTGACCAATGAACAAAAAAAGCATAACCGAGTACGAATAAAATACCAATTAAGGAAAAAAATAAAATATCGATTAAACTACGTATCAATTTTTCTGCATCTTGGCGAGCTTTGTTTAAATTTTGTAACAATTCACCACTACGTTGGTCTTCAAATTCCATATAAGGCAGAGAAAAAGCATGTTGAACACTATCTGCATAAAGTTTGGCTCCTAATTTTTGAGTAATCATACTGACATAGTAGTCTTGAAAATTTTTAGCTATTCGAGAAACCAAAGCAACACTAATAGCTAATATTAATAAACCAAGAACTCCATATAAAAATTCATCTTTGGTTAATTCATTGAATTTAGTAGCATAACGGTCAATGATAAGCCGAAAAATTTGTGGATCTAATAAAGAAAAAATGCGATTAATTAGTGCCAAAAAAAGAGATAAAATGAATATCCCTTTATAATTTTTTAGATATTGCCAAAATAATTTCATAAATTTAGCTTGAGTATCAGTTTAACATATATTTTTAGTGAAAGCCAGATATAAAAAGCCCCAATTGATTGGGGCTTTTTTAAGCTGATTTTTTTACCAATATTATTTCATGATACAATGTTTGCGGGAGGCAAATTTTTTTTGGTCTAGCATATTTTTTACAGTAACTAATATCGCGACTAACTATTTGTCTAAAAAAATACAAATTTTTTATTTCTTTACGTAATGTTTGATGTGATGATAAGTATTTTATTAATAAACAAATTTTTTTAATATTTTTTTTGCTTAGACCAAAAGCTCCAGCATCACTATAAATAATTTTTTTAGGAAGTATAATTAAATGGAGTTTTTCATAATCAAAATTTAATTGTTGAGCAATGGTTTTTAACCTAATATCGATACTTAATAAAAAATTTTCTAACTCTAACAATCTTTCCTTTGCTGATTTTTGATTAATTTGTACTTGTTTTTGTAAATAGATGGTAAAAAAATCGGGTGGCGGTTTATTGCCTTCGATAGAATTTTTAATGATCTTCACTTTATCCTCCTTTATTAAATATATGATAATTATAGCATTTTTTAATGTTTTTTAATTTATCCACAGGTTATACAAAAATACTACTTGACCACTAAATTTGAATAATGTAATGTAGTCATTACCGAAAGGTAATAATTTTGAGTCTTGTACTTTAAATCCTCTAAATAGAGGAAAACAAAATCCCCTAAAAAGGAACAAAATACGTATACGGAAAAAGAGAAAGTGGATCATATGATCAAAAAATAAAATGTCTTGTTGCAAAACAAACGTCTTCCGAAGAAGAACACCACTTAACTCAAAGCTTTTCACAAAGCACAAAATTTTCCGTAAGGAGCCCTAAAGTCAAGATTCATTTAAACCCGTCTACCAAGACATTTTCTATACCAAAATTTAGAAAATCTGTCTCAGACGGGTTTTTTTCTTGCCAAAAATATATTTTAGTTATAAGATGATTTAATTCAATTTCTTTAAAAAATTAAATGGAGGTAAAAATGGAATTCGTATTGTTGATTATTCTTTCGTATTTACTCGGTGCCATACCTTTTGGCTATCTTATAGCCAAGTATAACAAAGTTGATATTCAAAAAGTTGGTAGTGGCAATATTGGTGCTACCAATGTAACCAGGGCACTGGGTGCAAAATGGGGAGGTTTGACTTTAATACTTGATATTGCCAAGGGTTTTACGGCTATTAGTTTAGTAAATATTTTTTTTACAGAACCTGAAATTGGTTATTATATTTTAGCTGGTAGCTTGGCTATTCTTGGTCACTTTAAACCTGTATGGTTGAATTTTAAAGGTGGAAAAGTAGTTGCCACCTCGCTCGGTGTTTTATTGGGACTTTCTCCAGATTGGTTTATTGTTATAATTCTATTAGTTTTTGTGATAACTATATTATTTGCCAAAAAGTTCGGCTCCCCAAAAATTGCCGCCCAAAATGTAGCTTTGGGTTCAATGTTGGCAGCAATAGCTGCTGTAATAGTAAAAATTATTTTTGGTGGTGGTTTTAATCAACAAAACTTTGCCATGACAATTTTTATTATTGGTATTGCGATTATCATAATAATCGCCCACAGAGAAAATATTAAAAAAATAATTTAATTTTAGCCCTCAAGATTGAGGGCTTTTATAATTATAAATATTTTGTTATAGTGTGAAAAATAATAGGAGGAAATATGTTCATTTTAAAAATAGATTTAGCTTATCTAGAGATTCATGCTGGTTTATTTACGAATAAGAAAAATTCACACCAGTCAATGTATTGGCGTTGCATTTATACTAAACAACTAATTGAATTTATGGATGATGAAATTTTAGTAGACAATGGTAATAAAATATTTAAAAAAATAATTAGTCGACCATATTGTCCGTTTTGTAATCCACTAGCTCCAAAATATCCTTACCTTAAATTTATTGAAGTAAAAGAACCAGTACCAATCAACCAATTAGTAGAAACATTTATATAAATATAAAAACCTCCCTTAAAGGGAGGTTTTTAATGAATAGGAATTTTTTAGTTCCAATTTCTTTGTCGGTTGCCGCCACCGCTGCCACCGCCACCAAATCCGCGTCCGCGACTACCAAAATCACGGCGAGGGCGATCAGTCATAGGGCGAGCTTCACTAACAGTGATAGTGCGTCCATCAAGCTCTTTGCCATTGAAAGTTTCAATAGCGGTTTGAGCTTCTTCATCAGTAGACATTTCAACAAATCCAAAACCTTTTGATCGGCCTGACATTTTGTCTGTGATGATGATGGCTGATTCTACATTACCAGCTTGAGCGAAAGCTTCTTGTAAGCCTTCTTGAGTGGTATTGTAGGACAATCCACCGACATATAGTTTTTTTGCCATAGTAATTTAACTTACACAAATAAAATTCGCAAGAGCGACCTAACTATTTATGTGACTTACACTATTTTTATTTTGTGTAAGCAAATATAAAATAGAACCACTTGCTTAAAGTGAGTATGGCACGGGTAGTGTGTTTTGTCAATCTGTTTAGGTCTTTTATCTGATTTTTTACTGATAATTAAAAAGCCTACTATTTTAGCAGGCTTATTTTTAACTTACCATCTATGATGGTTGAGCTAATTGTTTGAGTAAACGAAAATGTGCTCTGAGAGCTTGGGTAAAAGTACGATAGGATATATATTTTAAATTGAATTTTTCACAAGTTGTTTGAACAAATTTTTGTATTTCCGGATAGTGTATATGACAAATACGAGTGAACAAGTGATGTTCAATTTGATAATTCAAACCACCAAAATACCAAGTTGCCAATTTGTTTTGTTGGGCAAAATTTGCCGTAGTTTCGATTTCATGGATAGCCCATTCTTTGGCAATGATATTTTGTTGATTGGGTTCGGGGAATTCATTACCCTCAACAATATGTGCTAGTTGGAAAACCAAGGCTAAAGTCATCCCTAGGATTAAGTGAATACAAATGAAGACTGATAATACTTGCCAGAAAGGATGAAAAAAAGTTGGTATAACCAACATATAACCAAAGTAAGCCAGTTTGGAAGTAAAAAAAATTACTATATCAGTAAGTTTGGGCTTTGGTAATTGGTAAGAGTTAATTTTATTCAGGAAAAATCTTCTCATGTCACCATAAAAAATCCAAGATAATGACATAAAACTATAAATCGGTAGAGCATAGAAATGTTGCCACCGGTGCCATGGTTGCCAAACTTGCTTGGGGCTCAATCGCATCAGCCCGTTGGTATTGATATCACTATCAAGTTCTAAGAGATTGGTATAAGTATGATGCAGGATATTGTGTTTAATTTGCCACACCCAGCTACTACCGCCGATGAGATCAAGAGTAAAACCAAGAAGTTTATTTAATTTTTTACTTTGACTGTAACTGCCATGATTAGCATCATGTTGGATATTGAATCCCACTAGTACAAAACCTTGTGCCAGCATGAAGGAAAGAAGTAGAGATATGACTACCGAATGATGAAAAAATACCAGGGATATATAGCTAAATAACAGCCACAACATAACTACGCCGGTTTTTAAAAACATACGCCAATTTCCAGTTTTGGCAATTTGTTTGTTTTGAAAATATTTATCAACCAAGATTTTTAACTCAGAATAAAAATTTCCAGATGGGGTGAATTTAATGTTTTTCATTTTATTTCCTTTTTTTTGTTAATGAACAAGAATATTTACTATTTGTAAATATTATATCGGTTTTATTTATTTAAGACAAAGATTGACATAAAATAAATTTTATGTTAATTTTTTCAAATTAAAAAGTACATTAAATTATTTTCAATAAATAAATAGGAGAGTAAAATGGAAAATTCGAAAGAGTTAAAAGATCTGCAGGAACTTTTAGAAACAGGTAAAATTGATGGCCAGAGACCAGTTGATATTATCCGAAAAATGAATCCAGGTAGTTTTATACCAACTGGTGCCCAGTTGGCCGGCATGTTAAAGAAAGAATCTGGAGATGATTTAGATAAGTCAGTTGGCTTTGATAGACAGCAAGTCTATGAATATGCCCAAGGACTAGGGTTTACCGGTCCAGATATTTTTCAGGAAATTTCTGAATTTATGATCAACGCTCAAGGTCTTCAGCCTATATTTGATACTGACACTAAAAAATATTATATCGAAGCAATCAGCTTTTAAAAAATTTTACTGAAAAATAAACCGCATTATCACATGCGGTTTTATTATTTGACAGTTCTAAGATGATTGTTATAAAGTAAAAAAAATTCTTTAAAAATAAAATAGGAGTTAGCCATGAAAAGATTACCATTAAAAAGGTCTGTTTATGAGTTAATACTCAGAGAAAGGGAATATGAAGTAAAATATACTTGGTTGGGTAAAAAAATTTTTGGGGAAATAGATTATGTAAAACAAAAAATATTTATTAATATATATTTATTTTTGGTAGATGTTTATATTCATGAAATGCTTCATGAAAGGTATACTGAGTTAAGTGAAAAACAAATAAAAATAAAAACTGACAAAGCTATTGCCAAAATGTCAAAACAACAAATTATACGACTAGCTAGACAGCTATTAAAAAGACTAAACAGGTATTAATTAAAAATATTTATAAACCGCATTATCACATGCGGTTTTTAAATATTAATTGACTTTTTTAATATAATATGATAGAATAATCTTAGTTAATATTATTTGATTTGCGTTTTTAAAAGGCTTTCATAATATAGAAGGTCTTTTTTAAATAAAAAATTTGTTGAAACAAATTTTTATAACATTCAATATTCAATATTTACTAGTTTAGTTAAGTAGAATTAAAGTCGAATTTCTACTGACTATAAATTAATTCGTTTATTTATTTTATTTTATGCAAGGTACAATAAAAAAATTGACTGACAAAAATTTCGGTTTTATCAGTCAAGATGGCGAAAACAAAGATTTGTTTTTTCACGCCAATGAACTTGTTGGAGTAAGTTTCAATGATTTAAGAGAAGGTGATACTGTTACTTTTGAAGTAAATCAAAGTCCTAAAGGCCCAGCTGCAGTGCAGGTAAAAAAAGCCTAACTTTATTCAACTCTAAAAAACACCCATTATTTGGGTGTTTTTTTATTTAAATTAAATATCAAGTATTTCATTTTTTTTATTTAAATTGCATAAAATTATGTAAAGCTTCCTATCTCCTGTAGTGATAGGAAGATATTTGTCCCTTTAGTATATTATTGTGATTTGAATCAAAGTAATAAGTAGTTTTTAGAATAATTCCTTATTGACTAGTTAGCATTGACTTTTTTCGAAAAATATGCTATCTTTATATGTTTAACTAAAAAAATTACAATAATATGACTAATTTTACAGATAATATCAGTTTTAAAGAGGCATCTTATATAGATACTGAATATAATACCCAATATCGTAAGGTGGCAGCGCCTGATTTTTATCAAGTAATAGATAATTATGTTAGACAAGCTGTCAATAATCACGATACTTTAGACAAAAATATTGAGAATTCTCCTATTATTAAAATTTTGGATAATATTATTAATTTTGCCATTACTCAAAATTCGTCTGACATACATATTGAACCGCAAGCAGCCGAAACACTTATTCGTTTTAGGGTAGACGGTTTATTGCAGGAAATTTTACATTTACCACATATTTTACACGGCGCCATTCAAACCAGAATTAGAATTATGTCCAACTTACGTATTGATGAACAACGGGCTCCTCAAGATGGTAGATTCCATTATAAATATTTGGGCAAGACGATTGATGTTCGTGTTTCCATAGTACCAATACTCCACGGCAGTAAAATAGTCATGCGTTTACTCGAAGATAAAAACGATCAATATAGTTTACCTGATATTGGTTTAAATGAACAAGAACAATTAAAAATATTGGCCAATTTAAAAAAATCTTATGGTCTTATTTTGGTAACTGGTCCGACTAGTTCGGGTAAAACCACTACTCTTTATACTTTAATAAAATTATTAAATAATCAAAAATTAAATATTACAACCATTGAAGATCCGATAGAGTATGGTATCAATGGTGTTAATCAAATTCAAATAAATCCAGTTGTTGGTTTAAATTTTGCTGAAGGCTTGCGTACTATTTTACGCCAAGATCCAAATGTGATTATGGTTGGTGAAATTCGCGACAAAGAAACAGCTGCTTTAGGAGTTAATGCGGCTATGACGGGTCATTTGGTATTATCTAGTTTGCACACCAATAATGCCGCGACTGCTATTCCGAGACTTTTAGAAATGGGCATTGAACCATTTATGCTTACTAGTACACTAAATTTAATTATCGCTCAACGTTTAGTAAGAAAAAATTGTAATGCTTGTAGCGTCCCTGATATTGAAGGCGTAGAGCAGCTTATTAGTTTTTCTGAAAAACATGGTTTAACTCTTGATACCAATAATTTAAATTTACGAAAAGGCCAGGGTTGTTCTGAATGTTTTCAAAGTGGTTACAAAGGTAGAGTGGGAATCTTTGAGGTATTAACTATCAACGATACTATCAGAGAAATGATTCAAAATCGCCTATCTACTGCCAAAATTGAAGCTACTGCCAGACAGCAAGGTATGAAAAATCTGATGCAAAATGGTGTTGATGAAATTGCTGCTGGTATGACTACTTTGAATGAGTTAATAAGAGTAATTAATCAATAAATATATGACATATTTTAAAACAACTTCAGAGTTAGCTATAAAAGTTAACTTTGTGAACAATCAAATAAAATCACCAGTCGAAAGAAATAATATTACAAAGCCAGCGGAAAAAAATAAAAAAAGATTTGATTTTTTATTTACTCAAATTAATAAAGTCAGTACAGTAGAAAAGATTTTTTTAACTCGCCATTTTGTTACTATGTTTGAAGCTGGCATTCCTCTAAATGAATCAATTAGTATTGCCAGGGAAGAAACAGATAATAAATATTTAAAAGCAGCTTTACAGGATATTTATTTACATTTAGAAAATGGTCAATCTTTTTCCTCAAGTCTTGGAGCTCATCCCAAAATCTTCAATAAACTTTATATAAAAATGTTGGAGGTTGGTGAAACCAGTGGTCGTTTGTCTGAAGTTTTAAACTACCTTTTACATCAACAAGAAGACGAATATCGTCTACATACACGTATTCGTAATGCTTTAATATATCCGGTTACAACTGTGGTGGTGATGATTATGATAGTAATTGGTGTGTTACTTTTTATTATTCCGGAAATAGCAAAAATATATGCTGAAGAAGGAATAATTTTACCTCTATTTACCAGAGCACTGATTGGTATTAGTAATTTTGTGGTGCACAACGGTTTGTATATGTTAGTAGGTTTGATATTTAGTATTTTAATTTTTTTACAAATATTAAAAACCACCCGTGGTCATAAGTTTTTTGATGGGGTGGTATTGAAATTACCGATATTTGGAAAAATAGTTAAATATATTAATATTTCTCGTTTTACCAGAAATTTATCTGATTTAATCCAAAGTGGTATTTCAATTGATCAAGCTTTAACGGCTGCTAGTGGTATTATGAACAATGTTTTATATCAACAATCATTAGCCGAGGCAGTCACCAAGGTACAACAAGGTAAATCATTATCAGATTGTTTACGGTCTTATCCGAATTTATATCCTCCTTTGGTAAATCGTATGACAGTGGTAGGAGAAAAATCTGGTAAAATTGATTCTATGTTTAAAAGAATCGCACAACATTATGAAGATTTAGTGTTCAACACCACCAATAATCTATCAAGTATGATCGAGCCAGTTTTAATTATCTTAGTTGGTGGTTTAGTAGGTTCTATTGCCGTAGCGGTATTATTTCCGATTTGGAATTTTGCCAAAGTTATTTAATTTTATGAATTATCTAAATACAAAAAATTCAGTGAAAGGATTTACTATACTTGAGCTCATGGTATCTGTTGGTTTGATTACTTTTTTAGCAAGTTTGAGTGTCACTGGTTATGCGGCGATGCGGGAAAACATGCAGCTACAAAATAGTACCAATGAAGTAAGAGAAACAATACAGCTCGCACAAAACAAAGCTATGAGTGCCGAAGCAGGAGAAAGCGCTGGTATCTGTTTTGATTATAATAAAAAAAATTATTATTTAGTTCGAGGGACTGATTGTAGAAATATTTTAAACTCATTTGCTTTGCCGGGGAATATCTATTTTAGTGAACTCCCACCTGATCACAAAATTATATTTGCTAAACTTACTGGCGAATCTTCTTATACCAATACTTTTACTTTAAGTGTATATTCGGGCGAAGAACAAGTGCAATTTAAAATGAATAGTAACGGTTTATCGTATGAATAATAATTTTAATAAAATAAATTCTCAATCAGGTGTAAGTTTGATTGAATTATTGGTAGCTTTAGGTGGTTCTATATTTGTGGTCATGGCCATAGTGGGATTGTTGATGAGTTCAATGAGATTGTATAAGTTAGCCAATAATCGTAGTGAAGCTGTCAATCTTGCCAGTCAAAGTATGGAAATTTCTTTTATGTTAAAAAATAAAGATTGGGAAAAATTTTATAGTTTAGTCGATGGCGAATATCATATTGTCCCCATAGACGATAGTTGGGAATATGTAGCCGGCCCTACTCAAGATGGTTTATATACTAAAAAATTAAATATTGAGCATGTATATCGTGATAACTCAGCTACTATCACTGACGTGGGCACAGTTGATCCCGATATGGTAAAAATCAGATCAATAGTTTCTTGGAATCAAAGTGGTAATTCTGAAAATATAGAACTGGTAAGTTATATAAGTAGATAAAAAGTAATTAAAATGAAAAATATAAAATCACAATCCGGATTCACATTAATCGAAATGCTTGTTTACTCAACCGTTGTGAGTGTTGCTTTTATTATTATCGGTAACATTGTATTACAGGTTAATCGAGTACAAAATAGGCTTTCTAGCGAAAGGTTTTTACAACAGCAAACCATCTTTTTAAGTAATAAATTAAGTTACAACATACATAACGCCGCCCAAATTGAAGAAATATCACCTGAACAGATAAAATTAGTGACGCAGGATTTATTAAACGCTGACACTGAGTATGAGTATAAATTTTATAAATTTGAAAATGGAAGCTTGTGGTATGCTCATGATATTGATCCTAACCCGTCAGTTTTAAATTGGACTAAAGAATCAGATGACGCAATTACAATTACCCAAGGTAATTTTATTGTCAAAGATAATGTACTGATAGTTGATATGGAACTAAGTAAAAATAATACGCATTATAATTTTAAGGCAACTTATGCAGTCAGACAACCAAGTAGTTAAAATTTATTCATTGGCCAATCAGCAGGGTGCTACGGCTTTACTGGCAATTTTAGGGGTGGCTCTTTTAGGATTGTTTGCGGCATTATCTTTGCATACTTCAATTATGAAAAGTTTAGCTATGAGTAACAATTATTATCAGACTACCAGTAGTTTTTATGCCAGTGAAGGTTGTGTACAAGAGGCATTTTTACAATTACGTACCAACGCTTCATATGTACCGCCTTATGATATAAACCATCAGTTAAGTGTTGGGCCAAGTAGTTGTTATATGAAAATTATTCCCAATGATATTGAACCTACCAACGGCACCATCAATTCTTATGGAAAAAATAATGACAAAATAAGAAATGTTGTAGCGGTATATCAAGGAGCTGGACCAATGGTTTCAACTGATTATAGTGAGATATTTTTTGTAAATGATAAGTCAGGCAGTATGGCTGATGATTCGTATTGTGTTGAAAATAGAAGTTTAAATAAAAATTTATGTCTATCAAACAATTATACTTGGCTTGAACAACCAATGACTGATGTAAAAAATGCCGCGATAGCTCTGATAGACAAACTTGATGCTAATTATAATTATCTGGGATTGGTATCATATAGCACAGCAGCTTCGCTTGATAATTCTTTAACCAATGATTATCAGAGTGTAAAAAACAATATCAATTCTCTGTCGGCCGATGGTTTTACAAATATTGGCGATGGTATTGATTTGGCTACCAAAGATTTATTACTAAATTCACAATTTTCCAGTAGATATATAATTTTATTATCTGATGGAGAGGCTAATCGACCACTATACACCAGTTCATCATATGATGATGCACCCAGTTGGGTAACGTCAGGAAATACTAGTAGTTGGCCAATAAATTATGCTTTATGGAAAGCGCAATTGGCAGCAGCTGAAAATATTGTCATATATACAATCAGTTTAGGTTCGCAAACAAATAGAGATTTAATGGAAAATATTGCCGTCCAAAGTGGAGGCAAACATTTTTACGCACCGGATAGCTCACAATTGCAAAGTATTTATGATGAGATTATGAATCAGATTACCAAATACAATTTGAAACTTAATTCTTGGCAAGAAGATTAATTTAGTTTATTTTAATATTTTATAAAAAACCGTCCCATCTCAGGCGGTTTTTTCTATGTCAAAATATGTAAAATGGGGTGGCTACTGGGAATCGAATCCAGATTAGCGGTACCACAAACCGCTGCTAATTTGGGGGTGGTAATTTATACGATTAGCTTGGGCACAGAAACCAATGAAAGTTTAATGCAACAGATTGCTGATGATAGCGGTGGTAAACATTATAATGCTCCTGATAGTTCACAGTTACAAAGTATTTATGAAGAAATTCGTAGTCAAATAACAAGTTATAATTTACAGCTCGACACTTGGCAGGAGGATTAATTTTTTTTAAAGTTTAGTAATTAATAACAAGGCATTGGCGTGGCTTTTTTATTTTTTTAAAAAATCAAATTACATTAATAGCTACTTGACCGTAGATAACTTGATGTGTAAGATAATGTGAGAATAAATTTTTCTCAGTGAAATAAAGTTCCTTTAAAATTAGGCAAAAACCCATAATTCAGTGTTATATTTCAATTAACCAACAACAAAGGAGAAGTTAAATGAAACACTTATTTATCATGTTCATCTTGTTATACCTACCTTTCGTAGTGCAGGCACAAGATCCGTCATTAAATCGTCTGAAAGCAGATACTGACCAGAATTATTATTTAGCTGGTTATACATTCACTGTGATGGTGAAGATTAATTCAGGCAACAATTACGTCTATTCATCCAGTTCGATTTTGACCTATCCAACTCAATATTTGGATGTGGTCAGTGTTGTTCCAGGTGATCATCTCGGGGAGACTGTTATATTTACTTATCAAGTAGAGGAGACAAATGGCAAAGTCCATATGTCTATTTCCCAAACCGGCGCTCAGTCAGGTGTTAATGGTATAGGTACAGTCTATCTAGTGACCTTTAGTGTCAGTACCAATCCAGACCTTAATCATCGTTCTATTACTTTTAGTAATAGTGATATTGATGTACGAGATCCGAATGCCAACAGGCTTTCAATCAGTAATACCAATCACAGCGTGACTTTGTGTGAAGCTGTAGTTTGGCCAGGTGATCTCAACAATGATGGTATAGCCAATGAAGCTGACATTTTGCAAATTGGTTTACATTTTAATGAAACTGGTCCGAGCCGAACTAGTGCTACATTCCAATGGCGACCTGAGCCGGCTAGTATGTGGAATGACATACAATCAGTATATGTAGATGCGACTGGAGATGGGAATATTAAAATAAATGATATGCCACCAGTAGGGTTTAACTATGGGAAGACACATACTGTTTTAAATAAACCAATGGTTTTAAGTAAAGTCCAGGGCGATAACTACTTGTACGGAGAGTTACAACAATTGACTGATACTACTGCTTTGGTGGTGGTAATGGCACAAGCAGAGAATCTGTTTGGCATTGCATTCAAAATGCATTATCAATTATCAGAGGTGGAAGTTCACAATGTTACTCTCGGAGAATATTTTCCTAATGCGAGTGTTTTTTTTCACTATAATAATCCGAGCGATGGATATCTTGCAATTGGTATTAGTTTATTACAAGGTGAGTTAGGTGTAACTGCCACCAGTAGTCTGACTTTAGTTGAAGTGCAGGTGACAGGTCAGGTCAGTAGTATTGAATTTACAGATATTGTTGGGGTTGATCCAGCAGGTAATGCACTTACTTTTATTCCAGGAATACTCGGAGTAGAAGACGTTCCTCATACCGTTGCAACTTATAGCCTGCAACAAAATTATCCAAACCCATTTAATCCTTCAACTACTATTCAATATAGTCTACCAACAGCAGAACACGTTTCTCTCAAAATCTATAATTTGCTTGGACAGGAAGTGATTACCTTAGTTGATGAACTGCAAGACGCTGGCTATAAGCAAACTACCTGGAATGGAAAAGATACTTATGGAAATCAAAATGTAAGTGGAGTCTATATCTATCGATTACAGACAGATAAATTTGTACAAACTAAAAAAATGATACTACTTAAATAAGTAGTTATCAGAAACTTGCCTAGTAATGGGCAAGTTTTTTAATTGGTTATTTTTGATACATAAAAAACACCTCCCCTGAGGAGAGATATTTTTTGGGGGTCAGGCACTGTCCGGTCTTATAACAGTGCTCGAGGATAAAGAATATATGGTTACAGTACGCGAAAAAATGAATAATATCAAGAAAGTTGCCAAGTTTTACAACTACGACTTCCTGAATGTCGGTAAGTAACCGATTTTCGCCCACTGTTTGCCCTTGTGGCGAGCTTTGTGCCGAGGATCGACGTTTGACCCAGCTTGCACCCTCGACCACCGGTTTGAACAAATTTGAACCCTTGGGACGATTTGCTTAACTTAAGCAAATATGACAGCAATACACCACTGTCAACGACAATTTGATCCTTTTAATATTTTTGAAAATTCGGCGACTATAAAATTAAGATACCATACCAGCATAGCCTGGGAAATAATCTTGTTTAATATGGTCTTTTGCAATGCCTATTTTTTCCAAAGTATTGCCCAAACTTTCCACCATGGGCTCCGGCCCGGAAACATAAAAAATGGGTTTTGATAAATCCGGTACAAGTTTTTTAATCAAATTTTCATCTATTCGCTCCGGAGAGATTATATAGCGAATATCAAGTGAGGCATTATTTTGTGCAAATTTTTCGAATTCATCCTTATAAGAGATATTCTGATCGCGGTTGGCGTATAATAACGTCGCGTGCAGTTTTATCCCTGCGCGGTCTGCTTCTTTGAGTATAGAATGAAATGGCGTGATACCGATGCCTCCCGCAATGAAGACATACTCCTGTGTCGGGTCATCCACGATAAAATCGCCGTCTATGTCGGATATTTCGATATATTCGCCTATCTTTAAGCCGTCGAGAGCGGTCTTAAAACTGCTCCCTTTTTCTTTTGTTAACCTTGTCGTAATCATCACTTCTTTCTCAAACGGAGCCGATGCTACGGTAAACCAACGATCCGAGCCACGATTGTCAGTCGGCTCATGATGGAGTACATAATGTAGAAATTGTCCGGCTTTCCATACAAGCGGTTCTGCGGGACTGAAAACAAACGATTCAACATTTGGAGCCTCAGTTTTTCTGCGAATAAGAGTTAGTTTCATATATACATTATATTACTCTAGCGACTTTTTGTGAATGCAGTTCGCTTAATCTCCTGTAGTTCTCGAACTCTGATAACGGCTTCTCCACGTAAAGGAAAATGCATAACGAAAGCTTTTGATGCGCCTATATTTTCTTGCCAGCCGAAAGTGAAATCCTTTGATCCTATATATTTTTCGTATGCTACTTTGCCAATGAAGCAAACTACCATCGGTATCTCGGCTTTTATAATACGAGAAATTTTTTTACGGCCGGGCAATTCTTCGTGTTTCTTGATTCCTGTAATATCTACCGTCGGCCGGTCAATGATATTAACGAGTCCAAGCCCGTATTCTGCATTGAATTTTTCTCGGTACATACGCGCTAATGTTTTATCATCGCGCAATTCGTCTCTCGTCTCTTTGATAAGACCGGCTTCTGATAGGAGATACCAAAACAATTTATTATTAGAAAAAGGCACGCTACGATTAAATGACCCGGGGTGTGGGTTAATCCCGACAAAAAGTATTCTTGATTTTTTGTGTCTATACTTAATCATTTTTAGGTTCGGGATATATGAGTTGCCCTTTTCTCACTTTCAAAAAAGATGTTAGCCGATGTTTTGTAATAGAGGTACGGCTCATGATGTCCTCTACCATCCAGCCTTTTTTGGTAAGCGCATCACCAATGAGCGAACGATGGCATCGCCACGGCACGGCTTCAGCGCACATAATCGCGGTGTTTCTAACGCTTGCAATCTTGATAAGCGCCTGAAGTCCTTCCTCAAACTCCTCGCTCGACATATAATCGGCAAATCCTCTAAACGAAGTATTGTGCCAGCCGAGGTTTATAGAATCTTTTGTCGTGTGGCGTAGTCCCCCGAGTTTTTTCAAATGTTTGTATCGGATGTGCGCCTTTTGCAAAGATTGTTTCAAGTCATCTTCGTTAAATTGCGGATTGTGGCGCGACTTCGGAATCGTGCGGACATCGGCCACTTCTTTGATACCATGAGTCTTAAGTATCTCAACAAACTCCTCGATCGGATGTGTGGAGTGACCAATGGTAAAGATGGTAGGTTTTTTCATAATTATTAAATTGCGGATTTCGTTTTTTTCATTGCTGTTATTTTATGCTTCTTGCTATCCGATCAACCGTGCTATCGAGATCGAATGCTGACCGTTCGTTCTCACAAGCAGTCTTTTGCGAATCGTCGTAATTGAAACATTGCACAGATCGTAAGCTAAATGTGAAAACGCTTGTCTTGCCGTCCATCGGAAAAGCATAGGCATAGTTAGTATAGATACTGCCGGCCGCGCCTTCGCTTTCTTTAGTTACGCAATAGGTCCTGTCATCAACCATGCGCTTCATGGTAATCCCGGCCCGGGCGGTTTCCGATCCGGCTTCGGTACAGGTAAACGGCTGGTTTAACACCTGAATCTGTGGTGGCCAGTCTTGCGTGTGGATGTAAGTGGTGAGCAAAGTTTCCGGATACTTAAATGTGATACCCGTTTTGCTGTCCGTCGTGGTTTTCCAAAGATCGTTATTTTCTCCCGGACACTGGGCAAATTCGCAGTTAGGTCCCGTTCGACCGACGTATGAGCCGTCTGGGCAAAGTTTGGCTTCCTGCGTGCAAGCGACCTGTCCGGAACCGGTTGCCTTATTGAGTTGCCAGATATTGAAATTGAGATAACCATCAAAGCTGACCCAAAGAATGTATGGTAAAAGAAACCAAGCGGCTGGCCGGGAGATTTTTGCAAAAGAAATGATTGTGGCAAGAATGGCAAGCCAGAGAACAATGAGTTCAATAAAAGCCCCGGCCGGAGAATGTAAACTGAAAAAGATGATTGACCAGAGCGTGTTCAAAATGAGCTGACCGATAAATATGCCGAGAGCAATTTTTACATCATTTAAGTTATTTTCTTCCATGAATTTATCAAAATAATTTGAAAGAATTACAAAACCATCTGGAATAGGAAATTTTGATTGAATCATTTCTCCAAGGGATGCTCCCTTACCCCCCGCTATTCCAGTATCTTTTATAGAAAGTTGATTTAATTTTTGAATAAAAATATTAATAATTATATTAAAAATAATTAATTTAATATTTAAATTATACAATATATTATTAAAACCGCCCATCATCGGAGCGGTTTTTATGTTATAAATCGGACTGAATGGGGTGGCTAGAGGGAGTTGAACCCTCGCCAGCGGGACCACAACCCGCTGTTCTACCGTTAAACTATAGCCACCATGATAGGTTAGTATAAAATATAAAGTTGTAAGTATCAAGTAAGAGGAAAGTCTTTTTGTTTTGTCTTTTTGTTTGTGATTTTACCAATTAGTAAAACTAGTAAAAATATAATTATTGTACCGATGATACCAGCTAGTGAAGTTGATAACAATTCATTTTCTATTTTCAAAATTTGATAATCAGGCATTAGAGAAGTGAAATCTGCTTCTGGCCAGCGTAGGCCAGCATACTTGGTACTTGATTCTAAGCCGTCAGGACTAGCTGAAGTAAGTAGCGATATTCCTCCGGCGATTATTAAGGCAATAATAAAAATTGGTATCCATTTATTTTTCATTTTCTCTAATCCACAATTGATATTTATTTTTTATTAGTAAAAATATTATTGCCAGTGTAATCAGGCCTTCACCTAAACCAATCAGAGTGTGATATTTTAACATGATCGGCACAATTTCAGAAAATTTTGTTGTTTGAGAAATAATCATTACTAAAGATGTTCCCAAAGCAGCCACTAGTACTGAAATAGTTGCACTAATAAAAATTTTTAAATATAAATATTTTTTATTTTTTATAATTAAAT
>CAZINS010000002.1:70987-97076 GCA_964540695.1 uncultured Gammaproteobacteria bacterium | reverse complement strand
ATTATGGCTTTTTGGTAATTTTTCATCAGTATTCCCTATACTAACAAAAAATCAGACAATTGACTATATTTTTTCCACAAGTCCTAAAGTAACCAACCAGCAATTAAAAAATAAATTACTACTCCCATCAAATCTTGTAATACCGTAGCAATCGGACCACTACCATCAGCTGGATCAAATTTAAAACGATGAAATAAATAAGGAATTATCAAACTAGTAATCATTGTTGAAAAAATCACCGCCCCAAGTGCCACTGGGATTATACTGATTACTGCCAAATCTTGATAGCGTAACAATCCGATTATTATCATGGCCGTACTTATGCTTAAAGCAATAATCAGTACTACACTTAATTGTTTTAAAAAATATTTACGAAAATTAAGTTGCGGATTCAAAGATAAATCACGAATAAAAAAAGCTTGTGTTTGTGCCAGTACTGCCCCACCCATATACATCATCAACGGAATAAAAGCAGCCAAAATAATATTTTCCTGCAAGGTTGGTTCAAATAAACCAACGATCTCAGCTGCCATCACTCCACCTAAAAGCCCCAGTAATAACCAGGGCAAACGATGTAACAATAAACTTTTCAATGGTAAATCTATGATAGTTTCCCTGGCAGTAATTGAAGGTACCCCAGCCAGATGCATCACGTCTTCCTGACTTTCAGTATAAAGCACAGATAAAATTGTATCCGATGGTACCACGCCAATGAAAACACCCTGTCTATCAACCACCGGAATAGCTTTGAGATTATTTTTCAAAGCAAGTAACGCCATGCGTTCCTGATGGGTACGGGGATATGCTACAACTAATTCTTTTTTCATCACCTCACTAACCAAGGCATCGGCAGCTTGCCGTAAAGTATCTTTGATTGACAATGTACCAACCAACTTTCCGACCTTATCTACTACATATATATAATTGATGGACTCAAACTTATGAATTTCCGTTTCTAACCACTTAGTAACCTCAACTATTTTTTTATCTGGTGATACTACTGGCACTGCGGAAATGGCCAACCTACCAGCTGTATGGGGTGGATATTGTTGTTTTGTTTTTATATTATTTCCTGACATTATTGTTATTACTAATTAAATAGTAAGCTAATCACTAGTTTTTTACAATCGAAGTTATAGATAGAATTAAGAATTAAGAATAAAGATTTAAGAAAAAATAAATAATTAATTATTATTTAATCGGCCATTTACTTTGTGAAGTGAAAAATTGCCAATAAGCGAGCGGGATTTGCCTTTCAACTCTAGCGACAGCGGTTTTGAGAGGCACGCGAGTGAATTGGCAATTTTACCTGAACCAAAGTACTAATCGGCAATTTTTTGCTACTTTTTTGTTGTCAAAAAAGTAGAAATGATAATGAAATTATTATTACCATTACCCATCAAACTCAACTAAATAATTATCTAATAATTTTAATTTGAAAAAATTTTTCTTGAAAATTTACTTTGGATTTTATCTCTTCATCACTTAAATCAAACCCTGCTGGCACCACCACTAATTTATCATCGTCATCATCCAAACGATGAACAATAGCCACGCAAACTCCATTAGCGGTTACTAAAGGTTTATCTGTACCCAAATAATAAGCATCTAAATCCTCACCGTCGGTTGCTTTTACATTTGGCAAATAACCATAATTAACTTCATAAACAAATCCATATTTTGGATGTTTTGAACCTAAAGGTCTATCTATTATTATTTTTACCTCTTTTCTTAAAAATTCTTTAGCTATATTTAATGTTTTACTCATATAAAAAAGTAGAAATAATAAAGTTATATAATTCTCAAAAAAAATAAAAAAACTAATTCTCTAATGCCAATTGCCCACAAGCCGCCTTGATATCTTGGCCAAAAGTAAAACGTTGACTTACTTCCAATCCTTGCTTGGTTAAATAATCTTTAAAAGCTTTGATATTTTTTGACTTAGCGGGACGGTACGCATTGGTTGGGTTATAAGCAATTAAATTAACCATAACCAATTTTCCTTGTAAAAGTTTTGCCAATTCCTCAGCTTGCTCAAGGGAATCATTCACCTCAGCAATCATTAAATATTCGCACATTACTTTGCGGTTAGTCTTTTCTATATAAAAATCAACAGCCTTCATTACCTCACTCAAAGGAAAATGTGTATTGATAGGCATCAACTTTGAACGCAATTCATCTGAGGGGGCGTGCAAAGACAAAGCTAGGTTGATTTGCATTTTTTCTTCAGCAAACTTTTTTATCTTGGTAGCTATTCCTGAAGTAGAAATAGAAATTCGCCGTGCGCCAATATTGAAACCTGACTTATGGTTTAGAAATCTAACTGATTTTAATACATTGGTATAATTCAAAAACGGTTCACCCATTCCCATATATACCACATTGGTCACCCGATCAATTTCACCCAACTTTTTCAAAACTCTATTCCACAACAATACTTGTTCCACAATTTCCTCTGCGGTTAAGTTACGCTTTAGTCCCAACCGACCGGTAGCACAAAAAGTACAAGCCAAGGGACAACCCACCTGACTAGAAACACAAACCGTGTGCCGTTCACCTTCATGTCGCATTAATACTGTTTCTATTTTATTACCATCAGCTAAAGTTATTAAGGCTTTACTGGTTTTATGGTCTTGACTATGAAAAATATTTGCCTTTATTTCCAAAGGACAGTTAGCTACCAAAACTTTTCGCAATTTCTGTGGTAAAGTTTTTACCTCTTCCCAATCAGTTACCAAATCAATAAATACCGCCTGATTAATTTGTTGCTGACGATATGGTGGCTCACCTTTTAATATTTTGTTCAATTTACTTAAATCCATTTTGTAATTTATAATTTTTTAAATACGTCTGCTATCATATGCCCAGTGCAGCAGCGCTTGTCTTTGGCGAGGACGACAACCAAAATCACCTCGCAAGCAATGAATTTTTACTGCCGCATAATGCCTGCGAATTGCTTTCCATCTTTTGATTTGTCTTAAATCTTCCTCGGGAATACGCCTACCCTGATAATACCGACAATACCACTGAAACCAACCTCTGGGATCTTCGGGATAAATCCAACCTTTCCTCCGCCACTCGACTAACGGCAAACTGGCATCAACTTTAAAATAATTTAATTTTACATTTTTCTTTGTACTTAATTTAGCTGATTTAAACCAACTGTCAGGAAATTCCTTTTTACAATCATTCATATATTTCCCTCCAAATACCCCCAAAGCAAGCATTTCTTTGGGAGTAAGTTCTGGTTTAAATTCAGGATGGAAATTTTTACCCTTGGTTTCTGTCAACAAATACACATAGCCTGACTGCATTTTATCATTAACCCTTATTTTCTTTGGCTTCATATTTTTATTATATAACTTATTTTCCCTAAACCAAAAGGTTGAAACAAAGAAAAATAAGTCTTACAATTAAATTATGAAAATAATCAATAAAATTTTATTTAGTTTATTTTTATTTATTTTAGTTGGCATTAATGCAGCTCAAGCGGAAACTATTAATAGTTTTAGTACAGATATCAATTTGTTACCTAAATATTTTATTGTGACAGAAAATATTGTTTATGATTTTGAAAATCTACAGCAACACGGTATTTATCGCAATATTCCAGTCAAATACCAAACTGACTATGCCCAAAGAAATATTACTATCAAAGTATTGAGCGTCAAACGTAACGGCTTAGCTGAACCTTATACTGATAAAATTAAAGGAAAAAATTTAAACATCAAAATCGGATCAGCCGACACAACTATCACCGGCAGACAAGAATACCAAATTACTTACCAAGTTAGTGGGGCAATAAATTTCTTTACCGACTACGATGAATTGTATTGGAATGTAACTGGCAATGACTGGACGGCAAATATACTGCAGGTTTCTACAACAATAAATCTTCCCCCGGGCGCTCAATTAAAACAAACCGCTTGTTATCAAGGTACAACTGGTTCACAAACACCGTGTAAATTAACACAAACCAACAAAACCATCACTTTTCAAACTGCAAATTTTTTAAATCCCGGTGAGGGGTTGACCATTGCTTTAGGACTAGATAAAGGTTTTTTCCAACCACCCACCCTAGTAGAAAAAATAGGAAAAATTATCAAAGATAATTTTATTTTACTTCTACCTCTACTGACGCTAGTTATTATGTACCTAGCTTGGCAAAAACACGGCAAAGATCCTGTTGGCCGCGGTACTATAATTGCCGAATATGAACCACCGCAAAATGTTTCCCCTACTTTGGTTGGTGCCTTAATTGATGAAAAAATTGATAACCGCGATATCACCGCAGGAATTATACACCTGGCCGAGCAAGGTTATATCAAAATAACTAGACTGGAAAAAACTAGCATTTTCAAATCAGTTGATTATGAACTATCCATTATCAAAAATCTTCCCACCAAAGAAGAAGGAATAAACGGTTTAATTAGTGAAGTATTTTTTACTAGTAATAAACTAGCAGGTAGTAGTATAAAATTATCAGAGATAAAAAAAGATAAACAAATTGCCAAAAGAATAACTGAATTCAAAAAAAATGTTAGTGAGGAAATGGTTACTTTGGGCTGGTATGATAAAAATCCAACGACTTTAAAAATTAAATACACTACTTTAGCCGGTGGTTTAATGATGCTGGGATTTTTCATTGGCGATTTTGCTTTTGTGTATTTTATATCTTTAATCTTAACTGGCGCAGTGCTAATGATTTTTGGTTGGCTCATGCCCAAAAAAACCGCGCTGGGCGCTGAAGTAAAAGATCATTTACTTGGTTTTAAGGAATTTTTATCAGTCACAGATGAAGACAGATTTAAATTCCATAATGCACCGGCCAAAAACCCCGAACAGTTTATGCAATATTTACCCTTTGCTGTGGCAATGAATGTTGAAAAACAATGGGCTGAGCAGTTTAAAGATATTTATATTCAAAATCCTGACTGGTACCAAGGAAATACTGCCAATGCTTTTTTAGCCACGCAATTTGTTGGTGATCTATCCAGTTTCAATACCCAAATTGCCAGTAATATTTCCCATGCCTCCCGCGGAGGTAGTGGTTCCGCAGGTGGCGGGTTTAGTGGTGGCGGTTTTGGTGGCGGTGGCGGCGGTAGTTGGTAACTACTAATAATTTATTTGAACAAAATAAAAATCCCTAAACGTTGTTAGGGATTTTAAATTATTAGTCTAAAACTTCTTGATTAGAAAAAGCCTAGCTTTTTCTAAATTTAATTTCTGGAAATTGATATCTCCAGAGAAAAATTACTAAACCATAGGTTAAACCTATGACTAGTGGAGAAAATACATCCTCCCAAAAAAAAGTATGAACTTTCAGAGTCATAAAAAGTTTGACTACGGAGAGAACGATGGCAGAAAATATTATAATACCTACCGGAAACATTCCCACTGTTTTATTTTTTACAAAATAAAACATAACAATGGCTGACGCCAAGAAAAGATAAAAGAACAATGCTACTCGAGCATGATTATCCATATCTGATATGGAATCTGCAGCTGGAAAACCATCTGCTATATACTGATATGAATAATAACAAACGTAGTTTGCTTTTTTTAACATCTCAAATTCTGATAATAAGAAAGTACTTGTGAAAAGCATTATTATCAATACGATAATGTGTTTTGGTCTGAGGTTCATGACGATCTCCTTTGTGATTTGTGATAAATTATTTAAGAACTAACCATTGATGATAGCATATTTTTTGGATTTTGTCAATGGTAAAATGTCAAGATTACCCAGTAAAATCAAGGTTTATTGACAAAATAAACAATAGGTTTTAATCTATTTTAATTATGTAACTTAAAAATAAGGAGGTTTATTATGTATCCTGCATTAATCAATGTAAAAAAAGACCAACGCCTGGTACCGTGCGTGATGTTAGTTGATAGTTTATTGCCCTCACAAGCAAAACAATACATCCGAGAAAATCGACCCACACTTGATTTTGAATTAATTGATTTCCTGCACCCCGAAAAATTTGATCAAGAAGATGTTAAAACAGTTTTATTTGATTTTGGTATAATTGCCAAACAAATTAAAAATCCCAATGATGTTTTAACAATCGAACGTATGCTTACTCTCATGTATCAACGTGGCTTAAATGATGGCGGTGACGCAATGCTACGCATGTCTGCCCAAACTGGTCTCTAAAACAAAAAACCCTTTGCACTAGCAAAGGGTTTTAAATTTAAAACTTATTTATTCTTTTACCAAATCGCCAATCTTAAAACTTTCTAAAGTATTCTCTTGCAAATTACTGCCACCATGTTTTCCGACAAACTTATCTGTCCCATCAACTCCACACAATTGAGTAATGGCTTTTTCTCCACCGGGATGTTTGCCAATCCAAGAAGTTAAATCATAAACTTGTCCTCTTACTACTGACCAACAATCATTAGCTGTATTATGCAAAGCTACTTCTGACATGGTATAATTTTTGTTATTTATTGTCATATCTTCATTATTAATATTATTTAGAGAGTTTGTTTCCACTGGTTGACTCGCTTGTTTAGTGGTGCAACCAATTAAAAAAATTGTAAAAAATATAAAAACAATTACTAAATTTTTGCGCATACTAAAATAATTAATTTTTAAATGTTAAATTATTATATACTAAAAATCAATTACTTTCAAAGGATTATATTTACATCTTACTGAATATCACGCCAAAATAAAATACCGCCACTACAAAAACAAATACAAAAATATAAAAAAATAAATTGGAAATAAATTTATTTTTTATTGTTATGGTCTTTAAACGTATACTATTTAAAACCACCGAAATCGAACTAAAAGCCATGGCAGCAGCGGCTATTACTGGCGAAAGTAACACCCCAAATGTTGGATACAATAAACCTGCTGCCACGGGAATAGCAATAATATTGTAACCAAAAGCCCAAAATAGATTTTGTTTAATAATTCCGAAAGTCATTTGCGAAAGCTCTATTGTTTCCACCAACTTTTCCAAACTACCTTTAACCAATACTATACTGCCTGTCTCAATGGCTACGTCGGTACCAGTACCCATAGCAATACCAATATCAGCTTGGGCCAAAGCCGGAGCGTCATTGATACCATCACCCACCATTGCCACTTTACCTTTGGTTTCTTGTTGTAATTTTTTTATTATTTCAGCTTTATCCTGGGGCATCACTTCAGCTATAACTTCATCTATTCCTAATTGATTGGCAATAGCTTGGGCAGTTACTATATTATCTCCGGTTAACATCACCGTAGTTATACCCAGAGCGTGCAATTTAGCCAATGATTCTTTGGCTTCATCTTTAATAACATCAGCCAAGGCAAACAAAGCCACTGCCCGATTGTTTATTCCCATATATACTAATGTTTGTCCGTTGTTTTTCCATTGGTCTGCTAGTTTAGCAAAACTGGTAATATCAATTTGTTGGTCAATAAATAATTTTTCGTTGCCTAATAATATTTTTTTACCACCTACCACTCCGCTAACACCTAAACCAGTCAAACTTTGAAAATTTTCTACTTTTAAATCAGCACTTAAATTATTTTGTTGAGCATATTTGGTAATGGCAGTAGACAAGGGATGTTCAGACAGATGTTCAACCGCGTAAGCCAGACGCAAAATTTTATCTTTGACTTCACCTGCCTCCACTTGACAATCAGTCACCGCTGGCTCGCCCTTGGTCAAAGTTCCAGTTTTATCTAGAACAATTTTTTTTATTTGATTGGCCCACTCAAGTGCAGTGGCATCTTTGATTAAGATACCCTGTCTGGCGGCTTTGCCAGAACCAACCATCACCGCAGTAGGCGTAGCCAGTCCCAAAGCACAGGGGCAAGCAATTATTAAAACTGTTATGGCAATATATACAGCCAGTTGTAAATTAGAAACGTCTGCGCCAACTAAACCCACTGGAGTAGCAACCAATAACCAAAAAACAAAACTTAATATTGAAATCAATACAACAAACGGTACAAAAACACCGGAAATTTTATCAGCCAATTTTTGAATTGGCGGGGTACTGCCTTGAGCTTCACGAACCATTTTAATTATCTGAGCCAACAAAGTATCCTCACCGACTTTGGTAGCTTGATATTTAAAACTCCCCATTTTATTGATGGTGGCACCTATTACTTGATCGCCAACATTTTTTTCCACGGGCATTGATTCACCCGTAACCATAGATTCGTCTATAGTGCTACTGCCGGATATTATTTTACCATCAACTGGTATCTTCTCCCCTGGTCTGACTACCACCACATCACCAACTAACACATCATTGATTAATATTTTTATTTCTTTATTATCGCGTACAACTGTCGCCTCTTTTGCTCCTAGTTGTAACAATGCTTTGATAGCATCACTCGCTTGACCTTTGGCCCTTGATTCAAATAACCGCCCAAGTAAAATAAAAAAAGTAATAAATACAGCGGCTTCAAAAAATACTTCAACTTCTAAATTACTAAACAACGTCGGCATAAAAGTAACCAAAGTAGAAAACAACCAAGCAGCTGAGACGCCAAGGGCGATCAAGGTATCCATATTGGCTGACCGGACACGAAGAGCAGACCAAGCACTTTGAAAAAATTGCTTACCACCAATAAATACTATGGGGGTGGCTAATAAAAATTGGCATAAATAAAATAAATCAATTTGATAATTTAGCTTCCCAATTTGCAAATAACCCAATGGTGACATCGGCATAGCCACCAAACCTACCAAAGCTAAAATCATGTAAATCATCAAAGTAAAAAAAGGTATACTCATTGAAGCCACTAGCCAAACTTTTTTACGCAATAATATATATTCTTGTTGACGTAAAGCAGTAGCATGTTCATGGTGATTGGGTTGTTCGTGATGTTGGTTTATTTTTCTAGCTTGCTCTGGATCGGCTAAAACACCTTCATCTGAATTAGTAGCTATTAAACGGTAACTACCGGCACTACTAACAGCGGCGATTAAATCTTGAATGCTTACTTTATTTTCATCATAAACTACTTTCATTTGTTCCGCCGCGTAGTTTACTGATACTTCCTCAACTCCTGGAACTTTACTGACCATTTTTTCTATCAACATCTTACAAGAAGCACAATGCATGCCGATAATAGGATATATTTTTGTAAGCATAATTTTCAATTTAAGAAATAATAGAATAGTTATCTAAATGATTGATAATTTCTTTAGCTAAAGCTAGTTGTTCTTTGCTTAAATCAGTAAATTCCACTTCACCTCTATCTCCTTCAAGTAATCTGATATCTTTAACTGATAAACCCTTTTCTTCTAGCTCCATTTTTATTAAGTTTTGACAAGCACTACAATGCATGCCTTTGATAGTCAACTTATTCATTTTATTTTATTTATTATTTAAATGTCACTGTAACTGGCGGCACCATACCCATGGAGCAAGTTATTTTATAACTACCTGGTTTTGGACTGCCTAAATCAATTACGTTTTGACCGGATTTGAGATTGACAAAACCACTAAAAAGTCCTCGCGCTGCCATTTGGGCACCGCAACCTAAAATTCCTTGATTATCTACTACCATGACTGTAGGTACGTTGGCTTCAAAAGTAGTACTACCTAAAACTGTATATTCAAAGCCTGAAGCTACGACATTTAACTGTTGTACATCATCAACATTTGTTTTATTTACATTGTTTTTACTGGCTGACAAACTTTTACCAGCATCAGGACCAAATAAAATTATTGACTCTGACTGAGAATCAACTTTGGCAGATGAGTAATTTCTAATGTCATGCAAACTTGGCAGTCCTAAAACATTTAGTTGACCATTGATATTGTAAATAGCAAAAAATATAATAATAATTCCGGCTACTTGAGAAAATTTAGCAGTCAAATGGGGTTTTTGCGTAAAACGATAACCAGTGTAACTAATACTAAATAACATTGGTAAAGTTCCCAAGGCAAAAAACAACATAATAAAAGCTCCAGCAAAAAAACTACCCGTGGTTAGAGCTATTCCTTGAGCAATCAAAGTAAAACCACAAGGTAAGAAAAAAGTTAACGCCCCAATAATAAAAGGCGAGTATTTTCCTTGCCAACTATTGGTATTTACCACACCTCTAGTAAAAAATTTTGGCAAACGCAAAGAAATCTTTTTTGCCCAACTTACTTCCAACATTTGTAAAGCTAGTATTATCATCATGGTAGAAACTAAACCCACTAAAACAGCATAACCTGTGGTATTATTGAAAGATAAACCACTACCCAACCAGCCTAACAATCCTCCTAAAATAAAAAAGGATAACAATCTACCTAAATGAAATAACCAGTGCGGTAATATTTTTTGTTTGGGATTGTCACTATCAATATAAACTTCGTGCCATTTTTTAGTCATAGATAGTAACAACCCTCCCACCAAAGCTGCACAACTAGACACACCCGCCACCAATCCTAAAACAAAAAAAGCTGATAATGAAGAACGAGTATCAACCGAAATAAACCTGCCCAATTGCCACCGGTCCAATCCATAAAATACTAATAAAAAAATACCAGCAAAAATCAATGTTTTAAAAATTTTAATTAATTTTTCTTTATTTATCTGCCATCTACCTGCTTGCTGATAAAATAATTTATTTATTTTAGTTGCTGGCTGTTTAGCAAAAAAACTATAACCTAAATTTTTAAACTCTTGGTTTATCTCAGCTAAATCTAAACTTTGCTTGTCAGACAAATATACACTTACTTGTCCTTTATTGAGCGAAGCATCTACTGCCTTAACTCCAGATTTTTTCAATAATTTTTTTTCAATCAACAGTTCACAAGACGAGCAGTGCATGCCCTCAACATAATAAATTTTATGTGGCATATTTTTATTTATATTCATATAGTCGTAAAAGTTCAGCTGTAGTTTTTTGGTCTTTACCCTGACGTACTTGGTTAACTACACAGTGCTTAAGGTGATCTTCTATTATCAAAAGATCAAGTTGCTTCAATGCTTTTTGTACTGCCCGGGATTGATGGACAATATCTATGCAATAGGTATTAGACTCAAGCATTTTCTCAATTGAATGCATATGTCCTTGAATAATCTTAATTCGATGCAAAGCCCGAGATTTAACCGTAATTTTCCTTCTTCTATCCATATTATTTAAAAAAATAATTAGTAATTAGTTATTAATAATTAATAATTTTTATTATATCCCCCCTATAGGGATATTAATATATTTTTTAATTTATGTCAAAACCGCCCCGAGCTTTTACTCGGGGCGAATATTGTATTTATTTAATCAGTAATTTTTCTTGGATTGAAGTGGGCTTAGTAAATGGCACTTGATATTTTTGCGAGATCATATTAGCCACAATCCGACCGGATTCATAAATAGTTGGCAACCCACTACCGGGATGTGTCCCTCCGCCAACCAAATACATGTCTAAATCATCAAAATGATTGTGTGGTCTAAAATAAAGCATTTGATTGATAGCATGAGATAAATTGAAAGTAGCCCCCAAATGAACATTGACACTCTTTTCCCAATCAGCCGGTGTAATCATACGTTCAAAATCTATTTTTGTTCTAATATCTTTTATACCCAATCTGGTTTGTATACTATCAAGTACTAAATCCCGTAACTGATATTTAGCCACTCCCCAATCAATATTTGATTGATTGTTGGGCACGGGCACTAGCACATAAATATTTGATTTACCCGCTGGGGCTAAAGTTTTGTCATTGATACTGGCATTACGCACATAAAATGATATTTCGGGAGATAGTTTTTTATTTTTAAATATATCATCAACATTTTGTCGATAATTTTTAGCAAAAGCAATAGTATGATGAGCTAACTCTGGGTATTCACCCTCCAGTCCCAAATAAAGCATAAAAGTAGAACAAGAAAAATCTTTTTGTGCCAATTTTTTCGGAGACCATTTTATAAGTTTATCCGCAGGTAATAAATTGTTCACGGTATAAGCAAAATCAGCATTAACTATTACCTCATCAGCATACTCTCTCGTACCATCTGCCAATTCCACTCCTACTACTTTTTTATCTTTTACAATCAGTTGCTTAACCGCTTGGTTATAGTAAAAATTTACTCCATGTTCTTTGGCTACTTTTTCCATGGCTACGGAAATTTCTGATAAACCTTTTTCCACATGATAAATACCAAAAGCGTGTTCTATAAAAGGAATAATAATAAACAAAGCCGGACAATCCCAAGCAGACATGCCAAGATATTTTGACTGAAATGTAAAACTAAGTTTCAACTTATCTTGAGAAAAATATTTTCCCAAATAATTATATACTGATCCTAAAAATGGTATATGCGGAATGGCTTTTAAAAAAGTGGGGTTAAAAAATTCTTTAAAATGTGTATAATCTTTTTGTAAACAAGCAAAAATATAAGGGAAACGTTTACTTTCTTTGGCATAAAACTTATCTAATCCTTTAGCCGCCCCGGGGAAATATTTTTCAAATTCTTGTTTGGTTTTAGCTTTGTCGTCATAAATATTTATTGATAAATCAGTAAACAACAAACGATACATGGGATCAAGTCTGGTAAACTTTAAATAATCAGCTGAATTTCTGCCAGCTTCAACAAACATTTCATCTAAAATAAATTTCATCATCAAAAAAGTAGGCCCCAGATCAAAAGTATAACCTTGCTCACGAATAGCTCCATTTCTCCCCCCCGGCAAAGAATTTTTTTCATAAACAGAAACCTGAAAACCTCTTTTCCCCAAAATCATAGCACTAGACAGTCCCCCCGGACCAGCGCCAACTATAATAATTTTTTTTGGCATATATTAAAAATAATTTTAAATCTGTTGAAACTCATTAACAAACTTTTTCATATCTTTAAGTAGAATAGCATCAGGATTGCAGGCAAGTACCATCCCATCCATATACATTAAACTTTTGATAATATCAAAAATACCTTCTTCAAACTCCATCCCTGATAATACACCGAGTCTAATAGTTTGCATCATTTTTTTAGTTAAACTTATTTCACTAACTGTTTTGTCTTTAAAATCGGCGTAAAGTTCAATAAACTTTTTTTCAAACAACTTATATTTATCTACTGATAAATCTTTTTGTGACATTGCCTGTAAATAATAAGCACATTGCGGATAATTGTAATCACTTAAGTGCTCAAAAAACTTTAGTAAATTTATTCTGATTTTATCAGTTACCGAACCAATATAACCAGTATCCAAAAAATAAAAATGTTTTCCATCATACATAATATTTCCCGGATGAATATCACCATGAAAAGTGCCAACGACAAACATATAAAAACCATGGATATGAAAAAATTCTAACATACTATCATAAGAAAATTTTTTCTTATCCAATAACTCGTTAATAGTTGGCTTGTCTAAAAATTCACTAACCAAAATATGTTCGTTGGATAATTTTTCATATACTGTGGGGAAAGCTAAACGAGATAAATCAAATTTTTCTTTTTTTTCTTCATAAATTTTTCGTAAAACTTCCTGACCAGCTTGTTCATTACGTAAATCAAGTTCGGCAAGGGTGGTTTTTTCTATACCTTTTAAGAGCGAAGCGGGATTTGCCACCCCACGCAATTTTGGATAAAACCAAGTGGCTACTTGAAAAAACTTTTGCACACTACGTACATCTTTCTCAAAAGAAGCCGTAAATTCCTTTTTAACTATTTTTACTGCCACTTCTTCACCACTGGTAAGTCTAGCTCGATGTACTTGGCCAATTGAAGCAGAGGCAAAGGGATGTTTTTCAAAATAAGAAAAATTTTTATAAAAATCATCGCCAGCATATTCGCTTATCAAATTTTCTACTTGTTCAGCAGGAATAGAATTCACCCCCTGATAAAGCTTAGCTAAATGCCGACACTTTTCCTCATTTAAAAAATCAATCCGCAAAGCGTGAACCTGACCAATTTTTATAGCTAGCAAGCCAAGTTTTTGAATCAACTCTAAATCAGCTAGTCCAGGGCCATAAATAGTTCTTATAAGTTTAATAAAATTGTACCAATTCATTGATTTATTATAACAACGGGACATAAAAATGGCTAACTGATATAATGATACTAATTAATCTAAAATTGTGAAAAAACATTTATATCTTATTTTAAGTATCATTGGTATTATTTTACCTTATTCTCAGTTTGTGCTTTTTACCAATCAATACGGTTTTGATTTTAATTTGATGATACAACAAATTTTTATTAATCGCATGTGTAGTGGTATTGCTTTGGATGCGATGTGGGCAGCGGTGATATTAATATTTTTTATATTTAATGAAAATAAAAATATTAAAATAAAACACCTCTGGCTGCCAATTGTAGGTATTTTCTTAATTGGCTTATCATTTGCTTTTCCTTTTTACCTTTATCTACGAGAATTGACAAATGAACATAACCCCTAGCTATAGCAGAGGTTTATTTGCTTAATAAAAACCCGCCGAGTCGGCGGGTTTTAAAATTATTCTGGTGCGCAGTCTGACTGAAAGTCAGATGGGAAATTATATTCAGTCAATAAATTACAAGGAATCATACCATTACCATCAAATACTAATTCCCACTTGTCATCTACTAAAGCGGCAAAATATATTCCACCTTCACCCTTAGTACCATCACCAAACTTTACCCCACCACGAATATGATTGGCTTCACTTTTATCAATAGTTAAATTTACTTCCGCTATATCCCGGTCGTATTTTTCTGCAAATGCTTGTTTGATTTGCTGCAAAGCCAAAATTTGTGGAATGTCATTGTGATTAAAATAACCGCAAGCTATTTCTACATTCATTTTATCATCTGGCGATTCTACTTCTTCTACTTCATTATCGGTTAATGTCACTGGGCTAAAATCATAACGACACGCTATGTAGTTAAAATAATAACCACGATGCCCACCAGTAACACTTGCAGTTATATTATAAGGATCAGGGGTTGTTAAGCTATTTAAAAAATTCTCAATTGCTGTCACCCCGGCGGTAGTCACATTTTCTGCCTGATAGGAAACAGCGTTAATTTGCACATCAGTTTGTGTCTGTTCGTTACCAACTTTCCAATTGAAATTTTTCTCGGTTGGCCCGGAAAAAACTATACCGGTATTTTGATTGATGACTCTGGCCATATTAGTCACTATGTCTGGGCAAAATTCTTCAAAAACTCTCAAACATTTCTGACTGGCTTCACACCAACCATAACCAGCCGATGTTAAACAACCATACTCATCTTGATCACTACCAACTACGGGTTGATTACTATTTTGTGCAACTGGAACTTTTTTGTCTAACTGCTTCTGGTCCCAAATCCGCAAAAACCAAATACCACCACCGATTAACAAAGTGGCCAACAATATTATTATAATAATGGGAAATATTTTATTCCGATTCATATATATAATTGAATAATTAGTGTCCGTATTTATTATATCTTAATTTAACCAAACATTAAAACTTCTGGTTTAAATATCAATAACAGCCCAATAATCAACATCAAAACTCCACCCAGCAGATGAGAATAACGTGTATATTTGGTAGTAAGTCCGGTAATTCGTAAGGTAGTCATGGCTACAAAAAATACCAATAAATCGTCTAATAAAAAAATAAAAATGTAAAGTAAAATATAGAGATAATATTGCCAACTGACTAAATTGTTTAGAGCTAATACTTGAGTATATACAGCGGGCAAACCAGCTGAACAGACAAGCTCCACCAAATTGACAGCAAATGCCAAAAGTATCACCCCGCCTAAAGCCAAATAAAAACTTTTAACTTTTGTAATATCTTTGAGTTTGGCAAAAACTTTTTGTCGCTTTTCGGTGCCGGTAACTTTACAAGCACCCGAGGGATTAGTAAAATATTCTTTCAAATTGTACCCGCCACCAACTAAAGCTATCAAGCCAATCAAAATTCTAACCCAAACTATAAAACCCAAAAACAAGATTAAATTTAACCAAGCGGCCATAAATAAAAAATAAACCAAAGCCGAAGCTATGATAAAAGCACTACCCAAAATCCACATCCGCTTTTTGTCTTTCATGCCTAAAAGTAAACTTATCAAGAACAACAGTACCCACATCGCACAAGGATTGAACCCGTCAAGTGCCCCTAAAATAATGGTTAGCACTGGTAGAGAAAAACTTTTTGTTTCAATTTCTTGAAAAAAAGGGACTTTGATTTTGGTTGATTCAATATTTTCTACTTTTGGTTCGGCTGTTGATTCTTTTTTTTCTATTCCTAAAATTTTTCCCGTTTCATCAGGACAACCTAACTGCTGACACATTTCTACCCGACGTTCTATTTCAGCCGGTGTGATAGTTTCACTAAAACCTATGATAGCTTGGTCGCCAATAATAATAGCTGGGACACCAGAAATATTTTTATTCAAATTTTTACCAATCGCTTGTAAATACTGTTGATTTTGACGATTATAATACACTTCAAAATCATATAAATTTATATCACTATTTTGTTGGGCTAAATTTTCTAAAAATGGCTTGGCTTTGGCACAATGTGGACAGCCATTACCCCAAAAAAAATAAATATTTGTTTCAGCTAGAGCACTAGCAGGCGATAAAAAAAATAAAAAAAATCCTAGAAAACCAAAGAAAAAACTTTTCATAAAATATTTCAAACTTAATATTTAATTATACACCAAAATAAAAGAGTCGTCTTGGTAGACGACTCTATAATTTTTTACCTCCTTTCTTTTTTGAAAGTTGGAAAATATTTTATTTATTGGAAATACATCCAAAAATAAATGTTAATTTTTTTTGCCAGCGGATCATATCCGGCAGCCATCACTCCATTTAAACCATAAGGGGCGGTTAGCTCTTTAACTAAACCAAACTCAAACTTCTCAAAAACCTTTTCTTTGTAGTCATACATCGAGGCCGCATATAGATCAATTGGACTACTTAAAGTTAAAAGATTTGTTACCAGCGAGTCTGATTCAACAAAAGTCATAAACTTTGCACCAAGGAATGCTACCTGTCCAGCAATACCCTGTTGCAATTGGTTATAAACCACACCGGTTCTAATCTCAAACTCTTCAGCTTTGAAGCCAACTCCGAAGTTTGCTTCACTGACTTGCTTTTTAGAGTTGTAAGAGTACCCAACTCCGATTGATAAATTATCTCCGTTTAAGGAAACATCTACACCCGGCGCACTTCCAGGAATTTTTTCATAAGGAAATGGTTCAAAGTGCCCGTCTGCACCGATCGGATGAGGTCTGGTTAAAGTAATTTGTCTGGCAATATAACCAACTTTTACCTTGAATTCAGAAAAATTGCTTTCGAACCAGAAGCTGCCGAGACTTTCTTCAGGATTTGAGTAACGTGCCCTAAAAAATAAATAATTATCGGAGAAAATTGTATATTTAGTTTCTAAACCAAACATATAATCAACATAGTTGTTGATATTTATTTTTTCATCAATTGTTCCGATATAAATTACTCCGGCATACTTCCGGGTTACGGTTAAATCCTGAGAAAATATTTGGACATTAGCTGCCAAAAAGATAATTATTAAAATGATATTTTTCACTGTAAATTCCTTTGTGTTTTATTTTGTTTCGGTTAATTAAGTTAAACTGAAACAAAACACTGGGAGCTCTACAGCCAATAATCATTTTCGATAATACTATTTTGTCTCTTGGCGTTTGCCAATTGACTACGATGAAACTTCTTGGCGGTGGAATATTCAAAAGAATAAACATGGGAGCGAAAAACAAAAATATATATTTTTGAATTGCTCTTACAATTCTTCTAAAGTAATTCCGCACTATAGCAACTACTGGCAGGTAACAATCTTCATCATGACTATCCTGCTCCGACTGCCCGATCATAATAGTAGTAACTACATTGGTCTGCACAAATTCTTGTGCATAGATCTTAATTGGACGAAGTACAGTCGCTAAAGAAAAAAATACTGCTAACATATAAGCCAGTACCAATCGCCAACCTCTAGTACCGATTTTTTGTTGCCAAATTTTTAATTCAGCATCAATGGTTTTTTGCAATAAGCTGTTTGGCTTATAAACAAAAACTCCGATAAGACTAAGTAACGTGCCTAGAATAACTACGGCAATATCTCCGGCGGAATAGAATTTAAATTTATAAAGTGTTGACCTTTTAATTAAAATAATCAAGAAAGTAAAAGGTATAAATGATAAATAAAAACTCCATATACTGTATATTAGTTTGGACCAATCTACTCTGAAATTCTTTTCCTGCAACACTTTGGCTTGAGCTTCGTTCACTTCTTGTTGAAATAAACTATGCTCTTTTGATTTTGGCTCATAATAATGAGCCATTGTATAATCAAGAATTTTACCAGCTTTTATAAAAAATTCTTCTTGACTATATGTGCCTTTGAACTTCTGCAATACTTGCGTTTGCAGAAAGAAAACATCTTTTTGCCAATCCTCGGGACTATAAGTTCCGGATTTAATTTTGTCTTTAGCAATTACTGTTATTTCAGCTACTTGCTTTTCCAAACTCGTGATTTCCTCGCTAGATAAAACTGGCGAATTATCACGAAAACTCTCTATGATTACTTCTTGATGATTGAATAAGAATAATCCTACCACCAAAGTAATAAGAAATTTGTGATACCAGTTCATCTAGAACTCCATTTTATTATTAATTATTTAATTTTCAAAGTGCTATTCATACTTGAATAACCTATATTCATACTTGAATAACCTAGTAGTATAGCACATTTTTTTGATTTTGTCAATACTAAAAGCAGCGGATTTTAATCCGCTGCTTTATCAATATCTTACTATTATTTCTTAATTTTCTTTTTAATAACTTTTTTGACTTTGACTTCAGGTAAAGATTTTACAATTTTTTTCACTTTACTTGCTACTGCTGGTAATTTGGGCTGACTGCCTGATTCCACTGCTTTGATTAATCGTTCCATCTTCTCATTTAACATTACTAACTGCTTTTTTACTTCTTCATTACTTCCACTATTCACAGGTGCTTTACTAGTAAAACTTTTTTGTGAAAATCTATCTCCTCCGCGATTGTCACCACCACTTTTTTTGCCGGCAAAACAATCGTCGCAGTAAACTGGTTTATCACCACTGGGGCGAAACGGTACTTCACAATTTTTACCACATTGGTCGCAAACTGCTTGATGCATAGTAACTGGTCCACGGTCTCTACCTCGTCCGCCATCACGACCTCTAAACCCTCCGCCACCGCCAAAGCGTTTACCACTATCTCTTCTAAAATCTCCCATAAATTTATAAATTAATTTTTATAATATATAGAGTATGCGCTTTTTACTTATAAAAAGCAAACTTTAAAAATTAGCTCTGCTCAATTTAATCAATACTATCTAAATATAAAATATTCGTGAGATTCTTTTCATACCAGATTTTATCTGCAATTATTTTTTCCTGATTCTTTATCCATGGATCCCAATCAAACACTTCACTTGGTTCATTTTCATTCTCTCGTGAGAGATACCCCGCTTTCTCCTGTAATAACCCTTGCTTCCTATATTCTTTTACTAAAGTCAAAACATCTGGTGATAACATAGTTAGTTCAAACATTCTAATTTGTGAATTTTCTAATCGAGCGAGTACAATATTGCTGCGTAGAATAAATTGCTCTACGGGAAAAACAGTTATTAACGCATACATCCACAAAAATAAAACTACTAAAAACTTTACTATGTTTGCCCGCTGTTTATTAAATAATTGAACAATCAACCAAATAAAAAGAATGGCACAATAAACAACAGTATAGGAAGCAAAGAACTTTTCATAACTAAATCCGTAATAAGTAACATAAAGCCCCATACGGTAACCTGCGGAAACAAGTAAAAACAAAGAGGCAATGGTGAAAGCCGTCAAAATCCATTGTACTAACGGCGTGGTTTTTCTATACGTAAAAAAATAAACTAAAATATTAATTACTGACAAAAACAATAACTGCCAAAAACCGCTTTTGACAATATTCTCTGTGGCTTTAAAATCAAACGGCAATTCACCAATCCACAGACGATTTATTTGCACCCATAAAAATAATATATACAAACACAAAATCCCTCCCAGTACTATACCGGAAACTATTGCATCAATATTTATATTTTTGTTTTCTTTTTCTTTATACTCAAACTTACTACTCCAGGCTGTTAAAACTGAAAAAAATAAAATGGTTAAAACTATACCAGTAAGTAATCTATACATCAAAGGCAAAGAAATTATTTGCCTAAACCAGTCATAAAAAAATTTTATCTTACTGGCAAAAATTGCATCAGCAGAAGACAACAGAGGTATGAATATGGTAAGGGCTATTATTAAAAATAAAATAATACCTACTGCTACTCTCACTATAATACCTTTTTTTGTTTTACTAGAAGGCATTATCAAATTTATATACAAAGTTATAGTCTGACCAATTTTTGTTAAAAAAGAAAAAAATCTAATAACCAACTTAAAAATAAATTCAAAATCCCAAAGTTTATTTTTTTTATCAGATAAAAAAGCTTGATTATAAAAAACAGAAAAAATTACCGGCAAAACCAATAAACTAATAATTTTTAAAAATGGATTTTCATACAAAGCGTAGCTTAGAGCTATTAATACCATTGGTGCAATCCAAAACAAATCATATCTAGTATAAACTCCTTTTTTACCTAACACCCAAATAAATAATCCAATCAAAAGTAAGAGAAATATTGTGGCATTTATACCTAAGGCATAAGGACCCTTATCCCAAAAATTCCATAAAAAAATAACCCAAAAAATTGCTAAAAACGCACTTAAAACTAGTTGCCAATTCAATTCTTTAGTAAAAGTTAGTTTCTTTTTAATAGATAAAATATAATCCATATCATGTATTATACCAGTATATTATTTAAAATTATACATACAAAAAACCAATTAAAATTGGTCTTTATTTTTAAACAAATTTATATATTTATAAACTTTATTTACGTGTCCAATCTTTTTTAACAGCTTTTACTAATCCCACAATACTGATAATAAGCAAAACCAATCCCAACAATTGTCCCCCTGGACTATCATCATATTCTCCGTACACAATCATAAATACCCCAAATAACATTATCAATACAAAAATTAAAAGTTTTATTGCATACTTCACTCTATTCATAAAGCATATTATTTAAATTTTGAGAAGTTAATATTGGAAATTATTTTATCGATGAGAACAACCAGGCCAACAACAAGGTCTGCGTTTACCACTTTTTAATTCATTAAGTAATCTTTCAATTCTGTGAGTTCTTGTTTCTTGCTTCTTAGCTGAAGTAACCCAACAAATCCATTCATTACGTGCGAGTGGAGTTATATCCTCCCAAGCCGTCAATGTTTCCTGGGAAGATAAAAGTTTTTTTCGCAAATCTACTGGTAAAGTATGTACAACTCCAGTAGAAATTTTTTGTTTTTTCATAATCTAATTTTACCAAAAATTTATCTTATTGTAAGTAGTTATAAAAAAAGATAAACACATGGCTTATCTTTTTTTATTGGCTCCCCACTCAGGTCTAGAACTAAAAGTTCGGGGTCCTTTGGGGGTTCTTTGGACGACTTATCATCCGCTAAATAACGGGGACGGGTCGGGGTAAAATGCGACAAATGCGACAGTACTTGTGGGTTTCAAAATGGGACAAATGGGACAGTATAAAAGCATCAAAAAAGGACAACGCTGTGTCCTGTTTATCGCACCAACTAATACCTGCTCAATGCTTTCTCTAATTTTTTGTAATCCACCCCTGATCCATTAAACGGCCAATCCGAGTACCTTGATAGTTCGTTGCAAATTTTATCAAACTCCGCCTGTTTGGTTATTGACCTTAAATTAAGCTCTGTTAAAATACTCATCAATTTCTTTTTATTTTTCTCAACATCTCTTTTACTACTCATTTTCTCTATCTCGATATATGCTATTTTACCAGCATTAACCAATGAAAAAATAATGTCGTCGCCCATATTGAAATTATAAGTTTCCCGCTCAGCCACTTCCATCTTAAAGTCAAACAAACTGAATAATTCAACCATCCTGATGAACTGAGATTTGTTAATCGGGCTAGATATTTCTATTCGGTCGTGGGCGTGTAATTTACCTTTTTTAATAACTACTTCGGCTTTACCATTAGTAATTCTGATCCTTACGTCAAATGTATTTTTCCCAACACTTCCAAAACACATCACAGATAACCGTTCTGTGTGTGATTCCATTTTAAAGCCTTTCTTTAATTTAGATAATAATTTACTGTATTGGCCTTTAGGAACCTCTGCCCTAAGTTCCAATTCAATATTTTTTTGAGTCATAGCTTTTTTATTACTTATATATCCACTTTATCATTTCCACTCTAAAAATACAAATAAAAAAGGGTTAAGAACTTTTCATTCTCAACCCTGTTTAAGTTGTTATTTCAGAATGCTTATTTTTTAGCAATAAACATCCAATGAACCATTTCCAGCTCAATTTTGTCTCCCTTCTGAAATTGTTGTAAATAATCTTTCAATTTGTCTTTGTTCTGCTCAAATTGACTGCCATATTTACAAAAATCAAAAGCGAGAATTTGCAACATCTGATCAACGCTGTCGGCATAAACTTTAGTAACGATCTTCTCGCCCTGCACGCCCAGATCAAGCATGATCTTTTTGAGTGTAGCCGTTGAAGATTGTCTTCTTATCCCTATAAGGTGATAAAAATGGGTGTGAACCTCTCTCCACGACCCTTCCTTCTCATCAACCGCCAAAAGTACCAATCTGCCATCTATGGTTAAATGATGGCGCATCTTACTAATCATTTCTTCGAGACGGCTTTTAGGAAAGTAAGTGCTCACATACGCTCCCAGAATTAAATCGAATCTTTCCTCAAGGTTTACATTTTCCCACTTAGCGCATATACAGCGGAAACCTTTCTCCCGAAGTGTTTCAACAAAATTTCTATTTGGTTCAACCACTAAAATTTTGTTTTTATCACCCAAGCTTTGGGTCAAAAATCCGTTTCCACCACCAATATCAAGACATGATTTGACTGCGTGCATATCCACTTTTTGTTCAAGAATCTCTCTGATTACCTTTTTTTCGTCCGTATGCGACAAAAAAAGTTCAAAAGATTGCTGGTAGTCAAGTTCATGGTCTTTTTTTCTGGCGACGATATAAAGATAGTGGCCCCAGTGCTTTACAAGCCGCTTCATAATCCGATCAAAGAATCTTGTGATAGCCATATCTCGATAAGGTGGCTTGGTTATAATCGACAAATCATAATAGCCAAGAGCTATAAGAATCTTCCTCAGATACCGATAAGAAAAATTCTTCTGATCGCCGAATCTCCACTTACCCCTAAGGCGTAGAATTTTTTCCTGCCAAACACCGAAAGACCACGAATTGGGCTGAATAAGAATCAGGGTGCCGTCTTTTCTCAAAACTCTTCTTGCTTCGGCCAGAGCCTGGATATACTCTTTGAAGTGTTCGACAACTCCCCAGCTCAAAACAATATCAAATTCATTACTGGGGTATTCCAATGACTTGTGGTTGCCGACATAAAACTCCAAACCATCATTATCAACAACTTTGGCTTCATTCCTTTTTACAACCTCATCGGAGATGTCAATTCCAACACCTGTTACATTGAATTTCTTCTGCAGGTAAAAGAGAGCTGTTCCTTCGCCACAGCCAATATCTAAAACTCTTTTGCCATGGAAATCAACGCCCAATTTCATCAAAGTATTGATTTTGTCTTCCGTTTTGAAAAGACGGAATTTGGCATAACATTTTGGGCTTTGGTCGTTCCAAACTTTATTCCAAATATTTCTTAACTCATTTTCCAATTTAATTAATTCCATTTTACTAACCTCCTTTCACCGAATGGATTTAATAACGATTTCAAATGATTCCAGTCTTGCACCTTCCCCAACCTTTTTCCCTATGATGGGTTGTGCCAGCAGTGTATTATATGCTAGCTTGCCATGATCAGGGTCTGACTCATCATATCCGACAATTTCCCAACTTTCTTCCATACCATTTCTGGTAATTATAATTTTGGCTCCAATACAAACTGTTGTCGGATTTTTTGCTGGCTCAACCACGCTCGCTTGCGGTAATAAACTTTTCCAAGCAGCAAGCTGCCGATCAAGCATGCGAATGTCCATCATTTGTTGCTCATAAGAAAAATTGTCGTGATATTGATCACCGCCGACTTCTGCCAACTCAGCCAAGCGACCATACATATCTTTCAACTTTTTTTCCTCTCGCTGAATTTTGAACATGAATTTATCCATGCCCTTTTGAGTAAAATAAATTCTTGCCATTATTATTGTCTCCTGATTTTAAAAGTTCACAATGTTTACAATTTCTTGAAACGTATTATTCCAGCTTGCTGGTGAAAATTTGCATCTCACAATTGGGACGTTCATTTCCCCTACCCGCCTGATGTAGTCGTCCAATAATTTTGTCCTTTGTTCTATCTCGGATTTGTTATTTGCTCCTCGTTCAAAAAGACGCTTTTTCAACCAAGATGGATCATCCGGCAACAGGGCAATAATAATTATTCCCGAAATTATTGCCTGAACTTGTTGGCACCCAGATGGCGTTAAATCCAACACGAACCTACTCTCGTTTTCCGCATTTAAAATACTTTCTTTTTTGGTGCCATAATAACAATCACCATACTGATCCCATTCTAAAAAATCGCCAGATTTTATCATCTTGCGAAAAGATGCCTCGTTCACATAAACATAGTGTGAGTTATCATCTTGTCGGGGATCCCTGGTTGTTACTATGGTCGGAGTGATAAAACCAAATTCATTTTTTAATCTATTGATATATGAGGTTTTACCAACTCCGGACGGACCAACAAAACATACAACTTTTCCCATTACTAACCTCCTAATTGGCTTATTTTATCTATTTATTTGTCAAAGAATTTTTCATGCTACATTAACACTAAATTAATATTTTGTCAAATAATATCCCCGTAATAATACTATATTAATAGTTAAAAGACTTTTTGAGCTTTATGCCACCGGCGAGTGGAGTTTGAGTCAGTTATCTAACTGGGCAAATAAACAAGGATTAAATACAAAACCTTTAAGACGTAAAAGAACTAAAAAAGAAATATTAAATGATTTAAAAATAGAAGACATACCAAAGGTTAGTAGGCCAGTTAATACAAAAACTATTGAGAACATTTTAAAAAATCCTTTTTATATAGGAAAAATTAAAATTGATAAAAAAGATAATACAAAATATATTGATGGAAAATATCACCTACCACTTATTGATATAAACTTGTTTAATAAAGTACAGCAAACGCTAAAAAGTAAAAATGTATCTATACAGTATATTGATAGAAATTTTTATATTTACCGCAATATTATTAAATGTAGTTGCGGTAGAAGTTTTTCGCCCTATACAAAAAAAGGAATAAACTATTATAGAGTTAAATGTTTAGAAAGTTGTAATAATCCAAATAAAAATTTAAATGAAGAATTAATAAATAAAAATGTAATAAGTTTATTATCAAAAATATATTTTAATAATGAAGAATTAAAAGAAATAGAAAGTAAATCAAAAATTGGTTTAGATAACATCAATAATAAACGAAAGAAAGAGTTAGATGATTTAAATAATCAAAGAAAAAGAGCATATGATGATTTAAACTATATTACAAAAAATAAAATAACTTTATTAAGATCAAATACTATGACCCCAGAAGCAATAAATGAAAACGAAAATAAATTAAAAGAAGAATTAAAGGAAATTGATTTAAAAACATCTGCCCATCAAACAGGCACTGATGAAATGCTTAAATATGTACTACAATTTTCCGAACTAATAAAAATGGCCAGTTTATTATATGAAAAAGCATTAGATAAAGAAAAACGTGATATTGTTACAAACGTATTTACCGAACTCAAATTTGCAGATAAAAAGTTGGTTGATTATGTTGCAAAAGAAGGATATAAGGCACTTTTAGAGCGTCGCCCAAAAGAAAACACACTACTTAAAACAAGTAGTGTGCTATCTGGCTCCGCGGGTCGGACTCGAACCGACGACCCACTGGTTAACAGCCAGTTGCTCTACCGACTGAGCTACCGCGGAATAATATTAAACTAAACAAAGAACAAATCTCCGCGAGGCAACTAATTAGT
>CAZINS010000002.1:24217-70887 GCA_964540695.1 uncultured Gammaproteobacteria bacterium | reverse complement strand
CATCCCGCCCAATCTGACCTCTACCGACTAAAGAAACCTGCGGAATAATATTAAACTAAACAAAGAACAAATCTCCGCGAGGCAACTAATTAGTTAGAGCAACTGGCTGACACAGCCGTCAGTTTGGACATCCCGCCCAATCTGACCTCTACCGACTAAAGAAACCTGCGGAATAATATTAAAAAACAGTATTACTATGCTACAATTTTTTATTTACTTAGTCAAGAATAAAAAAAGCGGATAAATAATATCCGCTTATAAATTAAAATAGCTGTAAAGCCAGCTCAAACATTTCGGTAAAACTTTGTTCTTTTTGTTGAGGGGTTAATGTTTTTTTAGAAATTAAACTGTCGCTGACAGTAAGAATAGAAAGCGCTTGTACTCCTTTTTTAGCTGCAAGAGTATAAAGTTCAGCTGTTTCCATATCAATTGCTAACACTTTATAGTCAGCAAATACCTCCCAAGCATAGGGCTTAACGTCATCGTAAAATTTATCAGTAGCAAAAATGTTGCCAACATGAACATGCATAGACATGTTGTTGGCTTTGGTATAAGCCTGATGTAATAAATCCCAATCAGCCAGGGGTGCAAAACTCATGCCAGCAAAACGGCGTGTAATGAGTGCCGAATCAGAGCAAGCACCCATAGCTAAAACTATATCTTGCAATTTTACTTCTGGCTGAAGTGAGCCGCAACTACCAACTCGGATAATTTTTTTAACCTTATAACTGTCAATTAATTCATTGACATAAATTGCGAGCGAGGCCATACCCATACCAGATCCTTGGACTGATACTTTTCTATTATCCAAAGTATAACCGGTAAAACCTAACATGTTACGAACAGTATTGTACTGAATTACTTTTTCTAAATAATTATCAGCAATAAATTTTGCCCGCAAGGGATCTCCGGGCAGTAATACTGTCTCGGCTATTTGTCCTGCTTTGGCGGCAATATGTATACTCATTTCTATCTCCTTTACTTGAATTGTTAATGTGAATTGATTTTATATATTATTAACTTTAATAATTTATGTCAAATAAAAAAGGCAGGGTTTACCTGCCCCTTTGTAAAATAAATTTATCTCTAATAATCTTTCAACTTCTTCATTTGCAAATTCTGTTGAATCTTTTCCAAGGCTTTAGCTTCAATTTGCCGGATACGTTCACGGGTCACACCAAACTCCTGCCCTACTTCTTCCAAAGTATGAGCTACACCATCTGTTAAACCAAAACGCATTTCCAAAATCTTTTGTTCACGCGGTGTTAGTTGGCTAATTATTTCCGTCACATGATCCTTAAGTAGCCGCAAAGCTGCCACTCTATCAGGGGTAATAGTTTTTTGGTCTTCAATAAAATCACCCAGTTTTGAATCACCATCATCGTCATCGCCAACCGATGTTTCCAATGAAACAGTTTCTTGGGATATTTTCATAATGTGTAATATTTTTTCCATTGGCTCACCCATTTCTGAAGCAATCTCTTCTGGTAGTGGCTCTCTACCTAAATCTTGTATCAACCTACGCTCTACTTGTTGAAACTTATTGATGGTTTCCACCATATGTACTGGGATTCTGATAGTACGTGACTGGTCAGCTAAGGCTCTAGTAATAGCTTGTCTAATCCACCAAGTAGCATAGGTAGAAAATTTATAACCTTTACGATAATCAAATTTTTCAACCGCTCTAAATAAACCAATATTACCTTCTTGAATTAAATCAAGTAATGATAAAGAACGTCCGGTAAATTTTTTAGCAATTGAAACAACTAAGCGTAAATTAGCTTCAATCAGTCGTCGCATAGCTTCTTTGTCATTTTTTTCTTTACGTTTAGCCAGTTGTAACTCTTCTTCACTGGATAAAAGTGGTACCTTACCAATCTCACGTAAATACATTTGAATTGAATCTGCGGAAATATCAGTCAAATCTAATCTTTTTTTATCAATCCCAAAACCTGCATGTTTTAAAACTTCATCACGGTTTTCTTTTTCAGACAAAAGACCACCGCTATATTCAATTACTTGGATAGCAGCTAAATCCAATTTATCAAGAAAAACATAAAATTCTGATAAATAATCTTCCACTTCTGGGAAGACATAAAGTATTTCTTGTTCAGTTAAAAAACCACGTTGTTTACCTTTATGTAACATTTTTTCTACTTGAGCAAGTATTGGTGGTAATGATTTTTGATTACGACTAGTGGTCGTTTTTTTATTTCCTTTTTTTGGTTTGGTAACCTTAATAGCTTTTCTCTTGGCTATTGTTTGTTTCGCACTCTTGGTAGTAATGCGTTTAGTAGATGTTTTTTTGATCTGCTTTTTCGAAGCAGTCTTTTTTGCTGGGTTTAATTTTTTTGCCTTTTTTGGGGGCATGATTAAAAATTTTTTATAAATAATTATTGTAATTTTGCTAGACGAGACAGTACTTGATTCATAGTCGCAGATATTTTTTCTAAAGCTTCCTCATCTTTTATTTTTTCAGCAGTCATGGTTTGTTGTTTTAAAACCTGCAACTGTTCTCGATAATAAAATCTTTGTAAATTTTTTAACAACTGCTCCCAATCACGCGAAGCATCTGCTTCACTAGGAATAGATTTAAAATCTTCCACTAAAAGTTGCAAGACATTTAAAACTCTTATTTGTGTAATTGATAAATTTAAAACTTTTTCTAAATCAGTCGATTGTATAAATTCTTGTGACCATTGCGAAGCATTATTAGTATAATATACGATGAGTTGACTGTAAAGCTCCTGTTCATCCTTACCAGATAACATCTCTGGTAAAATTTGTTCTAATCCCACGCTCCACCAATCAGCCCTAGCTAGCAACCAACCTAAGTATCTCTGACTCATGCGTTGGTGATGTGATATTTCTTGCCAAGAATTTTCCATTTCTTTACTTACATTTGCTTGATTTATTTTGGGTAAACTTTCTCGCAAAGCATTTTCAGAAATATTTACTAAGTTTGATAATTTTTGTAAATAAAAATCTTTTTCAATTGGATCGGGTAACTTGGCAATCAATGATAATAAATCTTTGGTAATTTGTTTTTTACCAACCAAAGTATTTGCATCATTGGCATTGGTGTAATAAGTAAAAAAATATTCCATAAATTCAGGAGAGCTAACAATCAATTTTGGCCATTGTTCAGGATATTTTTTAACAAACGAATCAGGATCCTCACCTTGAGGTAAAACTAAAACGTGCATACGCCAACCAGCTTTCAAAGCTAACTCCGTACTACGCAAAATTGCTTTGGCTCCGGCATTGTCAGCATCAAAAGCAAATACTATTTCTGCCGCATAACGTCTGAGTAAAGTAAGTTGCTCTATTGTCAAAGCCGTACCAGAGGAAGCAACTACGTTATTAAAACCGGCTTGCTGACAAGTCAGTACATCCATTTGACCTTCAACCAAGACTACTCGACCAGAAGATTTAATATCATCTTTGCCTTGATATAAGCCATACAAAACTTGACTCTTGGCATACAACGGAGTTTCTGGTGAATTAACATATTTACCTTGATTTTTTTCTTCTTTAAGTAATCTGCCAGTAAAAGCAATAATTTGTCCATGAACATCAAATAAAGGAAACATAATCCTACCATGAAACCGATCATAAAAATCACCACGTTCTTTGGTAAATACCAAACCTGATTGTTTAATCTCGTGCTCACTAAAACCACGTTCGAGTAAATGATTTTTTAATTTATCAAAACTAACTGGCGCCCAACCTAATTTCCATTCTTTGATAGTATCATCCTGCAATCCTCGTTTTCGCAAATAAGCTAAAGCCACACCACCGTCTTTTGTCTGCCATAAATGAGCTATAAAAAATCTGGCAGCTGCTTGATGAATATCAACTAATCTAGCACGTAAATCTAAAAGTTTGGGATCTTGTTTTTTCAAAATCACGCCTGCTTTTTGAGCCAAAATACGTAAACTTTCTGTAAAATCAATATTTTCTATTTTTTTAATAAATTCAAAAATGTCTCCTCCCTCACCACAGCCAAAACAATGCCAAAATTGTTTTTCCTCAGACACCATAAATGAAGGAGTCTTTTCATTGTGAAAAGGACATAAACCTTTCCAATTACTCCCTGTCTGTTTTAGTTGAGGCAAATACTCCTTCACCACTTCCACAATATTTAATTTATTTTTTATTTCTTGAATTTGGTCCATTTTTTAGGATATAAAATTAACCTTTATACTGCCTAAATCTTACCTTATATATATAACAAAGGTCTAGGTTATGCTATAGACAGTTATTCCACACACCAAAATATATTTTGACATAATTGTTTACGTTATATAAAATTAATTAAATTTCATTAACAATCAAAAGGAGTAACTATGTTACCAAAAATAAAAATGGTCAAGATACAATGCTGGTATTATGAATTTAATAATAAATTACATAAACCAAGATTTATGCCGCTATGGAAAATTTGGTTGATTAACATAGCCAGTGTAATTACATTCTCAATTTTATTTTTTTTATTTTTTTATTATATAATTAACCCTTTGGTTTCTAATTTTTTTTATTAAACAAAAGTCCCGAAATACTCGGGACTTTTTTCTTAAAACTAATAACTTAAATCAAACTATAATAATTTCAATACCTGCCACCAATTAGTAATATATTCCGGCCGGCGATTCTGATACTTGAGATAATAAGCATGTTCCCAAAGATCAAGTCCAATAATAGGTGTGTGGCCTTGCAAGTAAGGTGAATCTTGATTGGCTGTGGAATAGACTTCTAGTTTACCTCCACTTGTTCTCACTAACCAAGACCAACCACTACCAAAACGAGTTAAGGCACTTTGCGTAAATTTTTCCTTAAACTCAGCAATTGAACCAAAAGTATCATTTATTTCTTTGACTAGCTTTTCATCAACTGATTTTTGCGGCGCCATTATTTCCCAAAATAAACTATGGTTAGCATGTCCACCACCATTATTTCTTATGACTATTCTATCAGCTTCATCAATAGGTAAATTGAGTAATTCCCGCAGTAATTCAGCTAAGGGTTTATTTAATAATTCCGGATACTTCTCTAATGCTAAATTTAGCTTATCAATATAAGCTTGATGATGCTTGGTATGATGAATTTCCATGGTCATTTTATCGATATATGGTTCTAAAGCATCATAACCATATGGTAATTCTGGTAAAGTATACATATATTTTAGGATTAAGAATTAAGTATTTTTATTATAAATCAATCTGACTTTTAATCAACCTTTATATTTCTTTCTTATTTATTCTATTTTTGGCAATGCGGGCAAAAATGAGTACCTCGACCAGCTAATTTTATCTTTTTTATATCGCTTGCACAAATTTTACATTTTTTCTGACCTCGTCCATAAACCTGTAAATATTTAACAAAATTTCCAGTCCGACCTAAAGTATCTACATAATTATTAAAAGTGGTACCACGCTTGACAATAGCTTGCCGAATTATTTTTTTGGTTTGAATAAATAATTCTACAATTTCTTTGTCTGTTAATTTATTTACCTGGCGCATGGGTTTTATTTTGGCAGCAAAACATATTTCATCAGCATAAATATTACCTATGCCGGCTACTAATTTTTGATTAAGTAATAAAGCTTTAAGATTGGTCTTTTTATTCTTAAATATTTTTTTCCAATTATTTATAGTAAAATTCTTAGTCAATGGTTCAATACCAAATTTTTCTTTAATAACTACCAATTCTTTCTTGTCCACAATCTGCATATAACCAAAAGTTCGTATATCATTGAAATACAAATTACTTCCATCTGCAAATTCAATTATTATATAAGTATATTTATTAGGATAATCCATTTTGTCTGAGTCAAAACTGTGTCCACCAATCGTCAGATTATTTTTTTTGTTATAAATCAACTGACCGGTCATCTTGAGATGAGTCAATAAATATAAATTATTTTTTAAAACAAAAATGACCAATTTTCCTATACGATCTATTTTACTAACTTTATTCCCTAATAAACTTTTAATAAAAAAATTGTCAGGATTTTTTACTAATCTTGATTTTTTTATAGTGACTTTTTTTATTTTTTTATTTAAAACTTGTTTAACTAAGTCACGACGAATAGTTTCTACTTCAGGTAGCTCAGGCATTAGGTTAGAATTAAGAATTAAGAATTAAAAAGTTAGGGTAAGAATAAAAAATAATAAAATTACTGAACGTAGGTTACACGATAAACTACTCCAGCTTTATCATCGGTGATATACATCGTACCACCTGGTTGAATTAGTACATCAACCGGTCTACCTAAAACCTCACCATTATTTAACCAACCACTAATAAAATCCTCTTCACTTTGGTAATTACCTTGAGCATCAAGTCGATATCTGACTATTTTATATCCAGTTGGTTCCGAACGATTCCAAGAACCATGGTAAGCCACTAACAGGTCATACCACATATCCTCTGGCCAACCCTCTTCAGGAATAAATGCCAGTCCCAAAGGGGCACTATGAGCTGGGATATCAATCTGAGCAGGTATTTTATCAGAGCAGGGGTCTTGAATATATTGATTTTTGTCAAAATCAGTATCATGAATGTTTTGGCCATAACAAATTGGCCAGCCATAATTTTTACCAGATTGTAATATATTAATTTCATCTGGTGGTAAATTATCACCTAGCCAATCACGACCCATTTCTGTTGTCCAAATCCGACCATCAACCGGATGAATAGACATAAATGGTGCGTTACGCAAACCAGTCGCATATTCACGTAAATTACTACCGTCTAAATCAGCTACCAATACTTTAGCCCGACGCCAATCATTTTCATTACACACATTGCAACTCGAACCAACTGCAATCAAAAGTTCAGTTTTTTCTTGGCCATCAAGCGGCGTTTCAATAATAGTTCTTGTCCAATGTCCCCCACCATCTGGCAAATCAATAATTTTCTTTTTATTTATAGCCTGATCATTGACAAAATCATAATCAAATAAAGTTATTTGATTGGTTTCAGCTACATATAACTGGCAACTATCTTCACTATAACATTTTACCAACAGACCATGAGGTTTATTTAACTTGTCAACCACGGTTTTTATTTCTTCGGCTTTACCATCGCCGTCATTGTCTCTAATTTTAATTACTTTACCTTGATTCGGCACGCTAACTAAAAAACCACCATTAGGTGCATGAACAATCACCCGAGGGTTACCTAAATTTTCGGCAAAAACAGAAATAGTTAATCCTTGTGGCAAAGTCAATGGTCCTTGCTGATAATATTTAGTTGCTACCGGTGTGGCAATATCACTGTCTTCATTTAGTTGATCTTTGATTTGCTCATTATAATCATCAACTTGTTTTGTCACTTTATCTGTATCATCAAGCAACTTTACAATATTTTCTTGTGGTGAAAAAAGAAAAGGCACTGAATTTCTTAATTGACGCCAACCTAGATAAATTAAAATTGATAAAATTAAAATTGATAAAATAATAATAATCTTTTTATTCATAAATTATAAATAATTGAGTAAATTTTCATAATTAATAAAGCTAAAAACTTTATAAAAATAAGTAATCCAGGTACTAAATCCATCAGTTAGTAGAAGTAGGCCAATTATAATCAAAAATATACCGCCAATAATACTTACAACTTTGAAAAATAATTGCTTATTACGCAGAGCATAAAAACCACTCCCCGCACCAGCTGCTACCAAAAGAAACGGAATAGCATGACCTAAAGAAAAAACAAACAGTAATATTCCGCCCTTAATAATTGTGTCTGATTGAGAGGCTAGTAATAAAACTGTTCCTAAAACCGGTCCAATACAAGGCGTCCAACCAAAAGCAAATATCATGCCAAAAAGAAGAGAGCTTAGGGGGCGACCGGGTTTTAAATGTTTACCAAAAAACGGTTGCCAAGCGGTATTAAATAATTTAAATTTGTCTAATATGTTTTGATTTTTTATAGTAGCAGATAAAAACATGTAAAGTCCGAAAATAATAATCACTATCCCGCCCAAACGAGCTAACACTAAACGATATTTAATAAGTCCCACTCCTCCTAAACCAAACAATAAACCTAATAAAATAAAAACAAAACTAAAACCAATTACATAAAGTAAACCATTTAAAAAAATTCTTCGGCGAGCACGATTTAGCAAATCTTTATTATTCAACTGACTAACTGACACACCACTAATAAACCCCAGATACCCAGGAACCAATGGCAAAGTACAAGGTGCTAAAAACGTCAACATTCCTGCTAAAAAAGCGGCTAATAGTAAAGTTATATCCATAAACATCATTTTAACACATAATAAAAAAGACGGAAAAAATCCGTCTTATAAGCTAAAAGCTTTTAATACATTATCTGTAAATTTTTCTTGTTCCCAAGAAAGTAAATTTAGTCCATCTGCTAAAATGTCACTAGTATAAGTACCTTTGGTTTTTAACATTATAGCTAAATCATTTTTTAAAATTGGCAAAACCACAGCAATGTTGTATTTTGGTTTGTACCAATAAACTCCGCTCACGCGAAAAGATATATAATGCACACAAGTGCTAATACGTCTGTCGCTGTGTTTAGAAATTTGCAGGTGATTATTACAAGTACTAATCACAATATTTACTTCCTGTTGAGTTTGTTTAAGATATTTCTTAACCATGGGCAACTGCCCTAATTCAATAATTTGCCAATAACGATCACAAATGGTTTGTAATTTTTCTTGATTAAACTCATAGTGAGTGGGATTGTAACACAATATTTTTTTTGTTTCTGGTAATTTCTCCTTACCCTGAGCAATAATTAATTGATTCAGTTTTGCTAAAATATTTTTTGCATCAATTAAAACTGCTTCTTTGGCTGATAACTTGGCCATGACTTCCTCCTTATATTTATTTTTTAAAGTAATTTAATATTTATTTTTAATACTAAACAATAAAAAAGTCAACTCTACTAATAGAGTTAACCTTAGAAAAGTTTCAAATAAACTAGTAAATAATATTTGTATTTATTAGTATGTTCTCAAGTTCAACCAATTCTTCCTTACTGATACGATTGCCTGTTAAATTTAAAGTTTTAAGATTGTTCAATTTTTTCAACTGTTCAGGCACTCTGGTAAAATCATTATTTGATAAAAACAGATAACGCAAACCAGTTAAATTTTCTATTTCTTGTGGTAAGGAAGTAAGCTTATTGTTATTGTAGTCAAGTGTTGCCAGTCCCATCAATTTACCAATCTCCGCAGGCATAGCCGTCAAGTTATTGCCACTAACATCAATAACTTTCAATTTTCTTAAAATACCAATCTCCGCTGGTAACGTTCCAGTCAATAAATTATTTTCTAGATTTATTTCTTCTAAATTTGTTAACTTATTAATCTCAGCTGGCAATGATGCTATTTGATTGTTAGCTAAATTTAATTTTTTTAAATAAGTTAAAACCAATATTTCTGAGGGAAAAGAATTTAACTTTTGTCCACTTAAATCCAACTCAAAAACTATTTCCGGATTTCTTATATCTGATAATTTGGAAATTTTATTTTGCGGTGCTGGTTCATTTAGATTAAAACTAATTTCATTTTTATCTTTGAAAAATATAAACCAACCAGCTAAACCAACTAGTATGAAAACTATTAAAATAATTAATTTTTTATTCATAAATTATAATTTTTCTATTTCTTTTAAATCTTGATCAGGTAAATATAGAAAGAGCAACCCTAGTATGATCCCACCTATTGCTGTCCAAATATGTCCGCCAGAAAATGATATTTTATCAAGATAATCCAAAGTATACCAAATCCCCCGCCAGATTAAAACTATCCCCACTACTATATAAAGATTTTTTAAAAAGTATTTAAATAAATTTCTTTTATGGAAAAACATTTTGTTAAAATTATGATTAATAAATATAACTATTAAACAACTATTCTATAATTTCAGAATTATTTAACTCTTGTTGAAGTTTACTAATTTCCACTTTAATTCTTTCAGAAATCTGTTTTTTATCCAATTCATCAGAAGAAAAATATTTACCAAAAGAGACATGGACTTCTTGTTTTTCTTTCCAATTATTAGCCCCCTTTATATAGGCAGGAATTATCTTTAAATTATATTTTTTAGCAATATGCGCAGCTCCGGATTTTATCTCATGACTAGAATCAAAATCATCATACCAATTACCTTCAGGAAATATTAGCATTGGCTCTTTGTTTTTTATTAATTCATCAATTGAAATTAAAAATTCACGATTAAAACTCCCAGGATTTTTTTGAATTGGAATATTTCCAATTCCATTGGAAAAACCCCTACCCAATGGCTGCCCCACATGCCTTTGCAAAGAGCGCCAAATAAAATTATTTGCCCACCAGCCATCATCACTTTTTTGAACAATCTTTATTTTTTTACCAATTATTTGTTCTACTAATTTTGACAGTACAAAAGCATCAGGACTAATACCACTATTTTCTGCTGCTTTCTCTTTTGGTTTAAGGTGATTAGCAACTAACAAACATGTCTCTTCTTTTATCTTTTCTAAATTTTCTGAACCACTAACTTTTATATCAAAATTATCCACTTTATTATTCAAATATTCAACTCCTTTTTTACCGATAGTTTTTCCTAAAAATTGTCCAAATTTTTCAATACTCATGTTCTTATTATTTATCTAAATATTTAATTTAATTAAGTATAACAAAAAACCGCTTAGCAAGCGATTCATTGTCGAAATAATTTCATCAACACTAAATTGTAATGGCGGAGAGGGAGGGATTCGAACCCTCGGTACCTTGCGGCACTCCGGTTTTCAAGACCGGTGCACTAAACCACTATGCGACCTCTCCGGGATTAGAATATAGAATTAAGAATTAAGAATTTAGAATCTAGAATATTAAATTTAAATGTATATATAAAAAATTAAGTTAAGTGTGGCGGAGAGGGAGGGATTCGAACCCTCGAACAGCTATTAACCGTTACTTGCTTTCCAAGCAAGCGCACTAGACCACTATGCGACCTCTCCGTAATTACGCCTACACATATTATTATAACCTATAAATTAAATCAAGAAAAAAAGCCCAAAGCATATGCTTTGGGCTAGCTGGTCTTAATTTTGAACTGTGAAAGCGTAGCCATTGGCAATAAAAATATCCCCTGGAAAAAATTGTTTTGTAATACTGAATGGTAAATGATTTTCATGACCATTATTTTTTATTTTTATGTCTGCACAGACATTACGAACCAAAATATGATCATCCCTTTCTTCAATATTGAAATCACCTTTACCTTCTTTGACAGTTGCCAACAATTTTTTCGCTTCTTCGCACTTTTTTCCACACGGAACTACCATGGCTTTTTTCATATAAAGACCTCCGAAATAATTTTAATTTAGAAAAATGAATTAATTAATAAGGAACAAGGGTTTAATATTAGCATAAAAATCACTTTTTGTCAATATTATAACAAAAAACCCCAAGCAACAACTTGGGGTTTTATAATAAATAATATAAATATTATAGCTTCTTCTTATTCAACATGATCATGGTTTTGATCACTGAATCAGGATTTAAACTGATGGAATCAATACCCGCTCTGACTAAAAATTCCGCAAAATCAGGAAAATCTGATGGTCCTTGTCCACAAATTCCAATTTTTGTTCTTGATTTTTTAGCTACCTTTATAGCTTCAGTAATCAATTTCTTAACGGCTTCATTGCGTTCATTGCCAATATGAGCCAAGGTACCGGCATCCCGATCAAGACCCAAAGTTAATTGAGTTAAGTCATTGGAACCGATGGAAAAACCATCAAACATCCGAGCAAATTCTTTAGCTAAAATAATATTGGAAGGAATTTCTACCATCATATAAAGTTGTAATTTATTCTGTCCTCGCTTTAATCCTTGTTCGCTCATAATAGCAATTACTTTACTGGCTTCTTCTAGAGTCCTAACAAAGGGAATCATTATTTTAACATTCACTAGCCCCATTTCTTCACGCACTTTTTTCAAAGCCGCACATTCCATTTTAAATACATTAATAAATTTTGGATCATAATATCGCGAAGCTCCCCGCCAACCAAGCATCGGGTTGTCTTCTTTGGGTTCATAATTTTGACCACCTATCAAGTTGGCATATTCGTTGGTTTTAAAATCTGACAATCTGACAATAACATCCTTAGGATAAAAAGCTGCTGCAATCCTGGCTATACCTTCAGCTAGCTTGTCAACATAAAATTGTTTTTTATCAGTATAGCCAACCGTAATTTTGTTTATTTGAGCTAAAACTTTTTTATCTTTCAATTTTTTATAATCAAGCAAAGCTTGGGGGTGAATTTTGATGTAAGTATTAACAATAAATTCTTCCCGCGCCAGTCCTACACCGGCATTGGGAATAAAAGAAAAATTAAACGCCTGGTCTGGTTCACCCACATTCATCATCACTTTGACTTTGCGGGGTGCTTTTAAATTTTTTATATTAGTTCGTTTTACTTCGTACTTTAAATTACCCTCGTATACCCGACCAACCTCACCCTCAGCACAAGAGATAGTCACCTTTTGGCCTGTCTTTAAAACCTGACTGGCATTATCTGTACCCACAATGGCTGGAATACCTAATTCCCTTGAAACAATGGCGGCGTGGCAAGTTCGCCCGCCCGCATCAGTTACAATCGCTGCTGCTTTTTTCATTACTGGTACCCAATCAGGATCAGTCATGTCAGTTACCAATACATCTCCGGCTTTGAACTTATGTATATCTTTAACATCCATAATCACACTAACCTTACCCGAGCCGACTTTATTTCCCACAGCTGCACCACTTACCACTACTTTACCTTTTTGTAATAATTTAAACTCTTCCACAACGGCCATATCTTTTTGTGACTGTACTGTTTCCGGTCTAGCCTGTACTATGAACAACTTGCCAGATTGACCATCCTTGGCCCATTCCATATCCATTGGTTTTTGATAATGCTTTTCAATAATCACTGCCCAACTTGCCAGCTGCAATACCTCTTTATCAGTTAAAGCAAATTTTTCTGCTTGCTGGCGACTTACTTTCATATCTTTAACCGGTTCTGTTTCAGATAAACTATAAACCAATTTTCTTATTTTTGGTCCTAAAGTTTTACTGATAATTGCTTTTTTACCTTGAGCTAAAGTGGGTTTAAAAACAAAATACTCATCTGGTGTTACCATACCCTGTACTATATATTCACCCAGTCCATAAATAGCGTTGATCAGTACTGTATCTTTAAAACCAGACTCTGTATCAATAGAAAACATTACCCCGGAAGCTGCCAGATCAGATCTAACCATTTTTTGAATACCAACTGTCAAGGAAATTTTAAAATGGTCAAACTTTTTTTCCACTCGATAAGCAATCGCTCGATCAGTAAAAAGTGAAGCAATACATTTTTTAACTGCCAGTAATAATTCGGTTTCACCTTTGATATTGAGATAAGTTTCTTGTTGACCAGCAAAAGAAGCATCTGGTAGGTCTTCGGCAGTAGCAGAAGAACGTACAGCTACATCAACATTGGTTGTTTTAAACTGCCGAGACAGCTCGTGATAATACTTCATTATTTCTTGTTCTAACTCAACCGGTAAATGGCAACTTAATATCAAATTTCTTACCTGTTTACCTCGTCTTTGCAAATTTCTAATATCATTGACATTTAAATCAGATAAAATTCTTTTTATCTCTTTTTTTATGCCAGCTTTTTCCATAAAATACTTGTAAGCATAAGCGGTAGTAGCAAAACCATTCGGGATATTGACCCCTTTTTTGGTAAGCAAAGAATACATTTCTCCGAGTGAAGCATTTTTGCCACCGACTATTTGTACATCTGAGTTTCTAATCTCACGAAAACGCAAAATAAATTTTTTCTTTTTGTTCATATACATTTTTATTAATAGTAACTTATTTTATTATACCATAAACAAAAAACCCGTCTAAAAAGACGGGTTTTAAAAAAGCCAAAATTAAAGTTTAAATTTTTCAGCAAATTGGCCAATCAAAGGTAAAGGTACCATTTTTTCATTCAAAACATTCATAATACCAATAACAGCCATGACCCCACAAAAAATATAAACAAAAGGTGCCAAAAACAAAGTAATCGGAGCTATTAACCAGCAAATAGCAAGTAACAAGCCTTGCTTAGCATGATACTGAGCAAAGGGTGAATCCTTTTTTGTTAACAATGGCACTAAAAATAACAAAAATAAATAAGACAAAATTACAATGGCTTTGTCATCTTGATTTGACTGATTGTTGTTTTCTGGCGCTGGTGTCATATGTTCATTATCCATAATTGTTTAGTTAATATTTAGCAGTATTTATTTTAGCAAAAAAGGAATAAAAAGAAAATAGAATCTGGGATATGAGGTCTGGAATCTAGAATCTAGAATTTGGAATAAAAGGGCGGGGAATAATTTTATAATTTTTAAATAAATCTAAATTTTAAAAATTAAAAATTGAACCGACCTGGATATACAAACGACCTTATTCTCTTGGAACAAGGTCGTTTCTAAACTAAAAAAATCAAATGAAACTTACATCATCCCCATACCACCCATACCTGGCATACCACCGCCAGCACCATGATCATGGTTATCCTTTGGCTCTGGTTTATCAGTAACCACTGCTTCAGTAGTAAGTAAAGTAGAAGCTACCGACACAGCATTTTCCAAAGCACTTCTAGTTACCTTCAAAGGATCAATAATACCAGCTTTGATCATGTCTATCTTCTCATTTTTAGCAAAATCATAACCAGTGTCAGCATCTTTGATATCTTTAATATCTTCAACTATCTTAGCTATATCAGTAATACCTGCATTCTTGGCAATTTGCCGTAAAGGTTCTTCCAAGGCTTTTTTTACAATCTTAAAACCTATTTCTTCACCTTCAACTAATTTTTCTTGATTAAAGCTTTCTAAGGCATAAGCTACCTTAATAAGAGCACTACCACCGCCAGGAATAATTCCCTCTTCTACCGCTGCCTTAGTAGCATTTAAGGCATCTTCAATTTTATATTTTTTCTGTTTCATTTCTGTCTCAGTAGCCGCTCCAACTTTGATCACCGCTACACCACCAGCGAGCTTGGCTAAACGTTCTTGTAATTTTTCCTTATCAAAATCTGAAGTAGAATCTTGATATTCTTTACGGATGGTACTAATTCTATTTTCAATTTCTTTGACTTCACCTTTACCTTCTACAATTGTGGTATTTTCTTTACTGGCTACTACTTTACGCGCACTTCCTAAATCATCAATATTGGCATTTTCCAATTTCAATCCCAATTCTTCACTAATAAAGGTAGCACCAGTTAAAACAGCAATGTCTTTAAGCATTTCTTTCCGCCTGTCACCAAAACCAGGTGCTTTAACTGCCAAGACGTTGAAAGTGCCACGCAATTTATTGACCACAAAAGTAGCCAATGCCTCACCTTCAACATCATCAGCAATAATTACTATATCTTTTTTGCCACTTTGAGCCACTTTTTCCAACAACGGTAAGATGTCATTGATGGCAGATATTTTTTTGTCGGTAATCAATATATAAGGATCCTCATAAATTGCTTCCATGCGTTGGGCATCAGTTACCATGTAAGGTGAAACATAACCTTTATCAAAACGCATTCCCTTCACTACTTCTTTTTCCAGACCCATAGTCTGTGACTCTTCCACCGTAATCACGCCATCAGTGCCAACCTCCTCCATCGCTTCGGCAATTAACCCACCTACTTTTTCATCCAAAGATGAAATAGTGGCTACTTGCATTTTTTCTTTTTTATCTTTAATAGGTTTGGAAATTGATTTTAAACCGGCAACCGCTGAGGCTAAAGCTTTATCCATACCACGTTTCAAAGCGATAGGGTCATTACCAGCCACAATATTTTTTATACCTTCTTCAATCAGAGCTTGGGCTAAAACTGTAGCAGTAGTGGTACCATCTCCAGCCACGTCATTGGTTTTTTCAGCAACTTCTTTAATTAGTTCCGCACCGATATTTTCAAACTTATCTTCCAGCTCTACATCTTTGGCAATGGTCACACCATCATTGGTAATAGTTGGTGCGCCAAAACCTTTATCCAAAACAACATTTCTACCTTTGGGGCCAAGCGATACTTTTACCACATTGGCAATTTTATCAACGCCAGCTTTGATAGCCGCGCGTCCGTCTTCATGAAATTTAATTAGTTTTGCCATATTTATTAGAATTAAGAATTATGAATAATAAATTAAGAATAAAATTTTTAAAAATTTAAATTTATTTACAAAATTATAAAATTAAAAATTAAAAAATTCTACTCAAGTACCGCCAATATATCATCTTCTCCCACAACCTTGTACTCTACTTCTTCGATTTTTACTTCTGTGCCTCCATACTTGGAACACAGTACTTTATCACCAGGCTTGATACCAAGTTTAACAATTTTTTCACCTGTTCCCACTGCCACGACTTCGGCTTGTTCTGGTTTTTCTTTGTCCACTGTATCAGGAAGTACTATACCTGACTTAGTTACTTCTTCAGCTTTAGCAGGTTTCAAAACCGCCCTATCTCCTAATGGTTTTATTTTCATAGATTTTTGATTAATAATTATGAGAATAAATATTAACTTGAATTCACCCTTTTTGTCCAATTTTGACTATTATTTAAGGATGTTTTCAATTAAAATAATTTACACGACCAAAAACAATTTTAACAAAATTAGCACTCACTGGTCAAGAGTGCTAATTATCCACAATCTATTTACCTACTCTTTTTTATATAATATAAGCCCAAAAAATAAAAATAATAAATAAATACCTACTGACAAAGACCACCACCAATGATCAAATAACATTAAAAAAACTAACATTATAATTAGCCAAATTCTTTGTGGTTTAAAATTAATATTTTTGCTAAGTAAAAAAATAATTATTAAAAACAGAATAAATCCCACCAATCCCAATTCTACTAAAACCAACAAAAAAGTATTATGTGGTGGTTGTAAATCCCACACATAACGCTCCGGATGTTGCCGGTGCAAATTGTAAGTATAAACACCTATCCCTGTTCCCAAAAATGGTTTTTGTTTAAATGTTTGCCAAGCGTCTTGATAACTATCTATCCGTTGATTGACAGAAAACTGTTCAAGTCTTTCACTGGCATTAATTCGAGTCAAAAAAGGTTCTGTGTAAACGCTTATCCAAATTGCACCAGTGAAAACAATCAATAAAAACAATTTATTAAATGTTGTCCAACTAAAAAAACATTTTTTAAAAATCAGTTGTACAAAAATAATAAACAAAAATAATCCTACCCCTAACCAAGCTGCCCGAGAAAAACTAAGCAATAAGCCAGAAAAAATAATCATAGTGACAAAAAGAACAATAGTATTAAAAATTTCTAGCTGTTTATTTTTTAGCTGTTGCCACAACCTATTTGTTTGCTCATATAAATAAAAACAAAAAACTAAGGCGATAGTTAAAAATCCACCCAAAATATTTGGATGAGGAAAAGAACCATAAGCCCTGAGCCAACGTCTTAAACCTGTGTCTACCACTGATACACCTAAATTTTGTGCATCTTGCCAAGCCATACCCAACCATTTACTACCCCAGACTAATTGATTTAAAAACTGACTTACTGCCAATAAACCTTGCAGTAAACCACTGGCAACAATTATAACCGCAACCCTGCTAAAAGATATTTTATCCAATTTAATCAACCAGATAATTCCTAAAGCTAATAAAAATTTAAGCCCGTAATATACACTTAAAGCCGGCAACACTGACCACCACGCACTGATAAATACCCAAAATACAAAAATTAATAACCAAATTAACGGGGAGCTAAACTTAATATCCTTTAACAATTTCTTATCAGCCCTACTTTTACTTACCCATAAAATAAAATTAAGAAATAACAAAAATATTAAAATAATTTCGCTCAAATAAATAGATAAACTCCCCGCCTCCCAAACACCTCCTTTAAGTTCAGCTTGATAAAAATATCTGACTTGCCAGGGCAATAGAAAAATCCATAAATAAATACCGTATTCCAATAATTTTTCTAATTTTTGTAAAATCATTATTCGTAATTCTTAATTCGTAAATCTTTTAATAAACATTTTTCTCCCAGATCTTATTATAATACTCTCTTTTATCATCAATACCATGAAATTTTAAAACTTGATCGGTCATTATTACTCTACTATCTTGATTAGCTAGTTGTTGTAAGCTGTGGGGCAATAAACGCAATTGTATTTTTTTTAAAATTTTAGTCCAAAAATTAAAAGTTAAAAAAATAAAAAAGTATCTGAAAAAAGATTTTTTTACTAACCAATCATTATCAAGCTGAATTGCTTCTACTTGAGAAAAATATTTTTTTACCCAACTATTGGCTTGCAAAAAATCTTGATAGATATTAGCCGGATCATAAATAGGCAATAACCTAACTACCCAGTAAGCTAAATAAATATCAGGATTAGTAATTTGTAAATTACTTATGTTTAAATTATCTTGACTTAAAAAAAATGTTAGACAAAAACTATCTTGTTTTTGACCGCGATCATAAGGACGTAAACGCAACAATTTTAAAAAACTTTGTAACCAAAATCTGGTTAACCAAATTTTTCCTTTAGCGGCAATAATAAATAAATCAATATCACTGGCTTCATTGGCATTCAAATAACCCAAGGAATTACAAACAGCAATCATTTTTACACTAGGCAACAATCGCAACCATTTAATTAGTCGTTTAGCTTTACGTAACTTATTGACACTTGTTACAAAGTTATCACCTCTAATCCGGATATTTTCCGACTTATTTGGTAAAAAATAAAAACCAGCTTGAGTTTGGTATTTAATATTATTGGTATCAACCCTTAATTCATCCTGCCAAGCAAGTTTTTGCAACTCTCTGGTAGTCAAAGGATAAGAAAAAATATCATGAAAAACTAAATTTTTATATTGGCTGGCATTAATCATATTTACATTGTAGCAAATACAAATAAATTATGCCCCTTAGCTTGGGGCATAATAGTTAGAACATTTTTTTCAGATATTGACCAGTATAACTTTTCTTTTCATTGGCCACTTGACGTGGCGTTCCTTCGGCTACAACCAAACCGCCTTTACTACCGCCATCTGGGCCTAAATCTATTATCCAATCACATGATTTTATCACATCAAGGTTGTGTTCAATAATCAAAACACTATTTCCTTTTTCTACTAATTGATTTAAAACCATTAATAACCTTTTAACATCAGCAAAATGAAGTCCAGTTGTTGGTTCGTCTAAAATATATAAAGTTTTTCCAGTGGCACGTCTTGATAACTCGGTGGCCAATTTAATCCGCTGAGCCTCACCACCTGACAAAGTTGTGGCGGATTGGCCAAGATGAATATATCCTAGACCCACTTGATAAAGAGTAATCAATTTATCATGAATAGCCGGCACATTGGCAAAAAAATTCATTGCTTCTTCTACCGTCATATTCAGAACATCTGAAATATTTTTACTTCGATAATGTATTTCCAATGCTTGTTGATTGTACCTGTGACCATGACATTCTTCACATTCTACATAAACATCAGGTAAAAAATTCATTTCTATTCTTACCATGCCATCACCCTGACAAGCTTCACAGCGACCACCTTTGACATTGAAGGAAAATCTGCCCGGACTATAACCTCGCATTTTAGATTCAGGTAATTCGGCATAAAGTTCTCTGATTGGGGTAAATAAACCCGTGTAAGTTGCTGGATTGGAACGAGGAGTACGACCAATTGGCGATTGATCAATATTAATTACTTTATCTAAATTTTCCAATCCCTTAATAGCTTTGTGAGCACCAGGCAAATCTTTGGATCGATAAAAATACTGTGAAAGTGCTTTGGCTAATATATCAGTCATTAAAGTTGATTTACCACTACCTGAGACACCGGTAATTGCCACTAACTTACCTAAAGGAATATCCACATCTATATTTTGTAAATTGTGTTCAGTGGCTCCAATAACTTTAATGCTTTTACTGTTACCAGGATGATATTCTTTAGGTGGTTCAATTTTTTCTTTACCAGAAATAAATTTACCAGTTAAAGAATTTTTATTGGATTTGATTTGTTCGGGTGTGCCACAGGCCACAATTTCTCCACCATGTTCACCGGCACCAGGGCCAATATCAACTACATAATCAGCAGCCAAAATAGTATCTTCATCATGTTCAACTACAATAACAGTATTACCTAAATCTCTTAAGTGCTGTAATGTTTTAATCAATTTATGATTATCCTTTTGGTGTAAACCAATTGATGGCTCATCTAAAATATAAAGTACCCCCACTAAAGCCGAACCAATTTGAGTAGCCAGTCTAATCCGTTGAGCTTCACCACCTGACAAAGTAGCGGCGGGACGATCTAAAGTTAAATATTCCAAACCAACATTTTGTAAAAATTGTAAACGAGAAATTATTTCTTTTAATATTTGTTTAGAAATTTTTTGCTCACGATCAGTTAAAGTCGTATTGTGACTACTGCTAGATAATTTTTTAAAAAAAGGAATAGCTTCGTTGACCGTTAAATTAGTAACTTCATTTATATTTTTGTCGGCCACCTTAACAGCTAATGATTGCGGATTTAATCTCTTAGCCTGACAAGCTGGGCATTTAAGAACTCTCATATATCTTTCTATTTCACCCCGGACATAATCTGATTCTGTGTCTTTATAACGCCTTTCTAAATTAGGTATTACTCCCTCAAAGTGTGTAGCGTATTCACCCGAAAAACTTGAACTTTCAATATCCATTGTATATTTTTTTTCACCAGTACCATAAAGTAAAATAGCTAACTGTTTCTTATTGAATTTCTCTAATGGTTCATTGACAGAAAAGCCATGCTTTTTGCCAACCTGTTCTAAAATTCTGACATACCAACTTTGGTTAGCTCGAGTTCGAGCCCAAGGCCGGATTGCTCCTTGAGCAATGGTCAATTTTTTATTGGGAATAACTAAATCTTGATCTATTTCTAACTTAGTACCAAGTCCACTACATTCTGTGCAAGCGCCATGAGGAGAATTAAATGAAAAATTTCTTGGTTCAATCGGTAATAAACTAGTATTACATTTGGGACAAACAAAGTGTTCGCTATAAATAAAATCTTCATTACTTCCTTCCAGCGATACCATAATAAATCCATCCCCCAAATCAAGAGCGGTCTCTAAACTTTCTGCTAATCTTTGTTTTTCATCAGCTTCATTACTGACTGAAATGCGATCAATAATCACTTCTATATTATGACTCTTTTGTTTATCAATATTTTTATCTAAAGCTTCCTCAATAGGCATAACCTCATTATCAACTCTGACTCTGACATAACCTGCTTTTTGAATTTTTTCCAATACACCTTTATGTTCACCTTTTTTATCTCTCACTACAGGTGCCAGCAAAACTAGTTGAGTGTCTTCAGGTAGAGTAATTATTTTTTGAAAAATTTGTTGTTTTGTTTGTTTAACAACTAACTGACCACAATTAGGGCAATGTGGTTTTCCAATTCTGGCATAAAGTAATCTTAGGTAATCATAAATCTCAGTAACCGTACCCACGGTTGAACGAGGGTTATGAGAAACCGAACGTTGATCAATTGATATAGCCGGTGACAATCCTTCAATCACATCTACATCTGGTTTATCCATGAGACCCAAAAACTGCCTAGCATACGAAGACAAACTTTCTACATAGCGTCGTTGTCCCTCAGCATAAATAGTATCAAAGGCCAAAGACGATTTCCCACTACCAGATAATCCTGTGATTACCACCAATTTATCTCTGGGAATATCAATATCAATATTTTTTAAATTGTGTACCCTAGCGCCACGAATAACTATTTTATTATTTTCATCGATGATATTTATCTTTTTAGGCATATATAAAAGTTGGTAAAAAAATCAGCACTAATTATATGCTAAAAATAAAAAATGGTCAAGCTTTAAGCTTGACCAAAGAATTAATTGGCTCTAGTCCTAGAAAAACAATCTGGTTCTAACATAAAAAACTCACGGTTTGCCTCTGAAAAAGGCAATAATTTATTGATATCATAATCTGTTTGGTGCCAGGTAGAGTGGTTACACTCTTGACAAATATACTCTTCAAATTTAACCGACTCATTAGCTGGTTGTTTTTTAGTATGTGGTGACTTACACCATGAACAAATAACTTTATTCATTATTCTCTCCTTTTTTAGTTGATTTATGTTAAGGTAATAATAGTAAAAAATACACAATTTTATTTAGTTAGTCAATACTGTATTATAAATATATGAACAAAAAATATTTGACCAACCTACCCACCCGGCCGGGCTGTTACTTGTTTAAAAATTCACTACAGCAAACTATCTATATTGGTAAAGCAAAAAATATCCGCTTAAGGGTTAAGAGTTACTTCACAAAAAACTTAGAGTTATCTCCAGCTAAAAAAATTATGCTCCAAGAAATAGATAGTATAGAAACGGTGATAGTTGATAATGAAACTGAAGCATTACTTTTAGAAAAAAATCTAATAAAAAAATATCAACCAAAATACAATATTGATTTAAAAGATGACAAAAATTTCTGTTATGTAAAAATTGCCAAAACTAACCCCCCTCATGTGACTGTCGAAAGACAAATAAAAAATGATCAAGCTACTTATTTTGGACCGTTTTTATCAGCAGGTGCGGTTAGAAAAACTTTAGCTATATTTTGGCAAAAAGGACCTGGTGCTTTTAAAAAAGAATTCAATTCCACAGAGTACTTGTCAACAGTAAAACAAATTAAGTATTTCTTTCAAGGTAATAACAAGATTATTATTGATGAATTAAAGAAAAAAATGTCAGCCGCTGCTGACAAAAAAAATTATGAATTGGCTGCTATTTACCGCAATCGCCTACAAGCTATTGAAAAAATTTCCCAAAGACAAAAAATTGTTAGCACCAAACCAACCAATCAAGATGTAATCAATTTATTTTCTTGGCGACAACAGCGGGCCATAAATTTATTTCGCATCCGACAAGGTAAAATTATTGATAAATTAAATTTTATTATTAACACACAAATTACTGACAATACTCACGTTATATTCGAATTTATTCAAAATTATTATTCCCAAACCAATGACCTTCCTAAAGAAATAATAATTGATATACCAATTGGTAAAAATAAAATATATATCAATCAGAAAAAAATTATAATTAGTTATAAAAAAAGCGGCCGGTTAAAAAAAATTCTTATCTTAGGTAATTTTAATGCTCAGGAATATCTCGCCAAAAAAATCCCTTCCTTTTTTAAAAATGATAGGAACGAATTGCAAACTATTTTAAATTTAACCCATAAACTATCGTTGCCACGTCTACCACAAAGAATAGAATGTTATGATATTTCCAATATTCAAGGAAATTTTGCTGTTGGCGCGATGATTGTTTTTACCAACGGCCAACCAGATAAATCCCAATACCGAAAATTTAAAATAAAATATACTGAAGGTATTAATGATTTTGCTATGATGGCGGAAATTATTGCTCGACGTTTTACAGGTAATAAAGATTGGATTTGGCCAGATTTAATAATTATTGATGGTGGTAAGGGGCAACTTTCTAGTGTAAAAAAAACTTTGCAACAACTTAAAATAAATTTACCTCTAATTGCTTTAGCTAAAAAAAATGAAGAGATATTTTTACCTGATCTAAAATCTTCCCTACGTTTACCTGCCACTAGCTCCGAATTAAAATTATTACAAAGAATAAGAGATGAAGCTCATCGGTTTGCGATTAACTATTATCGTCAAACCCATTCTAAACTGAGCTTAAAATAAAATAAATATTGACAAAATAAATAATATTTGTTATACTTGTGTTGTTAGGTGTTAGGTTATTAAACCTTCTTTTTTATTGTCAAATTTATGACCAAAACTTTTTTGATAATACAAATGGTAATTGCTTTTCTTTTAATATTAGCAATTATCATGCAAAATCGAGGCAGTGGAACGGGTGCTGTTTTTGGTGGCGGTAGTCAAGTTTTTAGAGCTAAACGAGGTGCAGAAAAAACATTATATTATATTACTATTATTCTTGGTGTTATCTTTTTTGCTTTAAGTTTTTATATCACTATTTTTTTAAGTGAATAATTACCAGAAAGTTTTTTATTTTTTCTCTATTTATTAAACTATTATACAGTTGTGAATTTTTCGTGGTTAAATAAAATAACTAGTTTTATTCAATATTGGTTTAAAAAAATTACCTATCTATTTAAAGCTGGCCAAAATAACAGTGCTGAACTAATTGAAGATTATGATGAAAAATTAGTTCTGGAATTATCACCTAGTCGTTTGCCACGTTTAAAACAATTAAAATATTTATCTCGTTTTTTTAACCAAAAAGAGAAAAAAACAGTTAGATTTTTACTACTAGTCGGATTTATTTCTTTGTTTTTAGTAAGTTTTAGTTATCTTTGGCGACATACAATTTTAATTCCTAAAAAAGGTGGCAGTTATACTGAAGGTTTAATAGGTGCCCCTCAATATATCAACCCCACCTTTGGCTCTACCAATGACATTGATTCCGATCTAATCAAATTAATCTTTTCCGGTTTACTGAAATATAACAATAATCTAGAATTGGAAAATGACCTAGCGGAAAAATATGAAATTTCTTCTGATGGAAAAACTTATACCTTTACTTTGAAATCAAATCTATTTTGGCATGACGGTAAAGAACTAACTGCTAAAGATGTGGCCTTCACTATTGCTATTATTCAAGATGCTAAAAATAATTCTCCCCTAGAACCAGCTTTCAGAGGAGTAAGAGTTAATCAACTTGATGATCGTAAAATACAATTTATATTAGAGAAACCATTTGGTCCTTTCTTACACAGCTTAACCGTGGGAATCTTACCTGCTCATGCTTGGGAAAATATATCTACCCAAAGTTATAAACTGGCCGAACTTAATCTAAAACCAATAGGTTCAGGGCCATGGCAATTTGATAGTTTGAAAAAAAATAAGGATGGTAATTTAATATCTTATTCTTTAGTGCCTTTTGATAATTTTTATGGACAAAAACCTTATTTAAAAAATCTAAATTTTAAATTTTATCCCAGCTATGACATTGCATGGCAAGCACTACAAGAACAAAATATTGATGGCATAAGCTTTGTCCCCAAAGAAAAAAAAGAATCTTTAACTAACAATCGACAATTACAAATTTACAACTTACAACTACCACAATATACCGGTATTTTTATTAACGAAACTAATAATGAAATTCTTAAAGAACAAAAAATCAGAAATATTCTGGAACTAGCTATTGATAAAAATGATATTTTAAATAATGTTTTTGCTGGTGAAGCCCTAACCCTAGCTAGTCCGCTTTTGCCAGGATTACCAGGACATAATCAAGATTTAAATACTAATCCCTATAATCCCGAACAAGTAATACAAGTTTTAAATGAACTAGGTTGGAAAAAAAATGAAAATAATCAATTTTTTACTAAGGATGAAAAAACATTAGAACTAACACTAACTACAGTTGATTATCCAGATAACATAAAAATTGCTGATTTGATTAGAGTTTACTGGGAAAAAGCTGGTATTAAAACAAATTTAAACATTGTACCAGCTAGCAATATCCAAAGAGAAGTAATTAGGACCCGTAATTATGAATTGCTATTATTTGGTGAAATCTTAGGAGCAGATCCAGACTTTTATCCTTTTTGGCACTCATCACAACTAAAAGACCCTGGATTTAACCTAACCTCTTTTAATAATAAAAGAGCAGATTCTTTACTAGAGCAAGCCAGAGAAACAAATGATTTTAACAAGAGAGCTGAACTCTTTAGTCAATTTGAAAATATTATTTTAGAATACAAACCTGCTGTATTTTTATTTCAACCTACTTATTCTTATTTATTAAATAAAAAAATACTTGGTTTTAATACCACTAGAATTAATTTACCTAATGATAGATTTAATGATTCAGTTAATTGGTATGTCAAAACCAAAAGACGTTTTCATTTTGATAAATAATAGCAATTGCTAATCAGACTTTTACCGCCACAGTGTTGAAATCTGACTGCCGCCTGCCGGTAGGCAGGGTAGGTTGATAAACAAATCAGTTCTTATAGGGGCGAGTGGTGAAATTGGCATACACGCTAGCTTCAGGAGCTAGTGGGAGCAATCCCGTGAGGGTTCAAATCCCTCTTCGCCCACCACAAACACTAATTAAGTTTTCTTAATTAAAAAATAAGTAAACTTATAAACAACTTGGCGTGTAAAATTACTTAACTTAAAAAAATATAATAATAAACAACCTAATATACATTAGGTATAAAACTCACTTATAATAATTAATTAAAATTGAAAATTTATGAATGCGAATGTAGTAGCTGATACCACTAGCAATTTACTTGCCAGTTCGGCTAAAAAACAAAAAAATCAAGCAAAAAATCAAAACAATAAAAACAGATCAAAGCAAAGATCTTTTAATCGTTTTAAACATTATAATAAACCATTAACCCAAGCGGCTAGTAAAAAACCAACTAAAATTCTTGATACTAAACTAGTCAAATCAGAAAAAAAATTACGTATCATCCCTTTGGGCGGACAAGAAGAAGTCGGTCGCAATATGACTGTCTTTGAATACGGACAGGATATTATTATTCTAGATATGGGCTTACAATTTCCTGAAGAAGATATGCCGGGGATTGATTATATTATACCTAATATCTCTTATTTAAAAGGTAAAGAAAAAAATATTCGAGCAGTAATTTTTAGTCACGGACACTTAGATCATATTGGCGCTGCTCCCATGTTGTTAGAAAAACTGGGTAATCCTCTAATTATCGGCCGTGATTTAACTTTGGCTTTAGTCAAGCATAGACAAGAAGATTATAAAAAAGGTTCATCCCAAAAACTAAAAACCTTATCTATCAAACAGCTTGATCAAAAAATAACTTTAGGAGGTTTTAAAGTAGGATTTTTTCAAGTGGAACATTCAATTATGGATGCGATGGGAGTAATTTTAGAAACTCCACAAGGCACTGTACTTCATCCTGGCGATTGGGCTTTGGAAAAAGATCCTATGCGTGGTCAACCTATCACCTATCACCACTTAGCCAAAGTAAAAAGACCTTCAATTCTCATGTTAGAAAGTCTTGGTTCCACTTCGCAAAAACAAAGAATTTCAGAAAAAATTATGCATGCTAATTTGCAAAAGATTATTTCTGAATCCGGAGGTAGAACTATTATTGCAACTTTTTCTTCCCAAATACAACGGATTAAAGAAATCTTAGAATATGCTGAAGGGATTGGTAAAAAAGTAGCTTTAGATGGCTATAGTATGCGCTTAAACGTGGAAGTAGCCAAAGAATTGGGTTATATAAAAATAAAAAAAGACACACTTATCACTATTGATCGTGTTGCCGATTATCCTGATAAAAAAATAATTATTATCTGTACTGGTGCTCAAGGTGAAAGCCAAGCGGTCTTACATCGTATTATCCAAGGATCACATAAATACATAAAAATCCAAAAAACAGATACTATAGTCTTTTCCTCCTCAGTCATCCCTGGTAATGAAAGATCGATTCAAAGACTTAAAGATAATTTATATCGCTTAAGCGATAACGTCATTCATTCAGATATTATGGATGTTCACTCGTCTGGGCACAGTTCTATTCCTGATATCAAAGAAATGTTAAAAGAAATTAAACCAGACTATTTTTTACCAGTTTATGCTAATCATTATTTCTTAAAGGAAGCAGCTAAACTTGCTTACCAAGAAGGTTTTACACCAAATAAAGTATTTGTCCTTGATAATGGTTCTATCTTTGAACATTATAACAATAAACCTAACCTTATCCATGGTACTATCAACACTGATTACGTTTTTGTTGATGGTTTAGGTATTGGTGATATTTCCAATGTAGTACTCCGTGACCGTCAAGTAATGGCCGGGGAAGGCATGTTGGTGATAATCGCCACCATAGACAGTAAAACTGGTGGACTAATAGGTAATCCTGACATAATTTCTCGTGGCTTTATCTATATGAAAGAAAATAAAAAATTAGTTGAAGATACTCGTAAGAAAGCTAAAGAAATTCTCAAAGACAAAGATCCAAGAACCAGTGCCAACCAAACTTTCTTAAAAGAAAAACTGCGCAATGACTTAGGTAGATTCTTATTTCAAAAAACTGAAAGAAGACCCTTGATATTGCCAGTAATTATTGAGGTTTAAATTAATAAAAATAACCCGGTCGAATGACTAGGGTTATTTTTTAATTGAAAAAAAATATAAAAAATGTTAAGTTATCTTTATGCAACAAACATCTACACTTTTTTCTGGTATTAAACCAACCGGCATACCGCATCTTGGCAATTATCTTGGTGCACTAAAAAATTGGGTTGACCTACAAAATAGTTACCAAAGTATTTACTCGGTAGTGGATTATCACGCTATTACCATCGATATCAAACCAGATATTTTAAAACAAAATACCATTATTGCTACAAAAATATTGTTGGCTTTGGGTTTAAATCCAGAAAAATCTATTCTATTTGTCCAATCACATGTATCTGAACATACTGAACTAGCTTGGATTTTCAATTGTTTAATTCCAGTGGCGGAAATGGAACGTATGACGCAGTATAAAGACAAGGCACAATTACACAAAAAAAATATCAATATGGGTTTATTTGATTATCCAGCTTTAATGGCTGCTGATATTTTACTTTACCACGCTACCGCCGTGCCAGTGGGAGAAGACCAACTACAACATCTTGAATTGGCTAGATTAGTTGCTAGAAAATTCAACCAACGTTACGGACAACACTTTATTGAACCACAAGCAGTAGTTACTCCTGCTAAAAGAATAATGTCTCTGCAAAAACCAGACAAAAAAATGAGTAAGGAGTTAGGAGAAAATAATTATATTTCTTTACTTGATGAACCTGAGGTGGTTATAAAGAAAGTTTCCCGAGCAGTAACTGATACTGTTTCTAAAAATAAAAGTATGTCCCCTGGAGTAAAAAATCTTTTTGATTTACTAGATTATCTTGGAGAAAAAACCCAACACCAAAATTTTATGCAAGCTTATCAACAAGGTTCGATTAAATATTCTGATTTAAAAATTGCTGTAGCTGATGCAATCAATCAAACCTTAAAACCATTTAAACAAAAATATCAAGCAATAAGTGACCAACAAGTGCAAAATATATTAAAAGCTGGGGCCCAAAAAGCAAAAGCACTAGCCACTAAGAACTTACAAGCTATTAAAGAAATAATCGGACTGATTTAAACTATATAAAGCTTATCAAAAATAATCCCGCGTCAGCGGGATTATTTTCTTATATCTAAAAAGATCAAGTTCAATTTTATTCTATTCGTTTTGGTTTAGCATATTTACCAAAACCGGTACCAGCTGGTATTAGGCGACCAATAATAACATTTTCTTTCAAACCTCTTAAATAATCAACCTGCCCAGTAATAGCTGCACTGATTAATACTCTAGCTGTCTCTTGAAAGGATGCGGCTGATAACCATGATTCAACTGTCAGAGAAGATTTAGTAATACCAAGTAACAACTCTTCGCCTTTAGCTGGTGTTTTACCTTTTTTCAAATTTTCATTAGCTTGTCTAAAAACCCAACTTTCTACTATTTCACCAGTCAATAAATTGGTATCACCTGGATCCTTTACCATAATCCGAGAAAACATCTGACGAATAATAATTTCTATATGTTTATCATTTAAATTTTGTCCTTGGGAAGTATAGATAAACTGTATTTCTTTCAAAATATATTTTTGTACCGCCTCTCTACCTTTTAAACGATATAAATCATGCAAATCTAGTGAGCCTTCAGTAATAGCGTCCCCGACATTGATTAGCTGCCCATCCTCAATTACTAAATTATAAGCATTGGGTATAATCCATTCTTTAACACTTCCTTTATCACCTACCAATACTACTTCTTCTTTGGTCACTTTTACCTGACCACTAAAGTCTGCTTTAACTTTACGATCACTACTGACTAAAATTGTATCACCAGCCGAAACATCATCTTTATCTTTTACACGTAACTTAATATTTTGAAAATCATCTAGTTTATAAGTAACCACTTGAGGCTCATCAAAAGATACTCTGACTACTTTTTGCTTGGGCTGTTTTTCAATACTAACCCGACCTCTAACATCACTCATAAAAGCTTTCTTTTTTGGATTTCTACCTTCAAAAATTTCTTCTACTCTAGGTAAACCTTGGGTTACATCTGATTCACCAGCTACACCACCAGTATGAAAAGTACGCATAGTTAGCTGGGTGCCTGGTTCACCAATTGACTGAGCAGCCATAATACCAACCGCCGTACCAATTTTAACCGGTTCATTATAAGCTAAATCAAAACCATAGCATTTGGCACAAATTCCATGTAATGAATGACAACTGTAAACTGATCTTATTCTAATTTTTTCAATATCCAAAGCTAAAATCTTTTTTACTTGGGCCTTACCTACTGCTTCACCCTTTTTTACTATTATTTTACCGTTTTTATCTTTAATATTTTCCAAGACAACCCGACCAAATAAACGATTGGCTATATTTTCTCCCATGTTTTCGGAATCAGCTTTAGTTAACAATGTCCCTTCATCATCACCACAATCTTCTTCTTGAACCACAATATCCTGAGCAACATCAATTAATCTTCTGGTTAAATAACCGGCATTAGCAGTACGTAGCGCGGTATCAGATAAACCTTTACGAGCGCCATGAGTAGAAATAAAATATTCCAAAACATCAAAACCTTCTTTAAAATTTGATTTAACTGGTAACTCGATAATATCACCAGCTGGATTGATAACTAAACCTTTCATACCTACAATCTGAGTTAACTGTCCCCATGAACCTCTAGCACCAGACTCAATCATGGAACTAACCGGACCACTACTATCAACTACTTTCTTACCCTCGGCGGTTACTTTATTTTTAACTTCTGTCCAAACATCAATTACTTTTTCTCTGCGTTCTTCGTTGGTCAATAAACCTTGTTCATATTGGGTAAAAATTTGTTTTACTTGTTCCTCAGCTAATGACATTATTTCATACTTTTCTTTGGATACTTGTAAATCATCCATGCCCCATGACCAGCCTGACTGAGTAATATAATTGAAAGCTAAATTTTTTATATCGTCAAAAGTCTTGGCAGCTATCGCAAAGCCAAAATTATCTATAATATCGCTCACTATTCCCCGAATAACTTTTTTATCAACTAACTGGTTAATAAAAGGAAAGTCTTCAGGCATTACTTCATTAAATAATATTCGTCCCACTGAAGTAATAGTTAAGACATTATCAACTTTAACTCTAATGGCATCACGCAAATTAATTTTTTCTGCATCGTAAGCCATTTTAACTTCATCCATAGAAGCATAATTTTTTATTTTCTTTTCATCTTCATACGGATTGATATAAGTCATATAATAAGCTCCCCAGACAATATCCTGATTAGGGGTCACTACTGGATCACCAGTTGCGGGTTTTAATAAATTTTTGGAAGATAACATTAGTTCAGCCGCTTCTTGTTTTGCTTCTTCCGTCAAAGGTACATGGACAGCCATTTGATCACCATCAAAATCAGCATTGAATGCGGTACAAACCAAAGGGTGCAGTTGGATAGCTTTACCTTCAATTAAAACTGGTTGGAAAGCTTGGATACCTAAACGGTGCAAAGTCGGTGCGCGATTCAACATGACATGACTGTGGTTAGTAATATTTTCTAATATATCCCAAACTTCAGAATGACCCGCTTCAATATAGCGATTGGCACTACGAACATTATGGACATATTCATTTTTAATTAACTGAGAAATTACAAATGGTTTGAATAATTCTAAAGCCATCATTTTTGGAATACCACACTGGTGCATTTGTAAATGTGGACCAGCCACAATTACACTACGACCAGAATAATCTACTCTTTTACCAAGTAAGTTCTGGCGAAAACGTCCTTGTTTACCTTTTAACATATCAGCAATTGACTTAAGTTGCCGTTTTTGACCTGTGGAAGCCGTTACTGTTTTACCATGGCGAGCGGAATTATCAATCAATGCATCAACCGCTTCTTGTAACATACGTTTTTCATTGCGTTGAATAACTTCAGGAGCATTTAAATCAATGAGTCTTTTTAAACGATTATTACGATTGATTACTCGACGATACAAATCATTTAAATCAGAAGTGGCAAAACGTCCACCATCCAATGGTACCATTGGTCTTAAATCAGGTGGAATTACTGGAATCACTGTTAATACCATGTCTTCAGGACGAATGTTATTGCGTATTAAACTTTTTACTAATTGTAAACGACGATGTATTTTTTTTCTTTTGGCACCATGAGTTTCAATAACTTCATTTTCCAATTGCTTTACCATGGCGGACAAGTCAATGGTAGATAAAATTTTATGAATTGCTTCTGCTCCGATATAAGCTTCAAAAATATGACCATACTTCAAAGACAAATCTTGATAAGTATGCTCGGAGATTACTTTTTTGACTACTAGTTCTTCTAATTCGCGACGAGCGATTTTGACGGCTTTTTCTAATTCTTTAATTTTCTTACTTTTGTTTTCTAAAATTAAAGTTTCTTTATTATTAAAATCACTTACCAATTTTTTATACTTAATTGTTTCTTTATTAATATCAGTAAAAGTTTTGGCTTTTTCTTTATTTAAATTTTCAATAACTTGTCTGGTTTCCGCCTCAATACTCTTTTGTTTGCCTTTTAATTCATTGGCAATTTGTTCCAATAATTCCGCTTTTTGTGCTTCATCTACTTCAGTAATAATAAAATTGGCAAAATAAACAACTTTTTCCAACTCTTGAGCAGACATATCAAGCATTAAACCAATTCGTGAAGGGATACCACGTAAAAACCAAATGTGCGCCACCGGTGCAGCTAAATCAATATGACCCATGCGTTCACGACGAACAAAACTTCTAGTAACTTCTACACCGCATTTGTCACAAACAATACCTTTGTATCTAATTTTTTTGTATTTACCACAATAACATTCCCAATCTTTAGTTGGACCAAAAATACGTTCGCAAAATAAACCGTCTTTTTCAGGTTTTTGCGTACGATAATTGATTGTTTCTGGTTTGGTTACCTCGCCTTTTGACCAACGATGAATATCGCTGGGTGAAGCTAATCTCAATCTAATAGCATTAAATTCTAATTCCTTACCGCCTTCATGAAAAAGCGTGGAGATTGTTTTGGTTGTTGAAGGATGTGACATAAATATTTTTAATAACTTACTTTTTTCTTGTCCTTTTTTCTTCTGTTTCACTATCAGTTTGAACTATCCGACCATCTTTCAATAGTTCAACTTCCAAACCTAAACCTTTTAATTCTCTAACTAAAACATTAAATGATTCTGGAATGTTTAATTTCTCAATTGGTTCACCTTTAATAATTGACTCATAAGCTTTACTTCTGCCAGGTACATCATCTGATTTAATAGTTAACATTTCTTGTAAACTATAAGAAGCGCCATAAGCTTCCAATGCCCAAACTTCCATTTCACCAAAACGTTGACCACCAAATTGAGCCTTACCACCTAGCGGCTGCTGTGTCACCAATGAGTAAGGTCCAATTGAACGTTGATGAATCTTATCTTCTACCAAATGGTTTAATTTCAACATATACATAATGCCGACAGTAGTTTTGTTCTGAAATGGTTTACCAGTACGTCCATCGTATAACTGTATTTTACCGTCTTCAGGTAAATCAGCTTCAGCTAATTGTGACTTAATTTCCTCAACTGTTACTCCGTCCAATGAAGGTGAAGCCACATTATAACCTAATTTGTGAGCAGCATAACCAAGATGGACTTCCAATAATTGTCCTAAATTCATACGGGAAACAATACCTAAGGGATTTAACATAACATCAATTGGTGTACCATCGGGTAGAAAAGGCATATCTTCTTCTGGTACTATTCTAGAAATTACACCTTTATTACCATGACGACCGGCCATCTTGTCGCCCACTTGTACTTTACGTAATGATGCCACTGAAACTTGAATAGTTTTAATTACCCCCGCGGAAAGTTTATCACCATTTTCTCTAGAAAATATTTTAATATCTACAACTTTACCATGTTCACCATGTTCTAAATATAAAGATGAGTCTCTAACATCTTTAGCTTTTTCTCCAAAAATAGCTCTTAATAATTTTTCTTCGGCAGAAAGTTCGGTTTCACCTTTGGGAGTAATTTTTCCAACCAAAATATCGCCTGACGAAACTTCTGCCCCAATGCGAATAACGCCATCTTCATCCAAGTCTTTTAATTTTTCATCACCAACATTTGGTATATCGCGAGTAATAAGTTCAGGACCTAATTTTGTATCGCGCACATCAATTGTGTAATCAGTAATATGAATTGAACTATAACGATCATCTCGTACAACTTTTTCTGAAATCAATACAGCATCTTCATAATTTCCACCTTCCCAAGTCATAAAAGCAATCAACATATTTTGTCCTAATGCTAACTCGCCTCCTTGTGTAGCAGGACCATCGGCTAAAACATCACCGGCTTTAACTTTTTGACCCAAATCAACGGTAATAATTTGATTCATACAAGTAGAAGCATTTGATCGTAAAAATTTACCTAAACGATATTCTTTAGTTTTACCTGATTGATTTTTTATCACAATATGTTGAGCATCAACCTCAACTACTTCACCATCTTCTTCAGAAATAATTGTATGTCCGGAATCATTAGCAGCACGACGTTCTACGCCAGTGCCCACCACCGGGGCTTGCGGTTTTACTACTGAGACGGCTTGACGTTGCATGTTGGTACCCATTAAAGCTCTAACCGCATCATCATGCTCAACAAAAGGAATCAAGGAAGTTGAAACTGACAAAATTTGCTTAGGCGAAACGTCCATATAATCTACTGTATCTGCCTCCACAATAGTTGGTTTTTGACCAACTCTAGCTTCAACCCACTGCTCTTTAAAATAACCATCATTATTCAATTTAACAGTGGCTGGTACAGTTGTAACTCGGTCTTCAGAAAAAGCATCAAAATAATCAATTTCTTCGGTTACTCTTGATTTGATTAATACTTTTTTAACACCACTTTTAGCTAAAACCTGAGCTGACTCTTTGGTAATTTTTTCTCCTTTTTTCAATATAACTTTATTGGTTTTAGGATCAACAATATTTTCTTTGGTTATTTCACCAACTGTATATTTTGGATCATTGTTAACTTCTTTGAGAATCTTGCGATAAGGTGTTTCAATAAAACCAAATTCATTGACCCGAGCATAACTAGCCAGATGGCCAACTAAACCAATGTTAGGTCCTTCAGGAGTAGCAATTGGACAAATTCTACCATAATGAGTTTGGTGTACGTCTCTAACTTCAAAACCAGCTCTTTCTCGGGAAAGTCCACCAGGTCCCATAGCTGACAAACGACGTTTATGCTCCAGTTCAGCCAAAGGATTGGTTTGATCCATAAACTGAGATAACTGGGAAGACATAAAAAACTCCTTGATTGAACCAATCAACGGCCGGGCATTAATCAATTGATTTGGAGTTAAGGTATTTATATCCAAAGTAGACATTCTATCTCTAACTATACGTTCCATACGTGTCATACCAACTCTAAATTTATTTTGAATCAATTCTCCCACAGCCCGCACCCGACGATTACCCAAATGGTCAATATCATCGGCGGCTTCTTGTAAAATATTAAGTCTAATAATTTCTTTAATAATCATCACCAGATCTTCTCTTCTCAGGACACGATTTTCAGGAGTGTTATCAACATGCATATTAAAACGTTGGTTCAATTTGTATCTACCAACTCTGCCAAAATCATAACGATCAAACCGGAAAAACATGGCATGGATTAAACTTTTAGCATTTTCCGCGGTTGCTAAGTCACCAGGACGGATACGTTTATAAACTTCAATCAAACCATCGTCTTCATTTTTGGTTATGTCTTTTTCTAAACTAGATTGAATAAAATGGTGATGAGGGTCATTATCAACATCTTTAAATAAATTGATAATTTCTTCATCAGTGCCAAAACCAAAAGCTCGCAGTAATGCAGTAACAGATATTTTTCTCTTACGATCAATCTTGACATACAAAACGTCATTAACATCAGTTTCTATTTCCAACCAAGCGCCACGATTGGGAATAATTTTGGCACCGTAGTATTTACGACTACGAATTACATTGGTAGTAAAAAAGACACCTGCACTTCTAATCAACTGAGAAACTACTACTCTTTCAATACCATTAACAATAAAAGTTCCTCGATCAGTCATCAAAGGAAAATCACCTAAGTATATTTCTTGTTCTTTTGTTTCTCCCGTTCTTTTATTGACTAATCTAACCTGAGTACGTAGTGGCGACTCATAAGTAACATTTTTCTCTTTGGCAGTTTGCTCATCAAATTTATGCTCATCCAAATAATAATCAGTAAAATAAAGTTCTAAATCTCTACCAATAAAATCTTTAATCGGATTAATCTCAGCAAAAAGCTCTTTTAAGCCTTCTTCAAAAAACCAACGATAAGATTGTTTTTGTACTTCAATTAAATCAGGCAATTTTAATACCTGTTTATATTTAGTAAAATATTTCCTTTCTTTTAGAGTGGTTTTTACAGACATAAAAATGACTCCTTCCAGAATAGAAAAGAGTTTTTAATATTTAGTTTAAGCTAGATAAATCAACACAATTTGTGTAAGGTTAGCTAAAATTTTTACAAAAACAATAACGCGATGTGGTAACTGTAACAGAAAATTTAATATCAGTCAAGCTTTTGATACTAAAATCAAATAGCTGTCAATATTTAAAAATTTTTATTTATTTTTAGCCAAAAAAGTGAAAAAATATGTTAATTTTTAAATTTGCCAAATAACAACTTTTCCACACTATAATTTAGCTAAACACTCTCTGACTACCGTTCTATCATCCCAAGGTATTTTACCTTTGGCTGTTACTATTACTTGTTCACTACCTTTACCTGTGATTACTACTATATCACCGACTAAAGCGGTTTTTATTGCTTGCTCAATAGCCTGCCTACGATCTTCTACTTGATAAACATCTACACTAGGATAATTGGTAGTGCCGGCAAAAACCTCTGCTATTATTTTTTTGGGGTCTTCATCGTAAGGATCTTCATTGGTTATGAAAACAACTTGAGCATAACTAGCCGCTATCTTTCCTAATAGCGGTCGTTTAGCTTTATCCCTTCCACCACCGCAAGAACCAAGTACAGCGATTAATCTTTTTGCTTTGGGTTGTAAAGTTTTATAAACTAACTCCAAACTTTCCGGGGTATGCGCATAATCAACATAGACAACAAAACCTTTACGAGAAATTATTTTTTCCATGCGGCCGGGCATATACTTGAATTCGTCCAAGGCTCGACTTATATTTTGCCATTTAATTTGTAAGGCTTTGGCTACGGCTATAGCGGCCATGGCGTTATAGACGTTGAAAATGCCGGGTAAATTAATATTCACTAAATGACCCTTAACCTCAAACTGCCAACCATCATTGGTAGTTTGTAAATTTACTGGAAAATAATCAGCCTCTTTTTCTAAGCCATAGTAAATGTATTGCTGAGCAGGAATATTTTTATAATAAGAAAAATTGTCATCATCTATATTTAAAATACTTATTCTTAAACCTTTTAAATTTTTAAATAACTCAGCCTTAGCTGCTCGATAATTTTCAAAACTGCCGTGGGACTCAATGTGTTCGGGAGCTAAGTTGGTGAAAACACCAATTTGATATTTTATTCCCCAATGACGAAATTGTTTTATACCTTCAGATGAAGTTTCGATAATGGCATACTGACAACCTGTTTTAACCATTTGCCTTAACAACTTTTGTAATCGCAATCTGCCGGGCATAGTCATTTTGGTATCATTAATCCATTCTTTATCGCCAATACGAAAATTGGCGGTGGTGATGAGACCAACTTTATGACCATTTTTAGTCAAAATCTGCCAAATCATATTCGCGGTTGTAGATTTACCTTTAGTGCCGGTAACACCAATCACAACCAAATTTCTTGAAGGAAACCAATAAATAAAGTTTGCCAAAACCGCCAGTGTCTTATGATAAAAAACAATAAACCTTGGTGGTAATATTTTTTTTATTTTTTGTTTCCAAGTCATATTAATTTTAAATAGTCTTACCTTAATTCTTTATTCGTAATTCATAATTCTAAATTTGGTGCTCCCAGTAGGAATTGAACCCACATCTCGAGCTCCGGAAGCTCGCATTCTATCCGTTGAACTATAGGAGCTATCAAACTACCTTCAGACCATAAGTTGCGAATAAATCATGGGTGCTTATAAATTGTTCTACTTTACTTATATCTTCTGGGTGACCAAAATCAAGCCAATAATTTTGCAATAATTTTATTTTAACTTTATTTTCTTTAGCTAATAATGAAATGGCATCTGTTATCTGATATTCACCATTTTTAGCAGGTTTGATTTTATCACCTACTGAATAAATATCTGGATTAAATTTATAAATACCGGCATTGATAATATCAGATACTGGTTGTTCTATTTTTTCATCTATTCTCATTAACAAATCTCCTTTACTAGGTACTAAAGTACCGTATTGTTCAGGGTGATCAACTTTTAGACCGCCGATATAATTGAAATCATCTTCTGTATTGGCAAAAGCGCGTAAATCGTCTAGAGCATATAAATTATCGCCCATTACCACTACAAAAGGTTCATTATCTACTACACTTTTAACTGCTTGCAAAGGAATTAAAGTGCCATATTTATCTTCGCCCATCATGGCAAATTGATTTACTGTACAAAAAATAGGAAATTCATCCCGATAGACAGCAAAAAAATCATCAAACTGGTGGGATAAATAACCAGTCACCATTATCACTTCTTGAAAACCAACAGCCTTTAAGTTGGTGAGTAAATAATACAAAAAAGGCTTGCCAAAAACCTCAATTAAATGTTTAGGGCGAGTTTTAGCCAAAGCTTGCATTCTGGTACCACGCCCAGCTGCAAAGATAACTACTTTCTTTATCATACAAAACGTTTAGCTAATTTATAAAATGTGTACCATATTTTATCATAAGTCCAATCCCAAGCGCCAACATAATTTACTTCTTTACCCCCAAAACCTTTTTTAAATCTAGTAATACCCTGCCAATTTGTTTCCCGATCACTTTTGGTAATATCTCTTTGAGTTGGCTTTACTCCATACAAATCGTATTGATAATAACCATAATTTTTTGCTTGCTTCATGAGTTGCCAATGAAGTAAATATGGGGCCATTAATTCTTTATGGCTTTGAGTTGATGCACCGTGTAAATATACTACCCGATCACCAAAAAAAGAAAAAAGACCACCAGCTAAAACTTCTTGTTTATATTCAGCTAAAAATAATTTAATGGTCAATTTACTAGGATCAGCTATGTCAGTATTATGAAACATCTCCCACATAGCTTGATAATAATCAACATTATGAATTTTAAAATTATCACGTTGAGCGGTCGTTTTTAATAAATTAATAAAAATTGCAAAATCTTTCGGGTCTTCAGCCAAACGGACTGTTACCTCATGCTTCTCAGCCAATCTAATATTATATCTAGTCTTGGAATGCATTTGTCCTAAAATTTCCTCTGGTGTTTTGGTTAAATCAATTACTTGTGTATCTTGAGGTTGCACAGCCTGAGTTTTTTTCAAACCTAAATTAAAGAAAAAATTTCCCAATTCAGTCGGGCTTAATCTCGGTTCAATACGTAAAAAAAGTTCTGATTTTTTAGTGGTAGCAATAGTAATATCACGAGCTTTTGATAAAAATAATTTTATAATTTTTTCTTTTTGGGCTGATGCTAAATCTGCTTTAAAAACAGGGCCATGAGGAATATACAAATAAGCATGACTAAAAGGCAGTGGGTATAATATTATTTGTACGCTAGCTAATAAATCATCCTGCTGGTAAACACCAAGTCGCCAAACTTGATGCCCCTGACTTGCTTGAAAATCTCCCCATTCCCAAGCTTGCAAAAATTGACCACCCCAAGCTGTAGCTACAAAATTATTGAGTTCAGCCGCTGAACTAATCTCTCTGACTTCCATTTATTTACCAAGTAATTTAAGAATTTGTGACACTTTTTTTTCAGTACTTAAATTTGCATCAACCTGTTTTAAAGCTTCTCTAATTTCACCAGCCCGATAACCTAAACTTTCTAAAGCCTCAATCACTTCACTACTAGCTCCACGTTCACTACTAACAATCCCGGCACCAATTTTTGATTTTAATTCAACCACAATTCTTTCTGCGGTTTTTTTACCAATGCCATTTACCTTTTGTAAAAAACCGGGGTCATCATTTAAAACAGCTTGCCTAATATCATCAGGTCCGGCTGCTTCTAATATATTTAAAGCTGATTTTGGTCCTATACCTGAAATGGTTATAAGTAGTTTGAAAAAATAAAACTTACTCTCATCTTGAAAACCAAATAAATCCATAGCATCTTCGCGCACCGCCGTGTAAATAAAAAGTTCAATTTCTTCACCAGCGTGAATATTGGTTAGAATATCATTAGTAACAAATACTTCATAACCGACTCCTCCTACCAAAACTGTCAAAGATTTTTCATTTATTCGTTTAATTTGTCCTTGTAAATAAGAAATCATTTTGTAAGTATTAAGTATCTAGTATTTAGTATATAATATTTTACCAGTTATTTCACCTTTACTTATAAATAAGTATAAATAATTTGTTTTTAAGGACTTTTTTATTTTAATAAAGATGGTTATACTGATGAATGTCTAACGATAAATAAAAATGGCTAAATTTAAAATATCTGCCAAATTCAAACCAACCGGCGATCAGCCTAAAGCAATAAAAAAATTGGTTGAAGGTTTAGGGAAAAAATACCCTGCTCAAACTTTACTCGGAGTGACGGGTTCGGGTAAAACTTTTACTATGGCCAATATTATTGCTCAAACCAATCGGCCTACCCTAATAATCTCCCACAATAAAACTTTAGCCGCCCAACTGGCTGGAGAATTCCAAGATTTTTTTCCACACAATGCGGTACATTATTTTGTATCTTACTATGATTACTATCAACCAGAAGCGTACATTCCCCGTTCAGATACCTATATAGAAAAAGAAACACAAATTAACGAAGAAATTGATCGGTTACGTCATGCATCTACTACTGCACTGATGATGCGACGTGATGTCATAATTGTTGCTTCAGTTAGTTGTATTTATGGCTTAGGTAATCCTGTAGAATATGCCGATATCAAACTACCACTCGAAATTAAAAAAAACTATAAACGTACAGAGATACTACGTTCTCTCCATGATATGCGTTATGAACGCAACGACCAAGAACTAAAAAGAAATAGTTACAATGTTAGAGGAGAAATAATTGAAATCTATCCTTCTTTTGCTTTAGATAAATTTTGGCGACTAAAATTTTTCGGCAATACTTTGGAAAAAATAGAAGAAATTGATTGGTTAACAAAAAAAATATTAAATAATTTTTCAAGTATTGAAATATATCCGGCCACTCATTACGTAGCTCCCCCTGACAAAATAAAAATGGTTACCAAAAAAATTCGTGATGATTTAAGACTACAATTACAAATTTTTAAAAAACAAAATAAACTCTTAGAAGCCCAACGCCTGGAACAAAGGGTGGGTTTTGATTTAGAAATGATGGAAACAGTCGGATATTGCAATGGTATTGAAAATTATTCTCGCTACTTTGATGGCCGTCTAGTAGGACAACCACCTTATACCTTAATTGATTATTTTCCCAAAGATTTTTTGTTATTTATAGATGAATCACACATGACCCTGCCGCAAATCAGAGGAATGTATGAGGGAGATAAGTCGCGTAAACAAACCCTAGTAGAATTTGGTTTTAGATTACCCGCTGCTTTGGATAATAGACCTCTGCAATACAATGAATTTACTAAAAAAATAAATCAGATTGTTTATGTTTCCGCCACTCCTAGTCAATATGAATTAACTAATTCTAAGCAAGTAGTAGAACAGCTAATTCGTCCTACGGGATTAATTGATCCGGAAATTTTTGTTAAACCAACTAACAATCAAATCGATGATCTGATTACGCAAATAAAAAAACGTGTACAAAAAAAACAAAGGGTGTTGGTCACGACGCTGACTAAACGTTTAGCTGAACAACTGGCTGAATACTTATTAGAAATGAATATAAAAACAAAATATTTACATTCGGAGGTTGAAACTTTGGAAAGAATAGAAATCCTACAGTCTTTGCGACGCGGTGAAGTTGATGTTTTAGTGGGAATCAATTTATTACGCGAGGGCTTAGATTTACCTGAAGTATCTTTAGTTGCCATCCTGGACGCTGACAAAGAAGGTTTTTTACGCAGTGATGTCACTTTAATTCAAACAATGGGTCGAGCAGCCAGACACGTTGAAGGACAAGTAATCATGTATGCAGATAAAATCACCGGTTCAATGCAACGTGCTATTGAGGAAACCACCCGCCGTCGACAGATTCAAACAGCTTACAATAAAGAACACCATATTACCCCTCAATCAATTCAAAAGAAAATTAAACAATCAATGTTAGCTGGCACCAGTCAAAAGAATGACCAAATAACAAAAATTGATTTTACTAAATTACCTAAAGAAGAAATAAAATATTTACTTATTCAACTGGAAGAACAAATGAATATAGCCGCCCAAAATTTAGAATTTGAAAAAGCAGCTAAACTTAGAGATCAAATTGACGAAATTAAAAAATCAAAAAAAATTAAATTGTCTTAATAGTTTTTTTATTTCGTACGGAAAAAACCATATTTTCCATCAACTTTATCACCGTAATTGGTCCAAAGCCACCTGGGACTGGTGTCAATAATGAAGCTTTATTTTTAACTGAAGCAAAGTCAATATCGCCCCTGACTTTACCTGCTTGATAATTGGTGGCAATATCAATCACCACTGCTCCGTCTTTGACCATTTCCCCTGTAATTAAATTTGGCTTACCCACACCAGAAATAATAATATCTGCTTGTCTAGTTATATTGCCTAAATCTTTGGTATTTTTTCCACACACACTCAAAGTAACAGGAGCATTTAAAAAATATGCCGCTAGAGGTCTGCCGATTAACTCGCCGCGACCAACCAAACAAACATGTTTACCTTTTAATTCAATATTATATTCATTTAATATTTCCCTTACCGCCCCAATTATTGGTGGCATAAAATATAATTCATTCATCAATATCCTACCCAAAGAAAAATGAGACAAACAATCTACATCTAGTTCTGGACGTATGTGATTGGTAATAAAACGTGTTTGTGACCATAAATTATCTGGTAAGGGCAATTGAACTATTAAACCAAATAAATTTTTATCTAACTGTAAATAATTTATTTTAGCAACTACTTCTTCGGCAGTTGAGTTTTTTGACATTTCATAAACCTCACAAACAATGCCTAGTTCTTTGGCTAGCGCTTGTTTTTTACTAACATAAATTTTAGAAGCGGCTTCATTACCCACTAAAATTACCGCCAATTTTATTGGTTTTAAAAAATTTAAATCAATTAGGTCTTGTTTTAATTCGGCTTTTAATCTAGTAGAGATTTTTTTACCGTCAACTACAATTGCATTGGACATAAGATTTACTCCTTAGTACTATAATAATTAGCTAACACTACTCTATTATAAGCAAGCTTGCCTTGCTTAGGCAAATACTTATTTTAATTATGACTAAACAAGAAAAAAAACAATCATTACCTAGTGTCGTTATTTTTGGTTCATTTGACATCATTCACCCTGGCCATATTTTTTTAATAAAACAGGCAGCTGCTTTGGGTACAGTTACAGTGGTGGTAGCTAGAGATAAAACTATTGAAAAAATGAAAAACAAAAAACCTTTTTTTACTGAAAACCAAAGAGTTAAACAATTGCAAATATATCCAGAAATAAAACAAGTACTTTTAGGAAATCTTAATAATCCTTACAAAATTTTAACTACTATTAAACCCGATGTTATATTACTTGGTCATGATCAAAAAATATTTATAGATCAGCTACCGGTTGAACTTAAAAAAATAAACCTTCACCCTACTATTTTACGGGCTAAACCATGGCAAGCTGAATTTTTTAAATCTTCTAAAATTAGACCAGCCTTACAAAACCAACAAGCTGGTTTTCTGCTAATCAATAAGCCTAGCGGTATTACCTCGCACGACGTTGTTAATAATGTTAGAAAAATTGCTCATACCAAAAAAGTGGGCCACGCTGGTACACTTGATCCTTTGGCTACTGGACTTTTACTAATAGGTATAAATGAAGCTACCAAAATGCTAAATTGGTGGCATTATTTTCCCAAAACTTATGTGGCGGAAATGGAGTTTGGTAAAACTTCAGACACTTATGATCTTGAAGGTATTATTAAAATTATTCCTACAAAAAAAATTTCTTTACAAACCATTAGCCAGACTTTAGTAAGCTTCACTGGTGATATTAAACAAAGACCACCAATTTTTTCTGCTAAAAAAATAAATGGACAAAAAGCTTACCAATTGGCCAGAAAAAAAATAAATCTTAAACTGGCTGAACAAACTATAAATATCAGTGCCATAAAAATAATTGATTATTCTTGGCCTAAACTAAAACTAGAAATTACTTGTAGCACTGGAACTTATATTCGTAGTTTAATTGATGATTTAGGTAAAAAACTGAATACCGGAGCTATTATGACCAATTTAAATCGCACAGCTATTGGTAATTTTGATTTAAAAAATGCTATACCCCTTATATCTTTACAAGAAAATTTTTATAATAAAAATTATTTTATCTCCACTAACGATTTATTAAAAGAAATTAATCAAACTTTTAAAAAAGAAGATATCAATAAATTTATTCACTAATACAGCTTGATTTATTTTTATTAAATTGTTATGATACTTCTACTTAATTAGTTAATAAATTTACGAATCACTATGCCTAATACAAAATCAGCAGCCAAAGATTTACGGCAATCCAAAAAAAGTACCCAAAGAAATACGCGCACCAAAAGTAATATTAAATCATTGATGAAAAAAATTGATAAAGCTATTGCTAGTGGTGATAAAACTAAACTAGGGGAACTTGTAAAAAATGTCCAATCTCTAATTGACAAAGCTGCAAAGAATAAAGTAATAAAGAAAAACAACGCTGCTAGAAAAAAATCAAGACTACTGAAAAAAATAAATAAGTCCTAAAAAAATACCCCTTCTGGGGGTATTTTTTAGATCATAAATTTTACAGATTGATAATAAATAAATTTAACATAACAGTTGGATCCAAAACTCCGGTTTTTATTTTATAATCAATTGCTGTTAGTTGTTCATAAATTTCTTTCAATCTACTAAGAGAAAAATTTTTTATAACCGGTAGTGATTTCTGAACCACATAAGGATGTAACTGTAGTTTACTAGCAATTTCATTACTAGTAAAAGTTTTACCTTCTAAAATGTCTTTAACCAATAATAAAATACGAAATTGCCAGACAATTCTACCGAATATCTCCACTGCTTCACTACCTAAAATCAATTGCTCTTCTAAAATTTCCAAGGCCTTGGGTTTATTTTTTTGTGACAAATAATAAAGAAACTCCCAACCATCACCACCTATTTTTGTCACAACCATATCAAGTATATCCGTAGTAGTAATTTCTCGACCGTCACAATATAAAGTCAACTTTTGAATTTCATTGTCCAACTGCCATAAATTGTTTCCTACTTGAGCTAACAATGTTTTAATGGCCGCGGTACCAATTTTTCCATCAAGTTCAACTACTCTATTTTTTACCCATTTTTCCAACTGCACAGTTTTTAAAGTATCATACTCTTGAACAAACTTTTGTTGTTTTAAATATTTAAATAGAGGACTGGTTTTAATTTTTTTAAAAATATCTGTTGTCACAAAATATTCCCACCACAAAATGGTATGATTGTCTGATTTTTTTAAAACTTCAATAATTTCTTCTTGTGACTTCTTCTTGGGATTTCTAACCAACAAATCACGAACTAGTATCATTCGGCCTTTACTAAATAAAGACTGTGAAAGTAAATCTTGCCGAAAAGAACCAATATCAAAATCTTCACCATTGACCGCAATAATACTTGAACCGCTGGGATCAACTTTTTGTTTAAATTTATCCTTTAATTCCAAAATTTTATGGTGTGCTCGCCAACTGTCAGTACCATAAATAAATATAATCATAAAAAAATTTCAATGGAGCGGGTAGGGGGAATCGAACCCCCGTCTTCAGCTTGGAAAGCTGTAATAATAGCCACTATACGATACCCGCTTGTACAACGCTTCAACAGGCAAGCCCGCTAAAACGTAGGTATTATTTATATACTTTTAAAATTCTTGCTATGTGCTATTTGTCCCAAAATATTGGTCGGGGTGAGAGGACTCGAACCTCCGACCCCCTGCTCCCAAAGCAGGTGCGCTAGCCAACTGCGCTACACCCCGATAATTTTTTATTTTAAAACTTAATACCTGATTCTCTATACGCTAGCCAGCCCCGGGCCTAATGGTCCGTTAGGGCCAGGCCTGCGCTACACCCCGATAATTTTTTATTTTAAAACTTAATACCTGATTCTCTATA
>CAZINS010000002.1:0-24117 GCA_964540695.1 uncultured Gammaproteobacteria bacterium | reverse complement strand
TAGCCAGCCCCGGGCCTAATGGTCCGTTAGGGCCAGGCCTGCGCTACACCCCGATTTAATAATTATAAATTATTAATTATAAATTTTAAAATATTTATTTAAAATAAATCCTAAACTCTAAAATCCAATATTATTTTAGTATTTAGAATTTAGGATTTATATAGTTGGTGCCGAGGGGCAGAATTGAACTGCCGACGCAAGGATTTTCAGTCCTTCGCTCTACCACTGAGCTACCTCGGCCTGGTGGGCATGCCTGGAGTCGAACCAGGGACCTCGTCATTATCAGTGACGCGCTCTAACCAACTGAGCTACATGCCCAAATAATTAATTTAAAACCAATGTTTTGCAAATTCAACGATAACAAAAAAGTATTAATTTGGCAAGATTTATTACCTATTAATTAAATTTAAATTATTTATATGTTACCAAATAAAAAAAGTATCGTATATATAAAAAGGGGTGTATAATTACAATGTTATTAATAATTAAATAAACACCAATGAATAAAGATAAAATAAAACAAATTAGTGTCTATGTTTTAGCCGTGGTTGGATTGGTGGCAATTTTATTTAGTGTCTTTTTTATTTGGGGCAATAACATATTATCCCCTGGAATCAGTTTTAATAAAGCTTTAAATATCCAAACTGCCTCTGATGTCATGATGGGTGAATCTGCCATGCCTATAGCAACTTACGACTATAATTCTACCGAAGCAAGTCGGGATAATTCAATTAGTAACGATGAACAACCTCTTGGTGATAATAATTTAACAGATAGAAAAATAACTAAAAATGGTGAATTAAGATTGTTGGTAAGTGATGCGGAAAAAATAGCCGAGCAAATAAATCAAACCACAATTTCTTTAGGCGGTTTTATTCAAAATCAAAATATTAGAGAGATAAAAGATGGGGCTAAATCGGGGGTAATGACAGTCAAAGTACCAGCTGATAAATTTGACGAAGCCATAAATACATTCAAAGCTTTGGGTATTAAAGTAGAAAATATTACTATCAACGCCAAAGATGTGACTGATCAATATATTGATTTAGCAGCCCAATTAAAAAACTTAAAAGCTGAGGAACAACGTTATCTTGATGTGCTAAACAGAGCCTATTCCATAGAAGATATTTTAAAAGTTTCTCAATATTTATCCAGAGTACGGGGACAAATTGAAAGACTGGAAGGGCAATTAATTTATCTTGATAGGCAAATAGAAATGTCAACAATTACCATTTACCTAACTGCCGAGGCTGAAATAGAGGTACTTAACCTACGTTGGCGTCCACTCTATGAAATTAAAAAATCATTACAAAATTTATTAGTTGGTTTGCAAACCTATGCAAATATCGTTATTGGTTTTGTATTTTTCCTACCCGTATTGCTAATTTGGTTATTATCTTTTGTTTTAATTCTCTGGTTACTAATTAAACTAATTAAATGGTTAATCAGTAAAAACAAACAAAAAAAACCAAACTTACCCCAATAAATCAATCTTAAATAATAAAGAGAGGTGTCTAACCTCTCTTTTTATATTAAAATAAAGTTATGAACTATTATGAAAAAGTCTACCAAATAGTCAAAACAATACCTAAAGGCAAAGTTATGACTTACGGGCAAATAGCCGGATTTATTTCCACTCCCCGTGCCGCCAGAGTAGTGGGATTTGCTATGCGAGCGAGTATAAATAAAAATATACCTTGGCACCGAGTAATAAACAGCCAAGGTATGATTAGCATCATAAATCCCATAGCTACTAAAAAATTACAAGCCAAACTTCTGACCAATGAAGGTGTTCAAGTAAAAATAATTGATAATAACTATTATATTGATCTAAAAAAATATCTTTACCTGCCCAAATCATCCTCACTATCTAATCAACCTAACAACTAAAGGCCAATAGCCATCAGCTGACTGCTGGTTGACATTTTTTACTAAGTTTGCTAAGATTCTCAAATCCCTAAAACAGGGTATTTTTTATTGGTTTTTTACAAATTTAAGTAATTAAGCAACCGTATGAATGTTATATTACGTAAACGCGGACGTCGCGTGTTGCTGGTAGTCATATTTATTGCCTCAATTTTCACTTTTTTACTTCCCCAGGCAGAAATATTGGCTGCCCCAGCACCAGTCCTAACCAATGAGGGGAGAGAAATCAATCTGCAACCAGCCGCTCAAGCCACGGAAATAATTAATTATCAACTACCAATTAATGAAATTAAAGTGGCTCGAACTAAAAAAGTTACAATCACGGCCTACAATGCTGTACCAGAACAAACTGACAGCACGCCGTGTATCACTGCAGATGGTACAGATATTTGTAAAAATAAAAATATAAAAGTGGTAGCAGCCAATTGGTTACCTTTTGGCACTCAAGTACGTATTCCTGAATATTTTGGCGATACTATCTTTGAAGTCAGAGATCGTATGAATCCACGCTATGGTGATCGACTAGATGTGCTGATGGAATCAATCCCTGAAGCAAAACAATTTGGTCGCAGACACTTAACAGTTGAAATACTAAACTAACAAAAAATCCGCCACCTCGGCGGATTTTTTGATTGCTTTAAAAATAAAATTTTGTTAATCTACCTATACAAATTTATTCTTACTTTATACTTTATACTTAATACTTTATACTTAATACTGTCCCGGCCTGGTAGCCAAGCGGTAAGGCAGAGGTCTGCAAAACCTCTATACGGGGGTTCAATTCCCCCCCAGGCCTCCATTAAAACTAATAATACTAAATAAATAATTATGAAATTTTTCGAATCATTTAAAAAAGCTGATAAAAAAATTGAACAAGACAATACTCCTATTCACGAAGAAATAGACAGAAAAAATAATCCTACTAAAAGTTTGGAAACTGATATCTATCAACCAGAAATAACTGAAGAAGAAGTTAGATTAATTTCCAATGATCCGGAAAAAAAATTCATACCTATTGAAGACATACCAGATGATGTCGATTGGCAGGATTATATGGTGAGGTTAATCGACTGGGAAGAACTAGAAAGTAATGAATTTTATAGTGATGACGAGGAATTAGCTAAATTGGAAAAAATCGAACAACAAAAAGACTTAAGTTATGATGATGAACCGCAGACTTCCTCAGCCAAACCACGCTATCCTCAAGAAGTAAAACAAATAATAATCAAATACTCTTTACCTAACTATAAATGGAATGAACTTTCCCAAAATGAGAGGAAAGAGATTAAAAATAAGATTCAAACTGAAATCCAAGAACTTTATATAAAAAAACCAAAAAAAATGGTACGAAAAAGTAAAGAAAAATCATCCGAAAAAGCAGCTTAAATTAATTAACACAATCTACATAAAAAATGCTACTATATAAGTAGCATTTTTTATGATTTACGACATTACTATTATTGGCGGAGGAATTGTGGGACTAGCTACTGCCCTCAAACTTAAGGAAGCTAACCCTGAGCTTAAAATTGTTTTAATTGAAAAAGAAACCAGCCTGGCTCAACATCAAACAGGACATAACAGCGGAGTAATTCATTCTGGTATTTATTATAAACCGGGAAGCTTAAAAGCAAAAAATTGTCGACGTGGTTATCAATTATTAATAGAATTTTGTAAAACTCATAATATCAAATACGAACTTTGCGGGAAACTAATAGTCGCCACTACCCCTGAAGAATTACCAAGACTAGAGGAACTTTATAATCGCGGTCAACAAAACGGTCTGGTCAATATAAAAAAAATAACTGCCAATGAAATAAAAAATTACGAACCCCAGGTAACTGGACTAGCGGCGTTGTGGGTACCTTATACTGGTATTATTGATTACACGGAAGTTTGTCAAAAATATGCCGATATATTTACTAACCAATATTCAGGAGAAATAAAGTTAAATACCAAAGTACTTGGTATAAAAAAACAAATAGATACTCTTAAGCTGACTACCAATCAGGGTGATTTTGTCAGTAAACTTATTATCAATACAGCTGGTTTACAATCAGACGATTTAGCCAAACTCAACAAACGAATCGATGTTAAAATAATTCCTTTTCGAGGTGAATATTATGAAATAGCTCAAGAGAAACGCCACTTAGTAAATAATCTAATCTATCCTGTACCTGATCCAACTTTTCCTTTTTTAGGTGTACATTTTACCCGGCGTTTAAACGGTGCTGTGGAGGCCGGACCCAATGCTGTTTTTGCTTTTCGTAAAGAAGGTTATAAAAAAACTGACTTTCATTTAGGTGAACTTTTTTCTTCTCTACTGTGGCCTGGTTTTTTAAAAGTCATGTTCAAATACTGGTCAATGGGTCTGGGGGAATTTTATCGCAGTTACAATAAATCTGCCTTTACCAAAGCCCTGCAACGTTTACTGCCAACGATTGAAAAAAAAGATTTAGTTCCTGGGGGGTCAGGGGTCCGGGCCCAAGCCTGTGCCAAAGACGGTAAACTAATAGATGATTTTCTAATTTATGAAGATGACAAAATAATCAATGTCTTAAATACTCCTTCACCTGCTGCCACCGCTTCACTAGCAATTGGTGAAACCATAGCCCAGATGGTCATAAAGAAAATATAATTTCTGTTAATAAATAAGCAAAAATGCTAAGATAGACTTGGTATTTTTATGTCTAAAACAAAAGAAAAACTAATAATCATTGACGGTAACTCCACACACCTCGCTGTGCTCGGTTGCGGAGCAAGTGCCAAAAATTAATATGGTTAAAAAAATTGATAAATTAATTATAGTAGATGGAAATGCCTTGTTACATCGAGCTTTCCATGCCATTCCCCCACTGACTACTAAATCTGGACTCGTAGTCAATGCGGTGTATGGTTTTGTTACTATCCTGATGCGGGTATTGAAAGATATTAAACCAAATTATGCCGCTGTTACTTTTGATCTTAAAGCGCCAACCTTTAGGCATGAAGTTTACTCTGATTACAAAGCTACAAGAGTTAAACAACCAGATGAACTGTACGCTCAAATACCGTTAATAAGAGAAATTGTTCAAGCTTTCAATATTACTATTTTTGAAAAACCGGGCTTTGAAGCCGATGATTTAATCGGTACGATTAGTCGTGCTCTTGATCACAAAAAAGACATTGAAACTTATATTGTCACTGGTGACTATGACACTCTGCAACTAGTTGATGACAATACCAAAGTTTATACTTTAAGACGCAGTTTAAGTGACACTATTATCTATGATACCAAAGAAGTAATAATAAAATACGGTGGTCTGAAACCCAATCAACTAATTGATTTTAAAGCTCTACGTGGCGATCCATCTGACAATATCCCCGGGGTCAGAGGAATAGGTGAAAAAACTGCCATTGAACTCTTGCTGGAATTTAAAACTTTGGAAAATTTATATAACAAGTATCAAACAAGTGTAAAAGTTAAGCCACGCATTAAAGAATTACTTACCACTTATCATGATGATGCTTATTTATCAAAGACATTAGGCACAATCAAAACTGATGTACCAATAAAATTTGATCTTGCTAATTGTAAATTGCATAGCCCAGATAAAGATAAACTAATCAAACTCTTTCAAGAGCTTGAATTTAAATCACTACTGGGAAAAATTCCCGAACTGGAACAAAAATTAAACTTAACCCAAACAAGTCTGCAAATCGCCACCGCCAAGAAAAATAAAAAAATATCTACAGCTAAATATCAATTAATTGATAATGAAAAAAAATTACAAACCCTGATCAATAAATTAAAAAAAATAAAACTAATTTCTTTGGATACAGAAACTAGTAGTACTGATGCCTTACAAGCTGAACTGGTTGGTATAAGTTTATCCTGGCAGGCGGGCTTGGCATATTATCTTGATTATAAAAAACTGAAATCCAGTAAAACTTTTATTAAATTTATTTCTGTACTAATAAATCAGCCAAAAATAATTGGTCATAATATAAAATTTGATTTAAATATACTCAATCAAGCTGGCATTGAACTAAATAAAATTTATTTCGACACTATGATTGCCGCTTATTTATTAAATCCCGGAGAAAGGCGTCTAAAACTTGATAATTTGGTATTCAGCGAATTTGGCCACGAGATGATTCCGATTGAATCACTTATAGGTAAGAAAGGAAAAAACCAACTCTCAATGAAAAGTTTACCAGCTAAAGAAATTTGTGATTATGCTTGTGAAGACGCGGATTTTACTTGGCAACTTTATAAAAAGTTACAGCCAGAGCTAACAAAAAACAATCTGACCAAACTTTTTCAGGATGTAGAAATGCCCTTGATAACAATTTTAGCTGCTATGGAAAAAAATGGTATTAAAATAGATAAATTGTATTTAGCACAATTAAACAAACAGGTTACTGAACAAATTAGTAACTTAGAAGAAAATATATACCAGCAAGTCGGTGAAGAATTCAATATCGCCTCGCCCCTACAACTTAAAAAGATTCTGTTTGAAAAATTGGATATTCCGACTGAAGGCTTGAAAAAAATAAAAACCGGTATTTCCACGGCAGCTGGTGAACTAGAAAAAATGCGTGGACTTCATCCCGTGATTGATATGATCTCTGATTACCGCGAACTAGCTAAACTACGTTCTACTTATATTGAAGCCTTGCCGAAACTAATCAATCCTCAAACAGGCAGAGTGCATACTAGCTACAATCAGACTATTACCGCCACTGGCAGATTATCTTCTTCTGATCCCAATTTACAAAATATTCCTATTCGAACAATTTTAGGTAAAAAAATACGCGGTTCATTTATAGCTGAAAAAAATCAAGTTTTACTCTCGGCCGATTACTCACAAATAGAATTGCGAGTAGTCGCTCATTTGGCAAATGACGCCAATCTTATTCGCGCTTTTCAAGAAGGCCAAGATATTCACCGCACTACCGCTGCTTTTATTTTTGATGTTCCCTTTGCAAAAGTAGATAGTGATATGCGTCGTAAAGCCAAAGAAGTAAATTTCGGCGTACTTTATGGTATGGGACCATTTGGTTTAGCTGAACGGACTGGTATTTCTCGAATGGAAGCTAAACAATTTATTGAACGTTATTTTAAACGTTTTCCCAATATGAAAAAGTTTACTCAAAATATTGTCACCCAAGTAAGAAATCAAGGATATGTTGAAACTATGTTTGGTCGGAAACGTTATTTACCAGAAATAAACTCCAATATGGCTCAAGTTAGAAACGCTGCTGAACGAGCAGCTATCAACTTACCAGTCCAGGGTACTAGTGCTGATATTATGAAACTTGCTATGATTGCTGTTTGGCATAATATTTGCTCTAAAAACTCTGATATAAAAATGCTACTGCAAGTCCATGATGAATTAGTCTTTGAAGTACCAGCCAGTCAAGCTAATCAAGTAGCTAAACAAATAAAAGCTACTATGGAATCTGTTACCTCTCTCCAAGTACCACTAATAGTTGACGTTAAACAAGGAAAAAATTGGTTGGAAATGGAAGAGTTAGAATTTAGAAGCTAGAATTATGAATTAAGCATGAGCTAACTAATAAACTCTGCCTGAAAGCAGAGTTTATTTAGTTTATTTTATTATGTGTCTAAGTTCTAAACAAATGTTACATTGGCAACGGTATCACCAGCTACTTTAAAACGCATTACCCGCACACCTTGAGTGGCGCGTCCTAATACTGACACAGACTTTAAAGGCAATCTTATCACTTGGCCCTTTTCACTCATGACAATCAAATCTTCTTCAGCCAATTTAGCATTGACCACAAAAGCAGCTACGGTTTTACCGGTCTTACTTGTTACTTTAGCCGCTTTGACGCCACCGCCACCTCGGCCTTGAGTTTTAAATTCAGACACCGAGCTACGCTTAGCAAAACCATTATCCATTACTACCAACAACTGTTCTTCTTTACTGGGTTTACCTTCAAAAATCAAATCAATACCCACTACCCAATCATCTTTCTTTAAGCGAATACCCCGCACCCCAGCAGCTGATCTACCCATAGCTCTCACCCCGGTTTCTTTAAATCTAATTGCTTGCCCTCGAGCGCTAACCAACATGATATCATCTTTACCACTAGAAGGTTTGACCCACTCTAAATTATCATCAGTTCTCAATTTAATAGCTATTAATCCACTGCGACGTACATTATCAAATTCGTCAAATTTTACCTTTTTGATAATACCCTTTTTAGTAACCATGACTAAAAATTTATTATCATCCCTAACTTCTGACAATGCCAGGGCGGCTGATATTTTTTCGTCTTGAGATAATTGTAAAAAATTTACAATAGCCTGACCCTTACTTGTTCTACTACCGACTGGTACATCATAAGCTTTGAGTTGAAATACTCGACCCCGCGTAGTAAAAAATAATAAATCAGCGTGAGTCATGGTAGTAAACAAGTGTTCCACCACATCTTCTTCTTTGGTTACCAGTCCAATCACACCCTTACCACCACGGCTTTGGGTTTTGAAAGTATCAGGTGGCAAGCGCTTAATATAGCCATCTTTGGTTACCACTACTACCGTTGATTCATTGGGAATCAAATCTTCCTGAGAAAATTTATCAATAGCGTGAGGTATTACTTGGGTTTTACGCTCATCACCATATTTATCTTTTAAATCAAGTAATTCTTGTCTTATTACCCCTAAAATCTTTTTATCACTTTTTAAAAGTTCAGTTAACTCTTTGATCAATTTCTTTTTATCTTTCAATTCTTCTTCCACTTTCAATCTTTCCAAATTAGCCAGTTGTTGCAGTTTCATTTCCAAAATAGCAACTGCTTGGCGTTCTGATAATTTGAATTTTTTTATCAAATTCAATTTTGCATCTTCTCTGTCTTTTGATTTTTTGATGGTATTGATAATTTTATCAATATCTTCAAGAGCCATTACCAAACCTTCTAAAATATGAGCTCTGTCCTTGGCCTTATCCAAATCAAATTGCGTACGTCTAACAATTACTTCTTTCCGGTGTTTTATAAACTCAGCTAAAATATCTTTCAGAGTCAAGACTCTGGGTTGTAAACCATCTACCAAGGCCAGTAAATTGACATGAAAAGCTGACTGCAGTTCAGTATGTTTATATAGTTGATTTAAAACTTTCTTCGGGTAAGCATCTTTTTTCAACTCTACTACCACCCGAATACCTTCTTTATCTGACTCGTCACGTAAATCTCTAATTCCTTCAATTTTTTTATCCCTAACCAATTCGGCTATTTTTTCTAAAAGTGTTGCTTTGTTCACTTGGTAAGGTAACTCAGTAACAATTATTTGCCACTGGCCTGATTTTTCTTCTACAATTTCAGTCTTGGCACGGATAACAATTCTACCTTTACCAGTAGCATAAGCAGTCTTAATATCTTCTTTATTAAAAATAATTCCCCCAGTAGGAAAATCTGGTCCTTTGATAAAATCCAATAACTCATCGATCTCTGCCTCAGGATTGTCAATTACATGTATAGTCGCATCAATTACTTCGGAAACATTGTGCGTGGGTATAGAAGTAGCCATACCGACAGCAATACCCATAGCACCGTTCAATAATAAATTTGGCAATTTGGCTGGCAATACTTGAGGTTCATTATGACTACCGTCATAGTTGGGAATAAAATTTACCGTATTTTTATCTAAATCATACAGCATTTCTTCTGCTAAGGCGGTAAGCTTAGCTTCGGTATACCTCATCGCCGCCGCACTATCGCCATCCACAGAACCAAAGTTACCTTGACCATTGACCAAGGTATAACGCATGGCAAAATATTGAGCCATTCTGACCATACTATCATAAACCGCGGAGTCACCGTGCGGATGATATTTACCTAAAACTTCACCAACCACAGTAGCTGATTTTCTAAATTTAGCATTGCTCCGCAAACCAATATCCCACATCGCATACAAAATTCGCCGGTGTACCGGTTTCATACCATCACGTACATCCGGCAAGGCACGGGATACAATTACACTCATAGCATAATCCAAATAAGATTGCTCCATTTCCTGGACCAACGGTCTTAGCTCGATTCTTTGCTCAATTGGTTTATCCTCTGGTAAATTATTTTTTTTGGCACTCATAAAATTTATTCTCCTTGTTCATTTATTAATTCTACTGACGTTGCTGTAGAAGTAGTGGTACTGGCGGTAGTGGTTGCTGTTAAACGTACTTTCATTTCATCAATAATATCGGCTTGTTGTTGACTTTGATTAACTGCACTTTCAACTTGTTGCCAGGTAGTCTGTAACTGATTTTTAAAATTATCATACTGATCTACTGTGACTTGACTCCGTTTTAAAATATTGTTGAAAAAAGTGTTATCAACCTGCGCTTGACGACTATAACCAAACTTTGTCACCCAAAATATCCAAATCACTATTACTAAACCAAAACTTATCAACAATAAATAGATTAACTGCTTTTTTTTTGCTGGTGTTAGTTGCGGTAAAAACAGCATATTAAAATTTATGCTTCAATAATAACTAACTTGGTTTCTTCACTTGGTAAATCCTTTTTCGCAATTTTTAATTTCTCAACTTTCTCTGGTTTAGTTAAACCGCTAACCTTGATAAATTCATCTATCTTGGCTAAATCCAATTTACTACCACCAAAAGCATACTGCATTGGTACAATCACCCGCGGATCAATTTGTTGGCAAATCTTGGCTGCTTGTTTAGGTGATAAACCGTCGCCCCCACCCACTGGTACAAATAGAATATCAACATTTACTAAATTTTCTAATTGCGCCTCGGTTAATTCACCTTGGGTAATATTACCCAGATGAGCCATGGTCATATTTTCTCCTTCAATTACATACATTATTTTACCTGTCGGAATACCTTCAGTATTGTATTCTGGTATGCCATAAACAAATATTTGTTTTACTTCATATTCTCCTGGAGCCTTAATAACAAAAGAGTCGCCAGTTATATTTAACTTACTGTCTAATTCACCCGAACTAGACAAAACTAAATCTGCCTCCATTTTAGGTTGACGCATACCTAAACTTTTAGTTTGATAAGGGTCAATAAGCAAATTAGAATCACCATTTTGTGGTGACTTTATTTGCATTCTAATAAATGTTTGTCCAAACCATTCTGCTTGCATATTTTGTTTAATTTAAGCTATATCCACAAATATAATTTTAACACTTTTTGTCAGTAAAATCAACTCTAAAATCATACTAAATTCACAGTCATTAAATCTGCATATCAGACAGTTTTTTAGCCTCTTCTTTGACTTGATCAATATCTTTTTCCTCACTATTTTTTTCATTTTTTTTGTCAGTTTTATTTTTCTCCTCCCACTCATGAATGGTGGTAGCTTTACCAGTATCAGCATGTGCCCAATCGGTTTTTTTACGATTGATTAACTCTTCTTTTTTCCGTAAAACTCTTTGCGCTGCAGGAGTCAGGTCATCATTTCTCAAATCAACTCTATCAGCGACGATTGATTTTTTTATTTTCTCTCGCCAACTCCCGGGTTTTTCCCGACCAGTAAGTTTTTGTACCATTTTATCAGCTGCTTCTTGTTTTCTTTCCATCTGTCTAACCTTTTTTATATTTTCTTTTTTAACCTGTTCTAAATAACCTTGATACTCTTTATCTTTTTGTTTAACAAACTCACGCCATTTTTCACCTATCTCCGGCTCGTGTTCTTGCATTATTTTTTGCCACTGACTAGCTGTCAAAAGTTTACCTCCGGATAAAGCCTGCCCTCCCAACTTCTGTTTTAACTCCTTAACTTGTCTGGTGTTCATTTTTAAATGTGAACGTAAAAACTCTTCTTGCTGTGTTTTACCAAGTCGCAGTTGATTTAATTTATAAATAGGCTTTTTACTTGAATACCACCCCATGGTTTAGAAGATAGAATTAAGAATTAAGAATTTAGAATAATTAATTTAAATTTGATTTATAATTAATAATTTAAAATTTATAATTTATATTATCATTATAACCCAAAATACACTAAACTTGCCAAAATTCAACCTTTCCTATAAAGTAATAAGGTTATTCCTACTATTTTATTATACCTGTGGTAGGCAGGGCCTTTTAGTCAAAAAGGTTAATTCTAATAATTAAATGACAACAAAATTTACAAATGATTCCATTCCCACTTCAGGCAAAATGGCTGAATTGATGGAAGAAATCAAAAATCAAAAATTTCCCAAAACAGGTGAGCTAGTCAAAGGTACGGTTATCAATCTTGGTAAAAATGAAATTTTACTAGATATCAATGGCCTGACCACTGGACTAGTACGCGGCAAAGAATTGGAAGATGAATCAGGTGACCACACTACTCTCAAAATAGGTGATGAAGCTTATGCCACAGTTTTGGAAGAAGAAAATGAACGCGGTATTTTGGAACTTTCTTTCCGCCAAGCCGGTCACCAAAAAGCTTGGGAAAATCTTGAAGAAATAAAAAGCAAAGGTACTATCATCTCCACCAAAATCATGGATGCTAATAAAGGCGGTTTGATGTGCAAAGTAGGTGGTGTCATGGGCTTTATGCCTGTTTCCCAACTAACAACCGAACATTATCCTCGGGTTGAAGGTGGTGATAAGAATAAAATTTTAGAAATTTTAAAAAGTTATATTAATCAAGATTTTGAAGCCAAGATTATTGATGTTGATGAAAAAGAAAATAAATTAATTGTTTCCGAACGTGCTGCTTGGGAAGAACAACAAAAAGAAACTATTAGCCAATTCCAAGTAGGTCAAGTAGTTAAAGGTAAAATAACTGGTGTGGTTGACTTCGGTGCTTTTGTGGAATTTGGTGACAATATGGAAGGACTAGTGCATATTTCGGAAATTGCTTGGCAAAGAATTGAAAATCCCAGAGACTATATAAAAATTGGTGAGGCAGTTGAAGCAAAAATAATTGAAATCGATGGTTCAAAAATTTCTCTTTCCATCAAAGCCTTGCATGATGACCCTTGGAAAGATGTGGCTGTCAGATATAAAATCGGTCAAACCGTCAACGGTAAAGTCCTAAAAACCAGTGATTTTGGTGCTTTTGTTGAACTAGATAGAGATATTCATGGATTGGCGCACATCAGTGAATTAGCCGATTATCCTATAAAAAATGCCGGTGAAGTACTAAAAATTGGTGAAAATTATGACTTTAAGATTGTTTCCATAGAACCTGAGGAACATCGATTAGGTTTATCACTCAAAGCCTTTAAACAAAAAGATAAACCAACCACTACTGCAACAAAAACTGAAGAAAAAATTACTACTGAAATAAAAGAAGAACCTGTTAAAGCAGAACCTAAAGTTAAAAAATCAACTCCTGATAAAGTTGAGAAAAAAGAAAAAAAAGTTAAAGCTGACAGTAAAAAATAATATTCAAACTAAATCCGCTCCGACTCAACAGTCGGAGCGGATTTTTTAATTATAAATCTAATAAATAGCTTCCACCGCTACATCCTGATAAAAAAACTTTATTATTTCTTCATAAGTAACACCATTGGCTGCTTTGATCATGGCACCTACGCCAGATAAACCAACCCCATGTCCTAACTGACTAAAACCTTGCTCTTCTGGTACTACTACAGCTTTAATCCAAGGGTAAGGATCTTGAAACCAAACTTCACTCCAATTTTTTGTTCGTCCATTACTACGAGCAAAATATGGAGTTACCGCTACCTCACCTTGATAAGTTACCATCTGACCAAAAGTTTCATCAACCGCGCGCCCTAACTCCGGATGCCTTAACTCATTGGCATAACCCCGATATACCTGATCATAAAATGCATCAATATGAAAACCTTGATTACCATGTTTAAAATTGTCTTGCCGATGCCAATAGGCATAAGTTCTGGCTACCACGGTCATGGTTTTCAAATATTCAATATGATCGTTAGCTCTAGTTTCCCCTAAACCCTTTAAATAATCCTCCAAAGGTAACTCATTGATAATCCAAGTCTGACCAGTACTAGTAGCATGATAAATTTCCAAACTACCACGAAACTGATTGTCAGCTAAAGTTTGATTCCAGCTAGGAGGATTGGAATAAGAGTCAATTACTAAAACTGAATCATCTTTTCCTACCAAACGCAAAGGCTGTTCATACTCATGAGTCATGTTTTGGTGGGTAAAAAAATACTTTTTTTCGCGGTTATCATACCACATAAAAATCGGCCAATCACCATTGCTAGATAACACCAACTCCTCACCGGCAAATAGTTGAAAACTGCCTAAACTACTGAATTTTTCCACCCTTTTCGTCCAAAATAACCCCACCCGAATTGGCGGTGAGGTTAATTTTATTTTTTGTATAGGCAATATTTCTGGGATGGTGGCGGCTTGGGCAATATTAGTTAACAACCAACTGTTTAACCAATTTTCCAACCGTGCTGACGGCGGACTGTTTTTATTTTCCTGTTCCACTACCTGAGGCATAACGTTTATATTTTTGGTATCATCAGGAAAATAAATAATAAACTCAGGTGATTCGTCAAGAATAACTTTATTATCTTTTAAATATTTAAAAACATCATGACCTTGTAAGTATTCACTTGCCAGTCGTAACACCCCAGCGGAAAAACTTATAAATAAAACACAAATAAAAAGAGACAAGCCAAGGCTTGCTATTAAACTTTTTCCAGTTTCAATTTTTTCACCTCTTTCTAAAGATATTTTTTTCTGATTTTCATCAGTAGAAAACACTTTGTCCATATTTTATTTTTATTTTTATTTTTTGTTGGATTTATTTTTTGAATCTAATTTTGGACTCAAAAAAGTAATAAATCTAACCTATATATCTATATTTTAGCATATTTTTTCACTTTTGTCAATAAAAATAATTTTATTATTTTTTTATAACTGTATTGTTATCACCAATAATAATTTACCTAACCCTGGTCTTTTTCAATAAATTAGTTTTCATTTAGATCTATTATCATTTTATTACAATTGGGACAGAGGTAAGATTTTATTTTTGGTCTACCAAATAAATTTCTATTTTCATATTGAATAACTCTGCTACCCAAAGCAAAGATTCCTAAAAAAAGTTTTTTCGTTTCTTCTAACCATTTCATTTTGTATCTATCACCATAGATAAATCCTGATTCCAATGTTTGCCTGCAATAAGGACAGTTCATAAATAATAATTTAATTTTTAAATATTTTTGCTATTAATTATACATGGCCAACTCATATTTTTTCTAATTTTATTTAAATTTATCATTTGTCTGATATGATGGCCGTTGTTATAATTCAAATACAACTACTCCACTAATATTTTAACCTGTCAGATTTAATTACACAATTACAGGTGTTAAGCCAAGTAGAAAAAAAATACTAACTATTATGACCGCAGGTACCTCATCAATCGCTAAAAACTCCCTCTGGCATTTTGGTGCCAAAGCTTTAGGAGTTTTATTGGGAATAATCACTATCGCCATTCTAACCCGCTACTTGGGAACAAGTGGTTTTGGTACTTATGCCACCGCTCTAGCTTGGCTCCAATTTTTTGGCATCTTGGTTGATTTTGGTTTATACATGGTGCTTTTGTCTGAACTTGGTAAAACCGATGATTCCAGTGAGCAACAAAAAATCACCGGCAATATCATGTCTTTGCGGATAATTTCTGCGGGGTTAATTTTACTTTTGAGTATATTGACTGGTTGGCTAATGCCTTATGATACTTTGACCAAACTAACTATTACCCTGCTAGCTGGATCTTTTTTGTGCCAATTGATAAATCAAATTTTAACCGGTGTATTTCAAAAACATCTAGCTATGAACAAAGGTGCCTGGGTGGAAATTGTTAGTAAACTTTTTACCTTACTTTTAATACTCCTAGCAGTCTGGCAAAACTGGGGACTTTTGCCAATCGTTACCCTGATAACTCTAGCCAATATCATCGGCACCTCAATCATTTGGCAGTTAACCAATAAATTGATTAAAATCAAACTTTATTTTGATACTATTTATCAAAAAAAAATTATTTTACTAGCTTGGCCTTTGGCACTGGCTACGATTTTTAATCTTTTTTATTTTAAGACTGACACCATTATCTTATCTCTTTTCCATCCAGCCGAGGTGGTTGGTCTGTATGCCGCCCCTTACCGCATTTTGGAAGTACTAATATCACTACCGCCAATTTTTCTTGGACTTTTACTGCCGCAACTGACTAAATACTATCAAACCAACAAAGAACTTTTTTTTCAACAAATAAAAATTGCTTTGGATGTATTTCATGCTTTTCTTATCCCCCTAATAGTTGGTGGTATTATTCTCGCCCAGCCCCTAATCACTTTGCTGGCTGGTGCTGATTTTGCCAAGGCTGATTATTTGCTACAAATTTTACTGGTGGCCACGGCTTTTATTTTTTACACCCAATTATTTACCTATATCATCGTGGCTATCAATCAACAAAAAAATATTTTATTTATAGCCATTGGTGCTTCTATACTTGCCTTACTTATTTATTTTATATTTATTCCCACCTATGGCGCACTCGCCGCTGCCCTCTGTACCTTGTTGGTGGAAGGACTGGTTTTAATTGGTTACTTTTGGTTGGTAAAAAAACAAACTGGACTTATCTTACCTTTGGTCAATTTTAGTAAAATTCTACTAGCCAGTTTACTGATGGGGCTAGTAACTTTGGTGGGAAAAAATTTACCAGTGCTAATTGTCATCGTCATCAGTATGCTAGTTTATTTATTACTTTTAAAAATTTCCCGAGTATTTTCTTTTGGTAAAATTAAAGCTATGGTAAAAACATGAGTATTACTTTTTATTTAAGTTTAATTTTTTTTACAATTATCACAGTATTAAATCTGCGTTTAGCTTGGTGGCTACTTTTGATGTTACTACCCGCTTATTTACTGCGCACACAAATTTGGTTAATTCCTACCACTTGGCTGGAACTAGCAATCTATATTTTATTTGCAGTTAATATTTTTAAACTTTGGCACCAAAAAATATTATTTACGGAAGTTAAAAAACTTTGGACCAACTATCGCGTGGCCTTAGTAGCTGTTGGCTTGTGGTTGGTGGCGGCACTTGTTGCCACTATAATTTCACCTGATTTACGCCTGTCAGCTGGGGTGCTGAAGGGATGGTGGTTTGATCCGATTTTATTATTGTTAACTAGTTTACTGTTGATAAAAAATAAAAAAGATATCAATTATCTGATTTTAGGTTTACTAAGCGGTGGAGCACTGGTCGGTACTTGGGGACTTATAGAATATGTATTCAATTTTGGTATGCAGGCCGATAATCTGCTTAACTCGGTTTACAAACCGGCCAATTACGTAGCTTTGCTGGTGGTACCGATAATACTCTTAGGCTGGGGAGCTTTGAAAAACAGCACTAACTTAAACAATAGATTATTGATTAGTTTTTTAATCAGCTTGCAACTGGTGGCCTTATGGTATACCAAATCATACGGCGGATTTTTGGGATTAATGTCTGGAATTCTAATCTTACTTTTTTTTATTACCAGTAAAAAAGTAAAAAAAATTGCCGCTATCTTTTTTTTACTTTTAATATTTGTGGGCATATTGACCCTTGCCAGCCAACCCAAGTTTCAAAAAATTATCAACCTCACTGAACGTAACTCTCTAACCACTAGATTACAAATTTGGGAAATATCTTTAGAAGTTGCTAAACAACATTCGTTCTTCGGTGTGGGACTTGGGAATTTTTACACTCCCTACCGCACCCAAGCTTTTGCTATGTATCAACCACCTTTAGAATGGGAGGTGGTTAAGGCACATAATTTATTTTTAAACCTCTGGTTGGAAGTGGGAATAATGGGATTGTTGGTTTTCGTATATTTAATAATAATCTTTGCCCGTTGTACTTACCAACTATTAAAACAAAACTTAACGCCGACTGAGTGGTGGTATATTGCTTCAAGTGTTGCCGCCATGATTGCCACTCTTACGCACGGGTTACTTGATACTCCTTATTTTAAAAACGACCTAGCTATACTGTTTTTGTTAATTTGGATTTTACCTTTTATTTTATGGCAACAAAAGGTTAATAACATTGACTAAAGTCAAAAAACATGCTATAATTAGTATATAGTCAGTAAAAAACCTCCAAAATCAGAGGTTAAAAACAAAAACAAAATGCTACCCTGTGCCAAAAATTTTAATATACTTTTAATAATTGCAGCGATTTGCTTCGGTGCTTTTTTTGTACCAAAAAATTCTTTGGCCACAGGTCTGTTGGATAAATATTTTACTCAAGTTTATTTAAATATAAAAATTACCACCAGTTCGGTTGATAAATTACAACAACAATTTGGAGTCATCAGCTGGCTACCAGGCAAAGAATTTGAAATTCTGTTACCGACTCCCAATACTCAACCATTTTATATTCCTACTTCTACTGCGCCTACTTATTTACAAGAAAATATTGAAAAAAAGATTGCCCTCTTGCAAGAACCAACTCCTCAAGAAGAAAAACAAATTATTGAAGCCTTGCTAGTAAAACACAATTTACCAATTGCGGTGTTAAATGTTTGGCGACCAAAAACCTATTTGCAAATAAAAAATTTGACCCAGCAAACCTGGTTTCAAGAAAATACAATTCTTCTTAGCTCTGACCACCAAGGAAATTTAAGTCATTTTCGCGACCAAACCTGGATCAGTCCTTACGCTATCACTCAAATGAATGAATCTCAAGTTGGCCCTGGAGAAGTTGCAACTTTTGAATTTTTCTTAGATGGCAGGGGTGCTGCTAACCGAGTATATGATCATAAATATGAAGTCCAAGTAGCTGGTCAAAATATTTATTTAGAAAAAAAAGGCGCTTGGTACTGGTTGACCAGGGTTGATCCATATACGCCTTACTAATGCGGTGATGCTAGGGGCTACTGGCCACTGGCATTGCCGAATTAGGCATATTCGGCATGGGGAAAAGCAAGGCCCGCCTCTACTGGAGGCGGGCTTTTGTATGGAGTAATTTTATATTTTATTATTCAGCAAAAACAGCAGCCGAAATTACACTGGTCCAAAGTCCATCTTTGTTTCCTTCAGCTGATTGGCAAATATGATTGGTTTTAAAAATATGTCCACTGGCTTTGTAAATTTGTTCGCGTTCATCCCAACTTTTATCCGGATCAAACTCAATTCCCAAAGTTGTCGCCAACATCGTCGCTGCCAAGTCCTCAGCGTATTCTCCAGATTTTTTAGCTACTTCACCAAAAGTATGATGTTCCGATAAATAACCATAGTTATTACTATCTTTGGGAATAGCTATACCAACTGAAACTGAAACTAGACGATTGGGTTCATTGGTATCATTTCTGGCCATCACACAAAAAGTAACTTGTCCTGGTTGTAAAAGTTTTAAACCTTCATCTTTGGATATTATTTTAGCGTTGGGCGGAAAAATACTAGAAACCATAACTAAATTGCATTTTTCTATGCCGGCATCTCTTAGCGCTAGCTCAAAAGAAGCTAACCTATCTTTATGCACGCCGAAACCTTTGGTAAAAAATATTTTTTTTGGTACCATTTTATAAAATTAATTCTTACCAGTAACAATAGTAACAGTCGTACCATCACTATTGTTGGAGATTGATACGGAAACAGTACGGTCGGCTTTGGTAGCAGACACAACCGCAGATTCACCATAGTCCATTTGTAAATTTATTGTCCAACCACTAGCTTTTAACTCACTTTCATATTTACTTTTAACCTCACCAACTGATTGCTCAGTCAGTATAGATACAGAATAATTTTCTTTTTCAATTAGAGTCATAGCCGCTACTATTTTACCATCAAGTACATAAATATCATCGGGAAAATTGGCGGGCAGAGACAAATTTTCCCCACCCTGATAAGTGCCTTGCTCAGTGGCAACAGTTATCTGATTATCAGCTAAATCAACATCGGCTTGCGAGCCAATATTTTTTTCTATTGCTCGTTCGGTAGTTTTTTCTGCTACCTTTTTGGTGCAACCGGAAAAAATAAATACCACCGCCAGTAATAACAATGATAAATATATAAATTTATTTTTAGACATAATTTATTTTAATAATTAATTGTCTTTTAAAATGACAAAATTAATTATATACCTTTTACTAAAAAACAAAACAGCCCCGTCTCTCGACCAGGGGCTGTTTAACCTGATTTTATTATTGAGCGAAATGAAAACCCATACCTTTTTTGCCGCGATGTCCTTGCATTTGTCCGAACATCCCATTGCCTTGGCCTAAATTTGGCTCGTGAGCTGTCATAAATTCAAGTCTAGCATCAGCTTGAGCTTGAGTGATAACACCCTGATCTACCAAGGATTGCAGTTGTTCTTTTATATTTGCTTGTCTTATTTCGCGCATGTGATTTTGTATTTCAGTCTCATCTAAATTTAACTCATCAATGATATCTCTTGGGGTTTTGCCTTGCGCCCAATATTCCTTAACCTTTTCCACGTCTATACCCAATACTTCAGCTTCTTGTTCAAATCTTTGAGTTTGATCAGTAGCCATACCTACTGGATCAGCCTGTCCGCGCCAACCAAAAGTGCCGTGAGCTGAAGCTGCGGTTAGACCGCCGACTCCCAACAATGCTGGAATTATGCCATAGAGCAGATATTTTTTCTTAAAAATTTTCATCGCAGTAAATTAATTATTAGGTAGTATTTTATTAAGTTAACTTAAATCAAATTTGCTAGCACTTATTACTACAAGCAAAAATAAATTATATTTCATTTTCAAAAAACCTTCGTTACTAGACGAAGGTTTTAGATAAACAATCATTATCTGTGTAGACCCCGACCGGGAGGATTTTTTTTCATATTTCTGGGTGCGGGTAAGGGTTTAATAAATTCTCTAACTCCAAAAGCTTTGACTTCGTTACCCTCACGCTCACCAATTACCATTACCATATCACCAGGCATTATTTCTAAATCATAAGGCAGTCGAGTAGTTGGTTCAATTTCTATTGATAAAATTTCTTCACCTGAATTTAACAAATCAAATCCAACAGTGGTGGTTGATAGAACCATACCCCGGTGAAAATCATCGGGATCACTGGATCGTAAAATATTATACAGTGGACCCGCTAAAGGTAAACCTTCTTCTGCTTCGGCTTGTTCCCATAAATTTTGATGTAATGATGTTTGGGCAACTACAAATCCACTTAGCCCAACAAAGGCTACAATGCCAAAGACCGAATAAAGTATAGGCCTGCGGTAGGCAAAAGAAAAATGTTTTACTAAAATTTCCATAATTAGCACAAAAAAACCAATTACTACCAACAAAAACCAAGGCAATGAAGCAAATAATATTCCCCAACCTCTTAAACCAAAAGCAGGTGCTTGCCATAAACCATTGGCTCTTAACAAAAAAATCACAAAACTAATAAAATATAACAACACCAATCCAGCTAAAACCAAACCACTAACCAACAGCAAAGTCCGCAAGACAAAATAAAATTTAGGCTTGGCTTTAACGCTACCTGATTTTATCTTGGCTAAAATTTGGTCTTTCAATTTTGGTAATTGATTATTTTCCATATTATATATTATATTTTTTCCTCTAATATTTCTTTCATTTTTTCCCGGCCCCGTTTCAATCTTACCCCCACGGTTGGCACTGGCAGTTGTAAAATATCAGCGATTTGCTGATAATCCATATCTTCAAAATAATAAAGTACTAACACTTCCCGGTATTTAGCCGACAGCTTTTCTAAACATTGTTCCAACAACTCGGCGGTTTCCTGACGATTTATTTCACTATCAGTTTCTTCTTTGGCTACCGGATGAGGAAATAAACTATCAGGATCAAAAAATGGCAATGGCTCCCTGCCTTTTTTCTTGATAGCATTGATAAACTCATTGTGGGCAATTCGGTAAAGCCAGGAGGAAAATTTACGACTAGCATCAAAAGAATAAATATTGATATAGGCTTTTAAAAAAACTTCTTGCACTACATCAGCTGTTTCATCATAACCAAATAAAAATCGCCGCGCATAACGCTTCATCTTTTCCTCGTACCGCTCCACCAATACCCCAAAAGCTTCGCTGGCTCCGGTTTGGACTTCGCGGACTATAGCCTCATCACTGATGTCAATTGATTCCATCATTTATTAATACTACAACAAATTTATCATTTTGTTTCAAGTCTGGACAAAATATCCCAAAATTATACAATAAACTCACCCTCATATGTTGTTCTTTGAACTATTTAATGTGTTTGTTAAAACAAACAAAGACGCAATGTGCGTCATTTATATCCGTTGAGCTTACTTTACTTATCTATCTATAATTTAGAATAATTTAGATAACAAAAAAAATGTCGCTTACTTCGGGACGCGACACAATAAAAATAAGTAAAAATCTAGCCAGCGGATTTTTATTTGACTAATTTTTTATAAATAGTATAATTTATACATAATTACTTTTTAAAAAATCTACCAACGTGTAGACATCATAGCAGCCTCCTTAATACCCTTCCCATACAGGTGACCAACTGGTCACCTTTTTTATTTTCTTAAATTATTCACAACTACTCTCACAATTGAAAAGCTCTGTAGGATTATTTGGGTATTGAATTAAACAATTTTCAACACAACTTTTACAATTAGTAAATTTTTCATTATTTATTTGTTGGCAATCACCATTCACCTGTCCACAAATAGCGTACTGTCTGCACTTATCACCCAAAGCATACATAGCATCGCACATTTGTACTGGATTTTCTCCACAAACAATATCTAGTCCATGACAATTTTCCAACCCGCATTTGTTTCCCTCGAAATTTGGGCACACCACCGTACATTTATTTTCCAAACACTTACTGGTAAAGGGGCAACGCGACTGCATCATATATTCACCAGGTGTCTGGCAATCATTATCAACCTGACAGTCAACATTCAAAACTTCTTCAATAGTATAATCAGTTTCGCTATAACCCAGCGGTGGTTTATAGGTATCATTGAAATCAGGTGGCATCAAAGGTGCCACAAATAAATATTTATAGGCTGCCATGCCAACCAAAATACCTGCTAGCAAAAATACTAAACCAATAATTATTTTTTGTTTCATAAATCTATATAATAAATTACTAATGACTAATTACTAATCAATTTTTAATTTTATAATTTTATAATTTTTTAAATAAATCTTAATTTTTAAAATATTCCGGCCTTTTGCTTTGTGAAGTGCAAATATTGCCAATAAGCGAGCGGTTACGCCTCTCAACTAGCAAAGCGGTTTTGAGAGGCGCGTGAGCGTTTGGCAATTTTGCCTGAACCAAAGCACTAGCCGCAATTTTTTGCTACTTTTTTGTTGTCAAAAAAGTAGAAATAAAAAACAAATTATTAATAAGACCAAAAACTCTCTCCTGTCTCCAACCACTCAATCACCGCTTGTTTCATTTTCTCCGGAAATACTGTTTTGTTTTTCAATTCATCTTTACTAAATAGAAAAAATCTCATATGAGCTTCTTTACTTTGGGTGGTAATCTCAGTTAACTCTACGGCAAAAGCAATATTTATTTCCTGTCGGTCTACTCCTCCTTCCACAAACTGATGTTCACTGCCACCAATAAAACTACTGCTTTGCAAACTCACTCCCAACTCTTCCTGAAACTCGCGTTCCAAAGCTTGCACACTGGTTTCACCAATCTCAACATGTCCTCCAGGAAAATAAAAATAATCTTTGCCAACATTTTGACACACCAAAATTCTTCCCTTATCATCTTGCACAATCCCTCTGGCTAATATTTCAATTATCATAAATGGAATAAATAATTATTTAATTTAAAAATTAAAATTTTTTAGTAAGCCTCGGTGCCAGCAAAGTAACTAATAATACCACACTACACAACCTACCGGCTAAAAGATTATAATCAAAAAATAATTTTTGCCAACTGTGACCAATCACGAAATGACCAAACAAAAATTCAAATATCACCGTCATCACCAACCACATACTCCCTGCCAGCCACAACTCTTTGACTGTATAATCTTTTTTACCAAAAAATAAATAACTTACCCCCAACAAAATAAAAATAAAAATCACGGCACTGATCTGATGAGCGGTTAACTCGGAAACAAACTGTCCGTAACCAAAATTGCGCACCAGTCCGTTGATATTGGCTAGCACTGCCAGCAACAACCACACCCCAACCACTCGTAAATGAAATTTTCTTTTTGTCTTATTCATAATTATAAAAATTTATATTTATTTAAAAATTAAAAAAATTAAAA
>CAZINS010000001.1:41153-286565 GCA_964540695.1 uncultured Gammaproteobacteria bacterium | reverse complement strand
CTGATTTTTTGTTAGTATAGGGAATACTGATGAAAAATTACCAAAAAGCCATAATAATAGTATTTATATTAATAATGACCGCAGGGGCATTTATTTTTTATAATTGGCAAAAAAAGAATTTTTCTGAAATAGAATCAGTGGAGCAACCTCCGGTAGTTGTTATACCGCCAGATCGAATAGAAGAATACAAAGTAGTAGCCAATGATACTTATGGTGTAATTATGAACAGTCAAAATATTGCCAACTCTGAAGCGACGGCAATTTATCAATCAGCCTTGGAAAAATACGACTTAGCCAAGATTGCAGTTGGCAAACCAATAAAATTTTATTTTCGTCCAGAATCCGACGAGTTTTATAAATTATACTATCAAATTGATAGTGAGGAAGAATTGTGGGTGGAAAAGGGAGAGGATGGTGTTTGGCGATCAACGAGACAAGATATTCCTTATGAAGTTAAGATAATTACTTCCAGTGGTACGATAGAAAATTTTTTATACGCTGATGCCTTGGCTGCTGGAGTAGATGAACGAGCGGTTATTGCTTGGGCAGAAATGTTGCAATGGAGTTTGGATTTTGCCATGGATGTACGCGTCGGTGATTCTTATAAGTTTATTTATGAACAAAGATTTTTAGATGGACAGTACGTTATGCCAGGTCGGGTATTGGCGGGAAAATTTATCAATGATGGCAAAGCTTATTATGGATTTTATTATCAAGATCCTGCAGGTGATAGTGGTTATTATGATGAACAAGGTAACAATGTACAAAAAATGTTTTTGAAAGCACCGGTTGCTTTTAAATATATTTCCAGTGGTTTCACTACAGGTGCTAGATATATCCAAGCTTTCAATATTTCTACTGGACATCGGGCGATTGATTATGCGGCTAGTGCTGGTACGCCAGTTAGAAGTGTCGGTGATGGCACTGTGGTTTTGGCTGGTTGGGATGGCCCTTATGGTAATAAAGTTAGCGTTAGACATAATGGTACTTATACTACCAACTACGGACATCTATCAAAGATTTTAGTAAAACGCGGACAAAAAGTTAGTCAGAATGACACGATTGGCTTGGTAGGTTCCACCGGGCTTTCCACTGGTCCACACTTACACTACGAAATGGTAAAAAATGGAGTGAAAATAAATCCTCTGCAAGAAGTTTTGCCGCCAGGCGAGGCACTTAAGTCCGAATATCAGTCAGACTATTTTGATTATATTGCCAGCTGGCAACAACAACTTGATTCGACTGATTGACAATAGTAATTATTTTATTTAAGATACTTTAATTGTTCAATTACAAATAAATAAGGAGAGTGAGCTATGAAAAAGAAAGTTATGGTAGCTTTGGCTAGTTTTTGTTTGTTAGTAGGTGCTATAGTGTGCCTAATTTCCTCATTTGTACCTTATAAAAAGTTTGCTGTATCAGCAGATTTAACCGCAATAATAGGTATTATTTTGATGGTAAGTTCCATTTTATTTTTATTCTATGCTGACTTTATAAAAAAATAATTTTAAGCTTTGCTCAACGCAAAGCTTTTTTATGTGTTATATTATAAATATGATTATTAATAATTTTTTTATGATCAATCCACAGCTTGCTATGACATTTATTAAAATAGCAGGACTAACCAATATATTGTTTTTGCTCTTAACTTTTTTTTCTTGCCGTTGTTTGCTGGGTCCCAAAATATCGCAAAAGTTGGCGCAGTATGAATGGTTTAAAAAGTTTTATCGTTGGCATTGTTATTTTTGGTGGGGATTTTATTTGTCAGTAATTATTCATACCTTACTTGCCTGGTATTTATTTGGTTTTGGTTTTTAGATTATTAAAAATATTTAAACATAAATTATTTAAACTATTTATTTCTACTTTTTTGACAACAAAAAAGTAGCACCTGCCTGCCGGTAGGCAGGAAAAACTACGGCCAGTGCTTTGGTTCAGGCAAAATTGCCAATCCGCTCGTGTGCCTCTCAAAATCGCTAAACGCTTGAGTTGAGAGGCAAAATTCACTCGCTCCTTGGCAAATTTTTCACTTCACAAAGCAAATGGCCGAATAAAAATAAATTAAAATTTTAATAATTTAGATCTATTTAAAAAATTAGAAAAATACAAAAATTAAAAATTCATTGGTAATTAACAATTAGTAATTTATTAAAACCTTGTTTTATTTCCTTTAGTGTGTTAGTATATTTTTACATAATTTTTATATTTAAGAAATTTTTATGCCCAAAAAGAAAAAGTCACGATCTACCAATCCTTCCACCGGTGTGAAATTGCCCAAGTTTAAAATGAGCCGCCAAAGTAAAGAATCTCGTCATAGTGGAAAATTGGCTAAAAAAACTTACGGTCGTTTTCGCAATAAAAAATAATTTTTTAAGCTTTAAAAAGCCCGAATTTATTTCGGGTTTTTTTTGTTGACAAAATAAAATACGAAGAGTAATCTGAATAAATTGTCATTAGAACTTTTACAACTAAAAAATTAAACAGGAGTGGAAAATGGAACAAATATATAAAGCAGTAATCTGCGGTCAAAAAGGTATATTATTGTATGCTAAACTAACGGCCGATGGCCAAAAAAAATATTTTGAAGTAGATGTTAGTTGTCCCGATGTGACTGGCGGTCACGAAATTTCAGCTTTTGATTTTGATAATCAAATTCAAATAGTTGGCTCAGATATTTTTTTTGTTAAAGCCAAGGTAAAATACCCAGCTTTAATGATAGTAGGGCTTGATATCCCTTGGGATCCATTGTTTGATATGTTTTTATTTGATTTAAAAGTTGAAAAAATATTTAATAATATTATCAACTTAACTGCTACCACCGAACATTATGAACTATTGGATATTGAAAAAGCTTTTTACAGTAATCCCGGATTATATGTGACCGTACGCAATAAATTACAATTGTGGCGTAAAAACAACGCTTTACCTTTGAATGTCATTATTGCTGACGAAAAAATGTGCCATGAGCACGGTTATGTTAAATTGTTACATTTAATAAAAAGTCTACGAGAGAATTTTGTTATAAAAAAATAAAAATTCTTAGACCGGATAAATACCGGTCTTTTTTATTTATGTTTACGACAAGTTTTATAAGAATTTTTAGCAGAGAGTGAAAATTTATACCAAAAGAAAACCGATTGCAGAGCAATCGGTGTGTTGAAATTTTTTTTGTTTTGAGATTATATAATGTACAACCTACTATTAATAATATAAAGCATACCAATGATATGGTCAAGAGGTTAGTTGGGGATAACTTTTATTAATGAAGTCCAATTTCGCGAAGTATTACTTTTGTAGAGTGACCTCACCTTGCCATTAAACAAAATTTATAAATAAATACAAAATAAAAATGTTTACGGCAAGTGGTATTTTTAAAATATAATAAAAAAGCCGGCTGTTTAGTCGGCTTTTTAGTTTAATTTATTTTTTTACTCTTTTGGCGCCATTACAACTGGGGCAGGTTTTTTTGTATGGCTTTATTTTGTTATTATTGGTTGGATTCTTTAATCCAGAATCAGGTACTTCGCCAGTTCCACGGCAAGTGGAGCAGGGTTTGGTGCCGTAAATGGCGTTATCTGGGACAATGTCTTCAAATTTTTCAAAGCTTATTTCCGGTATCATGTAACCTCCTTTATTAACATAAAAAAATTTCTTCATAATCAATAGCTACTAAATAGCCAGGAATAGTTTGGAATAGCCAAATTTCTCTAGGGTACTCGCGGGTAAATTTATCAAGGTGGGCAGGAATTTTATTTTTATCAACCAGGGTTAGGTTGTATAAGATTAGGGGGTCACCAAAACCAATGGTGTAAGTTTTGCCTTCAGGCAAGTCTTTCCTGAGTCTTGCTTGATCGCAAGCACATGGTAGAAAAAAGTTTTTGGCTGAAAAAAGTGTAATTGGAATCTCACTTACCAAGGTAATAGCAAAGGGTGAATCAGCGATTCGGCCATCACTGTCATAAGCAATACCTGTATCTGGTAAAGTGTGATTGTTAGGTAAAACGATTGCCACGTCTGTTTCTTCTCGCATATTTTTCCTCCGAGGAATTTGTGAATAAATAATTTTGTTAAGGTAAGTAATTTAGGAATTATATTTATTTTTACAGAAAAAGTCAAGGAAAGATAGAATTAAGAATTAAGATGTAAGATTTAAGAATTGATTTATAATTTAAAATTTATAATTATTTTTTCCCTTGAATTTTTATGATAGTAAAGTTAAAATAAACACATTGAATTTATTATGTCTGAAAAAAAATTAAATCATTTAGCAATTATTTTAGATGGCAATCGGCGCTGGGCAAAATCACGTGGGCTACCTTCTTTGCTTGGACACAAAGAAGGTGTAGAAGCAGTTAAACGCACGATTGATGCTTGTATAAAATACGGGATTAAACACCTGACTGTTTATGCTTTTTCTACTGAAAATTGGAAACGAGAGGAAGAAGAAGTGAGTTATTTGATGAGATTAGCTTTGGAAAATATAGGAGGAGGGGCGGACTATTTTAATGAACGCGGTGTGAGAGTGAAGATTTTTGGCAGACTTGATAATTTAGATAAAAAATTATCTCAAGGTCTACAACAAACAGTCGCTGCCACGATAAATAATGAAGTATTGAATTTTAATATCTGTTTCAATTATGGTGGTAGATCAGAGATAACTGATGCTATTCGCCAAATGGTTGCAGCTAACATCAAGCCAACCGAAGTAACTGAAGAACTTGTTTCCGCTTATTTATATAGCTCCGGTCAGCCAGAACCTGACATGATAGTAAGGACTAGTGGGGAAATGCGCTTGTCGAATTTTTTACCCTGGCAATCGGTTTATAGTGAGTTTTATTTTCCCAAATATCATTGGCCAGATTTTTCTGAAGACAAAGTCAAAGAAGTGATTGCAGAATTCAACAGTCGGCAGAGGAGATTTGGGAAATAGGGTAGTAGAATCTAGAATTTTGAATCTAGAATTTAAGAACAGAAAAATATCTAGTGGTTAGCCACTAGGATTTTTTGTTTAATTACTAATTATTAATTACTAATAACTATTGAATTTTTTATTATTAATTTTATAAATAAATTCTAATTTTGTAATTTTTAATTTATTTTAATTTCTAGATTCCCGTGTAAACGGGAATGACAATTCTTTCAATTTTATTAATTTTATAACTTTACAAATTTTTAACTATTAACAAAACAAATTACCAAAATAGTTTATAATCCAATACTTAATACTTACTTCTTGATTCTTAATTAGTTATTCGTAATTTGATTTGACTTATCTAAAAAATAGTTTCATAATAAACACACAAACTCATGCCATAAGTGTGCAATGCCCCATGCATTTATTTGGGGTTTTTTATTTGTCCAAAATTTCTCATATATATTTGACAAAATAAGTGAATAATGATAATTTTTGTCGTTAACAAAACTTAATATGATGGCATTATTTTCATCTACCACCAACAAAGCCAGTGAATTAGCTGACGGGTTGGTGAGTGTAGATTTACTATCTAAACAAGATTGTAAACAATTTATTAAAAATATTCAGGTTGAAGGTAAATATTTAGCTGAAGCTTTGTTATTGGATAAAAGATTTCCTCAAGAAAAGGTGTTAGAAGTTTTGAGTAAATGTTACAACTTACCAACCGCTGATTTACAGGGATCAACTATTATGCCGCAAGTTATTAGTATGATTCCCAAAGAGGTTGCTGAACAACATCAGGTGATAGTTTTTAAAAAAATGCGTCAAATGATTTTCGTAGCTACTACCCGGCCAGAGGATGAACAAATGGTAGAGTTTCTTACCAAAAAAACTAAATGCAAAGTTGAATTATTTATTACCACGCCAGAAAGTATTAAATATGGTTTGGAAAAATACCGGAGCGATTTAAGTGATGATTTTGAAAAAATAATTGAACAAAGTATTAGAGAAGCCAAGGAAAGCACCACTTCAGTGGAAAAGATGGCTCAGTTTGTGCCCATAGTCAAAATGGTCAATTCTATTATTGAACGAGCATTGAATAGTGGAGCGAGTGATATTCACATCGAACCGCAAGCTGGCAAAATAAAAATTAGGTTTAGAATAGATGGTATTTTGCATACTATGGTTGAGTTGCCCAAAGATATAGCGGCTTCTATTGTGGCGCGAATCAAGATTTTAGCGAATTTGAAAATAGATGAACACATGGTGCCACAAGACGGACGTTTTCAGTTTGATACCGGCACCCAAGAAGTACCGATCAGAGTCTCAATCATTCCTACTTTGCATGGCGCCAAGGTGGCTTTGCGGCTTTTGGAAATGAATCAGAAAAAATTTATGAATTTAAAGTGCAGAAGTACGGGGATGTTACAGGAATTGAACCCAATTTTTCTACCAGCTCAAGGGTCGAGATTATAAATGCTGGCAATATGGATTTAAAATATCGGATAAGTTTTTTACCTGATTCAAATCAACCAACAGTGTGTCAGCAAATTGAAACCAAGTATACATTGAACGGGCAAGAAACATATTTTAGCGGAGTTGATAGTTATCAAACAAGCAAGTTATTTTTACCGGTCAATACCACTAATACTTTAGAGATATCTGGAAAATTATTAACTGACCCCAATAAAATTATTACCACTAGTGGTGATGGCGGTTTGTGGTTTGATGGAGTAAATGACTTTTTACAAGTGCCACATAGTGAAAGTTTAAATTTTTCTACAACTTCTGGTTTTACGATTTCTACTTGGGTAAAACTTGATAGTATGCCAGTTTTTAATGATGGCTATGGTTTTAGTTTGTCGCAAAAATCAACTAATGATTTTATGACTGGTTGGTGGTTTGGATTAAATTATGTTGGTGGTGGGAATTTCAATTATTTTGGTGCTTATGAAGATTTTTATGATATGAATAATTTAGGTGTTAGTTTGGAAAGTAATCAGGAAGTGCCAACTGGGCAGTGGCATCATTTAGCTGTGACCGTGGATACTACTAGTACTAATTTATATTTAGATGGACAGTGGTTAGTAAGTGGCGAAGGTTTAGGAGATTATATCATCAATTCCACAGATGATTTATTGATTGGCACTTGGGTTGATAAGTTCAATTTTTTTCACGGACAAATGGATGAAATGAAAATTTATGGCCAAGCATTAACTGATGGGCAAATAAAAAATAATTACCAAGGTTTGCCTGCTGATGCTGGACTTGATTTGCGAGCGGCTTGGAGTATGAATGAAGGCACTGGTAGTGTGGCTTATGATAGTTCTGGTAATAATAACAACGCTTTACTGGGTAACGGTGAAGTGTCAGCCATGCCTGCTTGGACCAGTGGATTAACCAGTCATGATATTAGTAGATTTTGGCAAACTGAATGCCAAGGTGTTTTACGAGTTGAATTGGTTGATTATCCAAAAAATTTAGTCCAAGAAAAAACATGGTGGCAGGATGATTTTAAATTTAAATTAGGTGATTGGGGAATAGTGATAAATGAAATAAAAACACCTTTAGTCACTGATAATATAAGTGATGATTATTGGGTGGAACTTTATAATCAAAGCGCTTATCCAGTTGATTTGACTGATTGGTATTTAGCCAATGGCAAAACTAATCAATCTATATTTAATTTAGATATCGTTTTACCAGGTAATGGATATACAGTGATAAATTTGACCAAAGAGTTTTTACCAAATACCGGTAATACTTTATATTTATTTAACTCTGACAATAATTTACAAGATATAGCTAGTTACAATGTAACCCGGTACCAAGATAGTTGGTCACGGGATAGTATGGGTAATTGGCAATATCAGACACCAACACCGGGAGAGAGGAATTAGAATATAGAATATAGTTAAAAATTTCCACTAATTTGGGAAATTTTTTTTAATGACTAATTTCTAATTACTCCTGCCTACCGGCAGGCAGGAATGAATTACTAATTAATTTTTAAATTAAATCAATGATTAGTTATTAATAATTAGTTATTAATAATTTTTTATTTACTTATTTTTCTTGTTTTGTTATTATAGATTTGAGGAAAAATTTGCCCAAGTTGGGCAAAAGCTAATTATTAAATAAAATTTATGAGGGAGAGAGTAAATTTTAAGCATGGTTTTATTTTGACCTTGCTTGTTTTTTTGTTCTTTTTTGGTGCGGCGCTGGTATCACCAGCTAAAGCATTTGAAGAGCCCCCGGTAATTATCAATGAAATTGCTTGGATGGGTACTTCTGTCAGTACTAATGACGAATGGATTGAGCTTAAAAATACCACCAGTGAAGAAATCGATTTAACTGGCTGGCATTTGCTTTGGGGAAGTGTGGATATTGCTTTAACTGGGTTAATTTCGGGAGATGGTTATTATTTATTGGAACGAACCGATGATGACAGTGTGCCAGGAGTAGTAGCAGACCAGCTTTATGTTGGTTCGCTTAGTAACACTGGTGCTGATATGGTTTTGGTAAATGAATTAGAAACAGTTATTGATAGTGCTGTGTTTACGGTGTGGCCAGCGGGTGATAATACCACCAAACAAACCATGGAAAGAGTGTGCCCGGTAGATGATGGCAATTTAGATAGCTCTTGGCAAAATAGTGAGTTGTCACACGGCACTCCTCGGGCAGTAAATTTTGGCTGTGAAGCTTTAGTGTGTGAATTGGTAGAAATTAATAGAGTTTGTCAGAGTGATGGAGTGGCTGAGGTGGAATATCATTATACCAATCAAGCTTGCGGGGAAAATTTAAAACAAGTCGAAATAGATAATAGTTGCGCTTGTGTTTACACAGATTGGCAAGATGTTGGTTGTGTAGCTGATGGTGTTATGCAGCAAGCCCGTGAACAAATTTCTAGTTTTGCTTATTGTCAGGCAGAACTTACTAGAGAAGTAGCTAATTTATCTTGTATTGCAGAAAATGATTTTTTGTGGCAAGTGCATGGTAGGGGATGTTTATTGGTTGATCATCAATATCAATGTGGACCAAGTACAGCTAGTTTTGGTGAAGATGATTCATTGCAGATGGAGTTTATCTTGAGCGATGGTTTAAAACAGGTTGATTATCTAATGACTAAAATAAATGATCAAGCACCTGTGGCAGTATATAAAAGTGAAGAGCAGTTACTACATTTAGTTTGGCAAAAAATGCACCATTTAATAATGGTTATGGGAAAGGGAGTGTGGTTTCAGGGAAAAGTTGATTAGAATCTAGAATTTTGAATTTAGAATCTGGAGTTAAGTAATAATAAAAACTTCCGCTGTTTAAGCGGAAGTTTTTAAGTTACTTATTTTAGTAGACTCAAAAACATCAAAAAGAAAAAGCCTTGCCAGATCAGGCCATATTTGAGAGGAATGAGAAAATTTAAATTTCTTTCAAAGAAAGTATGAATAGTTTTATGAATGTTTTGAAATTTAGCTAGCAGAGGATAGTCTTTATTGAACCTTCCATTTAGAACAAAACTTAAACCAGAAATAAGGTCAGGTAGAATTGCTCCCCCTAAGGCCACAAAAAACAAACCAAAATGGGTGGGGGCAAAGGTAAGTAAATAATAAACGGAAAATAAAAAAATCAAAAAACTGTCAGCCGTAGCTGCCCAAAAAAGTTTTCGGAATTGTACATTTTTTGGTTTGGTTCTATCAGTCAATTTTTCATCACCATGAGGAATAAAATCAAGTACAAAATGAGAAAAAAAAGACAATAAAAAAACCAGCATTGGATTTGCTGTTTGTTGTGATAGCACTGTGGCAGCAGCAGTATGCACGATTAGAAACATGGGGTAATATTAAGATTAATTATAAATTTTAAATTCTATATTCAATATTCAAACTTCTATATTCTAAATTGGTGACAGGGGGCGGAATCGAACCGCCGACCTAGGGGTTATGATTCCCTCGCTCTAACCAGCTGAGCTACCCTGCCTTGGTAGCGGGGGCTGGACTCGAACCAGCGACCTCCAGGTTATGGGCCTGGCGAGCTGCCAACTGCTCTACCCCGCGACGATATTAGTTGATAAATATTATTATATACGCTTAAAGATTATATCTTATATTATTAAATTATTCAAGATAATTTTTAATTAACCTTAATACTTAATACTTTATTCTTTATACTAAGTTACTGGTGCCGCGGGAGAGAATCGAACTCTCATGAGCTTGCGCCCACAGGTTTTTGAGACCTGCGTGTCTACCAATTCCACCACCGCGGCATATTTTTATTGTATATTCTTTAAATATTCTTTACCAATTCCTGATTTTAAATATTTTTCTCTTTTTCTGGCTTGTAAACGCGTGTCATAGGTTTCACAGAGTATCAATTTAAAAGGTTTATAAGGCTTTGTGGTTTTGTTTAAACCATAGTTATGTTGATTGACCCTTCTATTTAAATCATTAGTCAATCCTACATATATATAGGTTTTTATTATACTTTTTATGGCGTACACAAAATACATGTTTTTTATATTAAGTGACTACCAACCTGCCTGCCGGCAGGCAGGTTCCACCACCGCGGCCTATTAATATTATTTTGTGTTTAAAAATTTTAATTACGTATTTATTAAATTAATCAAATATTGTAGTTTTGTCAATAAATAATTTTGGTATATAAATAAAAATATTGTATAATAATAATGTCTAGTTAAATTTAGCAATTATTTATTATGGGCAAGATTATAGCTCTGGTCAATCAAAAGGGTGGTGTGGGCAAAACTACGACTTCAGTAAATTTAGCTGCCTATTTAGCTTTGTTAGGTAAACGAGTATTATTAGTTGATATTGATCCGCAAGGCAATGCTTCCTCGGGTTTAGGGATAGTTTTACGAGAATTTGATGAGCATATTTATCACGCTTTAGTAACACCAGAAAAATTTCCAAAAATTATTCGTAATACCAATGTAGATAGTTTACATATTGCCCCATCTAATAGTAGTTTAGCGGGGGCGGCAATTGAATTAGTCAATTTTCCCCAACGAGAATATCGCTTACGCCAGTTGTTAAGTGAAGCCAAAACCAAGTATGATTATGTTATTATTGACAGTCCGCCGTCACTGGGATTACTAACTATCAATGGTTTGGTAGCAGCTGATCAAGTGTTGATTCCAGTGCAAGCGGAGTACTATGCTTTGGAAGGACTTGGGCAACTTTTAAAAACTATCAATTTAGTACAAGCGCATTTACATCCGGATTTACAGATTTTAGGAGCAGTAATCACTATGTATGATAAACGCAATCGTTTATCTGAAGCGGTCATGAATGAACTATATCAGTATTTTCCCAATCGTATTTTTAAATCAGTAATTCCGCGTAGCGTGAGATTAGCTGAAGCACCTTCGCACGGATTACCAATTTTACTTTATGACAAAAATTCTACAGGTAGCAGGGCTTATGGAGAGCTAGCACAAGAAATATTAAATATATCATAATTATGGTAAAAAAATTTGGTTTAGGTAGGGGTTTAGGTTCACTTATTCCTGATGGTGAAAGTGAAAATAAGGAATTTCAACAACCGGTTGATGACAATACAATCGAGGTAGATACATTAGCCCCGATTGAAATTGATAATCAGTTAGACCATCAACAAAAAATTGAATATATTGATCCCCAAAAAATAGTAACTTCGCATTATCAACCGCGACAGTTGTTTGAAAATACTTCCTTGGAGGAATTAGTTAATTCCATCAAAGAGTTTGGTATTTTAGAACCACTGATAGTATCTCCTTTAAGTGGTGGCACTTATAAATTGGTGGCTGGTGAGAGACGTTTGCGAGCATCAAAAATTTTAGGTTTAAAATCTGTACCGGTAATTACTCGGACTGTTTCCGAACAACAACGATTGGAAATATCTTTAATAGAAAATGTACAGAGAAGAGATTTAACAGCATTGGAAGAGGCCAATGCCTATAAAAAATTGATTGAAGAGTTCAATTTAACCCAAGAAGAATTGGCTAAGAAAGTGAGTAAATCTAGATCGAAAATTGCCAATTCCTTACGACTTTTGAATTTACCATCAGAAGTTCAAGCTTTAATTAGTAATGGTAGGCTTTCCGAGGGTCATGCCAAGGTTATTTTAGAATTGGCTACTCCCCAGGAACAGATAATTATGGCTCGAAGGGTAGCGGAACAGAACATGTCAGTTAGAGATGTAGAAAAAAAAGTAGCCCTGCGTAAAGGCAAAATTAAATCACCGGTTATTTTAGATGAGAAATTACAAATCTTACAAGATGAATTGAGAGGCATGTTTAAAACCAAGGTTTTTATAAAACCAAAAAAACAAGGGGGACTAATTGAAATTGAATATTATTCTGATGAAGAGTTAAATGATTTGATTGATAGATTGGGAGTGTAATTTTTGTAGAATTTTGAATATTGAATTTAGAGTCTGGAATAATAATGTTCTAAAAAGGGGATTTGATGTGCCAGCGTGATTGAGAATCTTTATTTAGCGCTTGTCTGATATGATCTTTGGCACTTTTGGTTTTTACAATTTTAACCCAATCTTCATTGGGTTTTTTTCTATTTTTATCTATCATAATTTCCACCATGTCACCAGAACGTAATTTAGTATCTAAGGAGGCAATTTGTTCATTGATTTTGGCACCAATGCATTTATTACCTAAATCAGAGTGCACATGATAGGCAAAATCAATTGGCGTGGCTCCAGCTGGTAGTTCAATAACATCACCTTTGGGAGTAAAAATAAATATACGATCACTAAAAACATCTAATTTAATTTGTTGTAAATATTGTTCTGTATCTTTGACTTTTTTTTGAATATCAATTAGTTGTTTAATCCATTTTTGTTGTTTATCCGGCAGTTTAAATGAACCTTTTTCTTTATAGTGCCAGTGAGCAGCTATACCAAATTCAGCTTGATCATGCATATCCGGGGTTCTTACTTGAAATTCTACTATTTGTCCTTCAGCAGCAAAGACAGTGGTGTGAATTGATTGGTAACCATTGGGTTTGGGGGTGGCAATATAATCTTTGATGCGACCTTTTAGTGGTTGCCAGATACTATGAATTATACCGATGGTGGTATAGCAAGATTGGATATTGGGAACAATAATTCGTAGCGCAATCAAATCATAAATTCGATTGATGTCGCGGTCTTTTTGCAGGAGTTTACGATACAGGCTATAAATGCGTTTAGTCCGTCCGTGTAATGAAATATAATTTAAATTTTCTTTGGCTAAATTTTCCGCTAAGATTTTTTTTATTTTACTTAAATTTTTTGTTTGACGAGATAATGGTTCTTGACGTAAAGATAAAACCCAATTGTATTCAGCCGGTTGTAAGATAGCAAAAGATAAATCTTCTAGTTGGTGTTTTATTTCTCCCATGCCCAAGCGATCAGCAATAGGAGCATAGATTTCCAAAGTTTCCAAAGCAATTCTTTTTTGTTTATCTCCAGGTAAATATTTGATAGTACGTAGGTTGTGCAAGCGATCAGCAAATTTGATAAAAATTACTCTAATATCTTTAGCCATGGCAATAAACATTTTTCGTAAATTTTCTGCATATCTTTCAATTCCACGATATTTAAGTCTGCCAAGTTTAGTGATGCCATTGACCAATTTAGCTACTTCTTTACCAAAATTTTTTTCTATTTCTTGAATACTTACTGAGGTATCTTCTGGTACGTCATGCAGTAAACCCGCTAGCAGAGTAGGCATATCTGCTTTCATGGCAGCTAAATTGTAAGTAGTGGCTAGCGGATGACTAATATAAAAATCACCAGAAACTCTGGTTTGACCAGTATGAGCTTCAGCCGCAAAATCATAAGCAAGTCTAAGCATAGTAAAATCTTCATCCGCTGGCAGATAGGTTTTTACCCGATCAATCAAACCGTCAATCGATATTTCTTCTACTTGGTCTTTTTCTGATAAATTAAAAAAAATCATGTTTATTTTAGTGTTTTCATCATACAATAATTTTTGGAAAAAGCAATTATTGACCAAAAATATTTGTTTTGTTAAGATATTTTTTATTAGTTAATTAAAAAAATATAGGAGGTAGTAATGAAGACTTACTGTGGTAAGCGATTGTTTGATTTAGTTTTGTCTATTGGTATTTTACTGATGATCTGGCCGATTTTAATAATAATCTGTTGTTTGGTTTTATTTTTTTCAGGACGACCAATATTTTATTTACAAGCTAGAAATGGTTTGGCCGGCAAAAAATTTAAAATCTACAAATTTAGAACAATGATCAACGGCGCTCATGAACAGCTTGAGTCATTATTAAAAAATACCAACCAACATAATTATAGCAATCGTTTTAAAAATGACCCAAGAGTAACCAGGGTAGGGGCATTTCTCCGCCGGTGGAATTTAGATGAGTTGCCACAATTATTCAATATTATACGTGGTGATATGAGTTTAGTTGGCCCCAGACCATCACAGAATTATTTTGATGATGATTTAAATTATCGTTATCAAGTAGATCATTTACGACCAGGTTTAACTGGATATTATCAAATTTTTTCTCGTGGCACTGATATTAGTGATGTAGTTGCTCGCCTTAAGTTGATTGATAAGTATTGGCAGGAAATATCTTGGTTTACAGATATAAAAATTATTTTTAAGACAGCTAGAGCTGTATTAAAACAAAAATTTTAAAACCCTTTTTGAAAAAAAGGGTTTTTTAAATACTGAAATAGAATATTTTATTTATTGGCTATTAGTTTACGTAAATCATAAACCTTGCCTTGCTCTCGCCATTTAGCCAAAGTTTTTAAGGCTTGATTGGATAGTTTGATGCGGATATATCGGCCGGTTGCTGGATTGAGTAGTCTTTTGCTTTGTAAATTGACAGCAAATTTTCTTTTAGTTTTGCGATTGCTGTGTGATACATTGTGGCCGCTAAGAGCTTTTTTGCCAGTAATTGCACATTTTTTTGCCATATGAAAAATCTAATTATAATAATAGTTGCTTTAGTATATAGTTTAATTAATTTATCGTCAAGATTTCTTCCTGGTTTTAGTTTTTTTTGGTTTGTCTTTTGATTGACTGATAAGTTCTAGACAGTCTTCCAAGGATAATTTTTCCGGATTCTTTTCTTTTGGTAAACGTACATTATTTTCACCGTCAGTAATATAAGGACCAAATCGTCCTCGGAGGATTTTTATATTATTTTCAGGAAATTCTTTAATAGTTTTCTTTTGTTTCTTTTCTGCTGCTTCTGCTAAATATTTATTAGCAGTAGTCTCATCAATTGTTAAAGGGTTTTCATTTTTAATAGAAATAAAGTCGCTACCTACTTTTAAATAAGGGCCAAACCGGCCAAAACCAGCCAAGATTTTTTCCCCTTGCTCAGTTGTGCCAACTTCCCTGGGTAGAGCCAACAGTGACAAAGCATCATTAAAAGTAATATCTTCAATCATTTGTCCCGGCAAGAGAGAAGCAAACTTTGGCTTTTCCTCATCGTCTTTGGTGCCTAGTTGTACATAAGGACCGAACCGACCGACTCTAACGCTGATAGGTTTATCGGTTTTAGGATCAACACCCAGTTCTCTAGTTGGCATAATGTCTGTCTTAGAAATAGTATTTTCTTTTTCAGTTAAGATTTTAGCAAATGGTTCATAAAAATCATTAATCACCGGTGGCCAATCACGTTTACCTTCCGCGATTTCATCAAGTTTATTTTCCATCTGCGCCGTAAAATTATAATCCAGAATCTGACTAAAATGTTCAGTTAATAAATCATTAACCACAATACCTATATCAGTTGGTTTTAATTTTCTATCAACCAAGTTAACATAATTTCTGTCGATGATAGTAGAAATAGTAGGAGCATAAGTAGAAGGTCGGCCAATTCCTTTTTCTTCCATGGCTTTGACTAGACTAGCTTCTGTATAACGAGCTGGTGGTTGGGTAAAATGTTGTTCGGGATTTATGCTCTGGCAAATTAATTTAGTTTGTGTTTTTACTTCAGGTAAGGTGTTCTCTTGGACTTTATCAGGATAGATTTTTAACCAACCCGCAAAAGTAATAACTGATCCATTGGCACGCCAACCATAAATACCAGCGGCAATATCAATGATGTTTTGTTTAATTTTAGCTGGCGCCATTTGACTGGCTAAAGCTCTTTCCCAGATTAGCTCATATAGTTTATATTGATTGATATTTAAATAATCTTTAATATCTTGGGGATGACGACTGGCACTGGTGGGTCTGATAGCTTCATGTGCTTCTTGAGCTGATTTATTTTTTGTTTTATAACGCGTCGGGTTACTGTAATTAGTGCCATAAGTTGCTTTTAGATAACTGGCTGCTTCTTGAATAAATTTCTCTGCCAAGTTTAAAGAATCAGTTCGCATATAAGTAATTAAACCAGTTTGACCACTACTACCAAGTTTTATACCCTCATAAAGTTGCTGGGCAATGACCATGGTTTGTTTAGCAGAAAACCCAAGGCGACTGTTGGCAGCTTGTTGCAGGGTGGAGGTGGTAAAAGGAGGATAAGGACTTTTATTTATTTCTTTACTCTCAACATTTTCAACAATAAAACTTTCTTGATTAATAGCTTGTTGAATTTTTTCAGCAGCCGCCTGTGAATTGATGGCAAATTTATCTAAAGTTTTATTTTCAATTTTTATTAGCCTGGCGGGAAAAATATCGTTTTGATGTTTTAAGTCAGCGGTAATAGTCCAATACTCTTGGGGGGTGAAATTATTTATTTCTCTTTCTCTTTCAACAATTAGTCTTACTGCTACTGATTGTACTCGGCCGGCTGATAAGCCTCTGGCAACTTTTTTCCATAAGAAAGGTGATAGCTTATAACCAACTAAGCGATCGAGAATACGGCGGGCTTGTTGGGCATCAACCAATCGTAAATCTATTGTCCGTGGGTTGGCCAGTGCTTGTTTGATCGCTTCCTCAGTGATTTCATGAAAAACAATGCGTTTTGATTTATTGGGTTCAATGCCGATGATACTTGCTAGGTGCCAAGCAATTGCTTCACCTTCACGGTCTTCGTCGGTGGCGAAATAGATATTGGTAGTATCGGTGGTTTTCTTTTTCAATTCGGTAACATTTTTTTGTTTACTGCGGGGGATGACATAAGTTGGAGTAAAATTGTTTTCCAGGTCAATACCTAATTTGCCTTTAGGCAGGTCACGAATATGTCCAAATGAAGATAAGACCAGATAGTCATTACCCAGGAATTTATTGATAGTTTTGGCTTTAGTCGGTGATTCGACGATGATTACGTTTTTTGACATAAGTTTAACTATTTTTGAACATAGCACATAATAATTTTATTTGGCAAGTTATGATTGGTTTTTGGAAATTTTACCATCAGTCATTTTTCTCACCATTTTTTTTAATTCCATAATGGAAATTTGTATGTTAACATCAGCTGCCCCCAGGCCAGTTTGTCTAATTAGTTCATCAATTTCTAAAGGTTCATTGCTTAAAATTTGCCAGATTAATTTTTGTTGAGGATCAGTTGGTGTTGGAATTTCGTTGGTCTGGGAAATTTCTTTTAAGTCCATTATATCCATAACATCTCGGTAATTTCTTATCAAGTGAGCTCCTTTTTTTATAAGTTCATTGGGACCAGCTGAATTGGGACTATAAATAGAACCGGGGATAGCCATAATTTCTCTGTTTTGTTCTAGGGCGGCTGCAGCGGTAATCAAGGAACCCGACTCAATATCACCTTCAATAATCAGTACTCCCTGAGACAAACCAGCGATAAGACGATTACGTCTAGGGAAGTGTTGTTTAAGTGGCAAAGTACCAGGTGGGTATTCGGAAAAAATTACTCCCCCTGAGGCAATTATTTTTTGAGCTAAATAACGATTGGAAGATGGGTAGAGATTGGCATCATCTAAGCCATTACCCAAAACTGCAATTGTTTTTCCCCCTACTGCCAAAGTTTCTTGATGAACTAAAGCATCAACACCCAAAGCTAACCCAGAAACTGTAATCAGATGATATTGGCACAAATGAGGAATGATATCTTTGACCACTTGAGCGCCATAGGCAGAAATTCTTCTAGTACCTACTATAGCTAAAGTTATACCTTCAGTAACAAGTTGGCCTCGAAAGTATAAAATAGCTGGCGGATCATAAATTTGTTTAAGTAAGGGCGGAAAGTTTTCATCAGTAAATAAACAAACGCCAATTTGGTGGCGTTCTAATTCAGTAAGTAAATTATCAGGATCAATAGAGTTTTTTGCCAGTAGTAAATAATCTACTGTACGTTGATCAAGTCCGGCAGCTAGATAATCTGACGGCTTAGCTTGCCAGGCAAGTTCAAGGGTAGAAAAGTGTTTTTGTAAACGCAAAAGTCGTGCTGAACCGATTTGATTGACATGGCTGAAAGCCAGCCAGTATTTTAAATCATCTTTCATGTTTACAATATAAACTAATTAATTTATTTGGTAAAATATTAATTATATTATTTTAGCAATAGTTTTGATTAATTCATTTAACCAATCATCACCTAAGTCAGATTTTTTTATTTTTATAGTTTGTTCGTTACTTGTCCACTGGGGATAATAATTTTTTATTTTTGTAATACTGGCTGGACTGATATTCTTTTCCAAAGTTAAGATAATTGTAGCCGTTGGTTTATTGGTATTTATAGTATTGATTGATTTTATTCCTTTTTGCTGACAAACAATTTTTAGGTTTAATACTTTTATAAGATTTTGCCATTCAATTGGTAAAATTTTTTTACCAAATTTTTTTTGATTAAGCAAAGTAAGTTCTGCAGCGGTTTTACAGTAGGTTAATTTTTGATAAAAATCAAAACGTTCGTCGGGAGAGGAAATTAGTTGTTCTGGAATATAATAAGTAAGAGGCAATTGAATAGTTATGTCGTGTTCTTCAGTCTCGGGCTGGCCATTTTTTATTTCTTGAACCGCTTGTTCAAGTAAACGTAAAAAAAGATTAAGACCAATGGCTTTGATGTGACCATGTTGTTTTTTACCCAATAAATTGCCAATACCTCGTATTTCCATATCCCGTCGGGCTAGCTCTAACCCACTACCTAGTGATTGAGCTGCCTGGAGGGCAGCCAGTCTTTTCGTTGCCAACTCACTTAATTTTTGTGAGGAATAAAAGAAATAAGCAAAAGCTTGTTGATGACCTCGTCCCACTCGACCGCGTAATTGATAGAGTTGAGCGAGACCAAAATTTACAGCTTGTTCTACAATCAGGGTATTAACATTGGGCAAATCAAGACCGTTTTCAATTATTGTTGAACAAACTAAAATATCAATTTTACCTTGGTCAAACTGGTGCATAACTTCTCCCAGTTCTTTACCTGGCATTTGTCCGTGAGCAAAACCAATTTTAGCACCTGGTACAAGTTTAGCTAACTGTTTAACTTTAAAGGCAATAGTTTCGACCTTATTATAAAGGTAATAAGTTTGTCCCTGCCGGTTTAGTTCTGCTTGTAAAATCGTTTTTATTTTATTTTCATCATATGGTTCAATAGAACTGATAATTGGCTGTCTGCCTTGTGGTGGAGTTTGAATTAAACTAACGGGCTTGATACCGGCTACTGAAAAATATAGAGTGCGGGGAATGGGGGTAGCGGATAAAGTTAAGACATGAGTAAGTTGTCGATGTTTTTTTAGTTTTTCTTTATGAGTCACGCCAAATTTTTGTTCCTCATCGATTATTAGTAGTTCTAATTTTTTAAAATTAATATCGTCTGATAAAATTCGGTGGGTGCCGATAATAATATCAATGGCACCAGTTTGTAGTTTAGATATTATTTCAGCTTGTTTATTTTTTTCTTGCCATCTGGTTAATAAATCAATTTGTATACCAAATTTTTCTAAACGATTTTTAAAAGTATCAAAATGTTGTTGAGCTAAGATAGTGGTGGGACAAAGCAGAGCTACTTGTCCACCGTGGAGAATTACCCGAGCAGCTGTGCGCAGGGCAAGTTCAGTTTTGCCAAAGCCAACATCGCCACAAATTAAACGATCCATTGGTCTGGTATTTCTTAAGTCATTTAAAATGTCTTGCCAAGCTTTGTTTTGATCTGGGGTATCTTGATAGGGAAAGTCAGCTAGTAGTGATTTTTCCTCAGGGTAGTGATTAAGTAGAGGTTCAGTAGAACCAACTTCTCTTTGGGCTTGGGTTTTAATTATTTCTTGAGCGGCCTGAAATAGATCAGTTTTTATTTTTGTTTTTAACTGTTGCCAACTGCTACCTGATAAACGATTGATAGTTGGTCTGGTAAGACCAATATATTTTTCCAACCGATCGGCTTTTTCTACGGGTACAAATAAACGATCATTGGCGGCATAACTGATGACAAAAAAGTCTCTAGCCTTACCATCAAAGTTTTGTTTGCTAATGCCGGTTATTTTACCTATACCATGATCAATGTGTACTACATAATCTCCAGACTTAAAAGATTGTTTTAATTTATTGAAATCAGTAATTAGGGTTTTGTCTTCACTGGGTAATTCTTTTTCAGTAAGGATAGCTAGTTTAATTTCCTGATTGATTAAGCCATGTATTAGTGGTTGCTCAATTATTCTCAATTTGGCGAAATTTTGTGTCAAAAAGTTTTTATTTTCTTTGGTTAAAATAAATTGCCAATCGTCTTTATTTTTTAACCAGTTTAAAATTTCTTTTGGTGTATAGCGAAAGGTAGGTGGTTCAGTAAAATTGGTGTTGATACTATCTGGTTGAGACAAAGTTTGAAAAAATATTTGCCAAGTAGTAGGGATAATTGTTTGAGTAGTTTGGTTTTGCAAAGATAAAGTGTTGGCTGGTAGATAATCATTTATACTACTATTACCCATAGAAAGTTTTTTTGGAATGATAGTAATTTTTTCCAAACTGTTTGTTTGTTTTTGCGATAGAATATCAAAAGAAAAAATTTGCTCAATCTTATCATGTCGCCAGATTAAACGAACGGGCTGGGTGGTATTTAATGGAAAGATATCGATTATTTCACCTCGTTTGGCAAATTCACCGTTGGTAAATACTCTACTTTGTCGTTCGTAACCTTGTTGGGTAACTTTGGTAATAAAATTTTTTTGGGTATAGTTTTGATTGATTTCGAGATAAGTTAATTTATCTAACCACTCAGATTTTTTTGGTAAATTGGTAGGAGGATTTATTAGAGAAAAAATAATCAATTGGGGAGTAGCGGTTATAAGGTCTGTTAAAATCACGCTGGCATTGCTAGGCCAGAGACGAATCGGAATTTTGACAGGATATAATTTTTGCCAAAATAATATGTTTTGTTGGTAAGATAAAAGTTGTTTGTCGTCTGTGGCACACAAAAAAACAGCTGATGGTTTAATCAGGGGGGTAGTAGCCAGGTGCCAACTTAGCCAGGTGCTAGCAGTGTCATTGGGAATTTGCCCTACCGTAGCCTTGGTGGTGGCTATTAGTTTTTTTATTATAAAATCTATGACTGACATTAGCATCATTACCTTAACTAAAAAATAAAAAAAAAGCAAAGTATTTAAACTTTGCTTGGTTGTGAATAGTAATTGATATTTTTTATAACATCTCTTTTTAAAGTAAGTTGGTTTTTTAAGCAAACCAATAAAGGTATTTCCGTAAATGGTGTAATTTTGAATTTTTCAATTATAACGCTGGTGGTTTTACTTTGTTTATACCAAGGATAAATGGCAGTAGTGGTATCAATAATTACTTTAAAAAAGTTAGCTTTCAATATATCAGTTAATTCATCGGAAGAATAATTGTTTATAACAACATCATGATAGTTGTTTTCTATTTCTCTTTCTTGGTGACCATTGAAAACAATTAGTTGTTCAGCGTAAGATTTAAAATAAATCAAAATTTTACCTTCTTTTTTCAAAGAAGCTTGTGAATTGATTAAACCGTTTAGAGTAGGCAGTTCCCAGTGGTTGATAAGAAAGGCATCAAAACCCTCGACGATATTTTTTAAACTGGAGTTATATTTTTTTTCTGTATAAAGAATTCTTTTAGTAGAAATATTTCTAGTAGCTTCCAAAATATCAAAATTTTGATAATAATTATTTTCACCCAAGCTACTAATAAGCCAGTTAAAATTTTCGTTTTTAGCGCGGTTGATTAATTCAGTTTGACTGGTGGTTTTTTCAATTTGTTCCCAAGGTAAAAGAGGTGTCATTTTTTTGTGAATTTTAGATAAATGACAGATAATTTTTTTCTGTTGTTTCATTTTATTACTCCTTGTTTTTAATTTACGAATTAAAATATTCTTTCATATTATTACTGGTGTGTCAAATAGATTGACAATATTGGAAAAAATTGTTTAAAATATTTTAATTCGTTAATTTAAAATTATTCATCAACAAAAGGAGAATAGTCATGCACGATAGATATCAAAATCCCATTATTAGTCATATTTGGTCTGATAGGAATAAACTAATTGAATGGCAAAATACTGAATTAGCCGTAATTCATTCGGCTGAAGAATTAAAGTATTTTCCCTCTGGAGTTTATGAAAAAATTAATCAGCTTTTAAAAGCCCAAGCAATTGATATTCTTGTTTGGAAAGAGCTAGATGAAAAATTACATCACGATCTTAATGCTTTTGTAGCAGAAAGATCACGACATTTACCATTAGAATTGAAACCCTATTTTCATAAAAAAATTACCTCTTATGATACAGAAGAACCGGCATTTGTGAGGATGCTGAAAAATTCTTACGGAGTAGTTGAGGAAGAATTACAATCTTTGTTGGTTGTTATTATGGAAATGTCACTAACTTATCGTTATACGATTATGAATGGTCGTACTCATGGTCAAGAAGCAGAACTACAAACTTTTGGTAAACGTTGTTTGACCTGGTTAGCTGATTTAAAGCTTGACTTAGATATTTTAAATCAAGCGGTAGAAAAATTATCTTACGCTAAATTGTCAGGAGCCATTGGTAATTATGGTAGTTTGAGTCCAGAAATGGAAAATAGAGCTTTAGCGAAATTGGGTTTAGAACCATATTATGGTGCTACGCAGATAATGCCCAGAGAAATTTATGCACCCTTAGCTCAGGCTTTGACACAAATTGTTTGTACATTGAATAAAATAGCGTTAGCTATCAGGTTAGGTGCCAGGAGTGGTAATCCGATTTTCCAAGAACCATTTAAAAAGACACAAACTGGTTCATCAGCTATGCCGCATAAAAAAAATACTATTCGTACCGAACAAATTGAAGGTATGGAAAGAATGGCCCGGGGCTATCTGCAAATGATTATGGACAATATCAAAACATGGGAAGAACGTGCTATTGAACAATCATGTGTAGAAAGAGTGGCTTGGCCAGATTTATTTCATGTCACTGTACACTCATTGGAGGTGTTGAAAAAAGTATTATCTGAATTAAAGGTTTATCCAGAGAATATGTTAAAAGAAATTGTGGCTTCACGTGGTTGTTATGCTTCTAGTGAAGCCAAAGAAGTATTGGCACAATATGGTGTAGAATTTGGTTTAGTTAAAGATGATTGTTATCGCATTGTGCAACTGGCAGCCTTTAATGTTTTTTCTTTACCAACGACTCCAATAATTTGCCAAGATTTTATTATGGCCGATGAAATATTAGATCAAGTGCAACAAACTAAAATAAACGAACCAGTTGATTCAATAAAAAATATTATTGCGGAAGGTAGATTGAATCAATCTGATAGTCTAGCGGTTACCGCGGAGGAAGTTGTTAAGTGGAATAATATTTTACAGCAAATGTTTAAAGTGCCAACTATACAAGAAAATTGGCAAAAAATATTTAAGCCATCCTATCTTTTGCAAAATGAAACTAAACTTTACCAGGAGATATTGGGATATAAATAATCTTAAGTCCAGCTAATTAGCTGGACTTTTTGTTTTTATTATAAGTGATATAATAGTGGTGGTAAGTAATTTATCTAATAATTAAAACAATTTTATGGAAGAAATAAACACCAAAGCAGGTTTATGGCGCGAGCCAAAATACATTATTATGTTAGTGGGAATTTTACTACTAACTAGTGTGGTGATAGTAGCTATTTTGCGTGATCGTATAGTCAATAAACAGTACTGGCAAGTGAGTGTGGCTGGTCGCGGTTCTGTCAGTTATGAACCAGATGTAGCCAATATTACCATGGGTGTTCAAGTTGATAAGGTAGCTAAAGCTGATCAAGCACTAACGCAGTTGAATGAAAAAATAAATAGTGTCATCAAGGCGGTTGAACAGGTTGGGGTGGCTAAAGAAAATATCAAAACACAAAATTATTCTTTGTATCCCCAGTATGATTGGATTAATAATGTCCAAACATCCGGTGGTTACAATGCCACACAGTTGTTGATTGTTAAGGTTACTAATTTATCTGCCAATAAAGATTTAGTTTCCCAAGTAATTGATGCTGCTACCAAAGCTGGTGTTAATCAAATACAAGGGGTAAGTTTTGACAGTTCAAAATTAGAAGAATTAAAACAAGAGGCAAGACTTAAAGCAATTACCGATGCCAGAAACAAAGCGGGAAATATTGCCGGAAACTTAGGTGTTCGTTTAGGTAAAGTAATTGGTTGGTGGGAAAATCCAATTGCTGGTCCTGGTGTGCCTTATTATGATCAAATGGGTGGTTATGGTGGCGGGGGAAGTAGCGCACCAACCGTCCCTAGTGGCAGTCAAGAGATAATTATGGAAGTTAGTATAAATTATGAAGTAAAATAATTGTTTTAAATTACTAAAATCCCTGACAGTTAGTCAGGGATTTTATTTTGAGTTGACATTTTTTAAATAATTGTTAAAATGTGAAAACTTGGTCATTTACTAGGTAGTAGGTTCCTAGTTCAGTAGTGAAAGCAAAAGCATCCCTCCTTGCTTTTGACAAGTAACTCCAAGTCAAGAACTCTAGTTTTTTCTAGTTGTTCTTGCACTGGCTAGGAGCCTAGTGCCTGGTAAAAAAACCGTCCAACTGTAAAGAGTTGGGCGGTTTTTGTTTGTTTAATAAGTTTATTGGTTGTAGATATTTTGAGTTTTAACTATACCTTGTTTGAGGGTTGTTTCGATGGCTTGGATTATTTTGTCTTTAGCTTCATTTATTTTATTTAACTCACTGTTAGCTGGGGGTTTTAAAACATAATTACTAACACTACCAAAAAATTTTGGCCGGCCAATACCCAATCTGAATCTAACAAAATCTTTTTCTCCCAAATTTTCAATAATTGAATTAATACCATTGTGTCCACCAGACGAAGCAGCGATAGAAATTTTTATTCTTCCAGGTGGCAGATCTAGATCATCATGAATAATCCAGATATTATTATTGGTCAATTTATAAAATGATTTAATAGCCATTACTGCTTGACCAGATAGATTCATAAAGGTAAATGGTTTTACTAATAATATTTTTTCACCTTCCCAAGAACCTTCGGCGATTTGACTGAAAAATTTTTGATTTGCAGTAAAGTTAGTAAATAAATCAGAGTGTTTGGTATGCCACTGATTTATAACATCAAAACCAAGGTTATGCCTAGTGGCTTCATATTTTTTATCAGGATTACCAAGACCAAAAATCGCAATCATTTTTTAGAATTTAGAATTTAGAATCTGGAATTTAGAATATTTACCTATTTTTATTTTACTGAAGTGATAAAAAGGCGCAATGGTGTACCCATAAAATCAAATTCTGAGCGTAAATTATTTTCAATAAAACGCAAATAAGAACCATGTAGTGATTTTTTGTATTTGATAGTAATTTGAAAAGCCGGTGGATTAACGTCAACTTGTTTTAGGTGATAAATGTATGGATGCCCAGCGCCTTTACCTCGGGCGGGTGGGTGCTTGGCAATTATTTTTTTCAAAAATTTTTGGAGGGCACTGTCAGTCACTTTATTAAACCTCTTTTCATAAAGTTCAATTGCCTTATTTAACATAGTTTGAGTCCGTTGTTTAGTCAGGGCAGAGGTGAAAATAATCGGAGCCCAAGTCAAGTAGGGGAAAGTGTTATAGATATATTTAGTGTATGTGTTCATTGTTGTCTCATCTTTGTCTGGCACCAAATCCCATTTATTGGCAACAATCAGCATACTATTACCACTTTTAACAGCGTGTTCAGTTAGATGTCTATCTTGAAAAGTCAACGGTTCAGAGATATCTAAAATAAGTAATGTGATATCAGAATTTTTAATTTTATGTAAAGTTTGATCAATACTAAATTTTTCTAATTGGTCACTTTTTTTAGCTTGCCGTCTGATACCGGCGGTATCAGTTAAGATTAATTGGTGTTGCTTGTGTTGGAAAATTATATCTTGTGCACCTCTGGTGGTGTGTGCTTGGCTAGAAACAATTTGTTTTTCAAAACCCAAAATAGAGTTGATTAGTGAAGATTTGCCTACGTTAGGCTTGCCAATAATAGCTAAGCGGATAGGCGGTTTAGCCGCAGTGGCGGGTGAATCAATTTTAGTTTTATTGGTTGGTAAAAAATTAACAATCGCATCTAGTAAATTGCCAGTGCCAATGCCGTTGATGCCGGAAACAGGATAGATTTCTGCTACACCTAATTCAGACCAATCAAGTAAAGCCGAGTTCCATTTTTTGGCATTATCAAGTTTAGTAATTACTAAAAAACACGGTAAACCAGTTTTTTTAATAATTTTAAAAACATCATAATCTTCAGCTACTAGTCCGGTTTTACCGTCTACGACCATTAGCAGTAGTTTGGCATTTTTTGTTGCCCGCAATGATTGTTCGGAAATTTGTTTACTAAAGGTTTGTTTTTTATCAGTGCTAATGCCGCCAGTATCAATTAACGTAAATTTTTTACCAGCCCATTCAATTTCTCCGGTTTGGGAATCTCTGGTCGTACCAGCCAGTGGTGAAATCAAAGCGGCGGGAGTTTCCGTGAGACGATTGAAAAGAGTTGATTTTCCGACGTTAGTACGTCCTAACAATACCACTTTGGGTAATTGTTTTTTGGTGATAGTTGTATTTTTGTTGGTCATATTTTAGGGAGTAGTGGTATTGCCAATTACAATAACAAAATCTACAGATTGTTGGTTATTTTGTAAGATTGGTTCTTGATTTAATTTTTCTTGTATTTCAAAAGGTAATTCATTTTGAATAGTAGCATTAAGTGTTGTGCTTAAATAATCACGTGAGCTGTTTTTATTTTTTTCACTTAAATCATAAGCGATTGTTCTTGCCCAATCTTTAGTTGGGGCATTACCAGTTGCTAGTACCACATAACCAGCTTGAGTTAAATTTTGTGAAGTCTCGGCCGCCAGACCTGTAATATTGGTACCATTGTAAATAACCACTGTACTGGCTTCATCTTGTATGGCAGTGGCAGCAAAAAGGTTATTAAAAAAATCATGGATTTTTGTGTAGTCATCACCGCGGGGACTCAAAACATAGGCACCAGTATCTGAAACATACGAATAAAGTAAACCATCAGGACTGCTGTCTAGTACTTTATGAATAATATCTGCTTGACCAATATTGCGACCAAGTTGGGCTAGGCGCAATGCTTCAAAAGCTTTGAGATTAGTAGTGATATTGGCAGTTAGGTTATTATAAAGATCATTCATTTTGACAGGATTTAAAAGAGTACCGGCAGATATAATTTTACTTTTAACTGCCATGAGTATTTGCATCTGTCTTTTTGATCTAGAAAAATCTGAGCCCTGTCCATTATTACCATGCCGAGAACGAGAATACTGTAAAGCACGTTCGCCATTCATATGCTCAAGACCCTTGGTAAAAGTAATAGTTTGGTAGCCATGTTTATAATCAGGGTATTGGCTGTCAGTAAAGGTATTCTCAACATTAATATCAACTCCGTCAAGATCATCTATTAACTTTTTAAAACCATTAAAATCAACCCTAACAAAATAATCAATCGGCTGACCAATTACTTGACTAACCATTTGTGAACTAAAAGCTGCTCCGCCACCAGGATAATTGTTAGTTTCCCCATAAGCATTGGCGCTATTTATTTTTCGCCAACCGAAACTGCCCATATCAACATATAAATCTCTAGGAATAGAAACCATAGCCAGTTGTTTAGTGGTTGGTTTAAAACTGACTACTATTATTGTATCGGTTAGATATGCGCCGTCGTGTCCCGCGCCACCCATACCGAGTAGTAAAATATTAACCTGATCTCTTTGCTCAGAAGTGCTGAGTCTATCAGCGTTGGTAAATAAATGTTTAAAACCAGCTAACCAGGAAAAATCGTTTAAGGTAGCGCCTAAGGGAGTCGCTGAAATACGAATATAAACCGCTAAAGAACCTAAAAAAATAAATAAAGCCACAATAAAAATAACACCTTTGATTAAACCGCGCTTAGTTGATGTTGGTTTAGTGATTAATTCACTAGGTTGGTTAGCGTCGGTATAGTTGGTGTCGGATTTTAGAAAATCCAATTGTATATCATTATTTTGTTTGGACATAACTATCGTCTAGATGAGTCTATATAATAATACCTAAGAAACTGATGTTAGGTCAATATAAATATTTGCTTTTTTGTGCTATTTTAAGTATTATAGCAACGACTTGAAAAGAGGCGATTTTTATTTTATACTTAGTGCACTTTTTTTATTTGTTTTTTCAATTTTTTCAAAAGAGCGAGTCGGTGGTATTTTGGTTAAAGATAATTGGTTTGTGAATTTTTAAAATATTTTGGCCACTTGGCTCAGTTGGTTAGAGCGCACGGTTCACATCCGTGAGGTCACTGGTTCGAATCCAGTAGTGGCCACCAGCAAAAATAAAAGTAATTAATTTTTAGATAATTTAATTTAATTATGATAAATGACGATCAAATAAACAAAGCTGCCAATAAGCAGCGGGCAAAAGAATTTATTTTAGAAATAATAAGAATTGTGGTAATTTCGGTAGCTATTATTGTACCGGTCCGTTATTATTTAATCCAACCATTTTATGTCAAAGGTGCAAGTATGGAACCAAATTTTCATGACCATGAATATTTATTGATTGATGAAATTTCTTATCGTTTACGTGAACCAGTTAGAGGGGAAATTGTAGTATTTAGATTTCCGCTAAATACCAAAGAATTTTTTATTAAAAGAATTATTGGACTCCCTGGTGAAACTGTTGCCCTAAGGGACGGCAGTATCTATATATATAATAATGATAATCTAGATGGGTTTTTACTAGATGAGTCAAGTTATTTGTCAGCTGATGTAAGAACCATATCTATGGGTGAAAGTACAATAACTTTAGGTCAGGATGAATATTTTTTAATGGGTGATAATCGAACACGTAGTATGGATTCACGTCAGTTTGGTAGCGTTAAAGCAGATTTAATAGTTGGTCGAGCAATAATTCGTGGTTATCCATTTGATCGTTGGCAAACTTTTTTTTCCAGTCCATTATATTAAAATTATATGATTAAAAAAAATACTAAAGAAGAAGATTTAGAAAAATTTGAAAAACCAAAAAATCCCGCTTTTCAATTGGTCAGAGGCACCAAAGATATTTTACCAGATGATCAGAGCTATTTTTTATGGATATTTGATCAAGTTCGAGCGGTAGCGGATAGCTATGGTTTTTCGCCGATTGAAACTCCGATTATTGAAAAAACCAATTTATTTGTCAGGGGCGTTGGTAAACAAACTGATATTGTAGAAAAAGAAATGTTTTCTTTTACTGATCAAGGTAATGACAATATCACCTTACGTCCGGAAGGTACCGCTCCTGTAGCCAGAGCCTATATAGAGCATGGAATGATCGCTTGGCCCCAACCGGTTAAATTTTGGTATTTAGGCAAAATGCTTCGTCACGAAAGACCACAGGCCGGACGTTTACGTGAGTTTCATCAGTTTGGTTTTGAATCTTTGGGTAGTGATGATCCAATGATTGATGCCCAAATCATTTTTATTAGTTATAAGATTATGAAACAGTTGGGTTTAGACGTATCGGTGGCGATCAATAGTATTGGCACTGATGAATGCAGAACTCAATATAAAAAAGTTTTAGTTGATTATTTTCGTACCAAACGTAGCGAATTATCTGAGGAAGCAAAAAAATTACTTACCAAAAATCCTTTACGTATTTTGGATTCCAAAGAACCAAATTTATTACCGATTATTGAACAAGCTCCACAAATTTTTGATTATCTTAGTGATGCCAGTCGTGAACATTTTTTGAAAGTAATGGATTATTTGGACGAACTTGATGTACCAGTAATTTTAAAACCCACTTTAGTTAGGGGATTGGACTATTATACCAAAACTGTTTTTGAAATTTGGTCTGGTGAAGAAGAAACGTCTCGTCAATCAGCTTTGGGTGGTGGTGGTCGTTATGACAACTTAGTAGAATTATTGGGTGGCAGGCCAACGCCCGCTGCTGGCGTAGCCGTCGGGATTGAAAGAGTGATAAGTTTATTAAAAGAAAAGAATATTACTCCCCAAGGTGGATATCAACCTGATATATTTGTTGCTCAATTAGGTGAAGAAGCTAAACGCAAAAGTTTATTGTTATTCGAAGAATTAAGGAGCGCTGGTATAAAAGTTGCTGAAAGTTTATCTAAAGAAGGGTTAAAATCACAGTTAGAAAAAGCTGATAAGTTAAAAGTAAAATATGCCATTATCTTAGGGCAGAAAGAAATTTTAGATGGCACAGTTATGTTACGGGATATGGAAAATGGCATTCAAGAGGTTATTGATATGAAAAAAGTTTTAGTCGAAGTACAAAAACGTCTTGAAAAACAGTTGCGTATACAAGCTGAAAATGAAAAAGAAAAAGACTAGTTTTTGTAGTTTGACAAGTGGTAGTAAAAAATGTTATACTTAATTATATAAATAAATTATAAAAATAATTTTTTAGAAAGGAAGGTGTATCTATCTGGTAGAGTTAAAAAGGAAAGACAATGAATCTTTTGATCAATTTTTACGTAGATTTACCAAGAAAAATAGAGATTCTGGAGTTTTGTTAGAAGCAAAAAAATTGCGCTGGCACGAAAAAAATAAAAATAAGCGTCAGCAAAAAGATTCTGCTTTACGCAAGATAAAAATAAATGATAAAAAAGATTGGCTCAAACGTATTGGTAAATTGGACGATTATACTGACAGTTTTGGTCGCGTGAAAATTAAAATAAAAAAATAATGATACTTTCAAGTCAGCTGGAACAAGATTTAAAAAACGCTCTAAAACAAGGCAATAAAGAAGAAGCGTTGACTTTGCGTATGTTGAAATCAAGCATAGTCAATGAACAAATAGCGCAAAAAAAAGATAAAAATGAAAAGGCTGAAGATGATTTAGTACTCACTGTGTTGAAAAGAGAGGTTAAAAAAAGAAAAGAAGCTATGGTTAGTTTCGAACAGGCCGGTAGAAATGAATTAGCTAGTAAAGAAAAGGTAGAACTTGATATTTTATCTAAATATTTACCAGCACAATTGACAACCGAACAGATTATTGAAGTAGTTGATCAAGTTTTGGCTGATTTACCGGCTAGTGATAAAAATATTGGACTGGTAATGAAACAAGTTTTAGCTAAAATCGGCTCACAAGCCGATGGCAAGATTGTATCAGATATAGTTAAAAAGAAATTAGCTTAAAATAATTTTCATGCAATTATTTTCTTTTCCGCTAAGTAAAGTTTCGGAAAAGTGTCGTACTTTTCCTGTTTTAGGCTCCCGTGTTTTTAAAACAGCTCTAAAAAATATATTTGTATTTATTATTTTGGGGGCTGTTTTTTTTGTGCCTGCCGTGGTTTCTGCTCAAACACCTGATTTTGGTTTGGATTATGGTAGTGCGATTGGTTTAGGTACTCAAGATATTAGAGAAACTATAGCAAGAATTATAAAAATTGCCTTAGGTGTTTTGGGGATTATAGTTACTTTGATAATTATGTATGGTGGTTATGTTTGGATGACTGCCGCTGGTAATGAACAAAAAGTAAGTACTGCCAAAAAAATATTGATCAATGGCGTCATCGGACTTTTTATAATCATTTTAGCTTATGCATTGACCGTTTGGATTTTCAGAGTGTTAATTGGTGGAACTACTGGTGGTGGCGGGGGCAGCTGTACTGACGGTCAAATTAGTGGCTGTACACGTTGCGTAGGCGGAGCGTGGATTTATGATGGCACTTTACCTGGTTGTACTTTGCCGGGAGTTGATTTTAGAGTAAAAGAAATTCAGACAACTCATGGTGGCAACAATCCAACACAAAATGTTTATTTATGTTCACGGGTGCAGTCAACTTTTAGTAATCGTATCCAAGCCCAATCAGTCGCTGCTGCCCTAACAGCTAATCAATTGAGAATAGACACCTTTGCTGGTGATTGGCAAGTAACCAGTAACGTCTTATCTTTCAAACACAACGATAATATATTTTCAGCTAATACGGCATATCGTTTACTGTTGCCTAAGCAGGGTAATGTCACACCTCTAACTGATCAGAGTAATTTAAGTTTAACCATGTGCGATCCGATTGTAGGTTGCGCGAGTACCTTAGAACATTTTACTTGGGATTTTACAACTGGTGAAGAAAATGATGATGTTGCCCCTTTTATAACCAATACTTATCCAATTTCTGATGTTACCAGTCCAACTTATCCTGATCGCAATGTAGCTCGTACGCCGATTATGGAAGTTTATTTTTCAGAAGGTATTGATGCTACTTCAGTTGCCGATGCTAATGGTATTCCTTTGGCAGGGGTAATAGCTCTAGAACGTTTGAGTGGTCAGAATGGTACGGTTGATCTCACCATACCCAACGACCAATTAGAGATTTATTTTACTAATAATGGTTTTCGTTTTAATTTAATAGATCCAAATTTACTTGATGGTTTTCGTTGGTATCGGATTACCATACAAGGAGTAGAAGATTTATGTGGCAATCAAATGGCTGCTCCGAGAGTTTGGGAATTTCAAACCAATAATAGTTCACCAGGAGTAAGAAATTGGTATCCTACTGGTACTAATCAATGTTTAGAGGTAGATGTAATTGTTGGTTTTGACAGTTCAATGTTTGATCAGCAAGTTACTTTTGTTATTACCGGTAGCGATAGTAGTGTTTATAGTGCTTCTATTAGACCATCTTTATTGGAACCAGGACCTTATCAAGTGGCAGGTAGTGGTGGTAGTTTATCGGTAGCCGATCCGGGACTGCCTTATAGTAATAATTTTAAATCTTTTGTTTTTACACCAACTGCTGGTTGGCGCACTAATACTACTTATTCAGTAGCTATTACCACTGATTTAGTTATAAATAACAACGGCAACACCTTAAATCATAATTGGACTTTTAGCACTTCTGATGCTAATAGTTGTGCTTGTGCACCTTATATCATGTCAATTAATCCTAACCAAGGTATGGCTGGTCAGTGTGTAACAGTCCAAGGTAGATGTTTTGCTGGAACCACAGCTAAGCCGGCTGAAATTACTTCAGCTACTATCAATGGTCAAACAGTTACGGTCGGTGGCGCTGATAGTAATTATTTTACTACAACAGTACCAGATAATTTACCAGTTGGTACCCAAGCCCCAGTGGTAGCAACTATTACTTACGAAGATCCTGTGCTTGGTAGTGTTACTAGCAACAACAATGTAAATTATTATGTTAATCAGCCAGGTGTATACAACGGACCTTGTTTATGGTCGATTGTGCCAGCACTTGGTTGTGTTGATACTAGTGTTGCTCTAAATGGTGTTAGATTTGGCACTGATCCAGGTAATTATGAAACTAATCAACATAATGTTACTTTCAATTTAGATCGCAGAGCCCGACAAGCAGATTTTAGTTTGTGGAATGATACTACTATTAGAACCAAAGTACCTATAGCCACTGTCGATGGTAATGTATTTGTCACTGCCGCCGGTATTACTACCAACGCAGTACCATTTGATATGTCTTGTGGCTCGGGCGGGTCTTGTTCGGCTGACCCTAATATTTGTGATCCCAATCCTACAAGTTGTGGTTTAAATTATGAGTGTAATGAAGACACATGTCTTTGTCAGTCAGTTGGTGGTGGTTTAGGTGACCCTTGTAGTTCTGATCCGAATATTTGCGTACCAGATGATACTTTGTGTGCTACTAATTTATCCTGTGATCCAGATAGTTGTACTTGTCAGTCAAGTGGAGAAACAACTACCAGATTCAATGTTATCAATGCTTGGCCAACTTGTAATGGTGCTTGTATCAACTCCGAAGTGGGGTTAAGGTTTTCTACTAGTGTAGATGCTACAACCATCAACAATGCCAATATTGTTGTGTTTGATTATTTGGATAGTGGCTTTACTCGATTGGTAGGTGAGGAGCAAATTACTGTTTCTTTAAATGCACTCACTAATGAAGTTTATATTTATCCGACTGGTACTTTTACGGCGAATCATTATTTAAGAGTGGTAGTGCGTGATGAAATATTAAGTAGTACAGGACAAGCAATTCAAAATTTAAATTTTGATGAAGATAATAATGGTACCAATGACAGTTATACTTGGACATTTAGTACCAGTGACCAAACTTGTGCTTTGACAGGTATTGAAACTAGTCCGACTAATATGTCATTTTTAAATATTAATGATAAGCAGACAATCTATGGTCGGGCTTTATCCAGTCAACAGTGTGGTCCTAATCAGTACGTTAACCCCTGGGCTTATGATTGGAAATGGGAAGATACAAATTTTGGAACGATTGTTGAGGTAACAAACAATGATATAAATAATGACAATCGTTATGATCCTAATCAAACAGTGACAGCGGTTGCTGTGGGTAATACCCAAGTTAGAGGTGAAGTTGATAGTTTTTCTGATTTAACAGACGTAACAGTCAGTGCTGGTGGTATTGGTACGATTTGTGATGCTGATCCTAACACTCCTCAGTGTGAACTAAATAATGATGTCTGTACTGATTTTGGTTTGGTTTGTGATCCCAATGCCAATTGTACCTGCCAAGAAGCTGGCTCTACTCCACTTACTCCCGGAGTAGTCAGTGTTATTCCTTTAAACAACCAAACCAATGTTTGTCGTAATAGTATTGTACAAGTCACTTTTAATCAAAGAATGGATACTGGGAGTATTATTTATCAACAAACTTTTAATATTAATGATGATGATACTGATGATGTGAGAGGAAATTTGAATTTTTTAACAGTTAATAACGGTGTTTATGGTTGTAATAATCCTCAAGGATGTACGGTGGCGAGATTTTATCCCTCACGGGTTTATAGGGTAAGTACTTTACACACTATAACATTAACCACCAACATCAAAAATTTAGCCGGGGTTTCACTACCGACAAATTTTGTTTCCCGTTTTACCACTGGTAGTCAGATCTGTAAAATAAATTCAGTTGACCTGCAACCGAATTATTATTTATTTACTACCTTGAATGAAAGTGCGACTTACATTGCTACCCCGAGAGATGTGCGTGGTGGGTTAATTGCACCTATCCCAGGTTTTTATGATTGGACTTGGCAGTGGATCAAAGTTGACGACGACAATGTGGTAAATATGGAAGATGTAGGTAATCCAGACAGAAGAAATATTATTGCCCAACAGCGTAATGGTCTGGCTAGAATTACTGCCACTGCAGAAATTACAACAGCTGATAGTTCTATTGGCGATAATGTGGGCAGAAAAATAAGTGATAGTAGTGAAGCCGAGGTGTTTATTTGTATGTACCCTTGGCCAGCTACTCCACCGATGCAGGATGCGCAGTATGGTTTTCAAACAAAATATTGTCGGGGTAATAATGAATCAAATTTACTTGGAATGTTATCTGACCCAAGTAGTTCCATAATTTCCTTGACTACTTCTGATCCAGATTTAGAGCGTGAATATTTGTTTAATTATTTACTGTCATCTTTACCTCCTAGCGAAGCTGAACTAGCGCCGTTTATAATTACTAAAATACAAAATTATAAAGTTGGTCGATGGTTGATTGAGGGATGGCAAAATTTACTTGCTTTATTTAATCGTTCCTCGGCTTGGGCTCAAGTACCTCAAGACGTGATTGGCTTGCGAATTTATGATAATCCAAATCGTTTGGGTCCCAGAGCTTGGTATGAACAAAAATCTTTCCCCAAAGGTAATCCGCAAGATATTACGGTGGATGGTTTTCCAGCTATCAAAGATGGTACTTCTGTTTATATTTTAGGCCCGAGACGAGCCGGTTCGATTGAAACTTATATTTATGTTCTTTCTTATAATGATTTATCCAGTCAAAAAAATATTGAAATTTTCAATCAATTAATAAAAAATTTCCGTTTTTATACTTTGTCGGCTGAGGAAAAACCAGCTGTAGCAAGAGATCTAAAAAGATTGGCTGATGCAACTTTAATTGCTTCACAAGTAGAAAAATATAAAACTCGGACTGGTAATTATCCTGCTCTTACAGCTGGTAGTTATATTGCTGGAATGTCAACGAGTAAATGGCCATCCTGGCAGGCAACACTGGCTAATCAATTGGGAGTGAGTATTCCGACTGATCCGATTAATAAATTTGCCAGTTATTGTAGTAACAATACTTCACAAAGTTGCTGGCAGGATAGTGATTGTGGTGCGGGGCAGTGTTTGTCTGGTTGTGCTGAAGGAGCAGATCCTAGTACTTGTTGGAATGAAGTAACACAACAGTATTCTTGCCCCCAAGGATCGTCTGTTTATCAATACAGATTATATGGTGCTAATAGCTTTAAGATTGGCATACTGCTTGAGATAAATGATTATGAAAGTTTACCAGCTTATTTAGACGTAAATAGTGCTTATTGTAATGGTACGGTTTATACCAGTGAGGGTTTTTGTGGCGACGGCATAGTACAAGCTTCTTTAGGAGAGCAGTGCGAGGTTGGACAACAACAATTAAATTGTAATCCTACCTGGCCCAATTATTACAATCCAGTATATAAGCAATGTCAGTCAAATTGTATGTGGATTGATGAATTGCCACAAGATTGTGGTGGTTATTGCGGTGATGGTTTATTGCAATCTAACAACGAAGTTTGTGATGGTACAGCGGGATTAGGAGGTGTTGGATCAGCCACATGTTTTACTGACTGTAGTGGTTTTTATTGTAATCCTGGTTATGTTTTAGTGGGTGGGGTTTGTCAACTTGATTGGTGTAACCCTGCTACTCAAGATTGTTCTAGTCAAATTCCCAATGGCAGTGGTTTATATCAAGATTGTAACTATGTGAGTGGTAACTGGCAGTGGTCAAGTTGCCAAGTAACCAGTTGTAATCCTGGTTATGTGATTAGTGGTAACTCCTGTGTCTTACCTCAACCTACAGTTACTATTACTAGTCCTGCAAACAATACCAATGGTGGCAGTAGTGTTACCATGACTTTTACTATCAATCAAAATGGGGTATACAATGTCCTGCGTGACGGAGTAGTTGTTTATACCACCGGTAATAATGCCGGCACTTATACTTACAATTTTACTGGCCTTACTTCTGGCTCACATGTGTTGGGAGTTAATATTACCAATGCCAATGGCACAGGCCAGGCGCAAATTAATTACACCGTCAACCCACCCCCGCTACCGACTGTGACTATTACTAGTCCTGCAAACAATACCAATGGTGGCAGTAGTGTAACTATGACTTTCAATCTCAACCAAGCTGGTGTTTATAACGTTTTGCGTGATGGTGTGATCGTTTATACCACGGGCGATAATGCCGGCACTTATACTTACAATTTTACTGGCCTTACTTCTGGCTCACATGTGTTGGGAGTTAATATTACCAATGCCAATGGCACAGGCCAGGCGCAAATTAATTACACCGTCAACCCACCCCCGCTACCGACTGTGACTATTACCAATCCAACAAACGGCAGTACTGGTACTAGTACAGTGATGTTTACTTTTAATATTAGTCAAAGCGGAGTTTATACTATTTTTCGAGATGGGAGTACTGTATATACCAGTAGTAATGTAACAGCCGGCACTCATACCTATGTATTAGGAGGGCTATTGCCAGGTCCGCATGTGTTGGGAGTGGCAATTAACAATGCCAATGGCACAGGTCAGGCGCAAGTTATTTACAATGTAAACCCACCACCACCTGATCCACCTACTGTTACTATCAATAGCCCAGCCAATGGTACCACTGGGGGAGCAAATGTCACTATGAGTTTTACCATTAGTCAAAATGGTACTTACAATATTTTACGTAATGGTGTGGGTATTGCTACAAGTACAGTGTCGGCGGGAACTTATAGTTATACTTATAGTGGTTTGACTAATGGCAATTATATTTTAGGAGTGAGTGTCACCAATGCCAATGGCACGGGCAATGCGCAAATAAATTATACTGCCAACACACCTCCACCAACTGTGACTATTACTAGTCCAGCAAACGGCAGTACCGGTGGTAGTACCAGTGTAGTTGTGCAATATACCGTTAGTGCTGCGGTTAGCGCTTCATTTTTTGTTGATGGTACTCAAGTGGGCGGTACTAGTCATGGTAGTAGTGGTTCTTATAGTTTTAATTTTACCGGTCTTACTAATGGGTCTCATATCCTTCAGGTCAATGTTAGTAATCCTTATGGTAATGGTAGTGCCCAAATAACTTATAACATCAGTGTTCCGCCAGTAGTAACTATTTTAAATCCAGCAAATAATTCAAGTGGGGGTAGTAACGTTGCCATGCAATTTAATATAACTCAGGCTGGAACTTATAGAGTTTTTCTTGATGCCACTCAAGTTTTTACTACAGCAGCAAGTGGGGGAACTCATACCTATAATTACACCGGTTTAACAACGGGCAGTCATATTTTACGAGTAGAACTGTCTAATGCTTATGGTAGTGATAGTGATCAAGTAAATTATAATAAGTTAGCAGAAATACCGGCTGCCCCAACTGGGTTAACCGCTCTAGCTAGTGGTAATAATATAAATTTAAATTGGACAGACAATGCCAATAATGAAACTGGTTTCTTTATTGATAGATCAGTCGGCAGTCCAACTGCTTGGGTGATTGATTATGCTGCTGTTGGCGCCAATATCACCACTTTCCAGGATACAGGACTGTCTGATAATACTTATTATTACCGGGTAAGAGCTAGAAATAGTGATGGTAATAGTACTTACTCCAATACAGCTAGTGCCGCAGTAATAACCAGAGGAACAATTTTTCTTTCCAGCGTCTCAGTCCAAGGTAATGTTGGTTATTATGAACCAGGACCAGTTATGGGTAGTTTAGAAAGCGCAGATACTTTTTGTCAAGATTTAGCTAATGCATCTAGTTTAGTTAGGCCAGGTCAGTGGCGTGCTTGGATATCAGGTAGATCTATTGATAATACTTATAAAAATGCTCAAGAACATTTAGCCGGTTATCAACCCATACCTTTATTTAATAATGAAAATTTGACTATGACTTTTATAGCCAATCAAATTAGTGATTTATGGAATATAGGAGTTCAAAATAATATTAATTATACGGAGCAAGGTACTAATAGAGCTGTTAATGTTTGGACAGGTACTAGAGGCGATGGTACTCATACTTGGATAAACTGTAATTATTGGCAGGCTAATTCAGCATATTATCAAGGCTCTATTGGTCTATCTGGCCTTTCGATGTTACCGGGTGATTCTAGATGGACCTATTATGGGCAACAAGATTGTACCCAACCAAGCCATTTATATTGTATTTGGTACGGACCATAAAATTATATGAATGATATAAATCAAAAAGTAAATGAATTTAAAGTAAAAAGAAAAATTAAATTTTTGGTAATTTTTTTGGTGGCTTTAATTATAATTACTGCCGGAATTTTATATTTTTTCTGGAACAATGAATTGGAACTAGCTTTACGTGGCCGTGATGGTAAACAAGTGGATGTCGCTATTGGTAATAAAGATGTTATAGATGAAAGTTTGGATACAGATGGTGATGGTTTGACTGATCTAATAGAAAAACGTTTAGGTCTTGATAAAGAAAAAATTGATACTGACAATGATGGTATTATTGATGGTGAGGAATTGATGGGTTGGGGGACTGATCCACTAAAGCCAGACACTGATAATGACGGTCTCTCTGATTATAATGAAATTAAAGTTTATGGTACTGATCCACTAAAGCCAGACACTGATGAGGATGGTTTTGCTGATGGTTGGGAGGTATATAATAATTTTAATCCCAAAGGAGCTGGTAAATTAGAATAATTTTAAATTTTTAGTTATAATAATATTATTATAGACAATTTTATGTTTGATGATGTAAAAAATACAAAGCAGGCCGAAGTAAAAAAATATTCTGATGAAAATAATCCCAAACCAGTGGAAGATATATTTTCAGAAACAGAAAAATCTAATCCGATTTCAAATCTAACCGAAGGTTTAGATACCACTACTATGCCTGAGGCTTATCAACCCAGTAATCTTTATAAATCAGGTAATAGTAAAAAAACTATTTTAAAAGTATTGTTGGGTGTGATTTTGGTAGCCATTGTTGGAGTGGGGGGTTATCTGGCTTATGGAATGTATTTAAACAATCAAGCTGATAAAAAAAGTGAAAATCAAGAGCTAACACCTACAAATAACAATCAAGATTCTCAATCAAACAATAATACCAATGTAATATCAGGCGGAATAGTTGATAGTGATAATGATGGTTTATCAGATGAAGAAGAAGGAGTTTATGGCACTGATGTTAATTTACCAGATACTGACGGTGATGGTTTGTTTGATCGGGAAGAAATAAAAATTTATGATACAGATCCGTTAAATTCCGATACTGATGGTGATGGTTTTCTTGACGGTGATGAAGTAAAATCAGGTTATAATCCACTAGGACCTGGCAGACTTTGGCCGGAAAATCCTATTAGTGAAGAATAATTTTATATGAATTCAGAACAAAATAATTTAGATCAATTCAATGGTTATGAACAGTCACCGGCTGTTTATACTATGCCCGAGAAGTTTTTGCCTCAACAAAAAAAACAAAAAAATAAATCTGGTAAAGGTTTAATAATCTTTTTGTATATTTTAATTGGGGTAGTATTAATTGGTGCCGGGCTGGCGGTTTGGTTTTTATTTTTAAAACAAAGTCCTGAAGATATCAAGCCACCGGTAGTTAATATACCTCAAGTTGGTATAAACAATCCTACTAGCACCACACCAGTCCAAACTGAAATTACACCAGTGGAAGTAAAATTTGTAGCACGTGATAGTTTAAGTAATGAAGTTTCTTATGTCTTAATAAAATTAACAGGCATAGATACTGAATTGGCAGATAAAATAAAAGTTAATTCCTTTTTACCTGAACAATTAACCGGGCGAGCTAGTAGAGCTATTGGGGCTATTTATCTGTTTAGTATAACGGAAAATAAAAACTTATCTCAGCCTACAACTTTTACTTTTTCTTATATTGAACCTGATGATTTAACTAGCAAAAAAGAAAATAGTTTACAAATAGCTGAAGAAATATCACCTGGTACTTGGAAGTATTTAGCCGGGAGTAAGCTTGATATAATAGCCAATACTATTAGTATAGAATTAGCGAGTTTTCCCCAAGGACAAGTTACTATTTTATCCAATTTAGATGAACAAGAAATAGTCACATCTACGCCAGTAGATGAAATACCCGCTCTAGACGATGAAAATCTAGTGGCTACTCCATTGAGTTCAACTCAAGATTCTGACAATGATGGTTTGACCGATGTTGAAGAATCGTTATATAAATCTAATTCCTCATTACCTGACACTGATGGTGATGGTTATTTAGATGGTCAAGAGGTTTTAAATGGTTATAGTCCGATTAGTGCCAATAATTTGTTAGCTGAAGGAATAATTAAAGAATATAAAGATGAAACTTTGGGGGTTAGTATCTATTACCCCACTAATTGGGCGTTAAGAGTTGGAGGTAGTGAAGTTCAATCAGTTTCTTTTGAATCAAGTGGTGATGATTTTATTCAAATCTCTATTCAAGAAAATAAAGAAAGTTTGAATATCTATGATTGGTATAGTAGATTAGTGCCAAACATTGATCAGACTTTACTTACTAAGACCACTGTCGATGGTTTGGATGCTATTTATTCAATGGATATGGCCAACTTATATATTGCTCAAGGTAATAAGGTTTATATTTTAACTTATAGCGCAGGCTTAAAAACTCAAGTCGATTATTTGACTACTTTTGCCATGATGCGTAATAGTTTAAAATTTTTGGCCAATGGCAATTAAAGTTTCTTTTTATACTGCCAAACCAAGTAGTATAAACAAAAAATTAGTTAGTGAGGTTGTTAAACAAACCGTTTGTTTAGCCGGTTTTAGAAATTTATCTCAAGATTTATCAGTGGCTTTGTTATCAGATAATTCGGTTAAAGTTTTAAATTATAAATATCGTCAGTTGAATAAACCCACCGACGTATTGTCTTTTTCTGGTAAAACAAAAAAATTACCCGGGATAGATAATTTTTTAGGAGAGATTGTAATTGCTAAGGGAGTTTGTCAAAAACAAGCAAAAAAACATCAACATAGTTTTAAAAAAGAGTTTATAATTCTTTTAATACATGGTACTTTACATTTATTGGGTTATAATCACGAAAAAAATACAGAAGCAGTAAAAATGGAAAGTTTAGAAGCAAAAATATTAAAAAAAGTTTATGAGTTTGTTAAATAATTTCTGGCGGAGTTTACAAAATGCGATTAGTGGTTGGCGTTATTTGTTTACTAGTCAGCAGAATTTTCGAGTGCAGGTTTTTTTTGGTATGGCTGTTTTTATTGCTGCTTGGTTATTGCAAGTAAGAAGACAGGATTGGTTAGTGTTATTATTATTGGTAACCATGGTATTGGTACTAGAAGTTTTGAATACAGTTTTTGAATTTTTTTTAGATATGGTAAGACCTAAGATAAATAGTTATGTTAAAATGTTTAAAGATATGTTAGCCGCTATGGTTTTATTGGCATCACTGGCGGCTGCAATTATCGGTTTGGTTATTTTTTATCCCTACTTGAGAAACATTTTTGTTCAATAAAGAGTAAACAGTAGTTTTTTATTTTTTAAAAAATATTGTATAATATAAAGGTAAATATTAGTAAACAATTTTTTCATGGGTAAAGGAAATATTATTAGTGGCTTAGATATTGGTACTACGCATATTAGGGTAGTAGTTGGTCAGGCTATTGGTGAACAATTAAATGTTATGGCTGCAGCTGAAGTACCAGCCGAAGGCGTTAGTAAAGGTGTTATAAATAGCATTGAGGATGCTGTTTCTTCAGTGTCTTTGGCTTTGGAAAAAGCTGAACGACTTTCAGGATTACCGATTGAAAGTACTTTTGTCGCAATTTCTGGTTCACATATAATTTCTGAAGATAGTCATGGGGTAGTTGCGGTGGGTAAAGCTGATGGCGAAATAAGAGATGATGATGTGGAGCGAGTAATAGAAGCTGCTCAAGCTGTGGCTAGTCCACCCAATTATGAAATATTACATGTTATTCCTAGGTCTTTTAGTGTTGATAATCAAACAGGTATCAAAGATCCAGTAGGGATGACTGGTGTTAGACTAGAAGTTGATGCGCAAATTATTCAAGGCTTATCAACTCAGGTTAAAAATCTGACAAAGTGTGTTTATCGGACTGGAGTTGATATAGATGATTTAGTTTTAGGGGTATTAGCTAGTTCAGAAGCAGTCTTGTCAAAGAGGCAAAAAGAGTTAGGTGTGGCTTTAGTAAATATCGGTGGTGCCACCACCAGTTTAGCTGTATTTGAGGAGGGCGATATACTGCACACCAAAGTTTTACCGGTCGGCGGCATGCATATTACTAACGATATTGCTATCGGTCTGAGAACCTCAGTTGATGTAGCTGAAGATATTAAGTTAACTTATGGCAACTGCGATTTATCTAAAATAGAAAAAAGAAAAGAAATTGACTTATCAGAATTTTCTGAAGTTGAATCTGGTTATGTCAGTTTAAAACAAGTAACAGAAATCATACAAGCTAGAGTAGAAGAAATTTTTAAAATGGTAGAAGCTGAACTTAAAAAAATTGATAGGTCCGGGATGTTACCAGCGGGAATTGTGTTTACGGGGGGTAGTGCTAAGTTACCCGGGCTAATAGATTATGCTAAAAATTTTTTAAAGTTGCCAGCTGGACTTGGTAAGAATCAGTCAGTTTCCAGTGCAATTGATAAAATAAATGATCTTAGCTTTTCAACAGCTTTGGGGTTAATAGTTTGGGGCCAAGGTGTTTATGTTTCTCAAGGTACTAGTAGTCCATTTGAAAAAATAAAACCAGACCAAATGTTAACTAATGTTAAGAAAATATTCAAAAAATGGATTCCCTAAAACTAAGAGTGAATTTTCTCCACTCCCTTAACGGGAGTTTTTTTGTACACAAAAAATGTACAGATGAACAATAAATTGGTTCATCTATGTCTGGTCAATTATATTATTTTTTTTTAAACTATAATCAATATAATTCTGATAATATTTATTTAAAATTTATGGAAGTCAAACCTGAGGTAGAAACATTTGCTAAAATAAAAGTCATTGGTGTCGGCGGTTCAGGAGGTTCCGCTATCAATCGTATGATTGCCACTAAAATTAGGGGAGTTGAATTTGTGGCAGTGAACACTGATGCCCAAGCCCTACATCATAACCAAGCTCCAAATAAAATTCATATTGGAAAAAATACAACCCGTGGACTTGGTGCTGGCATGGATCCAGAATTAGGCAGAGGAGCAGCTGAAGAAGAACAAGATGAATTAGAAGACATGGTGCATGATGCTGATATGGTTTTTATCACTTGTGGTTTGGGTGGAGGTACAGGTACAGGTGCTTCACCTATTATTGCTGATATGGCCAAAAAGGCCGGTGCTTTAACTGTAGCTGTAGTTACTAAGCCTTTTACTTTTGAAGGCGCACAAAGACGTTATATTGCTGATCAGGGTATGCAGGATTTAGCTGACAGGGTAGATACTATAATTACCATTCCCAATGATAGGTTATTACAAATTATTGATAAAAAAACATCATTAATTGATGCCTTTGCTGTGGTTGATGAGGTCTTACGACAAGGAGTGCAAGGTATATCAGAAATAATTACCGTACCTGGACTTATTAATGTTGACTTTGCTGATGTAAAAGCTGTAATGAAAGAGGCAGGTAGCGCTTTAATGGGTATTGGACGTGGTAGTGGCGAAAATCGAGCTGTGGAAGCAGCCAAAGCAGCTATCAATAGCCCACTACTGGAAATGTCAATCGATGGTGCTAAAGGAATATTGTTTACAGTTTCTGGTGGTAAAGATTTGGGTATGTATGAAGTCAATGAAGCAGCCAATGTTATTACTCAATCAGCTGATCCTAATGCCAAAGTAATTTTTGGTACCATAATCGAAGAATCTTTAGGTGATGAAGTTAAAGTCACGGTTATTGCTACTGGTTTTACTGGCCAACCATTAAAGAGAAAAGATTTAGACCTAAAAGATTTAAAATCAAGTTTGCGACAGGAAAAAGAACCTGCCCCGGTGCGAGAGGTCAAAGAACCACTGAAAAATCAAGAAGAAGAACCAATGTCACCGTCACGTAAATATGCCAGACCTCTACCTCAACAAAAGACTCAAGAACAAAAAAAGAATGAGGAAGAAGAAGAATTAGAGATCCCAGCTTTTATCCGAAAAAAGATGATGTAGGTAGCTTTGTTTAACTTTAGCTAATTAAACAGAACCCATCTTACCGGTGGGTTCTTTTATATATTAATTATCCACAACCTATGTGTCGCTTTTTATATAATTTAACTTATTTTTAAAAATATTATTTTTTTATAACCATTTTTAGTGTGTTTTTTGTTTAATTTGTAAAAGATTGCTAATATTTGACACCACAATATATGGCGTTATAATAAAAAGTGCCAACACTATATATTGGGTTTGGTTATATTTTAAAAAATTAGATCTTTATTATGAATTGTCCTTTGTGTAGCCATGATAATACTAAAGTAAATGATTCTAGATCTTCACAAGATGGTTTATCTATTCGTCGTCGTCGTGAGTGTGTAAAATGTGGTTACCGTTTTTCTACTTTAGAAGAAACAGAAATTTTAGATATGACGATTATTAAACGTGATGGTAGAAGAGAAAATTATGATAAAGATAAATTGACTAGAGGTTTAGAAAGAGCTTTGGAAAAAAGACAATACCAACGAGAAGCTTTTCATAGTTTAGTGCAACAAATAGAAAGAGATATTCAAAAATTGAAGAAAAGCGAAGTAACCACTGAACAGATAGGACAAATTGTGATGGATAATCTGAAGAAGTTTGATCAAGTCGCTTATATTCGTTTTGCTTCAGTTTATCGCGCCTTTACTGATGCTAGTAGTTTTGCTAAGGAGTTAAAACATCTAGACCATTAAATTATAATTTAAAAATAAATATTAATTATACCCCCATGCCCAATACATCTGCCTCCCAAACAATAGGCCCAATTACACTTACTTATATTTTAAAGCGCGACGGTTCGTCGGAGCTTTTTAATTTAGAAAAGCTGAAAAAGTCTGTTTCGCAAGCATTGACGGCTGTGGGGGTAAAAGATAATCCAATTTCCAGTAAGGTGGCAGAGGAAGTAATACAAAAAATTAGAAATGATATATCTCAGGGAGGCCTGCCCAGTACTTTGGCAATTAGGGAAGCAGTGGAAATATCTTTACGGGAAAGAGGCTTAGGACCAGCGGCGGATGCTTATCAAGATTACTTTATGGCTAAAAAACAAGCTGGTAAAGAAAATGTTTCAGTAGTGTCACCAAAATCAATTCCTACTAAAGGTTTGCAGTTTGATTATATTTTTTCAACTGCTACTACTCACCCATTTGATCAAGTAACTTGGGAGCAGAGAAGTGCAAAAATTGCCAGTATTAAAGGAGAAATTATTTTTGAACAAAATGACATTGAGGTTCCTAAATTTTGGTCACAGAATGCAACTAATATTGTGGCTAGTAAATATTTTTATGGTGATCAAAATAAAGGTGAGCGAGAAAATTCGGTTAAGCAATTGATTGACCGGGTTAGTCGGACTATAACAGATTGGGGTAAAGAGGATAAATATTTTAGTAGCGATGAAGCGGCTGAAACTTTTTATAGTGAATTAACCTGGTTAATTTTAAATCAGTATGGCACTTTCAATAGCCCTGTTTGGTTTAATTGTGGGGTCCATCGTTATGATAGAGGCAGTGGTGTGGGACGGCATTATTGGGATAAAAAAGAACAGGCAGTTAAGATTGCGGCAGATGATTATACTCATCCTCAATGTAGTGCATGTTTTATTTTATCTATAGAAGATACCATGGATTCTATTTTGGATTTAGCAAAAACTGAAGGTATGATTTTTAAATTTGGTTCAGGTAGTGGTGTGAATTTATCACCCATCAGATCATCAAAGGAGAGATTATCTGGTGGTGGTCAGGCGTCTGGGCCGGTTAGTTTTATGAAGGGTTATGATGCCTTTGCTGGTGTTATCAAATCAGGAGGTAAGACCAGGCGAGCAGCCAAGATGGTTATTTTAAATGTTGATCATCCTGATATAGTTGATTTTATTGAAGCTAAGGTTAAAGAGGAAAAAAAGGCTTGGGCTTTGATTGATGCTGGTTATAATGGCGCCATTGATGGTGAAGCTTATACTTCAATATTTTTCCAAAATGCCAATCATTCAGTGCGGGTGACTGATGAGTTTATGCAGGCAGCAGAGAATGACGGTTATTATTGGACTAAGGCGATTAAAGACGGACGTCCTATGGAAAAATTGTCAGCCAGAGAAATGTTAAAAAATATTTCTACTAGTACTCATCTTTGTGGCGATCCCGGACTGCAATATGACACTATTATTAACGATTGGCATACCTGTGCTAAGACTGATCGTATCTACGCTTCCAATCCTTGTAGTGAGTATATGTTTTTAAATAATACTGCTTGTAATTTAGCTTCCCTTAATTTAATGAAATTTAGAAATGAAGATGGTTCTTTCAATGCTAAATTGTTTGATCGGGCAGTCAGGATATTTATTACCGCTATGGATATAATAGTTGATAATGCTTCTTATCCTACTGAAGCTATGGCACGCAATTCTCACTTATATCGTACTTTGGGATTGGGTTATGCTAATTTGGGGGCGTTATTGATGAGTAATGGCTTGGCTTATGATAGTGATGAAGGTAGAGGCCTGGCAGCAGCGATTACTGCAATTATGACTGGGGCGGCTTATGAGCAATCTGGACAAATAGCCAAGGTGGTTGGGTCCTTTCCAGGTTTTGACGAAAATCAAGAACCTACTATTAGAGTTATGAATAAACATTTAACGGCAGTAGAAGATATTAAATTGACTGAGCAGAATAGTAATTTAGTTGATTATGCCAGAGACATTTGGCAACAAGTAGTGGCTGATGCCAAAAATGATGGTTTAAGGAATGCTCAAACTACAGTTTTGGCACCAACGGGTACTATTGCCTTTATGATGGATTGTGACACCACTGGCGTAGAACCAGATATTGCTTTAGTGAAGTATAAAAAATTGGTAGGTGGTGGTTATATGAAAATGGTAAATAATACTGTTACGCAAGCTTTAGAGTCTTTGGGTTATGATGTTAATGAAATAAGTCGTATTAAAGAATATATTGATAAACAAGACACGATTGAGGGCGCTCCTGATTTAAAACAAACAGATTTATCAGTCTTTGATTGTGCTTTCAAACCCGCTAAAGGTGTGCGTTCTATTAGTCCTTTGGGGCATATTAAAATGATGTCTGCCGCCCAGCCATTTATTTCCGGGGCAATTTCTAAAACAGTTAATATGCCGGAAAGTGCAACAGTTGAAGAAATAATGGATGCTTATATTCAAGGCTGGAAGTTGGGTTTAAAAGCATTGGCTATTTATCGTGATGGTTCCAAGCGCACTCAACCTTTAAATACCAACAAAGAAGATGGTTCTGGTAAAGAAGGATCTAAAAAAACACTCAATGAAGCACCTTTAACTGTTGAATATAAACCCCGCCGTCATCGTTTACCTGATGAACGCAATTCTATTACTCACAAATTTGTAATTGGTGGACATTCGGGATACATCACAGTCGGTTTGTATCCAGATGGTAAGCCGGGGGAAATTTTTGTAACGATTGCTAAAGACGGCTCAGTCATCTCTGGACTGATGGATTCGTTTGCTACGACTGTGTCAATTGGTTTACAATACGGTGTGCCCTTGAAAGTTTTGGTCAATCAGTTTGCTCATCGTCGGTTTGAACCCTCTGGTTATACCAATAATCCGCAAATTAAGATTGCCAAATCTTTTGTGGATTATATTTTTCGTTGGTTGGCTTTAAAATTTTTAACTCCGGAAGAAGCAGAAGCAGTGGGTGTTAAACCAAATGGTGAAGCAGAAGCAGCGGCGGTAAAATTTCCTGACAATCGCAATTTAGAGAATGGTTTTTTAGAAATAAAAGATGAACCAGAACATAAATCATTAGTTGAAACAGTTAAACCAAAAGAAAATTTATTTTCCACAGTTAAAGAAGTAGAAATATTTGTTTCCGAAAGTGAACAATTTACTTTTGATAATCAAGCCGACGCACCGACTTGTTCAACTTGTGGAGAGATTATGGTACGGAATGCTTCTTGTTATAAGTGTATGAATTGTGGTGCGACTAGCGGATGTTCATGAGATTATAATTTAGAATATAGAAGTTTTAACTTATGAAAATATATACGAAAAAAGGAGATGCTGGTGAAACTTCTCTTTTGGGTGGTAAAAGAGTAAAGAAAAACCATCCACGTATTATGGCTTACGGTACAGTAGATGAATTAAATAGTCACTTGGGTTGGGTAAGAAGTTTTGACATTAAAACCTGGCATCAGGATAATTTACTGGTGATTCAAAAAAAATTATTTAATATTGGTTCTTTATTGGCGCTGGATTCAGCTAGTCAAGTCAAGGATTTACCTATTATATCTGAGGAAGATGTTGTATTTTTGGAAAATCAAATTGATAAATTAGAAAAGAATTTACCCAAATTATCGGCTTTTATAATTCCTGGGGGTAGTCAGGCCGTAGCCGCTTGTCATATAGCAAGAAGTGTTGCTCGGCGAACAGAGAGATTGGTAGCCTTACTAAACGAGTCAGCTGTCGTAGAACCGATAATTATGAAATATCTCAACCGTTTAGCTGATTATTTATTTGTTTTAGCTCGTAGTATCGCTTATGATCAAAGGGTAGAGGAGATAATGTGGAAAAAAAATTAGAATTTAGACTAGAGAATTAATTTATAAAATATGGAGAAAGAATTATTACGAACTAGATTGATATTTTCGGCTATCATAGTGGTCGTTTTTTTATTGGGTGGTTATTTATGGCAAAAAAATATAGCACTGGCACCAATAACTACTCAAAATGAATCATCTATAATCGATGGAGATGTGGAGGTAGTTAATGCTTATTTAGAAATTGAAGGTATTTATGAAAATGAGATTCCTATTCAAGCTTTATCAGGTCAGACTTTACTTGGGTTAATGCGTCAGCTTAATGATTCGGATCCCACACTAAATTTACAAACCCAAGATTACCCAGGTTTGGGTAGTTTGGTTGTACAGATAGGTTCATGGTCAAACGGTTTGGACAATAAATATTGGCAGTATTTGGTCAATGAAACCGTGCCCATGGTTGGAGCCGATCAATATGTAATTGAGGCTGGTGATAAAATTAAATGGGAGTTTAAACAATCAGAGTTTTAAAAATTGATTATGTCCAATAAATATAAAATAATCATCACTGGTTTATTGATAAGTCTAATTGTTTTAGCGAGATACTTACCGCACCTACCAAACGTGGCACCTGTGGCAGCTGCAGGTTTGGTGGCGGGAGCATATTTAGGCCGACGTTGGGCTTTGGCAATAGTGATAACAGGAATGTTGTTAAGTGATTTTTTACTTGGCTTTTATCATTGGCCGGTTATGTTGTCAGTCTATTTTAGTTTGATACTAATTGCTTGGGGGGGAGGTTATTTACTGAAATATAAAACACCTAAAATTGTATTAATTTATAGCCTAGGATCGTCTTTTATTTTTTATTTAGTGACCAATTTTGCTGTTTGGGCAACAGCATTATGGTACCCAAAAAATTTAGCTGGACTATGGTTGGCTTATGAAATGGGTATACCTTTTTTACGCTATACATTATTGGGAGATTTATTTTATAGCGTAGTTTTATTTATCAGTTTGGAATTAGTTATATCAGTTTTTCCGACATTGGTGAAACAAAAAAAACTAGAAAATATTTTTTAAAATATATATAATAAACAGGTAGTTTTCAAGTTTATTATTAACTAGAAAATATGAATAATGATCTAGGTCGTTCGGTAGAGGAGGATATAAAAAAATTATCGGAAGAAAATCACGCATTACTTTTGGAAGTGTACAAATTAACAAAAAAAATAAATCGTCATATGGTGTGGGATCAAGTAATGAGTTTAGTCAAAATTGCTTTGATTATTATTCCTTTGTGGTATGCCTACACAATGCTTGGTCCGCAATTAAAACAAGTATACGGTATGTATAGCGGTTTATTGGGTGGCAGTGACACTAGCGCAAACACACAAGAATATCAAGTCAATCAAGAGGTCTTGAAAAATTTGTCACCTGATTATTTAAATCAATTAAAGAGATCTGGTATTATTAAATAATTAATTATTAAAATTAAAAATATGGAGAACAAACCCAGGTCCTTCTTATTTATTGTGACAACAATTGTCATAGTAATAGTTTTTTCAACCATAACAGGTGGGGTAATGGGTTTTTTGGCAGGAATTTATTCCCCACAAATAATTAGTCAAATAAAAAATCCAGTTATAAAAAGTTTATTGCCATCAGAAAATTCTAAATCAGCAAATAATGCACAGACTTTACAAATAGTTGAAGATTCAGCAACGGTGGCGGCAGTAGAAAAAGTAACCCCAGCTGTTGTCTCAATTGTAGTCACTAAAGATTTATCAGGTATTTATCAAAATCAATTTCCTTTTAATGATTTTTGGTTTGGTATACCTTTTAATTTTAATTTGCCCCAAGTTCCCGAAGGGAAACAAGAAATTGGTGGGGGTACGGGATTTATAATTGATGCCGATAAGGGTTTAATAGTTACCAATCGTCATGTTGTGGATGATGAACAAGCTGAATATTCCGTGGTGACAAATGATGGTCAGAGTTATGACGCTAAAGTACTTGCTCGAGATGCATTTAATGATTTGGCCATTTTACAAGTTACTGCCAAAAATTTAGTTTCCGTTGAGTTGGGTGATTCTGATAGTTTAGCAATCGGTCAAACAGTAATTGCCATTGGCAATGCTTTAGGAGAGTATTCCAATACCGTTACTCGCGGGGTGGTGTCAGGCATTGGTCGAACTATTTTAGCAGGTGGTTCAAGTGGAAGTGAGAAATTGGAAGGTATTATTCAAACTGACGCGGCTATCAATCCCGGTAATTCTGGCGGACCTTTGATAAATCTAGCCGGTCAAGTAATTGGTATCAATACGGCTATTGATAGACAGGGTCAGTTGGTCGGTTTTGCGATTCCTATTAATTCAGTTAAAAAAATTATTGAATCAGTGGAGCAATATGGTCGAATTGTCAGACCTTATTTAGGAGTGCGTTATATTTTAATAAATGAAGAAATTGCCACTAAAAATAATTTGGCTATAAATTATGGTGCTTTGATTGTGCGGGGTGAGAATAGTTCTGAATTGGCTATCATTCCTGGTAGTCCAGCCGATAAAGCAAATTTAAGAGAGAATGATATTATTTTAGAAATAGATGGGCAAAAAATTGATAGTGATAACTCGTTAGCTAAAATAATTCAGAAATATTCGCCTAATGATGAAATGAAATTGAAAATTTGGCGACAAGGTGAAGAAAAAGAAGTTGTGGTAAAATTGGAAGAATATAAAGAATAGATCAATATTTTGTTAGTAAGAGGCGAAAAATCAATATTTTAACATAAAAAATCCCGACTGTTTTGTCGGGATTGTTTTTTTAATTATGATATGATGGCCGATCCATTATTGCCATTAGTAAGACGACAAGAAATATAGCTAGCAGAGCTAAGGCTTTTTTTAATGTTTCAAAAATAGTTGCCACCAGTGCACCAACAAAGATACTAATAGTAATAGTTAAGATAATTCCTAGGCCGGAAAGAGCAAGAAATGACAAGGTAGCAAAATAAAAAAATAAAGTCAGCTTGACTGTGGTTAGCATATCTTCCCAACCGTTATTGAAAGTTATCATTAGACCTAAAAATAAAATTAAAGCAATAAGTAGCATCCAACCAGCGTTGGGTAAGGCCGAAGTAATGCCGGCTAGACCAGAAATTATTAATAGACCAAGGTTAATTTTATTTATTTTTTTCTCTAAGAGAAATTTAAGGAAGAATATAATTATAGGCAAACATAATATATTGATAATCAGTAGAACATCAAGATTAAAATTGGTAGTAGTTTGCCAAGTAAAAAAATGAGAACTGGAAAATATCACCGCTTGGCTAGAAGGCAGATCATTAGCAGTGGTTATTAACCAAAACGTAATAAAGACAGCCAGGAATATTAGGAAATAATTTTTCATGATAACCTCGTTTGTTGATGAAAAAATTAATTGTAAAGAAACTAGTTCAGATTAGTATATAATTATTTTTCCAAAAAGTCAATATTTTGCCCCCAGTTAGTTAAATATGATAAGATGCGAGTATGAAAGAAACTCTAGACAAATTGGAATTAGTATTAATTATTAAATAATAAAAATCCCGTCTCTTTTGAGTCGGGATTAATTTTTTTCTATCTCCAAATAATTTGTACATGCTGGTTAATATAAAAACCTAGTCCCAAAAATATTAATTGTAGTATAAATGCGGTTATTTTATTGGAAATAGGTATTTCTTTCGTTTCGTTTGCTCCAATTGCTAAATATAGAGTAGAAATTAAGATCGCAGTAAAAAACGGAGCGAAGTTTTCAACTATTAATGTTGAACAAAACATAAAAAAAATACCTTCCAAAAAAAACGTCAATTTAAGTAATGAGTAAAAATCAGATTTGTATTCAAACGCAATCACTACTACTGACGCAGCAGTTGTTACAATACCAGCTGCATAATTATTATTTGTTAAATAGTAGGTAAGGCCATAGGCCATTACTAAAACGATAAGGGATATTATTTTGAAACCCCAAAATCTTTTTTCTACTGGGAGGATGCTAATACTAAATGAAATTTTCATTTTTTTATTCCTTTTTATTTTAAAAGTACAATTAATAACCTATTATAATAGCATATTTTTTAAATAAAGTCAATATTTTGCCCCCAGTTAGTTAAATATGATAAGATGCGAGTATGAAAGAAACTATCGACAAATTAGAGCAATTACAAGGAAAAATAGTAGCCGCTTTAAAAGTGGTCAATATTCCTGATCAAAAAAATAAGTTAAAAGAACTTGAATTTGTTATGCAAAGTCAGGATTTTTGGCAAGATCAGTCAAAAGCTAAAAATATTTCTCAGCAAGCCGCGCTAATCAAGCGGCAAATTGACGAGTGGCAAAATTTAGCAAAAAATGTAAATGATGTTTGGGAAATCGCCCAGGCAGATGCTAAAGATTTGGATGTTAATTTACGCGGGGAGATAGATAAACAAACTATTGATTTAGAAAAGAAATATTATGAATTAGAAAGAGAGCTATTGTTATCAGACAAGCATGATGCCAGTAATGTAATTTTATCAATTTATGCCGGGGCCGGTGGCGACGATGCTCAAGATTGGGCGGAAATGTTATCGCGAATGTATTTGCGTTTTTGTGATCAACAAGGATGGACTACTGAAATTATTGATGCCTCGCGGGGCGGTGAGGTTGGTATTAAGTCTATGACCATTTTAATCAAAGGAGATTATGCTTATGGTTTTTTAAAGTCAGAAAAAGGTGTACATCGTTTAGTAAGATTGTCACCCTTTGATTCTGATCATGCCAGACATACTTCCTTTGCCTTGGTTGAAGTTTTACCGGAGATGGATGAAGTGGAACAAGTAAAAATCGATGATAAAGATTTGCGTATTGATACTTTTATGTCTTCAGGTAAGGGTGGGCAATCAGTTAATACTACTTATAGTGCCGTACGAGTTGTCCATTTACCCACTGGTATCAGTGTAGCTTGTCAAAATGAACGTTCACAACAACAAAATAAAATTACTGCCTTAAAGATATTAAAAGCTAAACTACAACAACTTAAAGATGAACAACACGCCTCAAGCATCAAAGATTTAAAGGGCGAGCATAAAGAAGCCGCTTGGGGGAATCAAATTAGGTCTTACGTTCTGCATCCTTACAAAATGGTTAAGGATTTACGAACTGATTATGAGGAAACAGATCCAGTAAAAATTTTAGACGGTGATTTAATCTCATTTATTGATAGTTATTTACATTATTATCATCAACAATAGTTTGTTTGATTTTAGACAATGAAATTAGAAGAAAAAATTAAAACTTTAGGTAAAGAAGTTGGTTTTGATTTAGTCGGGGTCACTCGTTTAGCGCCCAGTCAATATCAGACACAGGTAGAAGCTTGGTTAAAACAAGGTCATCATGGTCAGATGGATTGGTTTGGTAAAAATTTATCGAGAAGAATTGATTCTAGGGAAAATTTATTTGGCCAAGCGGTCAGTGCTATTACAGTTGGTTTATTGTATCGGCCGATTGATATACCTATTGAGTTACGCCATGATCCGTCAAGAGGTTTGATAGCAAGATATGCTTGGTATGATGATTATCATATTATAATGACCAACATGCTGACCGCATGGCCAATAAAATTTCAATAGAAATTGATAATAGCTGGCAATATCAACTTTATGTTGACACCGGTCCTGTACTGGAAAGAGAAGTTGGTAGTCGTGGGGGACTTGGATTTATTGGTAAAAATACTACTTTAATCAATCCTACTTTAGGTTCATATTTTTTCTTAGGTGAAATTATTTGTGATTTACAATTAAAACAAGATAAACAAGAAAAAAAAGCGGGTACTTGTGGTCAATGTCAGCGCTGCCAAGATAAATGCCCGACAAATGCTTTTGTGGGTCCATGGCAACTTGATGCCAGGCGCTGTATATCATATCTGACAATTGAACATCGGGGAGAAATTCCCATTGCTTTGCGACCGTTGATGAAAAATTGGATTTATGGTTGTGATGTATGTCAGGAAGTATGTCCTTGGAATAAAAAAGCAAAAGATTTAATAACCAATAAAATAAAATATCAGCCGGAATTAGTAGCACCACCACTGGAGGAATTATTAAAAATAAATGAACTTGATTTTGCGCTTAGATATAAAAATTCACCTATCAAAAGAATTGGATGGTCTAGGTGGATGAGAAATATATTGATAGCTTGCGGTAATTGGGGTCATAAATCATTGCAAACCAAGCTGGATTATTATACAAAACACAGTGATCAATTAGTAGCTAGTACTGCTCATTGGGCCAGGCAAAAAATTGAATAAATTTTTTATGAGGAGAGAGAGTAAACAAAAAGATTTAAAACCTTATTATTTTTTGTACGCCGCTGGTGGCGGGTTTTTATTGGCTATCGCCTTGGGTTATTGGTGGCAAGTAGAGTTAATTTGGTTTTATGGGGCAATTTTATTTATTTTTATTATTTATAAATTTTTCTCACTAGGGAATTTTTTATTACTCTTGTTTTTTGTTGTCGGTTTATTTTTTGGTTTTTGGCGGTGGCATTATATTAATATTGCTAAGTTACAAAAGGAAAATCTTACCTTTGAACAAACAGTAGAAATAGTCGGTCGGGTAGTGGGGGAAGTTGATATTAGGACAGATCGGCAGTTACTGACAATTTTACCGGTCAACGGAACAGCTGAAAGTGATTTTAAGAAAAAAATATTAGTCACCATACCATTGTATCCAACCTACCAGTCTGGTGATATTTTAGAAATTAAAGGTGAATTAAAAAAACCCGCTGTTTTTTCTGACTTTGATTATGCGGCTTATTTGGAAAGATTTGGTATATTAGCAGTCATGTATTACCCACAAGTTAAATATAGTGGGCGAGTAGAAAATTTGTCTACTGAGTTATTAAAAATAAAAGTTAAATTGATCGATCGAGTTAATAAACTACTACCTGAACCAGAAGCTTCTTTTTTAAATGGTTTATTATGGGGAGCAAAAAGAGCAATTCCCCCAAAAGTATTGGAACAATTTAATTTAACCGGGACGACTCATATTATAGCTTTATCAGGTTATAATATTACGGTTTTAGGTTTAATAGTTTTTTTTATTTCCCCTTGGCTGGGTTTACAGAGAAAAGTAGCTTTTTGGTTGGTTTTAATTATTATTCTTCTTTTTATATTTTTAACTGGCTATCCTGCTTCAGTGGTTAGAGCAGGTATTATGGGTATCTTAGTACTAATAGCTTACCGGTGGGGTGGTGGAGTAAAACCAGGCATATTACTTATTTGTTCAGCATCAGCCATGTGTGCAATTAACCCCTATATTTTAATGGTTGATGTCGGTTTTCAGTTGTCATTTTTAGCCACTATTGGTTTGATTTATTTAGTGCCGTGGTTAGAAAAAGTAACTTTATTTTTTCCGCTTAAAATGGCGATTAAAGAACCGGTTTTAGCAACAAGCGCTGCTATCATTATGACTGCCCCACTTATTATTTATCAATTTGGACGTTTTTCTTTAGTAGCTTTGTTGGTTAATGTGTTAATTTTATTTATCATTCCTGTGGTAATGGCTTTGGGATTTTTGTCAGTAGTGGTAAGTTTTGTATTTTATCCCTTGGGGCAACTCATAGCTTGGTTAACTTATTTGGGTTTACATTATATAATTTTAGTTACTGAATTTTTTAGTAAGTTAAAATTTGCTTCCCTGTTTATTGCTAAGCCAAGTATATTTTTGGTAATGGTAATATATTTAATTATCTTTAGCTTTATTTTTTATGTACAAAGAAAAACGTCGACTTTGGTTTAGCGTCATACTTGGTTTAATTTTACTAGCAACTGTATTTTTATTGGTTAAAGATCTGGTAAATTGGGGGAATGATTTTTATCAACAGAAAACAAAGCGTTCACAAGTAGATGTTTATTTTTTAGATGTCGGTCAGGGTGATGCCACTTTGTTTTATACTGATAGTCGCGAAGTAGTATTAGTTGATGGCGGTCCCAGTTTGTCAGTTTTATATGCTCTCGGCCAAGCTTTGCCTTTTTACGAAAGAACAATTGATCTATTAATTCTCACTCATCCCGACGCCGATCATATCAATGGTTTAGTAGAAGTGGTTAAGCGTTACAAAATAAAAAAGGTTTTATACAATGGCATTATTGATGATTTAGCTGCTTATCAAATTTGGCAAGAACAAATACGAGCAAGTGGAGCAGAAATTATAATTGGTCAGGCGGGACAAAATTTCAATTATGGTAATTTAGATATTACGGTACTTTATCCCTTAGAGAATTTATTGGGTCGTACTTTCAACGATACCAATGAATCATCATTAGCGATTAAATTTAGTTATCATGATATAGATTTTTTATTAACCGGTGATTTGCCTCAAGCTCAAGAGTTAAAATTGGTTGAAGTGTATGATAATTTAAAAGTTGAAGTAATGAAAGCCGGGCATCATGGCTCTAGAACATCTACTCATCAAGAATTTTTATCCAGGGTACAGCCCCAGTTTGTGATTATATCAGCTGGTAAAGATAATAGTTATGGTCATCCTCATTTTATTGTTTTACAACGTTTAATAAAAAATAAAGCTAGAGTTTTACGTACCGACGAGTTGGGGACTATAAAAATATCTACTGCTGGTCAAAATATTGAAATAAAATAACCTTTTTGTTATACTCAAAGTAATTATTATTATTATTTATGTCTACATCTAAAAAAGTTTTGATTATTGAGGATGAAGAGTCATTAGCTCAAATGTATCAAACAAAATTTGAACACGAGAATTATGAGGTAGTGGTAGCTGCTGATGGTTCAGAAGGTATTGAAAAAGCCAAAAAAGAGAAACCAGATATAATTTTACTTGATATTATTTTACCAAAAAAAGATGGTTTTATGGTTTTAAAAGAGTTAAAAGCAGAAAAAGGAACAGCTGATATCAAAGTAATTATGTTGACTAACTTAGGTCAGGATGAAGATGTGGTTAAGGGGAAAAAATTAGGAGCTATAGATTATTTAGTTAAAGCTAATTTGACACCAGCTCAACTAGTTGATAAAGTTGCAGAATATTTAAAATAAATTTATGTCTAAATTGGAAAGATCTTTAATTATTATTAAGCCGGATGCTTTACAAAGAAATTTATTGGGAAGGATTATTACTCGTTTTGAAGAAAAGGGTTTAAAAATTGCCGGAATGAAAATGGGATTTTTGTCAGACGATTTATTGAATCAACATTACTCACATCATGCTGATAAACCATTTTTCAATGATTTAAAAAAATTTATGAAATCATCTCCAGTGGTTTTTTTGGTGTTGGAAGGGGTGGAGGTAATTGATACTGTTCGGTTGATAGTTGGTCCAACTAAAGGTAGGGTAGCAGATTCAGGTTCAATTAGAGGTGATTTTTCTATGTCCGCTTCAAATAATATAGTTCATGCTTCAGATAGTTTAGAAGCAGCGGCCAAAGAAATTGACAGATTTTTTAAAGCAGATGAATTATTTGCTTATCGTAAGGATGATTGGAATTGGGTGTATGCCAGTGATGAGATAAGTTAAAAAATCAAAATAAGATATCCACAATTAACCGCTAAACTAGCGGTTTTTTGCTATTTTTAGCCTACTATTTGGCTCTTTTTAATAATTTTGTAATTATGCTATAATTGTTATGCACGGAGAGGGAGTTCTAGTTACGTCTTTCTACAATCAATGCTTCAAGGGATTCTTATATCGGACAGGTTTGATGAGAATTTCTAGATATTTTTTCAGATAATCTGATCCTGCGGAAACCCACCTGATTTCAGGGAAGCGGTACTAGAATTATCCTAAAGTGCACCCTACATAGGCTGGAGAGGTCGTCCAAATGGATGGCCTCTTTAGTTTTTATATTAAAAAACTCTTTCTGGCAGAAAGAGTGTGAATTTATATAAAATAGATATATTATTTTTTGAAAGCCTTTATTAAAAGATAAATAACCGGCCTGGCGAGTGCGACTGTCAACAGCAAAACATAAAACCAGACATTGATGAAGCCAATATTATTTAGTTCCCACAAGGCCAATAAAAACATTACAACAATAATTACCAAGTGAGAGATATAACTTGTAAGATAGGCAATTTCCTCGTCACCTTTTTTATTGTAAGGTATGTAAGAAATAGTACTGGCTACGATTGCTACTAACATTACAATTAAAACTAAGAATTGCATATCCCCTTGATAAGTAAAAAATGGTATGATAGAAACCACTAGTAAAAATGTGAATATCCAATTGAAAGCTTTAATTAATTTAGAATTCATATAATTAATAAATAGCATTATTTTTTTGAGTTGACAAGTCATCTTATTTATAATTTATTTTTTATAAATTATAATTAATTTATCGGGGTATAGCGCAGGCCTGGCCCTAACGGGCCATTTGGCCCGGGGCTGGCTAGCACTTAGTTAAATAATTATGTATTACGTTTATATATTGAAAAGTTTGAAGGATAATAATAAATACATTGGGTCTACCAACGATTTACAGAGAAGAATCAAAGAACATAATGATGGTAAAGTATTATCCACAAAAAATAGAAGACCATTAATTTTAATATATAAAGAGAAGTATGATAATGAGACGGAAGCTAGAAGAAAAGAAATGTTTTATAAAACTTATAATGGTTTTAAAGAATTAAAAAATAAATTATCGGGGTATAGCGCAGGCCTGGCCCTAACGGGCCATTTGGCCCGGGGCTGGCTAGCACTTAGTTAAATAATTATGTATTACGTTTATATATTGAAAAGTTTGAAGGATAATAATAAATACATTGGGTCTACCAACGATTTACAGAGAAGAATCAAAGAACATAATGATGGTAAAGTATTATCCACAAAAAATAGAAGACCATTAATTTTAATATATAAAGAGAAGTATGATAATGAGACGGAAGCTAGAAGAAAAGAAATGTTTTATAAAACTTATAATGGTTTTAAAGAATTAAAAAATAAATTATCGGGGTATAGCGCAGTTGGCTAGCGCGCATGCATGGGGTGCATGAGGTCGCCGGTTCAAGTCCGGCTACCCCGACCAAGTTTAGCTTGGTTAAGACTGGCTAAACTAGTCGACCATAAATTTTATAAGCAAATGAACTCTTTTCATCTCAAAATTGCCGCTTGTTTGTTTATGCTTGTAGATCATGTTGGTGCTTTATTTTTTCCAGATTTAATTTGGCTAAGAGTTATTGGTAGATTTAGTTTTCCATTATTTGCTTATTTATTGGCGATTGGTTTTACTAATACTAGTAATGTTTATAAATATCTGGGGCGGTTATTGATTTTTGCTCTAGTTTCTCAACCTATTTTTTATTTAGCGTTTCCTGGGGTAACACTCAATATATTTGTCACTTTGTTTTTAGGACTAGTGGCAATTTTTTTATATAATAAAATAAAAAATAAATATCTGGCCATGGCTATGGTTTTGTTTATTGCTTTATTGGGTGAATTGATAAAAGTTGATTATGGTTGGTACGGTGTTTTATTTCCCATTTCATTTTATTGGTATATTAGTAGTAAAAACATTTTTAATTTAGTAATTTGGCAAATAAGCTTAAACATATTTTTTATTTTACAACGCTACCTATTAGCTCAGTTAAATTTGTTTATTTTTGAAAGTCAAATTTTTATCCAGTTTTTTTCTTTAGTTCCATTGTTTTTCATAAAATTTTATAATGGCCAGATTGGCAGACGATTTAAATATGTTTTTTATGCTTTTTATCCCGGGCACCTTTTATTTTTAATTTTAATTAAATATTTTATTTAAAAATATGAAAATAATTTTACGTTTAGTTATTTTCCTAGCCACCATGGTTTTTATTTTATTATTACCAATATATTTTTTACTTTGGCAACAATCACTTATAGTAAAAACTGTAATCACCACGCAAAATATAGAAGTAATAGATGAAAAGCAACTAACTGACTTAACTAAACAGACCTTAAATTTTTTGCTAAATAAAAGTCAGTTGCCAAATATTTTTACTGAAAATGAAACTGCCCATATGGCCGATGTAGCCTTATTGGTCCGCCAAGGTTTTTATGTTTTGTTAATCACAATTTTATTACTAATTTTATTATATATATTTTTTAAGTTTTTAGGCTCCCCAGAAGTTTTTTATAAATTATTTAGAAGTGGTGCAATTTTTTCCATGATTTTACTATTTGTTTTGGCTTTGTTGGTGTTGATTGATTTTACTGTCAATTTTTTATATTTTCATAATATATTTTTCCCCCAAGGTAATTTTATTTTTCCTGAAAGTAGTTTATTGATTCAAATTTTTCCAGAAAGGTTTTTTAAAGAAATAATGATTTATATTTTTATGGGAGCTGTTTTTTTGGCAGGATCAATTATTACTTTTGCTACTTATAGATTGCGAGATAAATGAATCTTCACGGGCTAACGTCCGTGGCCAAAGACTATAGTAGATAAAAAAGCTCCGAAATATTTTCGGAGCCTAGCTTTTTAAGGGTTCTTTTTACCTTTAACTACCAAATCGTAGGGTAAATAATTAGGATCATTGGCATCAATAAAATCGACACGTACCACTTTGTAAGTATTGGGGTCAGCTTTAGCTTCATCCTCATCTTCATCTAAGACAAGTAAAATCATACTTTGGTCGTGATTTGGATTTTGCTCAAGGAATTCTCCTTGGTGTTTAGTAAATGAGGCAGCTCGATAATTAGTTAAATAGTATGAACCTTTTAATTTGGAAGCTATCCATTTCCATATAACACGAACAACATCTTGTCCGTTTATATTTTCAGTAATAATAAAATCAGTTACGCCTCTAAGGATGCTTCGTATTTTTTTACCACTCGAGGTAGTAGTAAAAAGTTCAAGTTCTATTTGCCCACCATTATATTCAGCAAACATCTCATACATCAGACCGCTTGTTAAACCTGCAACCTCGTAGGTTTTTTTGAATAGTTCAATTTTATTCATTTTATATCTCCTGTATTTTGTTAAAGAATTTTCGGTTTATTGTAATAAAAAAAATAAAAAAAGTCAAGGTTAAATAAGGTTATTTAATATACATTTGGGGCAAAATCAGCATTGTGCTATACTAAAAAATGAGCCTTAATTATTAAAATATAAATTTATGCATGGTTATGTAGCGAACATTGAAACAGAAACAAAAAATAATAACAATTTTAGAAAAATACTCTACACAGCAAAAAATAGTCAGCTGGTTGTAATGAGTTTGTTGCCTGGGGAAGAGATTGGTGAAGAAATTCATGAGTTAGATCAGTTTATTAGGATTGAAGCCGGCGAGGGTGAGGCAATACTTGATGGGGTAACACATAAATTGTCTGATAATTTTGCCATGGTAATCCCAGCGGGCATGAAACACAATGTTATTAATACCGGTACTGAGCCGATGAAACTCTATACTTTATACTCACCACCAGAACACAGACATGATATTGTTCATGTTACCAAAGCAGATGCTGAAATTGAGGAACATTTTGACGGAGTTACCACTGAGTAAAAAATTTTTATGTTTAAAAATAAAAGTCTCATTTGGTTGCTTGTTTTTGTTGTATTAATTTTTTTAGTCGGGTGGTGGCAAAATAAAAAATTAATTAATATTTGGCAGTCGACTAGTTGGTCAAGTTATAGCAGAGTGATGGATTGGCAAACAAATCCGATTGATGTTTTGCATAGTCTAGTAACTGAAGTTGGTAGCTCAGCTGCACCTTTAATAGAAACTGTAAAAACCCCAGCGCCATTAAGAAACAATTTAAAAAACAATGTAGATAATTTAAATAGTACAGGAGTAGTTTTCTATACCAATGAAGCACGCATTAAATATGATTTACCACCTTTAAAAGAAAGCGGGTTATTACAGCAGGCTGCTCAAAAAAAGTTGGATGATATGATTGCCAAACAATATTTTGATCACGTATCACCTCAAGGCATAACAGCAGGTGAATTAATTAGCAGTGTGGGATATAAGTTTATTGCTATTGGTGAAAATTTAGCTTTAGGGGGTTACGCTGATGAGGCTGACTTAGTTGCTGCTTGGCTAGATAGCCCAGGACATCGGGAAAATATTTTAAGTGAAAATTATACCGAAATAGGTGTAGCCGTAATTTTTGCTGAGTTTGAAGGTGAGATGACTTGGTTAGCTGTACAAGAGTTTGGTCGACCGACGACCGATTGTCCGGTAGTTGACCAAAATTTAAAAAATCAAATAAATGTAGCCCAAATGTCTTTAGATGAAAGAGGAGTTGAATTAGAAAATAAACAAGCTGAATTATCTGCTACTAGACCAAAAGCAAATGCCAACCGACAAGAAATAGAAGCATACAATCAGCAGGTGGAGATATATAATAATTTGGTGGCAATTTATAAACAATTAGCAGAAAAGTTAAAATTGCAAGTAAAAATTTATAATGATCAAGTGGAGCAATTTAATTTTTGTTTAAATAATGTTAATTATTAATTTATAATATGAAAAAAAATTATGTACTTGTTGGTACCTTATTATTGACAGCAATAATTGTTTTTTTATTTTGGCGGATAACTTTACCAGAAGATACTTGGCTTTGTGAGAATGGTGTTTGGGTAGAACATGGTAAACCTGACGCCCCTCAACCTAGTGGTGGATGTGGTAATAATTTTGTTAACTTACCAAGTGATATAGAAATAAACTCTCCCTCGCCCAATACGGAAATTTCAAGTCCCTTGATTATTACTGGCAAAGCACGGGGAAGTTGGTTTTTTGAAGCTACTTTTCCTATACAATTAACTACTGTTCATGGACTAGTTCTGGGTAATACTTCCGCTCAAGCGCAGAGCGACTGGATGACTGAAGATTTTGTACCTTTTTCTGCCACTTTGGATTTTACTCTGCCGACAGATGTTGACCAAGGTGAAATTATTTTTGAAAAAGCTAATCCCTCAGGATTACCAGAACATGGCGCTGAGTATAGACTGCCAATTAAATTTAAGGTCAATTAACCCATGGACATTGTTGCCCACGGTTTATGGGGAGGTATAGCTTTTGGTCGTAAAAACAAAGTAAATTATTATTTATCAGTTTTTTTTGGTGTAGCACCAGATTTATTTTCTTTTGGTATTTTTACAGTACTTGTTTGGTTAGGAATTGAACAAGGGGTTGATTGGTCGGTTGGCGTGCCGCCAATGAGCTCTATTCCAACTTACGTGCATTGGCTATACAATATCACTCACAGTTTACTTGTCGCCGGTTTTGTTATTTTATCTGTTTATTTAATAAATAAAAAAGTAATTTGGCCACTGTTGGCATGGCCTTTGCATATAGTATTTGATATTTTTTCTCATAGTATTGATTTTTTCCCAACCCCTTGGTTGTGGCCGCTAAAAAATTATTATATCAATGGTGTCGCTTGGAGTACTCCATGGGTATTTTTTTCTAATTGGTTATTGTTGTTAATAATTTATAGTGTTTTTGGTGTTATTTGGTTTTTAGATAAGAAAAAAAATGAAAAATTACGCTAAAGTAGGTAAAAGAAAGGGCCGACCAGCTTTTCGTACGCCGGCTAGTTATCGTTATCGTGCCAGTTTAAAAAAAAGATCAAATAAAGGTTGATTTTTAGTTAATCTGCTAGTATAATATTTTTATTATTATTAAATTTCTAATATGTTATATATACTAAAAAATAAAAAGGGTATTAGTCCTTATATCGTGGTGGCAGTAATAGCCATTTTAGTTTTACTTGCGGTTGTATTGGTAATCAATCAGCAACCAAAAGATGAAACAGTTACTCCATTAACAAATAATAATCAAGTTGGCGTTTTGCCCCTTGATACAACCAATGACCAACAGCCATTTATTCAGTTGTCAGCTCAGTCAATTGCAGACGGAAAGGTAATTGTTGATAATTTATACACCACTCAACCCAGTTGGTTGGTTATTTATAATAGTGATGAAAGTGGTATGCCCAAAGAGGTTATAGGAAATTTAGCTCTAACTTCTGGTTTATTTAGTGATTTATCAGTTCCAATAAGTACTACTACTAGCAGTAGTGTTTTATGGGCAATTATTCATGTTGATGAGGGGGAAGTTGGTAAATTTGAATTTCCCGATGGAGTCGATTTACCCTTGTTAGTTAATAATCAAATAGTGGCGACAAGTTTTACAGCAGTACAAGCTGATAGAGAATTGACTACAGAAGAACCGGTTGAGGAAATAAAAACTTTTGCTATTTCTGGTAAAAATTTTACTTTTTCGCAAAAAGAAATCAGAGTAAAAAAGGGAGACAGGGTAAAAATAGATTTTACTTCTACAGATGGGTTTCATGATTGGGTAATAGATGAGTTCAACGCCGCTACCGAAAAGGTAAATACCGGCGGTAGCACCTCAGTAGAATTTATAGCTGATCAAGTCGGCACATTTGAATATTACTGTAGCGTCGGACAACATCGTACCATGGGTATGGTTGGTAATTTAGTAGTTGAAGAATAACCTATAACCCCGACTAGCGTCGGGGTTATTAATTTAAAAATATGATAGATAATAGTTTTAGAAAAAAAAATTTATGGTCAAGTGATAAGAACGAATTATTTAAATTATCTCGTTCTAAATTGGAATTATACATAGAATGTCCGCGCTGTTTTTATTTAGACAGAAAATTAGGCGTATCCCGACCCGCATCTTTTCCTTTTACTTTAAACAACGCAGTTGATGCTTTATTGAAAAAAGAGTTTGATATTCACCGGGTAAAAAATCAAACTCACCCCATGATGGCTGCTTATGGTATAGACGCTGTGCCTTTTTCTCATCCAGAGATGAATAAATGGCGCCACAATTTTACTGGTATACAATATTTAGATAAGGAAAAGAATATACTTATTTATGGCGCAGTTGATGATGTTTGGATAAATCCAAAAAAAGAATTACTGATAGTCGATTATAAGGCAACCGCCACTGACAATGAAATTACTTTGGAAGCTGATTATCGACAAGGTTACAAGCGGCAAATGGAAATCTACCAGTGGTTATTTAGAAAAAATGGTTTTAAGGTTTCAAATACTGGTTATTTTGTTTATGCCAACGGTCAAAGAGACCGACAAGCCTTTGATGGACGTCTAGATTTTGATGTGCAGATTATTCCTTATCAAGGTGATGATAGTTGGGTAAGTGGTATCATTGAAAAAGCTTATAAATGTTTAGCGAGTACCAAAATTCCATCTGAGTCAAAAAAATGTAATTATTGTTTGTATAATCAAGCAGTCCAAAAAGTAGTCAAAGAAAAACCCTGAAATTAATCAGGGTTTTAAAATTTTTAATTGATTGTGTCATCAAGAATTTCGTGGGCCCCAACTAGTTGGGGAAATTTTGGAGTAGAAAATTTTTTATGCCATTTATAGGCAGAAAAAATTGAAACAGTGATAAATATTGGTAACCAAAAAATTTTTTTATGTTTCATGCCATCTCCTTAAGTTTTTATGAGTTTTTTTAAAGAATTAATTCATCTATTATACATTTTTTTCTGAATTTGTCAAGGTTAAATATTAATTTCAATATTTAAGGGAAAAAGCTATAATAAAATTAATTATTAATCAAAAAATATGAACAAAACAAAATTGTTAATAGGCGGGCAGATATTTTTTTTAATCTGTGGTTCCTTATTTGCTTGGTATATTATTGTTAGAGAATTTATCAATTTTTATGCCAATGAAGGTACGATTTTTAAAGTAGCAGATTGTGTTTATACTAATCCAGTCACCACCCCATGCTTTTATGGGGGACTAGGTTTTTTAGTAGCTTTAGGTTGGGTATTTTATTTATTGAAGATAAATGATAAAACTAAGCAAATAAAAGCTCGTTTTAAACACACTTTATTTTTATTCGGGGGTACGTTGTTTGCTTGGGGAGTAGTAGCTTGGGAGTGGTGGAAGATCAAACAAGCTGCCGGTCAACCAGTTGTAGGTTGTAGTGGGCTAATGACTTCAATCTTTGATTCATCTTGTCTTTATGGAGCCAGTTTTTTTCTGTTGTCTTTATTGTTGGGTTGGCAAATTTATAGCATATTGAAAAAAAATTAATTTTATGACAAAAAATTTAACCTTATGCTTTGTCAGACAAGCTAATCAGTTATTGTTAGGTTATAAAAAAAGAGGTTTTGGTAAGAAGCGGTGGAATGGATTTGGGGGTAAAGTTGAAGAAGGTGAAGATTTATTGTCAGCGGCCAAACGTGAACTTCTTGAAGAAGCTGGTATTGAGGCTAAAGTATTAGACAAGGTAGGGGAAATTGATTTTAGTTTTACTAGCAGTGAAGAAAAATTGCTGGTTCATATATTTTTTGTTCAAGCTTACAAAGGAGAAATTATTGAAACTGACGAAATGAGACCCGCTTGGTTTAATCTGTCAGAAATTCCCTATGACCAAATGTGGGTAGATGATAAATATTGGTTACCACTCGTACTTGATAATAAAAAAGTAAAAGCTAATTTTTTATTATCAAGCCCCACCGACAATAAAATTATCAAGCAAGTTATTAATATTGTAGATAAATTTTAATATGCACGGTCATCGACGTAATTTTATTTTACTTAGCACCTATATTGGTTTAGTGGCTATGCTTATTATGACGTTAGGGTATTTTATATTGCAGTCTAGAGATAAAGCATTAAATAATTATCCACCCAATCCGCAAGTTGAAAAGTATTATATTAGTGCCACTGTTAAACAAGTACACATTTCTTCTCGGGCCTTGGTGGTGAATTATCATGCCGAACAAGATGTTATTGTTGGTTTGTTACCGGAGGCAAAAATTTTCAACCAAAACAGTCAAGAAACGTCTCTGGCTGATTTACCGGTAGATCAAAAAATTAGAATTGAGGTTAAATTTATTGGTACCAATTCAATCTTAGCCGGTAATATTTTTTTAGAAAATTAATTTTTTTTTCTTAGACCGATAAAATACATCTCTTTACTGTTACTACGACTGGCGTGCGGCTTAAAGCGATAACAAGAGGAAAAGTATTTTTTCATTTGTAAATATAAGTTTTCAGCTTCCGGACTCATAAATATTTTGGCACAAAAATTACCTTTGGGTTTTAGCAACCAGATAGCTATTTTTAGGGACTGTTCAACCAAAGCCAAGGAGCGACTGGAGTCAGTTAGGCTAATACCACTGGTAGCCGGAGCCGCGTCAGATAAAACCACATCAAAATTTAAATCTAGTTTTTTTATTAGTTCATCCCAGGCAAAAATGTCCTGTTCAATAGTTTTTATATTAGGTTGAGAATAATTGGCAATCGGGCTGGTGTCGACCCCTATGACTAAGCCTTTAGAGCCTACTATTTGTGCACCATATTGTAACCAAGAGCCTGGGGCAGCACCCAAATCCAATACAGTTTGTCCCTTGTTAATTAACTTAAATTTTTGGTTTATTTCTTCCAATTTATAAATAGCACGGGAACGGTAGCCTTGTGCTTTTGCTTTCTGGGCGTATTTATCGTTTGGTTGGTACATAAATTTTTGCTTGTGTTATAATAAATATATAATATCTTATTTTTATTACTTATGAAATTGGTAATAATATTTGGACCACCCGCAGTAGGCAAACTTACAGTCGGACGGGAACTTGCTAAAAAATGCGGATTTAGAATCCTACATAAGCAAGAAATTTTTGATTTACTAGATGATTTTTTCTTTTTTGGTACTAAGGAGTATAGATTGGCGGATGAAGGGATTAGAGAATTGATAATCTCTACGGCTGCCAACCTAAAACATTTTTCCGGACTAGTTATGACTTTTGTCTGGGCATTCAATGATGAACGTGATATGGGTTTTGTAGAGCGGATGTTGAAATTGGCTAAAAAGAAAAAAATTGAGGTTTATTTTGTAGAGTTGCAATCAAGCGAATCGGAAAGAAAGGCCAGAGTGACTAGTTCCACCAGAAAGGAAATGAAAAAAGTAGCCACCATCAAAGGGCTGGAAGCTTTGGAAAAAGATAAAGATTTTGTTTCCAACGTTGATTATTTTTCTAATAAAAACTATTTAAAACTTGATAATACAGTATTGAGTGCTGAAAAATGTGCTGAACTTATAACTGAGCATTTTAAATTTTAAATTAAAACATGACAGATATCGTAACTTCTATTTTCTTTTTTTTAATCATAATCGCCTCGGCCATTATTCATGAGTATATGCATGGTTGGGCGGCTGAACGTCAGGGTGATGATACCGCAAGATTAGCGGGGCGATTGACTTTGAATCCCATACCGCATATTGACCCTATGGGCACAATTTTTATACCTTTATTACTTTTATTATTGCCGGGGAATTTTTTGATTGGATGGGCAAAACCCGTACCATACAATCCTTTCAATCTACGCAATCGTCGTTGGGGGCCAGCTTTAGTGGCGGCAGCCGGGCCGGCAGTTAATTTATTTATTGCTATTGTTCTTGGTCTCATAATCAAATTTTTAGCACCATCTGTTTTTACTGCTTTTCTTTCCTTGATTGTTTATATTAATATACTACTAGCAGTTTTTAATTTAATACCCATTCCGCCACTTGACGGTTCAAAAATTTTGTTCGCCTTACTCCCTGATAATAAGTTTTGGTGGCAATTTAAAATCAATACCGAGCGCTATGGTATGGTATTAGTTTTATTTTTTGTTTTTTTTCTTTGGAATTTAATTGCGCCAATTATTCAGTGGTTATATCAACTATTAGTTGGTAGCAGTTTTTAAATTGAAAAAATAATCGGTTTAAGTTATTTTTAATTAAGCAGGTGCTAAAGCTGAAAACATATGAGTATTGATAAAAATAAAAATATATCACCATTGTTTGCTTGGCTGGGAATTTTAGCAACTTTTATATTTGCTTTGTTTTTTATTTTAGTAACTTTTGTCCCTAGCTCCCAAAGTGCCTTGAATGACAATATTTCTGGTTGGGGTTGGTCGCCTTTATTATCAGGAACTTTGGGTAGTTATACTGGCTCGGGTTTTGGTCTAACTTCATTTAATGATTGTTATTGTTTTTATTCCCAAGCTTCAGCCGGGTTAATTTGTCGAGTAAATATAGATGAACCTTGTGTGAGTGATAAAGGTTTGGGTTATGCTCCTTATGGACTGCGGGTTGATTTACAATCAAGGCAAATTACTGGTTGGATTTGGAGTCAAGGAGCAGGGTGGATTTGTTTTGGAGAAAGTTGTCGCAATGGAAGGATTGATTATACTACTGACTTTAGAGGTAGTACTTGGGAACCAGCAAATCCAAACTTAAATGTTACCTATCCAGCTGATCAAGATCCTGCTCCGATTTCAGGTTGGGCCAAGATTGTTGGTTGGAGCGGTTTAGGTGATGGGCAAATAGGTTGGGTTTCTTTGCGTGGAGTTACAACGGATGATGGTACAGAATACGGTTTAAGATTTTCAACCAGCACTTTGGAAATAAGAGGTTTAGGTTGGGGAGGATTGAATGATTCTGGTTTTATAAATAATGATGGTAGTGGTATGCCTTATGTTGGTTATGGCTGGTTATGTATCAATGAGGAATATAACGGTCCTCCCAATCCGGTTTTTACCAATCGCGGACTTTGTCCAAGTACTGGCGTACAAATTGCCGTGCCCTATATTCAAACAGTTGACGGCGATGTTTATGCTCAAACAAATATTTCTCCAGATTTAAATGCCCCCAGTGGTAAGTTTAATGCTACGTATTTGATTATGGCGGGAGGTAATATTCAAAATTTTAGTAGCGAAGAAAAGGACTCAACCTTTGGTCGAGGAGAATACGTGATGCCAAATTTTCCATATAATATTTCTTTACCAAAAGCTAGTACCAATTTTTTCAACGTACTTGGTTATTTAGATATCCCTGGTATTTCAGAAAATAGAACCAATAAATACGGTCAAGTGAATTATATTAGTGGTAATTGGCCGATCAATGGTGATTTTTCTTGGCCCAATACCAGATATATAATTGATAATGGTGATTTAACTATTGGATCAGCTTCTGGTGATCCGGGAACCACAAGGTATACTAGAGGTAATACCACTTTTGTGGTTGATGGCGATCTTTATATTGTAAAAAATATTACTTATTCACAAGATCCAGTAACAAAATTTACAGATTTACCATCAGTGGCTTATATTGTCAGAGGCGATGTTTATATCTCTCCTGATGTAACTGAAATTGCTGGAAATTTTATTGTTTTAGGTAAGGATGGAGTAAATTGTGATACTCCTGGTTGTGGGGCGATTTATACAGGTGCTAGTGAAACCAATACCTTAAAGGTCAATGGTATTATGATGGCTAAAAAATTTGTCTTTCAAAGAACTTATGCCTCGGTTTTAAAAGATCCTGCTGAACAGGTAATTTATGATGGCAGGCTTTTAATCAATACTCCGCCAGGTTTACAAGACTTTGCTAAGGGTTTACCTGTTTGGTCACAAGTAGCACCAAACTGATTTCATAAAAAATTAAAAATGTGGTATAATTTAGTCAAGCAACCAACATTAATTCATGCCATTTTTTAACAAAAAAACTAAAAGTTATCTTGGGGTTGATTTAGGTACAGCTGGTATCAAAGTGGTAGAACTAGCTAATACCAAGGGACATGCTACCTTGTTGACTTACGGTATTGTGGAGAGCAGCGGTGATATTGTTCGCAGTAATGCTCCAGAAACAGTCAATAAAGTAGTTGAATTACTACAAGAAATTACCAAAAAATCAAGAGTAACAACTGATTTAGCGGTAGCGGCGCTACCAGCTTTTTCTGTATTTAGCTCTATTTTATCTTTGCCACCTATGCCCAAAAGTGATTTAGCTCAGGCAGTTAAGTGGGAAGCTAAAAAATTTGTTCCTATGCCCCTTGATGAAATGATTTTAGATTGGAAATTGTTGCGTAATGTTGAAGAGGTGAACAGTGAGCAGACCCCACCAGTCGAGAATAAAGATAATGAAGAAAATAATATTGCAGAAATCAAAGCACCGGATACAAAACAAAATCGCCGTGTACTAATAACGGCTGCGCCCAAAAATTTAGTGGCTCGTTATTTAGAAATTTTTAAAAGAGCCGGTCTTAAGTTGATTAGTTTAGAAACCGAATCTTTTGCCTTGGCGAGAAGTTTATTTTTTGGATCAAAATTACCCATCATGATTATTGATATTGGTTCATTGACTACTGCTATCAGTATTGTGGAAGATGGTGTGCCAATTTTGAATCGTAGTTTAGATGTGGGTGGCGCTACCTTAACCCAAGCTATTGCTACCAGTTTAAATATTGATCGTAGGCGGGCGGAACAGTTTAAGCGTGATATAGGTATTGCTCAAACCAACGCTGCCAGTGGTATCCCCAAAGTAATTGAAAGAGCTTTAAATCCAGTAATCAATGAAGTGAAATATTCTTTAAATTTGTATCAAAGCCAGACTGCTATTAGTGTAGAAAAAGCGATTCTTATTGGTGGTAGTGCTTTTTTACCCAATTTAACTGATTATTTATCCCAAGTTTTAAATCTAAATGTTTTTGTGGGTGATCCTTGGTTTCGCGTAGCTTATCCAGAAGATTTGAAATTAGTTTTAGATGAAGTTGGTTCCAGATTGGCTGTCGCCACGGGACTGGCAATGAGGGATATTGATTAATTTTTATGTTTGATGACAAGCAACAACCAAATAACGGCAATTTAGATAAAGATATAAATTTATTGCCAGAAAAAATGCGCTTAAAACCACAACCTAAGCCAGTTAATACTGGTCAAGAACAGACACGTTACACTACACCGAGTGGTCTCTCAACCCCAGTCGGTTATGAAAAAATTTCCTGGTGGCAAAAGTTATTAGGTAGTTTGGGTGGTAAAAATAAATCAAAGTCAGATTTACCAGTTAACCGCAATTTAAACCAAGCGACGCCATTGCAAAAATTATATGCTCAAGATATTAGACAGACTGACAATAAAACAAACAATAGAATTGCTAATAATTTACCGCCAACTCCTCAAGTGGTAAATAAACCCGTTTCTCCCAATCAATCGACTGCTTCAGTTACTAAACCACCAGCCAGCAGTTTACCACTTGAACAAAATAGTGATATGGGTAAACCCTTGAGTATGTTGGAAAAAATAGATCAACAATTACAGCGGGGTTTACGTTTAGCAGAAAATGATGGCGACGATAGTGACCAATTTGGTGTCAATTTGATACCAGAAGATATGGTATCGGTCGTCAATGAAAAAAAGATTTTATTTACTTTACTGTATGCAGTACTTATTAGTGTGGTTATTTTGGTAGGGGGGTATTTGGCTATCCAGTTTACTCAATTTCAAGAAGCTAAAAAGATTAAAAAATTACAACAAGATATTCAGCAAGCGGAAAATGAGTTTATTTCCAAATCAGATGATTTAAAGGCTTTAATTGGTTATCAGCAAACTTACGACAATATCAATTTATTGCTTGATTCTCATATTTATTGGGATAAGTTATTCAACTTTTTAGAGCAAAATGTAGCTGATGATGTCTATTTTTTAAATGTAACAGCTGATAAAAACGGTTTAGTTAGTATGAGTATGGTAGCTAAAAGCTATGAGGCGTTAGCCAATCAATATCAAATTTTTAAGCAAGCACCTGAGATTATAGCCATAGATATAAACACTGCTTCATTAAATGAAGATGATGAAACTACTTCAGCTCCTACGGCATTATCTATCCTGGAACCAGATTTAGATTTGGTAAATCAAGCAACCTCAACCGCCACTTCTACCAATAATCAAGAATATGATTTACGAGCCGTGGTGCTTGATTATTACAAAACTTTGCCGGTTAGTTCCCAGGTTAATCTACAATTTGATACTACTATATTTTATCGTGATAAATAAATATGCCAATTGAAAAACCAAAAAATAATATTTTCCTGAAAATTTTATCCCGTTATATCTATTGGGTAGCTTCGTTGTTGGCTATTGCTTTAGTGGTGGCGGGATACGTTTTTGTTTTACAGCCAAAAATTTCTAAATATAAAAATACCCCAGAATTAACCTTAGAGTATCAGCAACAAATTTTAAATAAACGGCAGGAAAAAGTTCAACAGTTAAACAATTTAATTACTGATTATAAAAAGTTACCCAATAGTCATTTTGCCAAGATAAATGAGTTATTGCCTCATGCCAATGAAGCACCAATACTATTTACGCATTTATCTGGTTTAGCCAAAGCCAATGATACGGTATTACTAAATGTATCAGCTAGTGAATTGGGGGAAAAAGATTTAACTACTGTTTTTGTAACTGAAGGTGTGACTACACCTAAAGATTTAAAAATAATTGATGTGACCGCTGATTTTTTGGGTAAAGTTGGCAATGATAGTTATCCTTATTTTAAACAGTTGGTGGGAGCAATTGAAAAAAATATTAGGTTATTTGATATTCAATACATTTCTTTCTCGCCGACTTTAGCCAGTTTTTCTTTTAATGCCAGAACATATTATTTACAAAACCATGAGTAAACAAAAAAAGAAAAATATAATAATGCTTTCAATTTTGGCCGTAGTGGCGGCGATAACTCTATGGGTTTTGTTTGGTCAAGGCGAAAGTGATACTAAAATTACCGATATTTTTACTACCAATATTCCAACCAGTCAAATAGAAACTCAGAAACTTCCTAGTAAACAAATTTTTGATCAAGGCTTAGAACAAGATCAACGTTTCAAAGAATTGGAAGATATGCGTGACTATGTGCCTGATACTAAATCAAAAAGTAGAGCCAATCCTTTTATACCCATTAGATAAATATGTCTACAGCTAGATTTTCCGAAAATATAATAGAAATATTAATTAAAAATAACCAGCTTAAAAGTGATCAGCTGGCTGCTTTTAAAACACAAATATCACAAGGTAAGGATTTTGAGTCAGTGGCTAAAGCTATGGGTATTAGTGAGGAAGCAATTGCTCAAGCTCAAGGTGAGTTTTTTAACTTACCTTATATAGATCTCTATAACCAAAAAGTATCCAATGATATTTTAAATTTGATTCCCAAAGAGTTAGCAGAAAATTATCAATTAGTGCCATTTGAGTACGAAAAAAATACTCAACATTTAAAAGTAGGTATAGTCGACCCGGGTGATTTTAAGGCGATTGAGGCAGTAGAGTTTTTGGCGCGCAAAAACAATTATCGCGTTGAATATTTTGTTATTACCCAAACCGCTTTCAAACACACAGTTAAAAATTATGAATCTTTGAAAACTGAAGTCAAGAAAGCTTTGGACATAGTAGAAGATAGATACCAAAAGAAGATGGCGGAAAAAAAAGAAGAAGAGGAAGAAAAAGATTTTGAAGAAGTTATCAAGTCCGCTCCAGTTTCCAAGATGGTGGAATCGATTTTAAAACATGCGGTTGAAGGCAATGCTTCCGATATCCATATCGAACCAGCTGAAGATAGTACCAGAGTCAGATATCGTATTGATGGTGTTTTACATACTTCACTACGTTTGCCAAAACATTTACATAATTCTTTAATTAGCCGTTTAAAAGTTATTTCCAATTTAAAAATAGATGAAACCAGAGTTCCGCAAGACGGGCGTATTCGGGTAGAAGTGGGCGGACAAAAAATAGATTTACGTATATCTTTTTTGCCACTTTTCAATGCGGAAAAAGTAGTATTGAGAATTTTGGATGTCAGTAATAAAGTGATTACCTTGGAAGAACTAGGTTTTTGGGGCAGGGGACTTGAGATTTTATATGAAAATATTGATAAATCAACTGGGATGTTTTTGGTGACAGGGCCTACCGGTAGTGGTAAATCAACTACCCTGTACGCGGTTTTGAATTTAGTCAATAAAGAAGGAGTGAATATTCTTACTCTGGAAGACCCAATTGAATACTATTTGGATGGTATTAATCAATCCCAGGTAAATACAGAGGTAGGTTATGGTTTTGCCAATGGTTTGCGGGCAGCCCTGCGTCAGGATCCAGATATTATCATGGTGGGAGAGGTGCGGGACAATGAAACGGCAGAACTAGCAATTCATGCCGCTCTAACCGGGCATATGGTATTATCTACCTTGCATACCAATGACGCCATTGGTGCTATCCCTCGTTTGATTGATATGCATATTGAACCATTTTTACTAGGTTCTACTTTGAACGTAGTGATTGCTCAGAGATTGGTTCGTAAAATTTGTGAATTTTGTAAAGAAGAAGTCAATGATATTCCAGAAAAAATTATCGATCAGGTGAAAAAGACTATTATTGAAGTAAACCCCATTCATTTACCGAAAGAATTACAAGATATGATTCACCGTGAGGATTATAAGTTTTATCGAGGGCGGGGTTGTCCACGGTGTGGTGATTCTGGTTACCAAGGTAGAATTGCTATTGTGGAAATACTTTCCATGAATGATGATTTAAAAAAAGTTTTAGAAAATGGCAAATTGGAAGAAATTGAAAAAGTGTTTATTGAGCAAGGACTACCTAACATGCAACAAGATGGCGTAATCAAAGTCCTGCAAGGTAAAACCACGATGGAAGAAGTTTTAAGAGTTTCTAAAGAGTAATATGGCAAATCAACCTACAGTTTTGATAGTAGAAGATGACCAATATTTGTTGTCTTTGTATGCCAAGAAATTTAGTAACGCCAATTTTATTGTTTATTCGGCCAGAGATGGTATGACCGCTTTACGAAATTTGGAAAAATACAAACCCCAGGTGGTGATTGTAGATTTAAATATCCCCGAATTGTCTGGTTGGGATTTATTGGAGATGATAGCCGTCGGTATATTACCCAAACCTATTTGTGTTGTGTTATCAAATTACGACCGAGCAACTGCTCAAGAGAATCAACCATTGCCGGATATTATTAAAGATTATTTTGTAAAAATAAATATTGATCCTGATGAACTAATACAAAAGGTAAAAAGTTATCTAACAAAAAACTAATGCAAACGACTCTCAATATTACATTAAATCGTGTCCTTACTATTTTAGCTGAACGTCAAGGTTCAGATTTGCATTTAGTGGTGGGTTCTCGACCGATGATGAGATTGCACGAAGAGTTGATAGAGTTATCAGAAGAGGAAATTATGACCAAAGATTTTATTCAAGGAGTAGTTGATATATTACTTACCGAAGAACAAAAGCAGTTACTGGGTAGCAGGCGAGAAATTATTTTTGCTTATGATTTTGGCGACCGCGCCCGTTTTCGAGTGGACGTGTTTTATCAAAAAGGATTTCCTTCTTTGGTTTTTCATTATATTCCAGTTATTGTGAGACCATTGGCTGAACTTGGTTTTCCTAAGAGTGTAGAAAAATTGACTGAAGAAAGAAGTGGCTTGGTTTTGATTGGTGGTCCTTATCGGGCAGGTAAAACTACCACTATGGTTGGCTTTATTGAAAGTATTAATCGTACACAAAGAAGAAATATTTTGACACTGGAAGCGCCGATTGAGCATATTTTAATTGGCAATAAAAGTTTAATTCAACAAAAAGAAGTTGGTAATGATGTGGAGTCCTGGTTGGAAGCTTTGGAGATCCGCGAAGAAGATGTTGATGTCCTGATGGTAACCAGGGTCAATAGTCCGCGGATTATGTACCGCTTACTGGAGATTGCCAATAGTGGGGTACTGGTATTTATGCCCCTGGAAGGCAATAGCATTGGTCAACTTTTACATACTGTCATTGAAGATTGTCCAGCGGAAAATCGTGAACACTCACAGTATTTATTGTCCAAAGTATTTCGGGGGGCAATTATTCAAAAATTGTTACCGAGTATTGGCGGGGGGATGGTGCTGGCAATGGAAATAGTTTTCTCTAGCCCCGTGATTGCCTCAGCTATCAAAGAAAATAAATTATCTCAGCTATCAAGTATTTTACTGACTTCACGTGAGCAAGGTATGATTTCTATGGATAGATATATTGCTGAGCTGGTCAGATCAGGGCAAATTGATCAAAATGTTGCTCTGCAAGAAGTAAATGATCCAGAAAATCTAAAAAGAATATTAAGATCATAAGTTATGTCTTTTTTTCAATACCGTGCCAGAAATTCTCGAGGTGAAATAGTGCAAGGGTCGGTTGATGCGCCTTCAGAAAATGTAGCTTCATCAATTTTGGTTGATCGGGGCTTGATTATTTTGTCATTAATAGAAAAAGAAAAAAGTTCACTAAATATTGATTTACCATTTTTAAATCGGATAAAAAATAAAGATGTCGTAGTTTTTTCTCGGCAACTAGCGGTGATGGCTTCCGCTTCTGTACCGATTGTGCAGGCTCTTAAAATTTTGGTTAACCAAACTCATAATCCCAGGCTCAAAGTGATAATTTCCGAAGTGGCCGATGAAGTAGATGGTGGTGCTAAACTTTCTCAAGCTTTGGGTAGATACCGTAAAGTATTTTCTGATTTTTATGTGGCTATGATTAGGTCAGGTGAAACCAGTGGTAAATTGGATGAAGTGTTAAATTATTTAGCTGATCAACAAGAAAAAGATTATGACCTTACTTCCAAAATAAAGGGTGCCATGATTTATCCTATATTTATTTTAAGTGGTTTAACCGTAGTGGGTATTGTGATGATGGTGTTTGTGGTACCAAAATTGACTGGTATTATTTCCGAATCAGGGGCAGAGTTGCCATTAGCTACCAGGATTTTGATTTTAGTATCTGATTTTATGAAAAATTATTGGTATATACTGATAGGTTTGGTTGGTGGCGGGTTTTTTACCCTGTTTAAATTGACAAGAAGTGGTCCTGGTAAGGTTTTGTATGACCGCATGAAATTGAAAGTTCCGATTTTTGGTAAATTGTGGCAAAGGATATATTTGGTCCGGCTGACTAGGTCCTTATCCACCTTGATAGTGGGCGGGGTGCCACTAACTGCGGCTTTGGAAGTGGTCGCAGATGTGGTGGGTAATGACCTCTATAGCTCGTTAATCAAACAAACCATCAAAGAGGTAGAAGATGGTAATAGTGTCGCTACTTTGTTTTTAAAAAGTAAAGAAGTACCACCCATGGTATCACAAATGATGTCAGTCGGGGAACAAACTGGTAGACTGGAACAGATTTTAGCAAAAATAACAGATTTTTATGCCAGAGAAATTGAAAATTTGGTGGCCAATATGGTGAGTTTGATTGAACCTTTGATTATGGTACTGATGGGTGTGGGGGTTGGGCTGATGGTGGCAGCTATAATACTACCAATGTATCAGCTGGCTAGTAGTTTTTAGAATAGAATTAAGAATAACGAATTAAGAATTAAGGAGGTTTAGTATTTGATTAAGAAATAATTTAACTTGTAGTTTTTTTGAAAATGTGCTATAATTATTTATAGTTAAAAGGTCGGGCATAAATATGCTAGATTTATTAAATAATATTTAAAAATCTAACTATAAAATGATTTTTGTTACCGCGGCTTGTCCTGTGGCAAAAGTCATTTTCACTAATATAGAAAGAGAGGTGAATTTATGAATAAAAAAGGTTTTACTTTAATCGAACTTTTGGTGGTTATTGCTATTATTGGTTTATTGTCAACTCTAGCGGTAGTTTCTTTAAACAATGCCAGAGCCAAATCACGTGACGCCAAAAGAATTGCTGATGTTAAACAAATTCAAACAGCTTTAGAATTATATTATAATGATAATAATGGTTATCCGGTTTTAGGAGCAGAGGCATCAATTCAGGGAAGTACTACTTTAATGCCAAATTTTATGGTTACAATTCCAACCGCACCATCACCAGCTGACGGTACTTGCGCTGCAACTGGAGCTAACTCCAATCAATATTGGTATCAATCAGAAACAAATGCTGGAGCAGCTTGTGCAGCTGCAGATTGTGCATCTTATAAGTTGAATTTTTGTTTAGGAGCTGCTACTGGGGAATTAGCCGCTGGTAGTCATTGTGCGACCCCGTCTGGTATTACTTCTGCTGCTTGTGTTTTCCCATAAACTTAAGTGTTAATTTATATTAATAATCTTCCTTTATTTAATTAAAGGAAGATTATTTTTATTATAATTATTAATTTATATTTTTTATATAATAAGAAAAAAATGTTATAATAACCTCAGATGAATACACTATTTATTTTTATTATTGGGACTTTTTTTGGCAGTTTTATCAATGCTTTGGTTTATCGACTCCATCATAATTTAAGTTTTGTGTTAGCCCGTTCGCACTGCCCTAAGTGCCAACATACCTTGACTTGGCATGAATTAATTCCAGTTATCAGTTTTTTGTGGCAACGGGGTCGCTGCACCAGTTGCCAGCAAAAAATTTCTTGGCAATACCCGATAGTTGAAATATTGGTTGGTTTTTTATTTGTTATCATTTACCAAACGCATATTATTGGTCCGCAGTTTCATTTACCAAATTTTCCAGAAATTGTTTATTTAGTTGGCTTATTTGTTTTTACTGTATGGCTGGTGATAATTTTTGTTTATGATTTTAAGTACTATTTAATATTAGACAAAATTACTCTGCCGGCTATGGTACTGGCTTTAGGGTGGCAAATGATAATGAATTTTTCTTTAGGGCATTTCTTGAATATTCTGTTGGCAGCGATGTTGGGTGGTGGGTTTTTTTTATTACAGTTTTTAGTATCCAAGGGTAAATGGATAGGCGGTGGGGATATACGCTTGGGGGTGTTGATGGGTCTGATTTTAGGTTGGCCCCAGGTACTAGTTGCCATGATGCTGTCTTATATAATCGGTGCGGTCGTAGCCATAGGTATGGTATTATTAAAAAAGAAACACTGGGGTGAACAAATTCCGTTTGGTACTTTTTTAACGATTGGTACTTTTATCGCTTTGCTTTGGGGAGAGATTATTTTAAAATGGTATTTAGGTCAGCTATGAAGCAAGAATTTTTAAAAAATAATGGTTTCACTATACCAGAATTATTAGTGTCAATGGCAATTTTTTTGATAATTTTGGGAATAACCATGGCCAATTTAAAACAAGGTAATGATACTAATACCCTTAGACTTAAGGCTTTGGAAGTGGCCAATGATATTAGACGTGTGCAAAATAATGCGTTGGTAGCCTTGCCCCTTGCTAATGGAACTATACCTGGTAATTGGGGTATTCATTTTGTTAGTAGTAGTAAACAGTATATTATTTTTAGTGAAAGTATTGGTACCGCTAATTACAATTTTCGTTACAATGCCGGTGAAGCCGTACAAACTGTCAATTTACCCACTAAGTTCATAATTTCCGCAATGAATGATCCGGAAAATCCCTGTGGAACCAAAGTTAATAATGGTGTTATGGATATTGTTTTTACTGTGCCGGCTGGACAAACATACTTTAATGGTGTGCAACCCCTGAGTGCTTCCGAAGTTGGCACTTGTGGTGATTATAACCCTGGGTGGGTGAATTTAAAGTATCTGCCCACTGGTCGCAGTATCAATATAGAAATCAATTGGATTTCCGGTAAAATTACCACTACTGATGTTATTAATTAGTATGAAAAAGATAAGTAAAAATTTATGGGGCCAAGGAATGATGGAAGTGATTGTGGCAATTGCGATTATAACAACTGGTATTACCGGCACAGTTACTTTGACTTATTCCAATTTGCGAGGTAATGAAACCTCAATCAACCAGATTATTGCGGCCAATTTGGCCAGAGAAGGTTTAGAGGTAGTGAGAAATATCCGAGATGAAAATTGGTTACAAGGAAACTCATGGATTTTTGGTTTAAAAAATACTACCAGTAATACTACGGATTACGATGGTAATATAAATTTTGATAAAGCCACAAAACGTTGGAATCTTGATTTGACACCAAACGGAATCAGTGCCGGTCGGTTATATTTAGATAGTGATGGTGTTTATAGCCATTCTAATACCGGTACCATCACACCTTATTGGCGTAATATTGAAGTCAGAGTGACCATGTGTCAGTTTAAAAATAATCGTAATAATATCGTAGTAGTAGCTGGTAATTGTCAAAATTATGCAGCTTGGAATGCGGTGGGTATTAAAGTTATTTCTCAAGTGCAATGGCAAGAAAAAGGTCAAACCAAAACTTATCGGTTAGAAGAAAATTTATATAATTGGCATGATGCTTATTAGTAAAAAAAATCAACAAGGTTTTACCTTGATGGAGATAGTGGTGGGACTAGCACTTTTTGGAGTGGCTTTGATTGCTTTGACGGATATTTATTTACTGTCACAAACCACCCAAAACAAATTGGTAGGTGAGACCAGAATTCAGGCTGATGCCAGATTTGTGATGGAAGTTTTGGCGCGGGAAATAAGAATGAGTTTAATTGATTATACGGCTATTGATCCGACTGATTTTAGTCCGGCTCTTGATTATTTACCTTTAGTTGATCCGGCTGGTAACCGTTTGGTGTTTATGACCACTTCATCACCAGCTATTTGTGAACCAGGTACTACTAGCTGTTTGGCAGTTAAACAAAATGATTCGGCTTGGGCGAGTGTTACCCCCAGAGGGGTAAATGTATTGCGATCAGATTTTTATATTTATCCCGATGCTGATCCTTACGCTATTGTCAATGACCGTTTTACTGCAAGTAGTACCCCTCGGGTAACTATAATTTTAGTATCAGAGAATATTACCATCAAACAAGCGGAAAAAAATATTCAGAATTTACAAACTACAGTTTCCTCACGAGTTTATAAGAGATTTTAATTTGATATTAATAAGTATATAGGATTAAGTTATGAGTTTTAAAAATATTTCAGACAATCAACAAGGAGCGGTTTTGCTTTTGGCATTGCTTATTATGTCAGGTTTAGTAATCGGGGGTTTTACCCTCGGGAGTGTAGTGGTTAGTGAACTCAGACAGTCTCGCCAGTTGGATAATGCCATTGTCGCTTATTATGCGGCAGAATCTGGGGCAGAAAAATTATTGTTTGATTGGCGAGATACTTCAAGTTGTGGCGCTCTTTGTCCTAGTAATGCTGTACTTTTCAATAGCCCAAGTTGTACTGAAGTAAGTACTATTGGTTGGACCTGTGACATGAGTGTTGCTCAAGGCGTTTCGCAACTTAGTTTTGCTTTACCCCAAATGCAAGTAGAACAAATCCCTTTATATTTACCTGACGATCCCAGTAAAAGATCAGGAGCGGAATCAATGAAAATATTTTGGCAAGATGCTGATGAACTAAACGGGCAAGAACCTTGGTTGGAAGTTTCAATACTTGGTTGGCCCGCGGCAGCCAGTGTAAATTACAATAGTGCCAAAGAGATTGTAAAACGAGTTTATAAATGCTCACCAGATAATGTAGACCAACCATATTGTGATATTATTACTATCAATGAACTTAATGCTGCTTATGGTTATATCGTAAGAATTAGATCTCTGCATGATGATGTGGAAAATGTCAGAGTTAGATTTTATCAAAATGATAATGGTGTCAATGATTTGAATTTAAGAGACTTTATCAAAGTAGCTGATTTTACAGGGATTTGGCGAGGTATAAAACAAGGTATGCGGGTACAATTTCCGGTGGTGAATCCCTCTTCAGCTATGTTTGATTTTGTTTTGTTTTCTGAAGCCAGTTTGTTAAAACAGATTTTTTAATTATGAATAAAGAACAGGCTAAAAAAAGAATAGATAAATTGCGGGCGGAGATTGAACATCACCGCTATTTATATCATGTTTTGGATGCGCCTGAGATATCAGACGGTGCGCTTGATAGCTTAAAAAATGAATTGGAAAGTTTAGAAAAAGCTTACCCAGAGTTTATCACCCAAGATTCACCCACTCAACGGGTGGGGGGCAGACCTCTGGCTAAGTTTAAAAAAGTCAGTCACGCAAAACCCATGTTATCTATCAACGATGCTTTTAGTAAGCAGGATTTGGATGATTGGTTGGAAAGAATAACTAAGTTAACTAGAGCAAATTTAGAATTTTTTTGTGAAACCAAAATGGATGGACTGGCAATTTCCTTACGTTATGAAAATAACAAATTAGTTAAAGCGGCAACTCGGGGTGACGGGCAAATTGGCGAAGACGTTACCATGAATATTCGTACTATTGAATCAATACCTTTGCGTTTGCGGGCTGGTAATAATGAACTACCAAATGTAGTTGAAGTGAGAGGTGAGGTTTATATGACTAAAGCGGTATTTGAAAAATTAAATAAAGATTTAGCTAAAAGAGGAGAAAAAGTTTTTGCCAATCCCAGAAACGCAGCAGCTGGATCTGTTCGTCAATTGGATCCGAAACTTTCTGCCAGTCGTGAGTTGAAATTTATGGCTTATGATTTAGTGACTGATTTAGGACTTAAAACTCATCAAGCAGTGCATCAAAAGTTAAAACAAATTGGTTTTAGGGCGGGTGATTATTTGCGTTTATGTAAAAATTTAGATGAAGTATTTACTTTTTTTTCAGATTTACAAAAAATCAGACACAAATTACCGTATTGGATTGATGGGGTAGTGGTGATGGTAAATGATTTAGCAATTTTAAATCAATTGGGTGTAACTGGCAAAGCACCACGGGGTTTGGTGGCTTTGAAATTTCCGGCTGAACAAGTTACAACGATAGTAGAAAATATTATTGTCCAAGTTGGTCGGACCGGAGTTTTGACCCCAGTAGCAGTTTTACGACCAGTGTTAGTTTCGGGTTCAACAGTTTCGCGAGCCACTTTACATAATTTTGACGAAATTGACCGTTTACATATAAAAATCGGTGATACGGTTATAATTCAAAAAGCGGGCGATATTATTCCCGAAGTAGTTCAGGTAATAAAAAATTTAAGAACAGGTAGAGAAAAAAATATAAAAATACCTACCAAGTGTCCAGTTTGCAATGCAGCGGTGGTAAGACCAAAGGGGGAAGTAAATTTTTATTGTAGTAATAAAAATTGTTTTGCTATGCAGCAAGAGCAGTTATATCACTTTGTATCGAAAAATGCTTTCAATATTGTTGGCTTGGGTCCTAAAATTATTGATCAGTTAATTGACGAAGGTTTAATTGAGGATGCTGCAGATATTTTTGACTTAACTAAGGGTGATTTGGAACCGATGGATAGATTTGCCGATAAGGCCGCTAGTAATTTAATTCAAAGTATCAATCTAGCAAAAAAAATTACCTTACCGCGTTTTATATATGCTTTGGGGATTAGGCATGTGGGTGAACAAACCGCCCAAAGTTTAGCTGATAATTTTCACAGTTTAGATGCTATTAGTAAGTCCAGTCAAGAAAAGTTAGCAGTAATAAACGACATCGGGCCGGTAGTTGCTAAAAGTATTGTTGATTATTTTTACCAGCCAAAAAATATTAAGTTAGTAACCAAATTATTAAACGCTGGTGTTATTGTTACTACTGAAAAGAAATCTAAACAAAATAAAAAATTAGTTGGTAAAATTTTTGTTTTAACTGGTGCATTACCAAATCTTACCCGTGAACAAGTAAAAGAAATGATACGCCAGCAAGGCGGGCGGGTTAGCTCTAGTGTCAGTCCACAAACTGATTATGTAGTGGCAGGAGATGATCCTGGTTCTAAATATACTCGCGCTAAAAATTTGGGAATAAAGATACTATCAGAAAAAGAGTTTTTGGATTTGTTGAAATAAAGGTTTAAAGAAATTTTAATTTAAAATTAAAAAGCTGTCTTTTGACAGCTTAATTTTTAAATTTTTTTAGAGATAAAGAACAAAATATACGGCAGGGCTGGCATGGGTGGTGGTGCCAATCTTATAAGGATTATTCATCCTCACGGAAGATTGCGCCCCGCCGTTAAAAGTTTAGGTTTTTATATTAAAGAATATTGGAAAATTTGTCAAATTCAAGATTCTATATTCAAACTTCAATAATGTTGGCATTTTTTGGTTATCTGTTAAAATAAGATTATGATTGATAAAAAACAAATTGAGCATTTAGCTAGACTTTCCCGTATTAGTTTATCTAAACAAGAGCAAGAGTCATTTTCCCATCAGGTAGATGATATTTTAAGCTTTGTTTCCTCGTTGCAAAAAGTTGATACTGAAGGTATAAAACCAGGGTTTTATTTAGATGAAAAGTCACAAACACGTACTGATGATGTTAAAGTTTCATTTGATAAAAATGATATTTTAGCAGCTATGCCAGAAAAAAAAGACGGTTTACTAAAGACTCCTAAAATATTTTCATGAATACATCTGTTGAAACAATTTTTTCTTGGCACGATAAATTGGTAAAAAAGGAGATTAGTGCTGAAGAAATTCTAGATTTTTACATTACTAAGATAGAAAGTTTGGATAAAAAAATACAAGCTTTTTTAACTTTGGATTTTGCCGGTGCCAAAAAACAAGCTAAATTAGTTGATACTAAAATTGCCAAAGGTGAAAAAATTTCCTTACTGGCAGGAATCCCAGCTGGTATTAAAGATGTACTAATGACCAAAGGTTTAAGGACTACGGCTGGTTCAAAAATTTTAAACGATTATACCGCTGTTTATGATGCCACGGTAATTAAGAAATTGAAACAACAAGATTTTGTCATGGTGGGTAAAAATAATTGTGACGAATTTGCCATGGGATCTAGTACAGAAAATTCTGCATTTTATTCTACTAAAAATCCGTATGATTTAACTCGCGTCCCAGGGGGTTCATCGGGTGGTAGTGCCGCCGCGGTAGCTGCTGGCGAGGTGGTTTATTCTTTAGGCACTGATACCGGTGGGTCTATTAGACAACCAGCCGCTTTTTGTGGAGTTGTGGGGTTGAAACCTACTTATGGTTTGGTGTCTCGATTTGGTTTAATTGCCATGGCTTCATCACTTGATTGTGTCGGTCCATTTACCAGGACTGTGGCTGAATCAGCTGCGGTTTTATCATCTCTGGCAGGTCATGATGATTATGATGCCACTACTCAAGCTAAAAAAGATACAAATTATCATAGTAAATTATCAGCCGATATTAAAGGTTTAAAAATTGGCTTACCACAGGAATATTTTGTGCAGGGTTTAGATAAGGATGTTAAGTTAAAAATCATGCAATTAGTTAAGAAATTACAAAAAATGGGAGCGGAAATAATTGATGTTAATTTACCTTTAACAGAATATGCTCTGCCAGTTTATTATATTATTATGCCAGCGGAAGTAAGTTCCAATTTAGCTAAATTTGACGGTTTACGTTTTGGTAAGCGGGGTGGTGAACAAAAAACCTTATTAGAATATTATGCTCAAACTAGGGGGACAGGTTTTGGCGGTGAAGTTAGAAGAAGAGTTTTGATTGGTACCTATGTTTTGTCAGCTGGTTATGTGGATGCTTATTATTTACAAGCGCAAAAAGTAAGAACCAAAATTTATCAAGATTTTGTTAAAGTTTTTTCTCAAGTCGATGTTTTATTGACGCCGACCACGCCCTCGACCGCCTTTAAATTAGGTGAAAAAGTAAGCGATCCTTTGCAAATGTACTTATCTGACATTTATACGGTATCTGCCAATTTAGCGGGATTGCCAGGATTATCAGTGCCAGCTGGTATGATAAATGGTTTGCCAATAGGAGTACAATTGATGGCACCACGTTTTAACGAAGAAATATTATTTAAAATTGGTTTGGCAGTGGAAGAGGTTAGAGAAAAAATTGATTTACCAAAAATATGATAATTTTTTTAGGAGCTTTATTGTTACTTGTAACAATAGTACTAATTGTCATTTTTGCCTCCAGGGGAAAAATGGATTATGATGAGTTTGATTTAAGTACTTGGCGTGATAGTTGGCAAAAAATAAAACAATTAGCCAAAAGTCAAGATGAATTTGCTCAAAGGCAAGCTGTGATTGAAGCCGATAATTTATTTGATAGATTGTTGAAACACAAAGGTATAGGTGGATCGACTTTAGGAGAGAGGTTGAAAATAATACAAGGTCGTTATCCGGCTTTACGTCAAGTTTGGCCGGCTCATTTGTTACGTAATCGTTTAGTTCATGAAAGTAATTATAAATTAAAAAATAATGAAGCTGAGCGAGCTATAAAAAGTTTTGCTCAAGCTATGAACGAGTTAGGTTTAAATTTAGATTAATAATCATATGACAAATAATAATTTACATCCATCCCTAGATAAATTACAAGCCAGAACCTTAGATTTAATTATTGCTGGTGGGGGGCCAGCAGGTATGAGTGCAGCAGTTTATTCTTCGCGACGTAAACTTGATACCTTAGTGATAACCAATGATATCGGTGGTCAAACCAATTGGTCAGCTGAGGTAGAAAATTATTTAGGTTATGAGTTTATGTCTGGTTATGAATTATCACAAAAATTTTATGGACATGTAAAAAAAATTGATGATGATAATGCCATTTTTGATTTGGAGCTTATAGAAAATGACCCAGTAATAAAAATAGAACCTGAAGATAATGAATTTATTGTAACCACCCAAAGCAATAAAATATTTAGATCGCGAGCGGTGTTAATTGCTACTGGTGCTAAGCCACGCAATTTAAATATACCGGGTGAAAAAGAATTGATTGGTCATGGGGTGACTTTTTGTGCCACTTGTGACGGACCGCTTTATCGGGATAAAGTAATTGCTATCATTGGCGGGGGGAATAGTGCTATGGAAGCAGTGTTATATCTAACTAAAATTGCTAAAGCCATTTATATTATAAATATCAATGAAAATTTTCGGGGGGAAACTACTTTAGCTGAAGCCATCGATAAACTGGAAAATGTTACTATTAAAAATAATACTGATACGTTAGCTATGGCCGGCGATGGTAAGTTAGAAAAAATAAAAATTAAAAATAAAAAAACTTTACAGGAAGAATGGCTTGAAGTTGATGGTGTTTTTGAAGAAATTGGTTATGAACCAAATAGTGCCAATTTTGCCAATTTGGTAAAATTAAACAGTAAAAAAGAAATTATTATTGATGAACGTAATCGTACTTCGGTGCCTGGTATATATGCTGCTGGTGATGTTTCCAGCGTTACACAAAAACAAATAATCATTGCCGCCGGCGAAGGAGCAAAGGCGGTACTTGAAATATATAATTATTTATTACCAAAATAATGTCCCAAAAAACTGTTGCCATTGTTGGCGCCTCAAGAGATGTTAAAAAATATTCTAACAAAGCTATTACTGCTTTTTTAAAAAGTGGTTATAAAGTTTATCCTGTTAATCCACATGCTTCGAAAATAGGTGAATTAGAATGTTATGGTGACTTAGAAGATTTACCTATGAAAGTAGATGAGATAAGTATTTATGTGCCACCTTATTTAACTATTGGTATATTACAGTCACTGGTTGATTATCCGGTTAAAAAAATTTATTTAAATCCTGGTAGTGCAGATGATATTGTGAGAAGTATGGCGGAAAAATTGAATTTACCTACTGTTGAGGCCTGCAGTATCACTAGTCAAGGACAAGATCCTGATATGTTATAATAAAAATTATAAATATTAAATTTTAAATTATAAAATATGAATAACAAAACAAACTTATTTTTTATAATCGCTGGGGTAGTAGTAGTCATTGGGGGTATTGGTATTTGGTTAAGTATGGGTGATGTCCCTACTTATGAAAATGTAGACAGTGGCAGACCATTTAAAGGTAGTGCCGAAGCTACTGTAGTAGTAGAGGAATTTTCTGATTTTCAATGCCCAGCTTGTAAGTCTGCTCAAGATACAGTTAAGCGGGTAACCAGTGAGTTTGGTGATAGAATTAAATTTGAATTTAAACATTTTCCTTTAACTACAATTCATCCGCAAGCATTTAGGGCGGCACTCGCTTCCGAATGTGCCAATGACCAGGGTAAATTTTGGGAATACCATGATTTATTGTTTATGAATCAGCCAAATTTTTCTCCCAGTGAACTGGTATCTTATGCTGAGGGTTTAGGTCTTGATAAAGAATCTTTTTCAGCTTGTTTAGATTCCAGGGCAAAAAATGATGTGGTGCGGGCTGATATGGCCGAAGCTAGTAGTCGTCAGGTAAATGCCACTCCAACTTTTTATGTTAATGGTCAAATTGTGCAAAATTGGAATCAATTGAGTGATATCATCTCCGCCGCGTTGGGAGAACAATAAAAAATTTTTAATTTTGTAATTTTGTAATTTTTAAAATTATATTAATATTTATAAAATTAAAAATTAAAAATTATAAAATTTATTAATAATATGTTTTCCTGGTTTCACACTTTTAGTCCTGCACCGATTTTAGTCAATTTTGGTTTTATCCAAATACATTGGTATGGTTTATTGATGCTGGTAAGTATTTTAGCTGCTTTTTTTGTTTTACTAAAAAAAGCCAAAGTTTTTTCTTTGACCAGTGAACAAGTTTGGGATTTATTATTCTGGTTGGTGATTGGTGGTATTTTGGGGGCTAGGATTTATGAGGTATTACTGGTAGAACCTGCTTTTTATTTTACTAACCCTGGGCAGATTATAAAAATTTGGCAAGGAGGACTGGCTATTCACGGGGCTTGGCTCGGAGGGCTGGTAGTATTGTGGTTGTATAGTAAAAAATGGCAAAGGTCATTATGGACTTTGACTGATGCTATTTGTTTAGTATTACCTTTGGGACAAGCCATTGGTCGGTGGGGAAATTATTTTAACCAGGAATTATACGGATTACCTACAAATTTGCCTTGGGGAATTTTTATTGCTGTGAAAAACCGTCTGCCTGAATTTATAGATTACTCTTATTTTCACCCGACTTTTTTGTATGAGTCAATTGGTAATTTAGTTATTTTTATAGTTTTATTCTGGCTACTTAAGAAAAAAAGGTTTGACAGCCAAATCACTTTGCTTTATCTTGGACTATATTCTTTATTGCGACTAGTTTTAGAGTTTATTCGTTTGGATCCAGCGCTGATGATATTTGATATCCGTTGGCCAATTATTTTTAGCGGGTTATCTATTTTAATAGTAATTATTCTATATTTTAAATTTAATCGTCAGACAGTAAAGTCTTGATTTATTTATTAGTTAGAGTATAATAGTTTTATTGTCTTTTATTAATTACGGGGTCGTAGTTCAGTTGGTTAGAACGCCTGCCTGTCACGCAGGAGGTCGAGGGTTCGAGTCCCTTCGGCCCCGCCATAAAAAATCTTTTGACTTTGTCAAGAGATTTTTTATTTGTGAGTCAAAAGTGACTCGAACGGACAGGAGTGAGGCGCGAATAATTTCGGAAGAAATTATGAGCAAGCCGAATGTCGGACAGTCCGAGCGAGCGTAGGACTGGACGCTGTCCCGGGCAACGAACCGCGCCGCTTTACGAAGGCGCGGTGAGGCGGAAGTCCCTTATTAATTCGGCCCCGCCATTATAATTAAATCGCCAATTAGGTGATTTTTTGTTATAATTAATTTCTATGAAGAAAATATTATATTTAATTTTAGTTTTTACTTTTTTACCTGTATATCAGTTAAAAGCGGCTGATAGTTTAGCCAGTAGATTGTCAGGTCGGATTTTGTTGCAAGTGGAAAGTTATGGCCGAGCTTGGTATGTAGACCCAGTTAGTCAGGAAAGATATTATTTGCGTGATGGTGATGAAGCTTTTGCTATCATGCGTTCCTTGGGACTTGGTATCTCAAACCGTGATTTAGCTAAGATTCCCACTAGCAAAGGTGAAATAGGTGACCAAAAATTGACCAAGCGTTTGCAGGGGAGGATTTTACTGCAAGTAGAAAGTCATGGTGAAGCCTGGTATGTTAATCCAGTTGATGGTTTACGTTATTATTTTCCCGACCGGGAGGCAGCTTTCAATTTGTTACGTCAATTCGGACTGGGAATAACTAATGACAATTTACGACAAATTAGAACCAACTCTAAACAGATAATTCATGATACTACCTTCAATGATGTGGCTTATGTGCGTTATGATGGTAAAAATTTTAGTCAAAGCTACAATGCCGATACAATACTGCCACCAGCTAGTTTAACTAAATTAATGACTGCTCTTGTTTTACTTGATGCCAGTCCCAATTGGCAAAAAACAATTACCATCACTCAAGATCAGCTTGATTATCCTAAAAGTTTGGTTGGTGAAGATACAACTAGCGAGGTTGATTTAAAAGTGGGTGATAAATTGTCATTTTATGATTTGTGGTTAGCAATGTTGATTGCTTCTTCCAATCAAGCTACCATCGCTTTGGTGGATAACAGCGGTTTAACGCGGGTTGAATTTGTTACCGCTATGAATCAAAAAGCCAAAGATTTAGGACTCGAGAAAACTTTATGGTTTGAAATGACCGGACTCGATGCTCATAATGTTACCACCGCTAAAGAAATGGCAGTAATTGGACAAACTGCTTTTGCTAAATCAGATATAGCAGCGCCCAGTGCGGTTAAAGATTATACAGCTCAAATTGTTGATATAAATGGTCAGAATAGATTAGTAAAAATAATTGATCGAAATTATAGTTTACATACGTTCAATCCCCAGGCAGTTAAAACTGGTTTTTTAGTTGAAGCCCAACGCACAGTGGTATTAAAAAAAGACGATTTGATAGTAGTTGTTTTACACGCTTTAAGTATGAAACAAAGAAATGATATTATTCAAAAATTGTTACCATAAATTATATGGACCACAAAGAAGCAGCTAATACTCTCATAAAATTAATAAATAAAAAAATTTTTAAAGGTAAAGAAGAAAAGGCTATTCTTATAGCTATTGGTGTATTGAGTTGGACTAGTTTATCGCAAAGTCGTTTAAAAAATAAAAAAACAAATATAATAAAATAAAATGAAACAAGATTTGAATAATACCATTTTTAATTACACCGTACTGCTAAAACTGTTTGATGGGATTCTAGGAACATTAGCAGGAATAACGGTTTATTTTGTTAAAAAAGATAGAGTAATTAATTTAATTTATTGGTTATTCCAACATGAGTTAACCGAAGACCCAACTGATTTTTTTATTAATAAAGTTTTTTCTTGGCTTAATATATTATCTTTATCTACTCAAACATTTATTGCGTTTTATTTATTTATTAATGGTATTTTAAAAATATTTTTAATGATTATGTTGCTAAGAAATAAATTATGGGCTTATCCGGTTACCGGTTATGCTCTGATTTTTATGGTTATTTATCAAATATTCAGAATTTTTTATAGTTATTCCTGGTTATTAATTTGTTTAACTCTAATAGATTTAGTAATTATATATTTAATTTTTGATAAATATAAAAAGCTTTTACCTCTAATGAAAAAATCGTAAATTTTTTTGAATTTTGTTATAATTATTTTATGAAAATAAATAAACAAATATTAGGTTTAGCTATTTTAAGTTTATTTTTAATACCCCTAGCCACTCTTGCTCAAGTTGATTTTGGTTTGGGTTATGGTAGTGCAATTGGTTTGGGGACGAGGGATATTAGAGAGACAATTGCCAGGATAATTAATATTGCCTTAGGTATCTTAGGATTACTAATGGTTTTGATTATAATTTATGGTGTAGTGGGGGCAGCTAGTGGTTATGGTACTGATCGGGGGGAAACTGCTAGAAAAACAATTGTTGCTGGGGTGATTGGTCTTTTAATAATTATTGTAGCTTATGCTATTAGTACCTTTGTTTTCAGAGTAATTTTAGATGCAACATCATAAGTTTGATTAAATATTGGTACTAATATGAAAGTGCAAACAAATAAAAAGATAGGCTTAGCTTTGGGTAGTGGTGGAGTCAAAGGACTAGCCCATGTTGGAGTTATTAAAACTTTACTTAAACATCAGATTCCTATTGATTTTATTGCTGGATCAAGTATTGGCGCCTGGGTGGCGTGTTTTTTTGGTTTATTTTGGGACGTTGCCAAACTAGAGGATTATACGGTCAATAAACGTCGAGATAAATTTTATATATTTTTAGAACCAACTTTGCAAGGGGGGCTTATTAAGGGTGATAAGTTAGAGAAACTTTTAGCTGAGTGGTTTGCAGGGGCTAGTTTTTTGGATACCAAAATTCCAGTGGCGGCCATGGCCACTGATTTAATTAGTGGCGGTTCAGTAGTTTTAAATAAAGGCAGTTTATCCCAAGCTGTTAGAGCCAGCATGTCTATTCCTACTTTATTTAAACCAGTGACTTTAAATAATCAATTATTGATAGATGGTGGTTCAAGTAATCCAGTTCCCGATAATGTAGTCAGACAAATGGGAGCCGATATAGTTATCAGTGTCAATCTTGATAATTATGAAAAATATCGCCCAGTGGAGCTGGATGATTATTCGTTTAAAAAAGTTGCTAATCGCAGTTTTGACATCATGCGCCATCATTTAGCAAAGTATTCGTTGCAAAGTTCAGATATAATTTTAGAACCAATTTTTCCTGCTATAGGTTTTTCAAGTTGGCGGAGTTATTTTCGAGAAGAAATTGGTACAGAGATTGTTAAAATTGGTGAAGTTGAGATGGAAAAAAATATTGAATCACTTTTGCGTTTATTGTAATTTAGGTCTAAGATTTAAGTATGATTAGTGCTCCGGTACAAATCAATGAACAAGCAAGACTAACAGCAGTTTATTCTTTGGCTATTTTAGATACCGAACCTGAAGCCAGATTTGATATTATTACCAAGCAAGCTTGCCAAAAATTTAAAGTCCCTATTTCAACTATTTCTATTATCAATGGAAAACGGGAATGGTATAAATCGTGTTGGGGACTTGATGTTCGTGAAGGGGCAAGAGATATATCTTTTTGTGGGCACGCTATGTATGCAGATTATATTTTTGTGATTGAGGATACTTGGCAAGATCCAAGATTTTTTGATAATCCTTATGTCAAAGGTAAGCCTTATATCAGATTTTATGCAGGTGTGGCTTTACGCGAAGAAAATTCTCGTTTGCCAGTTGGTGTTTTGTGCATCAAAGATAATAGACCAAGAAAATTTGCTTTGGATGATATAGCTACTTTAATCGGTTTAGCTAAACAAGCAGAAATTGAACTAAATAAAAAATTATAATTATGGAAATTGAATTTGAAGCCACTTTTCCGAATATTGATAAGACGGCTATTAGACAAAGTTTAAAAAATGTTGGGGCGGTTTTAATTAGACCAAAGTTTTTACAAACTAGAGTGATTATCAATCCGCCTGAATTTATGAAAAATGAAAAGGCTTGGATAAGATTGCGTGATGAAGGTGATAGAGTCACTTTAACTTACAAAGTAATTGACGGTGACAAAATAGAAGACCAAAAAGAAATATGTTTGGTAGTGGATAATTTTGCCAAGACCTTAGAGTTTTTAGAAAAAATTGGTTGCAAAATAAAAGCTTATCAAGAATCAACCAGGGAATTATGGCTACTTGCTGGCGTAGAAATTTGTCTTGATGAGTGGCCGTATTTACCGTCTTTTGTAGAAATTGAAGGTAAGAGTGAACAGGCTGTAAAAGCAGTAGCCACCAAAATTGGTTTTGATTATTCTAAAGCTCTATTTGGTAATGTTGGTACTTTATACGAAAAAACTTATGGTATAAAACCGCATCTAATTCATGAACAAATACCTCGTCTTACTTTTTCTGACCCTAATCCCTTTATAAACCATGAATAATTTTTTCAACAATAAAAATTCAAGATTTGTCCAATCACTACGGGATGTAGTTTTTGGATTGGAAGATGGTATGGTTTCAACTTTAGGAGCAATAACCGGTATTGCTATCGGTAGTCAAAATCATTTCACAGTGCTTTTATCCGGTTTTGTAATTATTACAGTTGAATCTATTTCTATGGGCATAGGTTCATATGTTTCCAATCAATCAAATCGTGATCGTGATATTAGTCAATTGCATGAACAAAAAAAAGATTTAGTAAATCAAATGGAAATAGAAAAAAAAGATTTATTGGCGATATATCAAAAAGATGGCTGGCCTAATGACTTAGCAAAACAAATGGCGGAAGTAGTTAGTCAGAATAAAAAGTTGATGCTCAAAGAAAAAGCTTTACATGAACTTAGTGTTTTACCTGATCAAAACAATAGCCCTAAAATAACTGGTGTGTTTATGTTTTTTTCTTATACTCTTGGTGGACTGGTTGCACTAACTCCATATTTATTTTTATCAGTCAAAGTTGCTATGCCTATATCAATTGCGGCTACTTTATTGGGACTATTTTTAGTAGGCGTGTTTACTTCAATTTATACAAAAAAATCTTGGTTCAAATCCGGATTAAAAGTATTGTTAATAGGTACTCTTGCTCTTGGTGCTGGTATATTGATAGGAGAGTTGGCTAGTAATTTGGGAATAAATTATTAAAATAAAAAATAAAACCCGTAATTGTTACGGGTTTTTAGTTTATTTTTTTTCATCAATTCTGATGGAGATACCTTTTTTAATTTCCGGCCGATTGTCAAATTTGACTTTGGTTTCTTCATCACATTGTTGCGACGGTTCTTGGGGGGGTATTCTACTTTGTAGTTCGTCAAGCATTCTACCATATACGTTCATACAAATATTAGCGGCATAATTAGACAAACTGTCTGGATTAGAGAAACCATCTCGGGTGGCAATGTAGGAAGTTAGAAATTTATTATCATGCTTATATTTTTTTTCAAATTTAGTTAACCTGTTTTGAGTAGAGTCTACTCGAAAAGACAAAGCCAATAATGACGAATCAACAAATTTTCTTTCCTGATTGAGGAATGAAATGTATGGCAGTACTGTGTCAGCAATAGTAGTGCTGATAACTTGTATTTGGTCTTGTAATTGTTGTTTTATTTCTAAATTTTTTTTATCAATATAGTTTGATGCACTATTGGTGGTTAGTAAAATTATTATTATCATGATAATAAAGGAAAGCAAAAAAGTGATAAGACCAGTTAGAAAAAATTTATGGTTGTTCCTGATTAAAACAGGTATTTTTATAAAAAAATCACCTATTTTTTTTGGTATAAGCGGTGCCATAGATACTCCTTTTATTTATTTTTTAATGTATAGAATGATATAAATTACTACAAATTTATATTTTTGTCAAGAAAAAGCCGTTGGTATGTTAACCAACGGCTTGTTATGTAATAATTTAGAGTTCTACTTTGAACTCAATTGGAAAATCATTAATGTTTTCAATTTCCAAAGTGCCTCCGGCAACATTGGTATTGTATTTGAAAACTTTCGAGAGGACCAATTTTGGTCCGTCTCTTTCAATAATTCGATATTTTCCAGTTGATCGGAAAACTATATTTTCCCGACCAGCTGGGATATCCATCACCTTTACCCTGGTATGAGGGGGGAGGGTAAAAGTATTTGGATCGGTAGGAGTATCAATAGGTGGTTGTACTGACTGATTTTGATTATCAGTTAGTATATTTTTTGGGTTTAGGTCATTATTAGATAACCATCTAAGTGGTATCCAGAATGGTCCTAAAACATATAAACCATTATCATCTGCTAACCAAATATCGCCAAAAACTTCTTGCTTATAAACTACTGTATTATCACCACGAACTACTTGTTCACCTTTTTTGATAGTTGGAATTCCTTCTTGGGAATTAACCTTTACAATTGTTGTATCTTCATTAGTGATTATAATAGCGTATAAGGGAGTCTGTTGGGTAACATACTTTACTTTATTTGTTTGTTCAAATTCTGTCCTAGTGTCAACCAGGTTTCCATATAAGCTCGGGCTTGAGCTTTTGAAAATAAACAGAATAAGTAAAACAGTTAATATAGTTCCCAAGGCATACCCAGCTGTGTTTGTTATTCTCATCAGATAATAAGATCTAAATGAAAATATCATTAGTACTAGTGAAAGAATCACAAATATTCCCAGAACTTCATTAAAGAATGATGTTCCATTGAAGTTTAACCACAGTAAGGTCAATATCCCTATGTAAGCAAGGAGAAGCGAAATTGGTCGGATACTTCTTCTTATTTTTTTGCCCTGAGCGATTGATCCAATAATTGGATCATAAATTACCATGGTCAAGAACGACCATACCACAGCAGCAATCAGAATAATGATCATAATCAGATTTGAATGGAATATTACTCCAATTAGTAATATAAGTAGCATTCCACTTATTCCACAGGCGATAAAGAATGATTGCCTGGCAATTTGTCTGATTAGGTTTTGGGCGAAATTAACGCCTTCGTTAACAATTCTGTTTTGAATCATCTCTATCTCTCCAAGTGGATATCCTAGGACTGCCAATATTCTTCCCAATGCTTGGGATACTTGATTGATAAGTCCTAACTCTAATTCCCTGACTCTGCCGAGTAAGTTGAACCCCGTAGCTGAGGTATGAAAGAGCAGATAGTAAAGCATCCACAAAGACGCGATGATGATTAACACATAAACTACGAATAGTTGCATTCTTAAACTCCTTTAAAAAATATTTAATTTCTTGTTTTTTGATTCTGCGATCATTTCTTCGGTCATGGTGTCAGCTTTTTCTAAGCTAACTTTCCCTGCAGCGGTTGCAATAGCAGAGTATTTTACAATTACTTCAAATGTTTCTTGCAACCTTTTTATAATTGGGTTTAAAATTTTTATTTTAAATTTATCTCCCCAAATTTGGAAGATCTGATTCCACTTATCGTGGATTAGCAAATCTGTCCAGATCCAAAATTCTTTCTCGCCAATGTCAGCGACTTTGCCGTAGATATAAGCACGAAGATCATCGTCACTGACTAAGTCAGACTCTGATTCGGCAAATACAGGTACCCCTTTATTTAATATAGGAGTGCCGTCACTTTTCTTCAAAAGAACTTTGACTTTTTTTAGTAACAGCGGTTTACACCAGGCTGTCACCACTTCATTTTCTGAAGGACGGTGAGGAAGGTTTTTATTATCTTCCCCAAGTCTTTTTTCCCAGTATTTTTTAGCTTCCTCAAATCTAGCTTCCCAAAATTTTCTCTGGGTGTCGTTTAAACCTAATAGAACTTTTTGCAGTTCTGCGCGCGGGGGCACTTGAAACATTTTATCAAGTGCAATTTCAGTGATTTTTTTGGCAGGCATGCCAATTAACTCACTAATCATTTTTCCGCTAACAGTACCAGCTGCGGTACCGATCAATTCTCCTCCAAAAACATTTTTTAGTTTATTGAAGAAATTACCAAAGATTGCCATGATTGACTCCTTTATTTTATTTATTTATTGTTAGTTAGTTGGTTTAAATAAAGAAAAAATCTCAATCTAAACCAACTAACTAATTTTATAAATAAAATATAAGTTATTAAATTGTCAAAGTTCACTATATATTAATCTATAACTAGCCAATATAGCATATTTTTAAGAAAAAGTCAATACTATTCACTTTTAAAATATAAGTAAAACCCGCCAGTTTGGGCGGGTTATTGAGCAAGTAATTTGATTAATTTTTTAGGCTAAAATATCAAACACGTATTTTAAGATACTGTAGCTGGAAAAGACTATAAATAGCCCAATAATTGCCCAGACCAGAATATCCCTACCTTTTTTCACTCGATCAGCATTACCACCTGAAGTCATCCACATTACTCCACCAGCTATAAAAGCTGCTAGTGCTAAAACTCCAGTTAGCCCTAAAATACCTTTTATGACATTGCCAATAATAATTGCTGGGTCGTCACTGCTTAGGGGATTGGTTAGTTTTACCGTATTGTCAGATGATTGGGTGTTTTGAGATTGTGTAGTAGTTGCATAAGTTAGAATCGGAATAAATAAAAATGATATTAAAAATACAAGTAGTAGTTTGTTTTTCATAAATTTAATTTATTTATATAAATTATTATACCTTTTTTCTTGACAAAAAGCAAAAAATGCTGTATAATGAAGATATAGTAATAAAAATTATAAATTTAAAATTGTAAATTATAAAACAATTTAAATAAAATTCACAAAAATAAAAATTAAAAACAAAAATATGAAAATCAAAGTATCTTGTCAAGATAAAGTGCAGGCAATAAAAATTAGGGTAGTACGCTAAGCGCGTACTGCTTTTTATTTTAAGTTTAAATAACTTAAATAATTTTTATGTCAGAAAAAAAACAAAATATTTTTACTTGGAAAAGAAATAAGAAAAATATTCAGCCGATAAATTTACGTGGACTTAATTTGAATTATAGTAATAGAAGAAGTGAAAACCGGGTAAGGTTGTGGGGGAATAGTTGATTTGTTTTTAGCTGTTAAAAGTTTGGATGTTTGAATAATAAGATTGTATTTATTAGAACATAAAATTACTAATAACTAATTATTAATTATTAATCAATGATTTAATTTAATAATTAGTAATTCATTAGTAATTAGTTATTAGAAATTAATAATTTATTAGTATCTTGTTTCTTGGAAATTGGTTATTAAAAAACCCCGAAGTGATTCGGGGTTTTATACTCTCTGTTTTTAAAAAAATTATTCAGCCATTACTTGTTTAAAAATCTGATCAAATATTTGTGGGTGATTCATTGCTAGTTCAGATAGTACTTTACGATCTAGTTCAATATTTTTCTTTTTCATTGCCCCGATAAATTTAGAGTAACTAGTTCCACGTTCACGGACGGCGGCATTCAATCTAATCAACCATAAAGATCGATTAATTCTCTTTTTTGCTCGTCTATCTCTTAGTGCATATGCTCCGGCTTTAACCACAGCAGTTTTGGCTTGTCGGATACCACTTTTACGAGTCCAGCGATAGCCTTTAACAGCCTTTCTAAGTTTTCTTCTTTTTTTAGTATGAGTTGTGCCTCTTTTAACTCTGGCCATATGATTAGAATTTAGAATCTAGAATTAAGAATTAAGATATTAATGATAAGGTAGGAGAGTGCGAATGTTTTTTTCGTTTACCTTGGCTACTTTATGGTCACGTCTTTTATTGCGAGTTACTTTGCCAGTTTCTCTGGAATTAAAATGATCCTGACCGGAAGTTCTTTGGGTCAGTTTTTTATTCTTACTTACTCTAATTCTCTTATTGGTTGTTTTGTGTGTTTTTAATTTTGGCATCTTTTTTTATGAATAAATCCCACCCAAAATAGTGGGACAGGATTTATAATAAAGTATTAAATAAATAGTGTCAAGCAATAAAGCTTTATTTTTTTAAGGAGTAAAGGGCTGTAAATTTATTGCTTTCGCGTGTAGGTTCTTGGTCCACTCTAATATTTGTACCAAGCATAGATTGAAATTTCATCATTATTTCTTTTACTTTTTCAGGATGAGCCTTTTGTCTACCTTTAAGAATAATTTCAGTTTTGACTCGATCGCCTTGATTTAAAAATTTACTTGCCTGGTTGGCTCTGACTTCTAAGTCGTGGCTTCCCATATTGTAAGTAAGTCTTACTCCTTTAATTTCTGATTTTCTGCTTTTGACCTTAGCTTTTTGTTGTAGCTTATTTTGGTTATAAATCCATTGACCGTAGTCTAAGATACGACAGACAGGTATTTCTGCTTTAGGTGATACTTCAACCAAATCCAGTCCCGCTTCTCTGGCTTGACGTAGGGCTTCTACCGTAGAAACTACGCCTAACTGTTCTCCGTCGGCTCCTACTAGACGGACTTCTGGTAGGTTTATTTGTTGATTGATTCTAAATTTTTGAATAAATTTGAGGGTTAATGATTATAATTATATTATATAAAATTTAAGTATTTGTGGCCAGAGTACTTATATATGAAGAGTAGTTTAAAAATTATAAAATTAAAAATTATAAAATTAAAAATTTGATGGTGGGAAGTTAAGCTCCCCAATTACCAAGCTTAGTTTGGTGGAGATGGTGGGCTTTGCACCCACGTGGTAAAAAAGTTTTAACGCATGATTTACAAACTTAGCCTGATTGGTAAACCAAAAAGATAAAATCAGGCGAAAACTTTTTGGTGGTGCTGAGCAATATTTCAAACGACAATAGTCAGCGTATCGGCGTTCAAGCTCCAGTTATGACACCGCTTAAGAAATCTTGGAGCCAGACTTCAGCGATGGCTGTGGCCTAATTAGGCAACAGCAAGTGCAAAGTTAGGTAGCGCAAAAGCGTTCCTAATTTTGCTCATAAGTGTATTGGCACTTATAGTTGTGGTAGTTTAATGAGTTGCCGCTCAGCTTGAACATACGTCTCTACTTTCTTAGCGAATAGATGACATCCCCGGATAAAATTACTAATAACTAATTATTAATAAATGATTTAATTTATTAATTAACTAATTAGAAAATTCATTAGATATTAGTCATTACTAATTAGTAATTAAGCTAGTATTCTTTCAAAGTGCGTCTGATATCGCGGTCGGTATCTCTTTTTTTTATTGTTTCTTTTTTATCAAATTGTTTTTTACCACGGACTATTGCTAGTTCCAGTTTCACCAGACCCCTGGTAGTATATAGCCGCAAAGGGACAACTGTCAATCCTTTATTGGTCAGTTGTCCCCGGATGAGATTAATTTCTTTTTTAGTTAAAAGTAGTTTTCTTTGTCTTTTTGGTTCATAGTTTTTTTGTACACCACCAGCTGGTTGATATGGGGCAACATGTAGTCCTACCAGCCAGGCATGATTATCTTTGATAGTCACATAACTACCTTTAAAATCAACTCTTTTCATTTTAACTGATTTTACTTCCGGCCCGGTCAAAACAAGCCCCGCCTCTATTTTTTGTAAAGGTAGATAATTGAATAAAGCTTGTTTGTTGGTTAATATTTCCATAACTTTATTGTATAGGAATATTACCTGGCTAACAAACTTAGCCAGCTTGCTGATTTTACCTAAAATCATTACTATAAAATCAAGATGATTACATTTTACTCACAATTGAAAAATGAAATTAAACTTTTGACTGGGCAAGAGGAGTTTGTTTTGGAGACTCCTCCCACCAATGATTTTGGTGATTTAAGTACAAATATAGCTTTAATCATTGCTCGTCAAGAGAAAAAAAATCCCCAGCAAGTAGCTACAGATTTAGCTGAGAAATTATCGCAAACTAGTTGGTTAAGAGAAAATAATATAGAAGTAAAAGTTGCCGGCCAAGGATTTATCAATTTTTTCTTATCACCACAACAACTGATCAAATATGTTAATCAAGCAGCTCAGGAAAAAAAATTCGGTCAAATAAATATAGGTAGTAAGAAAAAAGTAGTTATAGAATATTCATCACCCAACACCAATAAACCCTTACACTTGGGACATTTACGTAATGATGCTATAGGTATGAGTTTGGCAAAAATTTATGAATTTTTCGGTTACCAGGTAATAAAAACAGAAGTTATCAATGACCGCGGTATTCATATTATGAAAAGTTTGCTGGCTTATCTTAAATGGGGAAATAATAAAACTCCACAAAGTGTACAGATTAAAGGAGATAAGTTTGTTGGTGATCTGTATGTTAAATATAATCAAGAGGAAAAAACTAACCCTGATTTAATTACTGAAGCCAGAGGATTATTACAAGCTTGGGAGAAGAAAGATAAAAAAATAATTTCTTTATGGCGGAAAATGAATTCTTGGGTTATAAAAGGCTGGACAGAGACGTATAGAGTATATGGCTCAGAGTTTGATCAGATTTATTATGAAAGTAAACTTTATAATCAGGGTAGAGAAATAATTACTCAAGCAGCTAAGCAAGGGTTAGTAAAAAGTAATTCCGCTGGTGCCATGGTGGTAGATTTAAGTACTTATGGTTTAGGGGGACGTGATAGTGGAGAAAAAATTTTACTAAGAGCTGATGGTACCACGGTTTATATTACCCAGGATATATATTTGGCTGTTAAAAGATTTAAAGATTATAATTTTACAAAAATGATATATGTGGTGGGTGATGAGCAACTATATCATTTTAAAGTCTTATTTAAGTTATTGGAAATTTTAGGTTATGATTGGCAAGTTAAGTGCCAGCATTATCCTTACGGGCAAGTGTTATTACCCCAAGGGAAAATGAAATCACGTGAGGGTACGGTGGTTGATGCTGATGATTTAATAAATGAACTAACCGAAGAAGCATGGCAGGAAGTAAAACAACGGCAACCAAAATTAAAATTAAACCAACAAAAAAAATTAGCTCAAACTATAGCTATCGCTGCTATTAAATACTGGTTTTTAAAAACCAATCCCAAGTCTACCATAACTTTTGATCCTAAGGCCTCCTTGAGTTTAGAAGGTAATACCGGGCCTTATCTTTTGTATACTTTGGTGAGGTTAAAACGTATTTTACAAAAAGCCAAAAATACTAAAGTCAAGCAGTATAATTTTTCTGAACAAGAAAATATTTTGGTAAGAAAAATATGTCAGTGGCCACTGGTGGCATTACATTACTATGAAAAACAACAAGCCAATCATTTAGCTGAATATTTATATCAATTGGCAAGTTTAGCTAATAATTATTATCAAAATGTGCCAGTGTTAAAAGCAGAAAAACAAATAAGAAATCAACGTTTATTGTTGATTCAAGCAACAGCTAAAATTATTGCCAGTGGTCTTGATTTGCTTAATATCAAACCAGTTGATAAAATGTAACTTATGAATCAGTCAAAATGGCCAACTTTTATTGAGATGGTGAAAAATAAATTTACCGTAATTGCAGAAGGTGAAACTAATACTGATATACCGGGTGAGGTAATAAAATTTATCGAATGGGAAACAGGTGATAAAGAAATGCGGGCGGAGTTGCATCTGAAGCCAAAAGTATTGGATAAAAAAACTTTTTATAGTAATCGAATTGGTAGTGGAGTCAGAGAAGAATTTGTTTATGCAGATGATGAAACAGTAGAATTTGCTAAATTTTATGAAAAATCATCTACTAACGATGATTGGCAAGAAGTAGATATGACTAAATTTTTGTGAAAAAAGTATTTGCTTTGTTTGTTAATTAGGTGGTATACTAGTTTTAAGTTAAATTATAAATATTAACATCCTAATAATTAATTTTAGGGAAAGGACATAGAAATTATGGAACCAAACACAACCAAAGCAGGAGAGAGTGCTGCTTTTCAAAAACCAGCTAGTTCTGGTGGTAGTTTTGTTAAATGGGTTATTGTGGTTGTAGTAATTGCTCTAATCATAGTTTTGGGTTTGTATTTTATTTCTAAATACAGCCGTTTCAATGTTTTGGGGCTATCTGGCAGCAACAATAATTGGCAAGCAGTCTTTTTAACCAATGGCCAAGTTTATTTTGGTAAAGTGGTTAAAGAAAATAGTAAGAGTGTATTATTAAGGGACATTTATTATTTACAAGTAACCCAACCTTTGCAAACATCTGGAGATCAACAACAACAAGCCCAAGTACAGAATGAATTGTCTTTGGTGAAACTGGGTAATGAGTTGCATGGTCCAAAAGATGAAATGCGAATAAATGGTGCCCATGTACTGTTTGTAGAAGATTTAAAAGCTGATAGTCGAGTCGTGGAAGCAATTACCAATTATAAGAATTCACAGCAGTAAGAGAGAATATATAATTTTTGAATTTACAGTAAAGTCCGCACTTAGTGCGGACTTTATTTATTTTGTTGTTTAGGATAGTAAAATTGACTTTTGCTTGTTTTTTCAATACAATTTATACATTCCAATTATATTTATTTGCTTATGACTCAAATAAATTTTCCCGAATTAGAACAAGAAATTTTAGAATTTTGGGAAAAAGAAAAAATATTTACTAAGTCCCTGGAGAAAGATTCTCCTAAGGGTGAGTTTGTATTTTATGAAGGCCCACCAACTGCCAACGGTCGTCCTGGTATTCATCATGTCTTGGCTCGAGCATTTAAAGATTTGATACCTCGTTATAAAACCATGCAAGGTTTTCATGTAAATAGAAAAGCAGGATGGGATACTCATGGTTTGCCAGTGGAGCTAGCGGTGGAAAAGCATTTAGGAATATCAGGTAAACCACAAATTGAAGCTTTACAAAGTTCAGTAGCTGAGTCAATAAAGTTTTTTAATGCCAAGTGTCAGGAATCAGTTTGGCAATATAAAGAAGAATGGGAAAAATTGACCAGGAGAATGGGTTTTTGGATTGATATGGATAAACCCTATATAACTTATACCAATGATTATATTGAAACGTTGTGGTGGATAATCAAACAGGTTCATGATAAACAATTATTATATTTGGGTCATAAAGTAGTTCCACATTGTCCACGTTGTGGCACCGCTCTTTCTAGCCATGAAGTCGCTCAAGGGTATCGGGAGGTTAAGGATGAATCTGTTTATATAAAATTCAGAATTAAGAATGACGAAGTAAGAATTAAAGGTGAAGATAATAGTGATGTTCCGCTCTATATTCTTTCTTGGACAACTACTCCTTGGACCTTACCGGGTAATGTGGCTTTGGCAATCGGTAATGATTTTGACTATGTCAAAATTAGAATTAAGAATGACGAATTAAGAATTAAGGAAGATTTGATTATTGCCAAAGCGAGATTGAATATATTAGGTCAGACTGAGTTTGAGATTTTAGAAGAGTTTAAAGGTAGTGAATTGGTTGGAGTAGAATATGAACCTCTATTTCCGGGTGCGATTTCAGAAACAGTAGAGAATTATAAAAATGCATATAAAATATATCCAGCTGATTTTGTTACTACTGAGGATGGTACAGGAGTAGTACACACAGCAGTAATGTATGGTGAGGATGATTATAACTTAGGTGAAGCAGTGGGACTACCCAAAGTACATACAGTCAATGAAAACGGTAATTTTTCTTTTCAGATTCAAAATTCAAAATTTAAGATTCTAGAAATTTTACAAAACAGATTTGTCAAAGATTCTGAGACAGAAAAAATAATTATTAATTATTTACAAGAACAAAAATTATTGTTTGGTCAAGAGTCTTATCAGCATGATTACCCATTTTGTTGGCGTTGCGATACTCCGCTTTTATATTATGCTAAGGATTCTTGGTTTATTAAAATGTCTTCGTTACGTGAACAGTTAAAAACAAATAATCAAAATATTAATTGGCTACCTGATCATATTAAATTTGGTCGGTTTGGTGAATGGTTAGAGGGGGTTAAGGATTGGGCCATATCCCGGGAACGGTATTGGGGAACGCCATTGCCAATTTGGAAGTGCCAAGCCAATCAGAATAAAGAATTGAGAATTAAGAATCAAGTAGAATGCAGAAGTATCAAAGTAATTGGTTCGTTTGACGAGTTAGAAAAATTGAGTGGACAAAAAATTACCGATGCTCATCGTCCTTTTGTTGATGATATTAAAATAAAATGTGATCAGTGTGGTGGGGAAATGGTACGAGACACTGCAGTACTTGATTGTTGGTTTGACTCTGGGGCTATGCCATTTGCTCAAATTCATTATCCTTTTGACAATAAAGATTTGATTGATAATAAAAAATGGTATCCAGCTGATTTTATTTGTGAAGCCATCGATCAAACCCGTGGTTGGTTTTATACTTTACTGGCTGTTGCCACTTTACTTGATCAGGAAAGTCCTTATAAAAATGTGATTTGTTTAGGACATATAAATGATAAACACGGTAAGAAAATGTCTAAAAGCAAGGGGAATATTGTTGATCCATGGGAAATTATGAATTCTTATGGTGCAGATGCACTGCGTTGGCATTTTTATACAATCAATCAACCAGGTGAACCAAAAAACTTTGACCCACAACAAGTTGAAGAAGTATTGAAAAAAAACTGGTTAATTTTATGGAATGTTTTTAGTTTCTACAGTCTATATAAGCCGGCTGTAAAAACAGTGCCAACTGAACCTTCTCCAGATCTTTTGGATCAGTGGATATTAACTTATTTACGAGAGGTAACAAGAATTGTCACCAATTATTTAGATAATTATGATATTACATCTGCGGCGAGAATGTTATCTGATTTTATCAATGATTTATCTACTTGGTATGTGAGACGCAGTCGTGATCGTTTTAAAGCTGGTGGAGAAACACAAGCACAAGCTGTAAAAACATTAGGATTTGTGTTATTGGAATTAACTAAATTATTAGCACCTTTTACACCATTTTTAGCAGAAAAAATTTATCAAGAATTAATAAAAGATTGTCCAGTTAAAGAAAACGAATTTGCTTTTTCAGTCCATTTATCTGCTTGGCCGCAAGTCAATGAAAAAACCGCGGCTGAAACTGAAATGTTACAGACCATGAATCAAGTAAGAGATATTGTTACCCAAGCTTTAGCTTTACGGGCGGAAGCTAAAATAAAAGTTAGGCAACCATTGGCAGAGTTGTTTATTAAACAAAAAGATTTTTCTGAACAATATCTTGAAATTTTGCGACAAGAGGTAAATGTAATTAATGTTAGTTTGGGTGCTAGTGAAATAAAATTAAATACTACGATTGATGAAAATTTAGCTAAAGCAGGTTTGGTGAGAGAATTGGTTAGAACTGTCAATAATTTACGTAAACAAGCGGGTTTGACTATTACGGATAAGATTATTTTATACATAGATGTTTCCAATCAGTTAGAACAGTCAATTGCAGAAGTAGAAGAGATGATTAATAGCTCTACTTTAAGTAAACAAATAGTATTTGCACATAAGGATAATTTAGACAGCAAAGAAATAAAATTTGCTGAGGAAAAAATTTGGTTGGGTATTGAAAAAACATGACAGTAATTTTACAAGCGATTATCTTACGTCATCAGCCTAAAGGTGAAAATGATTTATTGATAACAGCTTTTACTAGAGAAAAAGGAAAAATTATTGCCAAAGCCAAGGGAGCGAGAAAACCACAGGCAAAGTTAAGAGGTTTTTTGGAAGTTGGCAATGAAGTAAAGATAATGTTGGCACCAGGTAAAAACCAAATTCATGTGGCTGGTGGGGAAACGGTTGATAGTCATTTTTTAATTCGTCAGAATTTAGAAGCATTATTATTGTGGCAGGCATTGTTGGAAGTAGTTAATTTTTCAACTGTCCCAGATAATACAGAAGATGAAGTTTATGAATTATTAATAAATTGGGCAAAGTTTTTACAAAAAAATTTAAAACCAAATGTAAATAGAAATAAGTTAATTGTATATTTAGTTATTTGGCAGTTTGTATCATTGATTGGATTTAAACCTCAACTTAAGGAGTGTGTGCGGAGTGGTCAAAAATTATTAGCAGAAAATTGTTTTTTTTCAGTGACTGAAGGTGGAGTAATAAAAAAAGATAAGGCTATTAATTCTGATTTAATATTATCTCTAAATATTTTGAAAATATTACGTTATTTATACAGAGGGAATTTTTGGCAAGTCTTACCAGATGTTTATCGTTTTAGAATAACTAAACAAGAAGAGTTTGAGTTTATGAAAATTTTAAGTAAATATACAGAAAATATAATTGAGAGAAAAATTAATAGCTTTAGTTATTTAGAAAAAATATATTCATATGGAAATAAAGTCTTGGCGAGAGTTAAGTAAAAAAAAATCACGCCGTCAAAAAACAAAAGCTAAACCACATCCAGTGGTTGATCAATCACCTCAGGTTGAATTAATTTCTGCTATAGAAGAAATGTATTTAGAAAAAGAGAAATTAGAAGAAAAAGAATCTACAATAAAAAATGATTTAAATATGAATAAACCTAATCACTACAAAAAAAGTAAATATCATTCATCCCCAAGACAACATACTAAGAAAAAAGTAAAGAATGGAGTTTTTTGGTTGGTAGTTGGGTTCTTATTGTTAGCTTCAGCTACTTTGTTATTTAGTGCTTTTCGTTTTGGTGGTGCTCCTACTAATCGTGAAGATATTGAATTAACTCTAAGTGGCCCGGATGCAGTTGCTATTGGACAGGAAGGAACTTGGGTTATTAGTTATAAAAATACTAGTCGAGTTGATTTTAAAAAATTGAACATATCGGTCCGTTATCCGGATGGTTTAAAACTTAAGTCAACAGAACCAGCGGCTGATAATTTATTAAATACTAGCTGGCAGTTAGGAGAATTACCAAAGGGTGGAGTCGGCGAAATAAAAATAAACGCCCAACTTTATGGAGAAGAGAATACTGATAAGGAATTCAAAGTTGAAGCAGTCTATCAACCTGTTAATTTTAGTTCTGATTTTATTGAATCATTTGTTTATTTGGTAAAACTAGGTCATTCTCAGTTTGCTATTAATTGGGAATTGCCAGAATCGATATTACCTGAAGTTGAAAAAGATATGGCCTGGCGAATAGGTAATATCAGTGGTCAGGAAATATCAGCTGTGAGGATACGTTTAATCACCAGTAATAATTTTATTATGACCAATCCTAGACCAGAAATTGCTGAGATAGTCGATCTGCCTGAAGGCAAAGCTTACGTTTGGCCAGCTAGAAATTTTATGAATAATCAAGAAATTAATTTTAATTTTAAAGGTAAATTTTCAGCAGGTGCCACGGGTCTAGAAAAATTTAAATTAGAAATTAGTAGTGGCGAAGAAAACGTAAAAATTTTACAAGAAACTGATAAAAATATAGTAATATTGGGTGAAGAATTAGCTTTACAAATGACAATTAATAATCAATTGACTTTAAATGAAATTACACCAGGTCAAAAATTGAATTATCAGGTTATTTTACAAAATATTTCTGGTTCTGATTTAAAAGATTTGCAAGTTATTTTACAAGTTAATCATGATATGATTGATTGGAATACTTTAAAAACAGTAGTTACTCCAACAGTTACCAATGATGGTCAAATTTTATTAACTGGTGATAACTTAAGTTCTTTACAGAAATTGTCTAATGGTCAGGAATTGAAAATAGATTACGAATTTAATATTAAAAATGACCTAGCTAATTTATCAAATAATTTTAGAACCTATGCCCAGGCAATAGTTGGTCAGGTTGGAGAAAAAGAACAAACAAATTTAAGTTTTTCTACGCCAGTACAATCGGCCAAAATAATATCGCCCTTAAAAGTATTTAATTACGCCTGGTATAGAGATGAAGAAGGTTTTCCGGTTGGCACCGGTCCTTTGCCACCGCAGGTAGGAGAAAAAACAGTTTTTCCTATTGATCTTACATTACAAACAAAGAATAGTTATGAAAAAGTAGAGATGATTGCTTCATTACCAGTTGATGTAAATTGGGAGAATAATCAAGTAGTTGAAAAAGGTACTCTTAATTATAATTCCGCTACCAGGCAATTAATATGGCAAATAGATTCTCTTAATGAAGCCGATGGACTGGTAACCGCCCGTTTTTACGTAAGTTTATTACCACAAAGTAGTGATATAGGTAAGGTTAAAAATTTATTAAATTCTCAAACAATTAAAGTAACCAAACAAGGAGAGGAAAGTCAAATAATTCATCCCGCCTTGAACACAAACTTAAATGGTGCCTTGTATGATACCAATAAAGGTCAAGTAGTGGAATAAAAAACAACCGTATTAAACGGTTGTTGATTGGCGCCATTGGTGATTTAGTAGTGACCAAATAGCCATAATTGTGGCGGGCAGTATTAAAAAAAGTTCGACGAAATAGAAGTTATTGTAAGGGTAAAATAAAAAGGCTAAAAAAATAAGTATAAATTTTATTTTACCGATAGCATTACTTGGAGTTAATTTTTTTAAATATAAGGCAGCGTGTAGTGTACTGATAAGTGCAATAGTATCGACGACTATATAAATAATGGTTAAGTAAGAAAAATAGTTTTCAAAATTTAAGAAAAGTATCAAAATAGGTATAGTAAAAACTTTATCTATAGAGCGATCCATTATTTTTCCCAAATCAGTCACCAGATTTTTTACTCGAGCCAATAAGCCGTCAAAATAATCAGTTAAACCAGCTAGAATAATTAAGCAGTTATAAATAAAAATATTTTCTAATTGAACATATACATATAAAATTAAACCAAGTAAGATAATACGCGAACCGCTTAAGAGATTGGGTGTGAGCCAAGTAGGAAATTTTCTTAAAATTGGTCCAAATATTTTTTGCGAGAATTTGTCGAATATCATTAAACTGTTTTGCAAGCCAATAAATATTTTATTCATTTTTTATTCCTTTTTTAATTTACAAGATGTATAAACTTTATAAGAAGTCAAAAAAAAGTCAAGCTCGATTAGGTTTAATTAAAGCTAAACATGGGGAAATTAGAACTCCTGTTTTTATGCCAGTTGCCACTCAAGGGGTGATTAAAACATTAATTAGTGAAGATTTAGATAAATTGTCAGCTGATATATTACTGGCTAATACTTATCATTTATTTTTACGACCTGGAATTAAAATATTAAAACAAAGCAAAGGCTTACATAATTTTATGAATTGGGATAAACCAATTTTGACTGATTCCGGTGGTTATCAAATTTTTTCATTAGCTGGCAATAAACAACAAAAAAATAATTTAGTAAAAATAGAAAAAAATAAAGTAATTTTTAAATCCCATCTTGATGGTAGTAGTCAATTTTTAAGTCCAGTCAAAGCATTGCAAATACAAAATATAATCGGTAGTGACATACAAATGGTATTGGATGTTTGTACTGCCAATCCTGCTACCTACGAACAAGCCAAAGCAGATGTTAAGATTACTTTAGCTTGGGCAAAAAAAGCAAAACAGTGGCTTGATAAAAATCACTCTCATTTAAAAAAGCCATTGGTTTTTGGTATTGTCCAGGGTAGTGTATTTTCTGATTTAAGAAAGTATTGTGCCAAGGAGTTGGTTAATCTAGATTTTTCTGGTTACGCTATTGGCGGTTTAGCAGTTGGTGAAACCGCTAAACAAATGTATCAAGTATTAGATGAAGTTGTACCTTATTTACCAAATAATAAACCTAGATATTTGATGGGAGTAGGTAAGCCAACCAATATTTTAGAAGCAGTTATTAGAGGGGTAGATATGTTTGATTGCGTAATTCCGACTAGAGAAGCACGACATGGTAGGTTGTATATTTGGCGACATAAAAATTTAAAAAGGAAAGATTTTTATACTACTATTAATATTGAAAATAAAAAGTATAGACGTGATTTAGCTCTACTAAATCCCATCACTAAAACAAGAGAATTAAAGTCTGTTTCTAAAGCTTATTTACATCACTTATTTAGAAGTGGCGAACCAACTGCTTTGCGTTTGGCAACATTAAATAATTTGGAATTTTATTTACAATTAATGATTGAGATTAGGAAACATATCTTTTTAAGTAAAATCTGATTTTTTAAAAATTTAATATAATGTTATAATAAGGCTGTATGATACAGCTTTTTTTTAATACTTTTAAATTATTTACTTGGGATTTGGCAGCCAATTTAGGTTATTGGCCAATCTGGTGGTATGGACGTGGATTGGTTGATTTTTTAAATTCATATAAATTGCGTATTAAAACCACCTGGCACAACCAAGCCTTAGATATTTTATTAAAAAATTGGTTCAAACCCATGTATGCTCAAACAGATTGGCAAGGAAGAATATTGTCATTTTTTTTCCGTACCTTAATAATTTTTTGGCGGTTTATATTTTTTATTTTATGGGCTTTTGTGCTCAGTCTAGGATTGGTGTTTTGGGTTAGTATCATTCCAATAACTTTATTTATGTTAATACGTTTATTGCTTTATACATGAGTTTATGAGTTTAAATTTTCCAGATTTAAATAATTTAGAAGTTGAAGTGACAGAACAAAGAGCGCATTATCATTTTGGTTCAATGGTTTTTTATTGGAATAAAAGGATTGATGCAAGTGGTGTGTGGCAGAGTAAAATAAACAATTATTTTAATTATACTTTAAATATTTTATTGAGTTTGATTTGGTTACACGGTTTAACTCGTTTTTTTATCTTATTCTGGCAATATAATTGGCAATTTTCGATTGATTTTTTCTTTCGTCAAGAATTATTTGTTTTTTGGGTGGCCTGGTTGTCTTTATCTTATTTATTTTTTCGATTAATTTCCATAAAAAATAAACAGTCAGTTTTAACATCAAAACAAATCGATAAAAAATTTTTAGATAAATTGGACAATCAACCTGTTGATTTAGCTATTAGTTTTCGATTAGATACTTTGTTATTGATAGAAAGATCTTGGCAAGTAGCCAAAAATTTTAATCAAACTGAAGTCAATAGTTGGGCACTGTTATTTTCAATTTTAGAAAGTAAAAAATTAGTTGGAGTACTAGCGAGACTGGGTGTTAGTCGTGACGATGTGCTTTTACGAGTGAGAAATGTTATGACTAGTCAGGCAAGTAATAGTAATTTACCAACAGTAAGTAAGAAAGTTTATAATATTTTATTTAAAAGTTACTTCTTAGCAGTCAAAGGTCATCAATCATGGGTTGGAGTAGCTCAAATTTTAGATGCTTTAGTGATGAGTGATTTTAATGTACAAGATTTATTCAATGATATGTCAATAAGCACTGATCAATTACACCAAGTAATTGATTGGATTAATGTTAATGATAGGTTGTATGAAACTTATCAACGACAACGAAAATTATCACGTTATAAACCAAAAAATTCAATGAATAAGTCTATGACTGCAGTGGCTACTCCTTATTTGGATAGATTTGGTTATGATTTAACTTTAGCGGCAAAATACGGAAATTTAGAAATTTGTGTTGGGAGAGAAAATGAAATTGAAGAAATTTTTCGGGTGATTGAGGCTGGTAGTAATAGTGTAGTTTTAGTAGGTTTTCCAGGTGTTGGTAAAACAACGATTGTGGAAGGAGTTGCTCAGTTAATGGTAACAGAGGATGTACCAAATAATCTTAAAGACAAACGTATAGTTTCTTTGTCTTTATCTAGATTGGTGGCTGGTGCTAATTCACCTGGTATGTTGGAAGAAAGAATATTGCGGATTCATCAAGAAATGATTAGAGCTGGTAATGTGGTTTTAGTAATAGAAAATATTCATGATATCTATGGCATTAATACCAAGGGCGGTGAAGGACTTGATTTATCTGAAGTGATGGCTGATTTAATTGGTGATGATAGATTTTTAGTTTTGACCACTTCCAATCCAACTGATTATCGTAGTAGTATTGCGGGTAAGGCTTTAGGAAGTAAGTTACAAAAAATTGAAATAAATGAAACTAACAAAGATCAAACCATGGCTGTATTGATTGCCAAGGTAAATTATTATGAATATAAATATAAAGTCTTTTTTTCGCTAGGGGCACTTAATAAAGCAATTGAGTTGTCCAATCGATTTATGCACGATTATTATTTACCAGAAAAAGCCATTAAAATTTTAGAGGAAGTGGCGGTTTATATTCTAAAACAAAAAGGAGAAAAAAGTTTAATTACCAGTGAAGATGTAGCCAGCTTAGTATCACAAAAAATAAATATACCATTAACTAAGATAACTCAAGATGAGTCAAGCAAACTGTTGAATTTAGAAGAAGAGATTCATCAATATATTATTAATCAGTCAGAAGCAGTAAATGCCGTAGCTTCTGCTTTAAGGCGGGCACGGACTGAGTTGAGAGATGAAAAAAGACCAATTGTTAATTTGTTATTTTTAGGGCCTACTGGCGTGGGTAAAACAGAATTAGCAAAAACAGTAGCCTTGACCTATTTTGGCAGTAGTGATGATTTAATTAGGCTTGATATGTCTGAATATCAAAATAAGGATTCAATTGGTCGTTTACTTGGTACAGAAAAAAATCCTAAGGGAGGGTTATTGACAGAAGGGATAAAACAAAATCCTTTTGCCGTATTGTTACTTGATGAAATTGAAAAAGCTCATACAGATATTTTAAATATATTTTTACAAGTAATGGACGATGGTCGGTTGACTGATTGGTCTGGTCAAGTAGTTGATTTTACCAATGTAATAATTATTGCTACTTCTAATGCTGGTTCGCAGTTTATTCAAGATCAATTAAGAGCCGGTACTCAAGTAGCAGCTATTAAAGAAATGTTATTGGTAGAAAAGTTAAAAGAGGTATTTAGGCCAGAATTTTTAAATCGTTTTGATAATATTGTTGTTTTTACACCACTTACTCAAGAGCATATTACAGCCATTGCTAAATTGATGATAAAAAAATCGCAACAACGTTTGTTGCAAAAAGGTATTCATTTGGAAATAACTCCAGCTGCTTTAGATGAATTAGCAGTCAGTGGTTTTGACCCTTTATTTGGTGCACGTCCCATGCGACGAGTTATCCAAGAACAAATTGATGATGCTTTGGCTAAGTATTTATTATCAGGTAAGATTAGTCGACGTGATATTGTTGTTTTCGATGTGGGCGGAAAAATCAATGTAAAAAAAGCCCAACAGTATATTTGAAAATATTTTATACTATACTTTTTGATTTTTAAATTATTTTTATGTGTTTTCAAATACCAAAAAAAGTCATAGCTACTAAAGGGAATAGAGCTAAGTTAGAAGATGGTAATTGGGTTGATTTAAGCTTAATGACTGAAGATTGCCAAGTAGATGATTGGCTATTTATTGCTGAAAAATTTGCCGTAGCAAAAGTACCTATTTCTCAATTAAATAATAATAAATAATTAATATGCAAAAATATTATCAAGGAGTTTTATTTGTCACTGCTACCGCACTAATTAGTGGTTTTTCCATCTTTTTAAATAAATATGGAGTCAATAATATTGACGCAACTTTATTTACTGGCTTAAAAAACATTTTAGTTGGTGTTATGTTTTTTATTCTTATAGTTATTACTAAAGAATGGTTGTCATTTAAAAATATTACCAAACGGCAATGGCCAAAGTTATTGTTAGTAGGTTTATTTGGTGGCAGTATTCCATTTTTACTATTTTTTCATGGTTTAAAGTTGACCAGTAGTTTAAATGCCGGGTTTATTCATAAAACTTTATTTTTGTATGTTGCGTTTTTAGGGATTATATTTCTTAAAGAAAAATTATCAAAAAAATATATTCTTTCTTTAGTATTTATGATGCTTGGTTTAGTTTTATTTTTAAAAATGAAATCGTTTTCTTTAAATTATGGTGATGTTTTAATTTTAATAGCCACTTTATTTTGGTCGGTAGAAATAATAATATCCAAAAAATTATTAAAAGATTTGCCAGCCAATATTGTTGCTTTAGCGCGTATGTTGTTGGGTGGGGCATTAATTTGGTTTTATTTAGTTTGGCAAGGTGGATATGCACAATTAACCAGTTTTGGTTTTATTGAATGGCGTTGGGTAATAATTACCTCACTACTGTTATTTGGTTATGTTTATACTTTTTATCAAGGTTTAAAACTTATACCAGCTTTTACGGCGACTACTATTTTAACCATAGCAGTGCCAATTACTGCTTTATTAAATTTTAGTTTTTTTCGTACCGCTTTAGGTATTGGACAAATGATAGGTTTAATAATTATTTTTGCTAGTGGTTATTTGATTAGTAGTAAATATTTAGGTCAGCAAAAACATGCCAACGAACATAGTTGATATTTTACAAAAAGTTAGGCAAAATACTTTCCCTCATTATCATAAAATTACCCTTGACCGCGAAGCTTTACGGTTAATTAGTTATTTATTTTTAAATCCAGATTGCCGAGCTGATATTGATTTATTTAGTTTACCTGGCAAAATTTTGAAACTTTCAGATATAGGTCAGCATATTATTACCGCAGCACCGGCTACTTTAGCAAAATATGCTCAGCAAAAAAATATACTCCACTTAACTCAAGCTGATATTCTTCAGTGTTTTGCTTTAGATCATGCTACTGACATTCATAATAATAATATTGCTACAAAAAATAATCCTTTTTACGCCCTAGCTCATTTATTAAATTTTTCGCAAGTTAAGAAAATTTATTTTTTTTCTCAACAAAAATTTGCTGACCTGGAAAGTAGGTTGCCTTGGGGAAAGATAGTTTTTAAAAAAGTTTTAATTCCATCATCTTTAAAAATTTCAGAAAATGATTTTGGGTATCACCATTTTGGGGTAGTGGTCGCAACTGATTATAAATCAGATAAGCTAGCTAGTATTATTTATAAACAACAGATCAATAATATTTATACTGTGGGGTGGCAGAAAGAAACAATTAGAAAAAAAATTATTATTGATTTTACAAATCAAAATATTTTTAAGCAAAATGTAGTGGATAATATTTTACATCCCCAAAAAGTTAAATCAATCAAAAAACCTCAAGACATTCAGCAAGGAAAAATTAAATTTCAAAAATGAAAATTTCCGTATTTGGTAACCCAAATCTACCTCAAGATTCGTTAGCTTTTCGTTTAGTGCCACATTTACAAAAGCTTTTGCCCCATGCTGAGTTTATCCATCAGGATCCCCAAGAACAAATTATACCTCTAGGTGAGTCAATTTGGTGGATTATCGATGTAGTAAGAAATTTTTCTGTGGTTAAATTGATTTCTGACTTAGATCAAATTAAAGATACTAAACGGGTAAGTTTACATGATTATGATTTAGCAACTGAATTAAAGCTAATAAAAAAAATATATCCTGATATTACTATCAAGATAGTTGGTGTACCACCACAAGGAGAAGTGGAAAAAATTGCCCGGCAAGTGGCGGAAATTATAGCCAGTTAACTTCCAAAAAGTGTGAAGCACAACTCATACAGGGATCGTAAGCGCGAATTATTTTTTCACAAGCTAAAGCCAGCTCTTTTTTTGGCATGTTTAAATTTTTTTGTATATACTCGGCAATATCAAGTTCAATCGTGATTTGATTTTGACCCGTTGGCACTATTACTTCACCTTTGGTAACTATACCTTTGTCATCTATTTCAAGTTTATGGTACAGGGTTCCTCTAGGTGCTTCGACTACACCCACTCCAGTGGCAGCACGCAAGTCAAGTTTATCAGGTTTTTCTGGTTTGAATTCATTATTTTTTAGTATAGTGATTGTATCATCAATTGAGTGAAGAATTTCAATGGCTTGGGCCAAATTATTATGATAAGCGTTGTGTGAGGGGAAAATTTTTAAAGCTTGAGTACAATCTTTTTTTGTTCTTTCATTTAGTGCCTGTTGGTTGAGATTTATTCTAGCCAAGGCACCGACTCGATATGGTTGCCCGGCAAAAGTATAGGCTGAGGCTTGAGAATAAGGCAATACTACGTGTTCAAGATGATTGCGAAATTCCGCTTCTTCAGCAATAACGCCGTTCATATCACAGAGTTTACCTTCAAGATATGAATAATCATCATTTTTTAAAGCCGCGTAGTTGGTTGGCCTAATTAAGGAATCAGTTGAATTTAAAAATAATTCAATCAGCCGTAAAACTGCTGGTCTAACTTTTTCCATTTCTTCGATGATAGCTTGTTTACCTGCATTGTCAGGTATTTTTAAAAAGCCACCAGGAACAGGGAAGGGTGCATGGACACTGCGTCCCGCAGTATATTTAGCTAAATTGTTACCAGCACTTTTTACCGCAAAAGTATCATGAAGTAGTTGGTGTTGAATCTTGTCTGTTTCATCAAAATCAAGCAAAGAATCTTTATTAAATAAATCTGGTAAGACAAAAACATAAAGATGTAAAGCGTGATCTCTGATAATTAGTCCGTGATAGGTGAGAGCACGTAAAATTTTTGTTTGTTCACTTGGTTTATATTGTAAAGTTTTTTCCACCGCTTCAATACTGGCAATCAAATGAGCAATACTACAAGTACCACAAATACGAGATAATAGTTGTGGTACAGCCGCAATCGGCTTTCCTTGAATAGCTTGAGTATAAAATCTTTTGTAGTCTTGAACTTTAAATTTAACATACTCAACCTTACCATTGGTCACTTTAACATCCAGTCCAGCCGAACCTTCAACTTTGGTAATCTCATTGATATTTAAATCAAAATCAATTAAATGCATAAAATCATTTGATGTTAAATTGTTTAAACATTTGTTCCATTAGTTCCACGAATTTTTGTTCATTCATCGGGCACCCCGGTACTTTAGCATCAACCGTGACTATTTCTTCGAGTTTTTTTACTTTTTCTCCGTAGTTGAATTTAGTAAGTAAAAAATCTATTTCTTGTCTAACTTCTTCAGGGAATTCATTACGTTGAGCTGAAGGCATGCCAGTTACCGCACAAGCGCCAACAGCTACTAAGATTTTAGCCTTAGCTCTGATTTTTTTTAGTTCTTTGGCTTTGGCTTCAGAAGCAATAGCACCTTCCACAAAAACCACATCCATTTCAGTTAATTCGTTTTTTGATTTTAATACTTTAGCATGTTTGAAATCCAAATAAGGTAGCCAGTCTTGCCAGTGATCGTTTAATAATTCAGTAAAAAGTACAGTACTATCTTCACAACAACTAAACGTAAACCAACCGACTTTCAATTTTTTAGTTTTTACAGAAGTTTTTTTCATTGATTTTATTATAACAAATTACAAGAATCATGTCATTGACTTTTTTGCCAATTTAATTATAATAATTAATTAAATGAACTTTTAAATCATAAATAAAAGGAGTTAGATATGTTAACCATAGCTAGTCTGCTGGAAAAATTACCGGAGGAAATTTTGTTAGGTTATATGAAAATAACCGAAATACCAAAAAATATCTGGAATAATTTTTTACCAATACCTTTATCTGAACCTGTATTAGCTGAACTGATTACCAGTGTAGCTGATGATATGCATAGCATTGCAGTTAAAAAAACCGAAGAAGGGGAAATGTATGATTGTCTAAAGAAAGGTAAAGAATTGTTAGATAGATTGGTTGACGCCAGTCAATCATTAGGTATTAAAATAAAAGAACAACAGCAAAAAATTGCTTTTCATTTACTACTCGGGTAATCAATACTCCCAGTCATTTAATATATTGTCGGCACATAAAATTTTGTGCCGCTTTTTTTTATTTTTCAGCCCAGGTACAATATTAGTATGCAACCATTAGCAGACAAAATAAGACCAACCAATCTAGATGAATTTTGTGGCCAAGAACATTTAGTGGGTAAAAACAAACCCCTACGGGTGGCTATTTTAAAAAAGCATTTATTTTCTTTTATTCTTTGGGGTCCCCCCGGAACAGGTAAAACTACTTTGGCACGTATTTATGTACAAGCCCTATCCGCAAAACTATATGAGTTATCAGCCGTTTCGGCTGGCAAAGAAGATATAAGAAAAATTATTAAAGAAGATTCATCCGACCAGCCTAAAGTTTTATTTTTAGATGAAATTCATCGTTTCAATAAATCACAGCAAGATTTCTTATTGCCTTATGTAGAAAGCGGGCAGTTGACTTTAATTGGTGCCACCACCGAAAATCCCAGCTTCGAAGTAATTGCACCTCTACTTTCACGTTGTCGAGTGTTTGTTTTAAATGAGCTTGATGAAAAAGATATGATTAAAATTATTAGTCGCACTGGTTATAAATTGGGAAAATTAGAGATGGCTTGGTTGGTTAAAATGGCCAATGGTGATGCCCGACAAGCTATTACTATGATTGAAAATACTCGCCAGTTGTATCAAAAAATTACTCTAGCCAATTTAAAAAATACATTACAATCAAAATTTTTACGTTATGATAAACAAGGGGAAGAACATTATAATACTATTAGTGCTTTTATAAAAAGTATGAGGGCTTCACAGCCCAATGCCGCGCTATACTATTTAGCTCGAATGATTGAAGCTGGGGAGGATCCAAAATTTATTGCTAGACGAATGGTAATTTTTGCCAGTGAAGACATTGGATTATCTCAATCAACTGCTTTGGTGGTAGCTAATGAAGTTTTTCGTGCTGTGGAAATAATTGGATTACCAGAATGTGCTATCAATCTAGCTCACGGTGCAGTTTACTTAGCTACTTGTAAAAAAGATCGTCGAGCCTATGAGGGTTTAATGATGGCCACTCAAGATGTAAAAAAATATGGCAATTTACCCGTACCCTTAAAAATAAGGAATGCACCAACTAAACTAATGAAAAAATTAAAATATGGCCAAGACTATAAAAATTATGATGAAGAAGATTATTTGCCAGATGAGATAAAAGGAAAAAAATATTTAAACTAAAAAACAGCTCTGGACAAAGAGCTGTTTTTAATTTGAGTATTGAAAATAGATGTTTGTATTGTTAGGGCCATTGGTAGTAGCTTGGAGTACACCTTGTCCACCACCAGGTGTGGGGGAGTTTAAATTTGGCAAAGTAATAGGTTCGTCCTGGTTTTCCAGATTGGCATAAAGCGCACATTTTTTATCTATGGCTCTGTATTGATAAAAATAAAAAGTTTGTTCATCGTTGCCAATTTTTGGGTCACGGGGAGCCCGGGTTAAAAAATTTTGAGCTTGAGGAAATTTTATTTTAATTTCATCTATTAAGTCGGCTAAATCATAAGTTCCGGTACCGCTTGTTGGCTCATAACAAGATAAAGCCAGAAATCTGCCAATTTGAGCAATGTCGTTTTTTCTTTTAGTATCACGTGATTTTTCTCTAACTCCTCCTAAGGCCACCAAAGTAATGGTGCCAATTAATCCAATAATAGCAATGGATATTAAAATTTCAATTAAAGAAAAGCCTTTATTTCTCATAGCTTAATTATAGCATAATCTTATTTGACGGGAGCTAAAAAATTGTTATAAACTATTATATTAATTTTGTACTTTAAAATAAAAATAAGGAGAATAGGAAATGGCCAAAAGAACTAAATATCGCCAAGCTTTATTGTCTGGTACTCCAGATATGTTCGCCATAGCTTTATCTAAGCGAATCAAAAATCTTGAACCGCGTGCCACTCAAGAAAAAATTGTCCATTGGTTAACCAGAGATGAAAAAAATTATGGTTTTGTTTGTTTAACATCTTTTGGAAAAACCATTATTGATTTATTGTTAGTAGATCACTATTTAAATAAAGATTGGAAAAAAATTTTAGTGACAGCACCAACTGAAGAATTAAATGCACAAATTTATCAAGATTTTCAAAATTATTATAATTTTTCCAATGATGAAATAGTTTTACTAGCAGGTGTCAATAAGGTTAAACGTCAAGAATGGTGGCAAAAAGAAAATTGTCATGTTTATATTTCTACTCCGCATAATGTTGCTAATGATTTAGCCAGAAAAATTATTTCCCCAAATTATTTTCAATTGATTATTATTGATGAAGCTCATCACGGGATAAAAAAATTTCCTTACACTGACATAACAGCTCGTTGTCATCCTTATGGCAAAATTATTGCTCAAACAGCAGTTCCCGGGACTATATCAGACCGAGAACAATCAGCTAAAGCTTTATGTTTACACGGTGGTTGGTGGACAACATCTCAAGCTGAACAACTGGCTTGGCAACAACCAATGGAAAGAATTATGGCTGATATTTCCTTTGATGAGTGGTGGGAACAAACATGGAAACAAATGTTTGATCGTACTGGTATGTATTACAACAATTTAACTGACAATTTTTATCAAGCTAATTTAGAAGATTTATTACCAAAGAAATTTAGATTATTGTCACAAAAAGATACCGAAGATATTCTTGGTAAAATAAATGAGTTGAAAGAAGTTGATAATTTACAAGGTTTAAGAGCATCACATAATTTTGCCTGCGTACAAAAGATGTTGCACCTTATGAGACAACTTTTTCAAAACTCTTTTGAAATGTTTTTTTCTTATTATGATAGATTAGCTCAAGATGGTAGTAAGGCAGGTAATAGGTTAGCCAAAGAGAATAAACAGTTATATCAAGACATCAAACATTATAGTGGTTGGGACGAAATTTTAAAAATTCCAAAAAAATTACATCCCAAATTACTACGATTACAAGAGTTACGTGAATTATTTTCAACTCAACAAACAGCCATTTATCATTCATCGATAGAGATGTTACAGATAGCCAGTCACTATTTAACTAGTTGGGGAAGTGATAATAGTCTTTTAATTGGTAAAAGTCATATCAATTTACAGCATACCAAGGATAGAAAAAAAGTTAGACAAGAATTCAATCAACGTAATGATGGTGTTTTGCAAATTTCTTCAGTTGGTAGTGAAGGGTTACATTTAAAAAATTTACAAAATTTAGTGATGTACGGTCAACCCAATACGCCTAATTTTTTAGCCAATGCTGAAGGTCGTGTCGGGCGTGAGAATCCAGGCAGAGTATGGCATTTATTGTTTTCTCAATTTGATCAAGCAATGCATTATGCCAATGAAGCTAAACGTGAACAAATGTATAAACAAATAAAAATCATACCTGATGTTTATGTACCAAATAAAAAAACCAAACAACATAACGTTGATTTAGATAAACCCAAGAAAAAATTAATTGCTAGCCACAATACTATTATTAGAGATATATTTCTAATGCAAGAAGTGACACTAATAGAAATTATCAAAAATAGTAGATTGGTGGCTTATAAATTCCTTGGTCGGGCATTAAAAGATGATGAAACTGTCAATGTAGAACAGATTTTACCAGTAGACAATATTGAAGAAATAAAAAAATTAAAAGAATTAGAGGGTAAAAAAGTTATTGTTTCTGGTAGAGTAATAGTGGAAAATTTTTGGCAAGAAAAATTAGTGAATATTTTTGTTTCTAATCTTACTGAAAAGCAGGGAATTATCCCTATAAATTAAACAAAACTCCGAAATAATTTCGGAGTTTTTAAATTTATTTTTATCAAGTTAAGTATAATTGACTAAATAAAAAAAACATGTTAGAGTGGCAAAAAAATAAGGAGAATAAAATGATAATGTACGTTATAGAAAGAAGTTAGAATTAATTCTAGAACAGCACATTGAAAATTTAAACCAGTGATAATTGCCGCCAAGATTTATAAACTGGTGTTAAGTAGGAATTAACTGCCCAAGTGGTAGTTTACCAATACTATATACAATGTTTTTTATTTTATGCAGGTCATAAAAAAGTTTTATATTTACCCAAAAATTTATCAATATCTTTAAGGAGAAAAGATTATGAAAACAAATGAAAGTTACATTAGAAAAATGTTTTCTTTAGCTGATTTAAAAAAAGTATTAAAATTTCCTAAAAATAAGTTTGTTGACTATCAAGACGAACAAAAGATTTTAGCAGTATTTATGAATACTATTATTACTTACTTCATTGTCGATGTTACTAATCAACCAAGTAAATATGGATTGAATAAAGTTTTAGACTTAGTACCTCAATATAGACAGACGAGAAGAGGAGTCTTGCAGCCCAATAAGAAAAATTTTGAAATTGTTTATTTTATGAATTATCAAGATTTTTTGTTTACAAAAAAACAAGAACAGAAATTAGTTAATAATTTTTTTATTATCAGTGAATTTGGTTTATCGGGTGAGGTGAGAATGGTCAATGCAATATATAGAAAATTAATTAGTTTTATTAAACAAAGAAATTTTTCCCGTTGGTATAAAAAAACCTCTGTTTGGTTGAAAGCCCAATCCAACTATAAATTGTTACCAGAAGAAATAAAAAAATATTTTAATTGGCAGCAATTAAAATTAGGTGCCAAAGCTTAGCCACTGCTCCAGTGGCTATTTTTTATTAAATTTGCTAAAAACCTAAAATATTATTATAATTAGTTAGATTTATGGAAAAAATGACAAATCAAGATAAACAAAATAAGATGGAAAAAGTGGTGGCTTTACTAAAGCGCCGCGGTTTTATTTTTCCTTCTTCAGATATATATGGTGGTTTGCAAGCCGCTTATGACTATGGTCCTTTGGGAGTAGAATTGAAAAATAATATTAAACGTGCTTGGTGGAAATTTTTTGTACAAAATAAACTTGATATGGTTGGTCTTGATGCTGCTATTATTATGCATCCCAAAGTATGGGAAGCATCGGGTCATGTGCAGAATTTTACTGATCCTTTGATAGATTGCAAAAAATGTAAAAAAAGATTTAGAGCTGATCATTTATTGCCAGCTAATCCTAAAAGTCCCGGCTATGATAAAGAGAAACCTTTTTTTGTTGCTGATTACCAGTGTCCTGACTGCGGGGGTGATTTAACTGAAGTTAGACAGTTTAATTTGATGTTTCAGACTTTTATGGGTCCGGTGGAGGAAGCAGCGGGAAAAGTTTATCTTAGACCAGAAACAGCAGGTGGTATATTTGTAAATTTTAAAAATGTAGTTGATAGTATGCGGATGCGTATTCCCTTTGGAATTGGTCAAATTGGTAAAGCTTTTCGGAATGAAATAACCGTAGAAAATTTCATATTCCGTACCCGCGAATTTGAACAAATGGAAGTAGAATATTTTGTAAATCCAAAAGAATGGGAAAAATATTTTAATGATTGGCTGGAGCTAATGAAAACCTGGTGTAAATTTTTAGGAATTAAAGAAAAAAATTTATATTTAAAAGAAATCGAGAGGAGTGACCGAGCTTTTTATTCACAACGGACAATAGATTTTGAATATGAATATCCTTTTGGGCGTAAAGAACTTTATGGGCTGGCTTATCGGACTGATTATGATTTAAAACAACATCAAAAATTCAGTGGACAAAATTTAGAATATACTGATCCAGTCAGTAAAGAAAAGTTTATTCCTCATATTATTGAACCTTCGTTGGGAGTCGATCGTTCTTTTTTAGTGGTTTTACTTGAAGCCTATACTGAAGTGACAGGTGGTCGTACTACTACAACAGAAGCAACCAAAGAAACCGAAGTGGTTTTGAAATTACCTTATGAATTAGCGCCAATAAAAATAGCTATTCTACCATTAGCTAAGAAAGAACCATTATTGGTTACAGCTCAAAATATTGCTAGGAATTTAAGTTCAATTTATACTGTGCAATACGACGAAACTGGTTCAATTGGTAGACGTTATCGCCGACAAGATGAAATTGGTACACCATATTGTATTACCATTGATTTTGCTACAGCTAATGATCAAGCGGTAACAGTTAGAGATCGGGATACCATGCAACAAACCAGAGTGGCGATTGGAGATTTAGAAAATTATTTTAAAACTAAGTTTAATTGATGTTTTATACTTATAAATATAAAAACGGGCTAACGTCTATTATTAGTCCACAAATTGGTACTAATGCCACGACTGTCTTAGTAGCAGTTAAAGTTGGTTCACGTTTTGAGCCAAGTAAATACAATGGCATAGCTCATTTTACAGAACATTTAATGTTCAAAGGTACAAAAAGTCGGCCATCAACTTTGTTAATATCCAGAGAATTAGATAGTATTGGTGCTGATTTTAATGCTTTTACTGGTAAAGAGTATACTGGTTATTATATTAAAGCCGACGCCAAACATTTATTTTTTACTTTAGATATATTAGCTGATATGTTGAATAATTCTTTGTTAGCTGAACAAGAAATTGAAAGGGAAAAAGGAGTGATTGTTGAAGAAATAAATATGTATGAAGATGCTCCCATGATGATGTTGGAAGATGAATTTGATGCTTGTGCCTATCCCGAAAGTCAATTGGGTAGGAATATAGCTGGTACCAAGGAAACAGTTAATTCATTTTCCAGAAAAGATTTTGTTAAATTTATTGAGCGTTACTACACAGCTGCTAATATGTTGGTAGTAATTGCCGGGAAAGTAGATCAACTATCAGCACAAAAATATATTGCTAAATTGTTTAGACAAACAAAAAAAGGTAAAGTTGGACAAGCTAATAAAGTAAAAATAAAGCAAAATAAACCCAAGATTTTATTGAAAGAAAAAAAGACAGAACAAATGCATTTGGCACTTGGTTTTGTTGCTAATATTAATCACCGGAGCGCCACTACTTTACCTTTAAAAATTGCCAATGTTGCTTTTGGAGGAAATATGAGTTCACGGTTATTTATCAATATTAGAGAAAGGCAGGGTTTGTGTTATTATGTGCGTTCTCGAGTAAACACTTATTATGATACCGGAAGTTTAGTAGTTTATGCTGGACTTGATAAAACCAGATTGCAAAAAGCAATTGGTTTAATTGTTAAAGAATATAAGAAAATTAAATCTCAAGGTATAACTAATAGTGAATTTATAAAAGCCAAAGATTTTATTCGGGGCAAAACAGTTTTGGCTTTGGAAGATAGCTCACAAATAGCACAGTGGTATGCAGATCGTTGGTTGAGTGGACAGAAAATTGAAACTCCAGAAAAATATTTAACTCGACTGGAAACAGTAAAATTACAAGATGTCCAAGCAGCTTTACAACAAACAATTAATACAAAAAAATTAAATCTAGCAATTATTGGTGATGCGATTGATAAAAAAAATTTAAATAAATTTTTAAGTTTTTAATTTAAATTATATGAGCGGAGAAAACAAACAACCAATTACGGTGACAGTTTCTACTTTGACCTTTTTTAAAGTTATAACAGTACTTTTAATTTTAGGTTTTGTTTGGATTGTGCGCGATATCTTATTTTTGTTATTAATTGCTTTAGTACTTGCTGCTGCTTTTGATCCTTGGGTAGATTGGTTTCAAACAAAAAAAATTCCTAGATCAATTAGTATTTTAGGTATTTTTATTGTTATCTTAAGCATTTTTTCTTTAGCGATTGGTTTAATGGTACCGGTAGTGATAGAACAGACCAATGAATTAATTAAAAATTTACCAAATTTTATTAATCAGTTTACTCAATGGTTAATTAATGTTAGGTCGACAGCAGTAGGTTTTGAAATGATTAATAATATAAAAATGGCTTTATCAGGTTGGCAAACTGATTTAGGTAAGAGTTCAGGTAGTGTATTGACTTTTGTAGGTGGATTTTTTGGGGCTATTATTTCTTTGTTTTCCGTTTTGGTCATGACTTTTTATATGATAATTGAAGAAGATAATACTAAAAAATTTATTACTTCAATTAGTCCCAAAAGATATCAAACTTATTTAGTTGAATTAATGGATCGTATTTCTTTACGAATGGGGCAATGGTTACGTGGCCAGATAATTCTTAGTTTTGCCGTTGGTTTATTGGTTTACATAGGTTTAAAAATTTTAGGTATAAAATATGCTTTTGTTTTGGCTTTAATTGCTGCAATTACTGAAATTATTCCTTATGTTGGTCCTTTCTTGGGAGCTATCCCCGGTGTTTTAATTGGTTTTACTATGTCTCCTTGGACTGGAGTGGTAACTATTTTGATTTATTTTCTTATTCAGCAAATGGAAAATAGTTTTTTAACTCCAAAAATTATGTCTAAGGCAGTGGGACTAAATCCAGTAATTGTAATTTTATCTATTTTAATTGGAGCTAAAATTGGTGGCCCTGTGGGAGCTATTATATCAATACCAGTAGCAATTATTCTTAGTATTTTCTTGAAAGATTTTATGGATTATCCGTGGCAGTACAAAGGTAACGGTCAAATGGATAACAAAGATAGTTTATGAATTTTTTTGTAATAGCAACACCCATAGGTAATTTAGAAGATATTACTTTACGAGCAATAAATGTTTTAAAAAGTGTTGATGTAGTTGTTTGTGAAGATACTAGAGTAACTAAACGTTTATTAAATCATTACCAAATAGATAAACCGCTTTTTAGCTATCATCAACATTCTAGTAACCAAATAGTTTTAAAAATAATAGAATTACTTAAAAAAAATAAAAGCGTGGCTTATTTATCAGATGCCGGTACTCCTGGTATTTCTGATCCTGGTGGTAAATTGGTAGCCGAACTTCATGATAAATTAGCTGATGATTTAAAAATTATTCCTCTTCCAGGTGCTTCTGCGGTAATGGCAGCTTTATCAGTTAGTGGGTTCCCAACTGATAAATTTTTATTTATGGGCTTTGTACCTCATAAAAAAGGTAGGCAGACTTATTTACAAACTATAGCCAATCAAAATCAAACAGTAGTTTGTTATGAATCAGTTCATAGAATAGAAAAATTTTTAAATGAAATAAAAACACAGATGCCTAAACGTCAATTGATGTTAGGTAGAGAATTGACTAAAAAATTTGAACGGCTCTATCGTGGTAATCCCGCAGAAATTTCCGAACAATTAAAAAATGATAAAGTTAAAGGAGAATTTGTGGTAGTATTTGCACCAAATAATTTTTATTAATATGTTAAAAAATTTTTATATAACTACAGCCATTGATTATGTAAACGCTGCACCACATCTGGGGCATGCTTTGGAAAAGGTACAAGCTGATGTCTTAGCGAGATATTGGCGAGGTAGAGGACAGAAAGTATGGTTTTTGACTGGTACCGACGAACATGGCACAAAAAATTTTGAAAGTGCCAAAAAACTTGGTATGAATCCGCAAGATTTTGTAGATCAAAATGCAACCAAATTTAAAGAATTGGTAAAATTATACAATATTTCTAATGATGATTTTATTAGAACCACTGATCAGAAAAGACACTGGCCGTCGGTTGTTAAAATGTGGCAACAATTAATGAAAAATGGTGATTTATTTAAAGATACATACGAAGGTTTGTACTGCGTTGGTTGTGAAGAATTTAAATTACCAAAAGATTTAGTTGATGGTAAATGTCCAGACCACAATAGTACCCCAGAACTTTTACATGAAGAAAATTATTTTTTCAATTTAGGTAAATATACCCAAACGATTATCACAAAAATTTCCAGTGGGGAACTGGAAATTATTCCAAAAAGTCGTCAACACGAAATTTTAAATATTTTACAAGCTGGTTTTGATCGGGTTAGTTTCTCGCGTCCTAGAACTAAATTGCCTTGGGGTGTACCAGTACCAGGTGATGATAGTCAAGTAATGTACGTTTGGTGTGATGCTTTGACTAATTATATCTCTGCTTTGGGATATGCTGATGAAAATGAAAAATACAAACAATTCTGGCAGCAAGCTGAAATAACCCATATTATCGGTAAAGGTATTTTAAGATTTCACGCCGCTATTTGGCCAGCAATGTTACTGGCAGCGGGTTTAAAATTACCTAATAGGTTATTTGTTCACGGCTATATCACTATTGATGGTAAAAAAATGTCAAAGACACTGGGTAATGTTGTTGAACCCCTCGCTTTGGTAGAGAAATATGGTGTTGATCCTGTACGCTATTATTTATTGAAAGAGATTCCAGCGAGTGGTGATGGAGATTTTTCAATTAAAAGATTTGTGGAGATTTATAATTCTGATTTAACCAACGGTTTAGGAAATTTGATTTCTCGTACTACCAATATGATTGCCAGTTATTTAGATGGACAAGTTGATTGGTCAGTAACCGCTGATTTTAATTGGTTACAGGTCAGTAACTATACTGAAAATTTACAATATGATAAAGCGCTTACGGAGATAAAAAAAATAATTGATCAATTAAATAAAATGATTGATGATACTAAACCATGGCAATTGGTAAAATCAGGGGATGACCATGATATTAAAAAAATTAAAAATATTTTATCAGTATTAGCCGTAGCTATTAAAGAGTTTAGTATCCAGCTAAAACCTTATATACCGCAGACGGCAACTAAGATTGAATCAATCATAACAGCTGATAAAATAACCAAAGCTGAACCACTATTTCCTAGATTAATAAATTAAATTTATGAATTGGTTTGAAATTTTAGTTTTAATTTTTATAGTTTACTATACTTGGGCTGGTTTTAAATCTGGTTTTATTCGTACCTTGGGAGGTTTTTTTGGTTTTTTAGTAGGCATATTTTTTGCCGCTAGATATTTTGAACCAATAGCTAGTACTTGGCAGTGGTTATTTTTTGGCAACGAATTTTTTGCTAAATTTTTTATATTTGTCTTTTTATTTGTAATAATTGGAAAATTATTTAAACTGTTTACTTATATACTGGATAAAGCTTTTAATTTACTTCGCTTTATTCCGTTCACTAAATTGTTAAATAAAATTGCGGGGGCTATTTTTGGTTTATTGGAAGGAAGTTTAATAGTTGGCTTGGCTTTGTATTTTATGGTGCGTTTCCCATTTAGTGAATCATTATTGTTGAAAATTGAAAATTCTCAGATATTAAAACAATTATTAAAATTTGCAGAAATTTTGACACCTTTATTACCAGATGCAATAGCTAAAATGAAAGTTTTGATCAATTTATAATATGTTAATAGATACTCATTGTCATGTTAATTTTTCTGCATATAAAAGCGATGGCGAAGAAGTAATTAATAATAGCTTAGCGGATGATATTTGGTTGGTTAATATTGGCAGTCAACTATCAACTTCTCAGCGAGCGGTGGCAATAGCAAATAAATATGAACAAGGAGTTTACGCTGTGGTTGGTCTTCATCCCATTCATTTATATGAAACAGGAGTTGATGAATCTGAACAAGACATTCATTTTAAGTCTCGAGCTGAACAGTTTGATAAAGAGGAATATTTAAAATTACTAAATGATTCAAAAACAGTAGGTATCGGGGAAATGGGGATTGATTATTTTCATTTACCTACCAACGAAAATCCGGATGAAGTAAAATTAAAACAAAAACAAATTTTTTTGACAGGAATAGAACTAGCTAAAGATTTTAAGAAACCGATTATCATTCATACTCGCCCGAGTAAAGGCACAGTAGATGCATATGATGATGTGATGGTAGTATTGGATCAATTAGGTTATTATAATGGGGTAGTACATTGTTTTGGTGGGACATTAGAACAAGCTAAAAAGTTTATTGACCGCGGTTTATTAGTCAGTTTCACCGGAATAGTTACTTTTAAAAATGCTCGTGATTTACATAATATAGTTAAAGCTTTGCCTTTGGAAAAAATAATGATTGAAACCGATGCGCCTTATCTTACGCCAGAACCATTCCGTGGTCAGAGAAATGAACCAAAATTTGTAAAATATGTTGCGACCAAAATTGCCGAATTAAAAGGTGTTAGTTTTAATCAAGTAGCTGAAGTAACTACCGCTACAGCTAGAAAATTTTTTAATATTTAAAATATGTCAGGTGATTTAATATTTATTATAATTTTGATTATTGCCGGTTTTGGCATAATGGTTTGGTTACTTACCAAGCAAAAAAAAGATTCTTTTCAAGACCAATCTTTATTGATGTTACAAAATCAAATTAATGAAGTTACTAAAACCTTAGATAGTAAATTGGGCGAATCGACTAAAATGTTTCAAACCCAATTTTCTGAATCGGCAAAAATTATTCAGCACGTGACGGAAAAACTTACAAAACTTGATGATACCAATCGTCAAGTTGTAAATTTTGCTGACCAATTAAAAAATTTACAAGATATTTTGAAAAATCCTAAGCAACGAGGAGTGTTAGGGGAGTTTTATTTAGAAACGGTTTTAAAAAATGTTTTACCACCCAAGAGTTATCAAATGCAATATGGTTTTAAAGATGGTTCAATTGTTGATGCGGTAGTATTTGTAAAAGATAAAATTATACCAATTGATAGTAAATTTTCTTTGGAAAATTATGAAAGAATTTTAGGAGCAATTGATAATAGCGAAAAAGAAAAAATGGAAAAAGCTTTTAAACAGGACTTAAAAAATAGGATTGATGAAACCTCTAAGTATATTAAACCTACGGAGAATACAATGGATTTTGCTTTTATGTTTATTCCTTCCGAAGCTATTTATTATGATTTGTTGATAAATAAAGTAGGGGCAGTTCAAGTATCAACCCAAGATTTGATTGAATATGCATTTAAAGATAAACACGTTATTATCGTTTCACCCACTTCATTTTTAGCTTATTTACAAACCGTCTTACAAGGATTGCGTGCTCTACAAATTGAAGAATCAGCTAAGGATATAAGGAAAAATGTTGAAGCCTTGCAAAAACATCTGATCAATTACAATGATTATATGAAAAAAATTGGTACCCAACTCGGTACCGTAGTTAATACTTATAATATTGGTTACAAAGAATTTAAAAAAGTAGATAAAGATGTTATGAGAATCACTGGTAAAGATTCTAATATTGAACTGTTAGAGTTGGAAAAACCAAAAAGTGAAGATTAATTTATATTATCAATCCCTACTAAGGTAGGGATTTTTTTTGTATTGACAATTTAAATAGTTTATTTAAAATAATTGTGTCCTAGTTAATTAATAATTTACAAAAACAAAAAGAGGTGCTTATGGAAAAACATTTTAAGTCTTGGGTGGAGTTAAACCTAAGGCAATTGTTTATTTTTTTAGTGGTAACTTTGGTTTATATTGTACTGGAATATAGTAAAGTAAGTTTATTGCCTTTAAAAGAAAAACAAAACTTAGTTGTCATTACCAGTTTAACTCTGGGTTTTATCTTGTTTTCCAAATACAAGTGGTTTGATAGGTTACCCTATCTGATTACAATTACGGGATTAATGTTTGCTATTATTACCCGACATCATATGTCTAGTAATGATCTAGCTGCTTTATTTGGAATGGCTATGGTAGCCGCTTTGGTGCTTGGTGTTAGCAGTATTTTATATATTGAAAAACATCAAGAAAGTATAAAAAATTGGAAAATGTGGTTTACTATTATTGGTTATTTATTATCAGTCTGGATAATTTACAGTTTTCTTTTACCAAATATTTTTAGTTAATTTTTTATTGTAAATTATGTTACCTTCGTCGAAGCGACGAAGGTTTTTATTTTATATGAAAATTTAATTTTAGAAAGGAAAATTGATTAGACTTAAAGTTAATAAACTTACAATTATACCAGCTATTAATACTCCAATAAAAATTGCGCCAATAGATTTTTTAAAAGACAATCCGAAAATCCAAGCGGCGAGTGCCCCTGTCCAAGCGCCAGTATTAGGAAGGGGAATAGCTACAAAAATTATCAAAGCTAAAATACCATATTTATTTATTTGTTGTTCGGTTTTTTTACGAGTACGAAGTATTAGCCAGTTAAAAAAATCATTAAATATTTTTGATTTATAAGTCAGCCAGGATGAAATTCTAGGGAATAACCATAAGATTAAAATAGGGGGAATCATATTGCCAATGACAGCCACCAAATAAACTTGCCACCAAGGTAGTTTAAAAGTACCAAGTCCCAAGGGGATTGCCAGTCTTAATTCTCCGATTGGTGTTAGGGCACTTAAGAAAATTTTGATTATTTCTTCCATATTGAGATTATTGTAACATATTTAAATACATAAATAAACTTTAAATTTTTAATTTTTTGGCTAATTTAAGATAAAAAAAATTAAAACCCTTGAATAATTATTCAATTTTTATTATAATTGTTTTTCAGTAGGTTATTATATACATTAACCTAAGTTGATTTTGTGTAAATTTAGTTATTTTTTGTTCTTTTTGGAAAAATATTATATATGAATAAAAAAGATAAAAATGATTTGTGGTGGGGTCCGGGAATGGCAGTTTTTGCAGAAGTAACTGGTTGGATAGTAGGACCAATAATAATTGCGCTGTACGTTGGTCGTTTTTTTGATAACAAATATGCCACAGAACCTTGGTTTTTTCTTGGTTTTACAGCTGTTGCTTTTTTTATATCAACTTATGGCATCATAAAAATTGCCACCCGTTTTATAAAAGCTGCAGAACAAGAAATAAAAAAGCCAATAGATAAAAAAGATGATAAAAAAAATATTTAAACTTATATTAAATGATCGAAAATATAGATAATAATCAAGTTAATCATTTAGAAGAAAACAACACTACTTTAGCAGCAGAAGAAACTGAAAATAATCATGAGTCAGTTGAAAAGGTTGGGGCGGATGAGCATGTAAGTCATGAAATTACCCTTTATGCCGAGCCAATATTTCAAATTGGTAATTTTACGGTTACCAATTCTTTATTGTCTTCTTGGTCAGTGGTTATTGTTTTAATTATTATCGCTATAGTTTTAGGCAAAAGTATAAAAAAAATCCCCCAAGGCTTACAAAATGTTTTTGAAATGATTATTGAAAAAGCGGTGGAAATGATGGATTCGGTAACTCATGATTCCAATAAATCAAAAAAGATTTTTCCTTTTGTTTTTACAATTTTTATATTTATTCTCTTAAATAATTGGTTAGGATTAATTCCCGGAGTTGGGTCAATCGGTTTTATTGAAACAAGTCACGGTCATAGTGCTTTTATACCTTGGTTTAGAGGCGCTACGGCTGATTTGAATACTACTTTGGCTTTGGCAATATTTTCCGTAATTGCTGCTAATTTTTTTGGAGTTTTGACAGTTGGCGGTTGGAATTTTTTGAATAAATTTATTAACTTGAAAGCTTTGGCCGAAATTCCTGGTAAAGTCATTAAAGAACCGGCTATCGTATTTGTTAACCCAATAAAATTTTTTGTTGGTTTAATTGAAGTAGTGGGTGAAGTAGCCAAAGTCGCATCATTATCATTTAGGTTGTTTGGTAATGTGTTTGCCGGAGAAGTATTACTTGCTTCCATGGCAGCTATTTTCGCCTTTGCAGTGCCAATCCCTTTTATTTTTTTGGAAATTATCGTAGGCATAATTCAAGCGCTGATTTTTGCCATGTTGACATTGGTTTATTTTACGATTGCCTCAACAGCTGAGGAACATTAATTTTATAAATAATTATTAATAATTAATTTGTTTATTGTCACCGACTATAAATAAAAAATAAATTAAGTCGAGTAGACAACAAACAAGAAAGGAAAAAAATATGGATTTAACATTAGTTGCTAAAGCGTTGGCGATTGCAGTAGGTGGTATTGCCCCGGCTATTGCTATTGGCAAAATTGGTTCCAAAGCCATGGAATCTATCGGTCGCAATCCAGAATCAGCTGGTAAAATTTTAGTACCAATGTTGCTGGCAGCTGCGTTTGCTGAAGCTATTGCTATTTACGCTTTGGTTATAGCTTTCAGTATCAAATAGTATTTTTATGTACGAGAGATTAAATTTATTAGTCTCTCGTGATAAAAACATTATTTTTTAATAAATTATAATATGGAAGAATTAGTAAAAACATTTTATATTGATTGGAAATTGTTATTGGCACAATTAATTAATTTTTTTATAGTACTGGGAGTTTTATGGAAATTTGCTTTAAAACCATTACAAAAGGTAATGAATAATCGTAGTAGAGAGATAGAACTTAGTTTACAGCAGGCTAAAGAGATTGAAAAAAAATTAAAAGAAACTGATCAGAATAAAATTGAAACGATTCTAAATGCCAAAAAAGAATCACAAATAATTATTGAACAAGCTAATAAAGAAGCCGTTAGTTTACGTGAAAAAAAGATTGCTGAATTAAAGCAAGAAATGGAAAAAATCGTTGCCCAAACTAAAGCTAGTTTATTAAGCGAAAAAGAACAAATGCTTAAAGAAACTAAAGCAGAAATCTCTGATTTAGTAATTGCTGTCAGTAGTAAAATTTTAGAAAAAAATATTGACTTATCGGGAAATAAAAAGTTAATAGATCAAGTTTTAGAAAGTGTTGAAAAATAAGTATGAAACATATTTCTTCAAAAAAATACGCAGTTAGTTTATTGGTAGCTTTGCAAGAAGTGAAAACCAATGAACAATCCGAGTTGATTGGATCTTTTGTTAAATTACTGGCTAAGCATAAAATGTTTAGTCAAGTCCATAATATAATTAGTTATCTTGAATTATTTATGGACCAAAAAGAAAATATTAAGTCTGTAAAGGTTAGTTCTGCCGAGCCACTGGAAAGTAAATTAAAACAAGAGATTGTAAATTATTTAGAAAAAGAATTAAAACATAAAATCGAAATTTTCGAAATAAAAAAACCAGAACTGATTGGCGGGGTAATTATCGAATATGATGACATTAGAATAGATGGTAGTATAAAGAGAAAGTTAGAAGTTTTATCGCAAAAATTACATTCATAAATATAAAAATAATAAATAATTAATATGTCAAACAAAGATTACATTATCGAACAATTAAAAAAGCAAATTATTGATTTCAAATCATCAGTTGCTAAAGAAAAAATCGGAACAGTTGAAGAAATTGGCGATGGTATTGCCCGCATTTCTGGATTGTCTGAAGTTATGGCTTCTGAAATGATTGAATTTTCCAATGGTAAATATGGTATGGCTCTAAATTTAGAAGAAGATACAATCGGAGCTGTTATCTTAGGTGATACAGAAGGTATTACAGAAGGTGATTCTGTAAAAAGTACGGGTAGGATTTTGGAAGTTCCAGTTGGTGAGCAATTGGTTGGTCGGGTTGTAAATCCTTTAGGCGTGGCTGTTGATGGTAAAGGAGAGATAAAAACTAATACTTATTATCCTGTAGAAAAAATAGCCCCGCGGGTTATTACCCGTCAAAAAGTTACTTCTCCTTTGCAAACTGGTATCAAATCTATTGATTCCATGATTCCGATTGGTCGGGGACAAAGAGAATTGATTATTGGTGATAGGCAAACTGGTAAAACAGCGCTCGCAATTGATGCCATCATAAATCAAAAAGGTAAAGATGTAATTTGTATTTATGTAGCCATTGGTCAAAAAGAATCTAAAATAGCCCGCATAGTTGCAGATTTAGAAAAGTATGGCGCCATGGAACATACAATTGTAGTTTTAGCTGGAGCCTCTGATTCAGCTTCGCTATCTTTTATCGCCCCTTATGCTGGTTGTGCTATGGGTGAATATTTTATGGATAAAGGACAGGATGTATTAGTTGTTTATGATGATCTTTCAAAACATGCTTGGTCATATCGTGAAATATCACTCTTATTAAAACGTCCACCAGGACGAGAAGCTTATCCAGGAGATGTGTTTTATTTACATTCTCGTCTTTTGGAAAGAGCTGCTAAATTGAATAAAAATTACGGTGGTGGATCCTTAACAGCCCTGCCGATTATTGAAACTCAAGCTGGCGATATTTCCGCTTATATTCCTACTAATGTAATTTCCATAACTGATGGGCAGATTTTTTTAGAATCTGATTTATTTTATCAAGGTATCAGACCTGCGCTTAATGTTGGTTTGTCAGTTTCTCGTGTCGGTAGTGCAGCTCAAATTAAAGCCATGAAAAAGGTAGCGGGTAAATTGAGATTAGATCTTGCTCAATATCGAGAATTGGCTGCTTTTGCTCAATTTGGTTCAGATTTAGATGAAGTAACAAGAAAACAGATTGAACGGGGTAAGCGGCTGACTGAAATTTTAAAACAAGGGCAATATGTGCCAATGCCAGTAGCTAATCAGGTAGCTATTTTGTATGCGGCAGTTAATGGGTTAGTTGATGATGTTCCGGTTGAACGTATTAAAGAATTTGAAAACGCTTTTCATAATTTTATGAATAATTCACAAAGTAAACTATTAGATAAGATTTTACAAGTTGGTGAGATAAATGAAGAAATAGATAAAGAATTACTTCAGGCGATTGATGATTTTAAAAAAACATCTGATTTTACTTCAACTAGTGAAAATTTAGAAGAAAAAAAATAATTAAATTAGATTAATAGCAATTTGTTTTTATGCCATTAGCAACAAGAGAAATTAAAAGACGTATTAGATCAGTTACTAGTACTAGAAAAATTACTAAAGCCATGGAGTTGGTATCTGGTGCTAAAATGCGTCGTGCAGTTAAAGCAGTGCTACAAACCAGAAGTTATGCTAACTCTGCTTGGGAGATAGTTAAGGATTTATCTGCTAAAACTGATTCCCAAAAGCACCCGCTACTGCAAAAGCGAGAAAAAGTAAAAAAGGTGGGGGTAATACTTATTTCTTCCAATCGAGGATTATGCGGTAGTTTTAATCGTGAAATTGTGGAATTGGTAGCCGATTATATCAAACACCACAAAAGTGAAAATATTGACATTGAAGCTGAGGTATTTTTAATGGGTAGTCGTGGTAAAGATATTATGTTTAGACATGGTCATGAAATAATTGCTGAATTCACAAAATTAGATGTAACCACAAGAGTAAGTGAAGTTTCACCGCTCGCTAAGATGGCTATTGCTGATTATATTTCAGGTAAATATGACAAAATAGTTATGGCTTACACTGATTATAAGTCAGCCATTGTCCAGAAACCGGCAATTAGAAAATTATTACCTATTGATCGGGAAGATAATGAGTTAGGTTATGCTGGTAAGAATGATAAGAAAATCGAAGATAGTGAATATAAAAAATTTGAAGAAAATGAATATATTTTTGAGCCATCACCTGATGTTGTTTTAGAACAAATGTTACATCGGTTGATTGAATTACAGATTTATCAAGCTTTACTAGAATCAAATGCTTCTGAACATAGTGCGCGTATGATGGCAATGCGTAACGCTTCTGATGCGGCATCGGATATGATTGATGATTTAACAATGACCTTCAATCGCGCCAGGCAACAAATCATTACTACCGAATTGGCTGATATTTCAGCCGGTAGAGCAGCTGTTGAATAACTTATTTTATAATAAAATTAATTAATAATAATATGGCACACACAGGTAAAATAACACAAATCATCGGTCCGGTCGTGGATGTGACCTTTACCGAAGATTTACCAGAAATTTATACTGCCCTGGAGGTAAGAATTTCTGATAAAAAAGATTCCAGACGTATAGTTTTGGAAGTGCAACAACAATTGGAAGGAAATATTGTTCGTACAGTATCAATGGATTCTACCGATGGTTTAGCACGAGGTTTGGAGGTAGTAAATACTGGAAAACCAATTTCTATTCCCGTGGGAAAAGAAACTTTAGGAAGAATGTGTAATTTACTCGGAGAACCTTTAGATGAAAAAGAACCGATTGTTACCAAAAAAACTTATCCTATTCATCGCAGTGCCCCAAAATTTTATGAACAATCAACTACTGCTGAAATTTTAGAAACCGGGATCAAAGTTATAGATCTTATTTGTCCGATTATCAAAGGTGGTAAAGTAGGTCTGTTTGGTGGTGCCGGTGTTGGTAAGACAGTGGTTATTACCGAACTTATTCGGAGTATTGCTCAAGAGCATGGAGGTTTTTCTGTCTTTGCCGGAGTAGGTGAACGTACTCGTGAAGGTAATGATTTATATCATGAAATGAAAGATTCAGGTGTACTTGATAAAACTGCACTAGTATTTGGACAAATGAACGAACCACCAGGAGCTAGAGCCAGAGTTGCCTTAACTGGTCTTACAATGGCAGAATATTTTCGTGATGAAGAAAAACAAGATGTGCTTTTATTCATAGATAATATTTTTCGTTTTACCCAAGCTGGCAGTGAAGTGTCAGCCCTGCTTGGTCGTATTCCTTCAGCTGTGGGTTATCAGCCGACTTTAGCTACTGAAATGGGTGAATTACAAGAGAGGATTACTTCAACTAAACAAGGTTCCATAACTTCAGTTCAAGCCGTTTATGTACCAGCTGATGATATGACCGACCCAGCTCCAGCTACTACTTTTTCTCACTTAGATTCTACCGTAGCCCTTTCTCGTTCACTTTCTGAACTTGGTATTTATCCGGCAGTAGATCCGCTTGATTCCACCTCAACTATCTTAGATCCTTTAATTGTCGGTCAAGAACATTATGATGTTGCTCGCAATGTGCAAAAAATACTCCAGCGTTATAAAGACCTACAAGATATTATTGCTATTTTAGGTATGGAAGAACTTTCTGATGAAGATAAACTTATTGTTAGTCGAGCCAGAAAAATTCAAAGGTTTTTATCACAACCGTTTTTTGTGGCTGAAACTTTTACCAATGTACCTGGTCAATATGTACCACTTAAAGAAACTATCAAAGGTTTTAAAGCTATCTTAGATGGTCATTACGATTCTTATCCAGAACAAGCTTTTTATATGAAAGGTGGTATTGAGCAAGTAAAAAAAGATTAATTTAGCCTTTCATTTTAATCTATTGAAACTTAAATGAAAAAGATAAAATTTGAAATTACAACTCCTGAACGTGTCGTCTATACAGACGAAGTGGATAGTATTACTATTCCGACATCTACTGGTGAGATTACAGTTTTACCTGATCATATCCCACTCATATCTTTGTTAGTACCAGGTGAGCTACGCGTAAAAAAAGGAAATGAAGAAGAATTGATGGCAGTGTCTGGGGGATTTATTGAAGTACGTAAAGATAAGGTAGTAGTTTTATCAGATACCGCCGAACTAGCTCATGAGATTGATGTAGAAGCTGTGGAAGAAGCGAAAAATCGAGCCGAAAAACTTTTACAAGATAAACAATCAGATAAAATTGATTACACAGCCTTAGCAGCTAATTTAGAAAGAGAATTAGCCCGTCTTAAAGTCGGCAAAAAATATAAACGAACCCGTAGTAGAATGCCAGATAATCAATAATTATTGACAATATTGATGAAAAGGTGTACACTAGTTGATTAAAGAACTTTTACATCAATAAATAAAAAGGAAATAATATGTCTCACCAAGCTGAACAGATAAATATTATCTGTACTGATCCTAGGATACAAAAAATTTACTATGATTGGTTAGTTAAAAATGATTTATTTGGAAAGTTTGATACTATCCAGTTTGAGAATCCAATTCTGTCATTTTTAAATCCCACCACCCAACAAGCTATGCTTGACCGCATTGGCGCATATATCAAACTTCATGGACCGCATACAGTGGTACTTATAGATCACTTTGACTGTGGTGCTTATAAGTTGTCAGGATATTCATTTGTTGATTTTACAGCAGAAGCAAAAAAACACGAAGAAAATAACAAATTAGTAAAAGAAATTATTCAAAATGCATACCCTCAGCTCAAGGTAGATATTAAATATATTAATATCACCGGTGATTCATGTGAATGGATTGAAAATATTCAAGATTACTATTAATTCTACTTTTATAAATAATAAACCGCTTGCTTGTTAGGCGGTTTTATTTTTTTTAAAAATAAAACCCCACTTATTTAAGTGAGGTTTTTTATTTTTGGTAAGAAGATTAAGACGCTTATAAAAAGAAACAGGGGAAATATAAACCAACTTAATAGTATACCAAATGAGTCGGCAATTAATCCGCTTAAAAATAGTCCAATGGCTGCTCCCATTTTTTTCGCCATTGAGTCGTAGGATAGAATAGTAGCTCTAACATCTTCATTTTGGATATGAAGATTAAAATAGGCTGATCGCAAAGGCGATTCCATACCTCGTCCGATTTCGTGGATGAGAAAAAATAAAAGTGGCAATGGAACAATTGGTAAAAGTAAAAATGGTAAACTGGTAATAATTTGACTATACCAAATAGTTTGATAGATTTTATTTTCAGGTATTTTGCGAGCCAACCAACCACCAATAGTAGTAAATATTTTTATTCCTAACCATAACCAACCCAGAGTCACAATCGAATATTGATCTTTAAAAAATGGTTGCCAAAACATATTAATTGGTTGTACGGCTAAAGCACTGATAATAGCCAAAATTGCTAAGAATAAAAATGATCGATTGTTTTTAATTTCCTTAAGTCCATCAATGCTATAATTTTTATAAAAGCTTAGATGTTCTTTATAACCATTGGATTTCTTTACAAAGTTATCTGGCATAAAGTAATGTGCCACTAAAAACAAAATAAATAATATAATAGCTCCCAATAACCAAGACCAGGACAAGTTAACACTGGCTATCAGAGCGCCACACAACCCACTTATTATTTGAGCAAGAGTAGTAAAGATAGCATTGGTAGAGAATATTTTGGTTGGGTTAAAAGATTGTTTATAAATTTTTAACTCTGAAATAAGCCAAGCATCAAGTGAACCTGAAATAAAACACATACCTAAAGCTATAATTGATTCGCTTAATACGAATGTCCAGAAAGTTTGGGACATAAAATAACTTAAAAATCCCAGGGAACAAATCAGCACGCCAGTAGTATAAGATTTTTTTCTACTGAAGATGTCAGCAAAAATGCCGGTAGGTACTTCCATCAGTACCACGCCAATCATGAAAAAGAAATTGACCAGATTTATTTGTAAAAAAGATAGGTCAAAACTTTTCAAGAAAATCACATAGCTGGTAAAATGCAAACCAAAACCGAAGTTAAAGATTACTTCTACCAAATAGTAAAGAAAAATTATTTTTTTCATCACACACCTCTTTTATTAAATTGTTAAAAAACAAAATGTCCTTAGCTTTTCAGCTAAGGACATCGGTATATAAGAGGTGATAATAACAATAAGTTAGATAGTTTTATGTAATAAATTTATAGTCAATACCCTCAGCTGAAAAAAAGTTAAACAAGATAGCATCGGCATCAAAATAGGATGTCATCCAGTTATGTTTATTTAGCTGTGGGCAATAATTACGCATATATTTATTATTGTGATTAAAATCTACGCTATATATTTTAAAAAGTCAAATGTAAAAGAAAAAGCCCACCAAGTTTGGCAGGCTAAATTTTATTATTTATAATTAACAAATTTACCGTTAAATTTCTTTTTATTTATTTCATGCTTAACTTTGTAAGCAATAAGAAGTACAGAAAACCCTAAGGTAATATATATTATAATTGGGTTTTCTTTGTTAAATAAAAGAAAAGAATTAATCGCATCTCCCATAAAGAGAGAATCAGTGGTACCCAGGAGAGCCCAGGCAACTACTGCAAAGATAATTAACAGTATTATCATCAGATAGGCTATACTTACTAGCCCAAAAATAATTACTAACGACAAGATTAAATCTTTCATTTTTTTGTCCTTTTTTTGTTGATTTTAAATTTACACTAACTGCTAATGATAGCATATTTTTGGGATTTTGTCAATCTGTGTCTTTAGTAAAAATAAGACAAATAATAAAACCTCGTTTTTAAAACGAGGTTTGTTTAATATTTTTTAAAATATTTGTAGCAATGATGCACATAATTATTATTACTACTGGAATAAAAGAGTAGTAGCTGTTAGTTAACAAGAGAATAGATGTGCAAAGTAGTATTGCTGGAAATAAGAACATTATAAGCATTGTGGATATGATTGAGAGATATTCTTTTTTTGAAGATTTATATTTTTTTTGTATTATATTGTAATACCTGATAATGAAAGTTAGATACACGATGCTCAAGGGAATAGAAAAAAACCAGTAGTCAATAATAATAGTGATTAGATTGTAAGGGGTATGAATCGGTGGGAATATATTATTATTAAGAATATAAAAATATATAAATAAGCAGACTAGACAGATAAAAAAGCCAAAACTCCAAATTAGATTAGCCGATTGGCTTAAATTGATTTTTTTCATGATTTTCCTTTATTTGATTTGTTAATGAATTTGAATATTATAAATTATCATAAAAATTGGTTTTTGTCAATCATACATGGGAATGTTAAAATAGTATTATGGAAATAAATCTAGACAGTTTAAATAAGTCACAAAAACAAGCTGTTACTCATGGTGAAGGACCTCTGTTAATTGTGGCTGGAGCTGGTACTGGTAAAACTACGGTTATTACTCAGCGGATAAACTGGTTGATTCAGGAAAAAAAATTAAATACCAATCAAATATTGGCATTAACTTTTACAGAAAAAGCTGCTGGAGAAATGGAAGAAAGAGTTGATAAAGCACTGCCCTATGGATATGTTGATTTGTGGGTATCTACATTTCATGCGTTTTGTGAACGGATTTTAAAATCGCACGCTTTAGATGTGGGGCTTCCCCAAAATTTTAAATTACTTGATCAAACACAAGGTTGGTTACTTGTAAAAAAGAATTTGGAAAAATTTAATCTTGATTATTATAGACCACTGGGTAACCCTACAAAATTTATTCATGCTCTACTGCAACATTTTTCTCGTTGTAAAGACGAAGAAATTTATCCAGAAGATTATTTGAAATATGCTGAGGAATTGAAAATAAATCTTGATAATATGGAGGGAAGTAAGGGGAGGTCAAGAATAAAGAATAAAGAGTTAAGAATTAAGGGTAAAAACAACGAGATTGGTAAACAAGAAATAGATAGATTAAATGAAGTGTCAAATGCTTATTATACTTATCAGCAAATATTACTTGCCAATAATTCTTTGGATTTTGGTGATTTAATAAATTATACTTTAAAACTTTTTAAAACTAGACCGCAGATATTAAAGTTGTATCAAAAGCAATTTCAATATATTTTGGTAGATGAGTTTCAAGATACCAATTGGGCTCAGTATGAATTGATAAAATTGTTAGCTAGTCCAAAAAATAACATTACCGTTGTCGGGGATGATGACCAATCAATTTATAAATTTCGGGGGGCATCAGTATCAAATATTTTGAATTTTAAAAAAGATTACCCCCAAGCCAGAGAAATATTTTTACAAACCAATTATCGTAGTGGTCAAAATATATTGGACATGTCATATCAGTTTATCCAACTCAACAATCCCGATCGGTTGGAAGTGAAATTGAAAAGCACAACAAATAAACTTTCAAAAAAACTTAGCTCGGCAATCAAACTAACTGGTGAAGTAATTTATGATTATTTTGACTCTTTAGATCAGGAAGTAAGCAGAGTGGTTGATAAGATTTTAATGATTAAGGAAAAAAATCCAGAATTATCGTGGAATGAATTTGCTATTTTGGTGAGAGCCAATGACAGTGCCAGTGAATTTGTCCAAGAGCTTGAGTCGCGTAACATACCTTATCAATTTTTTGCTTCCCGGGGTTTATATTTTAAACCAGTAGTTTTAGATATTATAAATTATTTGCGTTTACTTGATGATTATCGTGAATCGCCTTCATTGTATCGTATATTGAATTTGCCCACACTGCACATTCCCATACAACAAATAATCAATTTAAATTATTGGTCAGGTCGCAAGTCTTGGTCATTGTTTGAAACTTTGCGCAATATAAGTGCTATTCCCCAAGTATTTCCAAATACGGTAAAAGAAATACAAAAATTAGTCGGTTGGATTGATAAACACACTGTGCTTGCAAAAGAAAAGCCGGTGACAAAAATTATTTTAGATTTTTTGGAAGTAAGTGGCTATACAAATTATATTTCCAAATTAGAACCAGAAAAAGCGCAGGTAATTTTTAGTTATTTACAACAGTTTTTGAAAAAAGCAAAAAATTTTGAAAAGTCCTTTGTGGACAATAAGGTTACTGATTTTTTAGACGAGTTAGAATTAGAGTTAGAAGCAGGTGAACAAGGGACACTGGCCTGGGATATGGAATTAGGGCCAGAAGCAGTAAATATAATGACTATCCACGCTGCCAAGGGTTTGGAGTTTAGTTATGTATTTTTACCAAATTTAGTTGATAAACGTTTTCCGACGATTGAGCGAAAAGAAGCTATTGAACTACCTGACAAATTAGTGAAAGATATTTTACCAGAAGGTGATGCGCATTTACAGGAAGAACGACGGCTTTTATATGTAGCTATGACGAGAGCGAAACAAGGATTATTTTTATCTGGTGCTAAGGATTATGGGGGAATGCGAGCAAAAAAACCCAGTCAATTTTTATATGAATTGGGATTAGTAAAAGAGGTGAAGCAGCCAGCTGCGAATAAAAAAATCAATACACTTATTGAGAAAAAAAATAAAATCAGTACGATACAAACTCACGCAGATTATCAATTACCAAAATCTTTTTCTTATAGCCAGATAAGTTCTTTTCAAACTTGTCCATTGCAATATAAATACGCCTATATTTTGCGTATTCCAATAAAAGGAAAATATACCTTTAGTTTTGGTAGTTCTGTCCATCAGACATTGCAAAAATTTTTTGAACAGGTAAAAGCCAGTGTGGCTGTAGAACAAGTTGCTTTGTTTGGTGAGCAGCACAAGCAAGAAAAAAAATTACCCACTGAAGCAGAGTTAATTAAAATTTATGATGAAGTATGGATAGATGATTGGTATGATAGTAAATCCCAACAAGCAGAGTTTAAGAAAAAAGGCAGGGAAGCTTTAAAATTATTTTATTCCCAATGGGAAAAAGAAAAAACTATACCCGAACGATTGGAAAATCGTTTTAAATTACAAGTAGGTGAGTTTGTGCTCTCCGGCGCAATTGATAGGGTAGATAGATTGCCCGATGGTAGTGTGGAAATAATTGATTATAAAACAGGCCAGAGTAAAGAAAAATTGGAACCAGACAATAAACGGCAATTGCTTATTTATCAACTTGCTGCTGCCCAGCATCTGAAAGAAAAGGTTGGTAAACTGACATATTATTATGTGGAAGACGGAAAAAAATTGTCTTTTTTAGGTAGGACAGAAGATTTAGAAGAGATAAAAGAAAAAATTATTGCCACGATTGAGAAAATAAAACAAAGCGAGTTTACTCCAACGCCCAGCCCACACCTGTGTAAGTTTTGTGATTTCAATAAAATTTGTGAATATTCACAGGCGAAGTAAGTAGGGAATATAAAATTTTGAATTTAGAATCTAGCATCTGGAAAAAATTATTAAATAATAAAAAAATCAGATATTAAAAAATCCCGCTAGAAGCAGGATTTTTTATTTAGACTACTGATTCAGAATTTTTCATTGGCTCTGGTGGAGTTGACGGTTTATCAATTTTTTTAAGCAAGGAATTGAGTATCGGTGGGGTAGCCAGGGTAGTGAGTATAACCATAATAACAATCACGGAAAAAACTTCTTCAGAAACTACACCCAAGGAACGACCAATCACGGCAAAAATTAAACCAACTTCACCTCTGGGGACCATACCAAAACCAACCAACCATTTATTGACCTTACCTGCTGCCAAGCCAGAAACAATTTTACCGACAAAAGCTACTAGAGTAATACCCAGTGCTACCATTAGAACAGGTAAGTTAAACATTGTTTGTAAGTTGACATTAATTCCGGTATGAACAAAAAACAAAGGTACTAAAAAGAAACCGATTGGTTCGATTAGATCTTCAATATGTCTGTGAGAATGATGTTCCAGTGCTTTATTCATTTTTTCTTTTAAGTTTTGATCAGGGTATTCATTGATTACTTCTTTAACATCCTCGACAACTTGAGGATCTTTGAAATATTTAAAATGAACAGGATCAAGTACCAAACCTGCGGCAAAAGCACCGACAATTGGAGCCAGACCTATCATTTGTGCTAAAAAGGCTAAAAACAAACCAAAGGAAATAGCTAGAGTTAACTTCATGCCCACGCCAGTTTGAATTTTGGCAAAAAATTTACCAAGGTAAGGTGCAAAGATTTGGCCAATAATAATTGATAAAGCTAAAAATAAAATTGCTTTAGCTGTTATCCAAGTAATAACTCCAAACCCGACTGAACCAACAGTAACAATTGCTGAAACGACAGCCAGTATTATTAAACCCAATACATCATCAATAACCGCTGCCCCCAGAACAATTTGTGCTTCAGGAATTTGAAGTTTATTTAGGTCTTTAAAGACTCTAGCAGTAATACCAACTGAGGTAGCTGTTAGTGTGGCACCTAAAAATAAGTAAGCGTTACTGGTTAGACCTGGTAGTATCCAAGGACCAACTACATAGGTTCCTAAAACAAAAGGCACAACCACTCCAACTGTAGCCACTAAGAAAGCTCTTAATCCTACTTGTTTCATCTTGGCAATATTTGATTCTAGACCAATTTGAAAAAGTAAAATTACTACACCTAATTCAGATAAAAAAGTAATTATCGGGTCAGCTTTTATTGGTTCAAACCAATGAATACCGATTAGAGCTAGGTTTCCCAGAATAACACCAATTACCAGTTCGCCTAAGACCGATGGCTGACCAAATTTTTCTACTAAATTGGATATTTTAGCCGCTATCAGTAAAACAGCTATCCAGAGGAAAGTAAAAGCAGCACTATGGCCAGCACCGCCTTCTTCAGTAGCCGCTTGAGCAACCGAAGTAATAGCCAGAGCAATAATTGGAGTTAAACGCCAAAATAAACGATTTTTGAGCATCTTGACCAGCAACATTTGCCAGGCATTATTTAAACTATTCATAATTTATTTTTAATTAATTTTAAAATAAAGACCTATCCAATAAATATGGATAAATCTGTACAATTATAATGTTTTTTTAATAAAATAGCAATGGTTTTTTTGGTTTGAGGGTGTGGAAATCTAGTTTAAATTATTTGTTTGTCAAAAAATAATAATCAGATTAAAATATAATAATTATAATAATCACATGTCTACATTTTCTTCCTTTAAAGATTTATTACCAAAACATATTAGAACCAAGGGGTTAGCTGGTAAAGTTGAGGCCACTTTAATTTTGGAGGAATTTGATAAAATAATACTTAAGGTCTGGGATAAGGAAATGGCAGAATACATGAAAGCAGTTTATTTTAGAAATAATATATTAGCAGTAGCTGTTTTACATCCTACCGTGGCTCAAGAGATTAAATTTAAAAAGCAATTATTAATAGCTGAAATGAGTAGAAAATTTGGGGTGGGTAAGATAAAAGATATAATTATTATATCATAAAAATTTTTGCTAATATTAAATAAAAAAAATAATTATTTATCCCCAAAAATCAGTTTGAAAAATTGGTAAAAAAGTGGTACAATATTAGACAGGGTGAAACCTGTTTTTGTTATTTTTTTATTTATGACTTTACGAAAATATTTACTTTTAATGAGTATGGCTAGCTTAGTTTGTTGGCTCGCTTTTTTTATGGTGGTCTTTTACATGAATCCTTTTGCTGGAGGAATTATTGCTGTATTTTTCTTTTATAGTAGTCTGTTTTTAGCTATTGTTGGCAGTTTTGCTATTATTGGATTTATTTTACGGAGAAAATTTTTACAAGGTGAATTAATATTTCGCCAAGTAGCAGTGACTTTTCGTCAAGCTTTTTGGTTTGGTTTGTTGGTAGTAGTTAGTTTATGGTTACAAAAAATGAATATGTTAACCTGGTATAACTCATTGTTATTGGTATTGACGCTAGCTGTTTTTGAATTTTTCTTTTTATCAACTAAACGGACAAAAGTAAATTAGTATGCTTAAAGATGATTTTAAAAATTTATTCCAACAAGTAAAAGCTGATATTTCTGCCAATATGAGTAAAGAAGATTGGTTGGCTTTGGAAAAGAAATATTTAGGTCGCAGAGGAGAGTTAAACAAATTGATGGATAGTTTAAAGTCGGTGGCACTGGAAGAAAAAAAAGAATTGGGTAAATTGGCCAATTCAGTTAAAGATGAATTAGATGATTTTTTTAAAAAACAAAAGGGTATTCTCGGAACTAATGAAGAAAATAAATTTGTTGATCTTACTTTACCAGGGACAAAATCGGAAATAGGATATTTACATCCCATTACCCAAATTCAAGATGAGTTAATAGAAATTTTTATTGGTATGGGTTTTATAGTTGAGGATGGACCAGAGCTAGAGTCAGAATATTATAATTTTGATGCTTTAAATATTCCAAAGCATCACCCAGCCAGAGACATGCAGGATACATTTTTTACCACTGAAGGAAATATTTTACGTACTCATACCTCTCCGGTGCAAGTGCGAGCAATGGAAAAATATGGTGCACCTTTACGTTGTATAGCGCCTGGTAAGGTTTTTCGCAATGAAGCTACTGATGCTTCTCATGATCATACTTTTTATCAGCTAGAAGGACTGATGATTGATAAAAATATTAGTATTACCAATTTGATAGCAGTGATGAAGGAATTATTGCAAGGTATTTTTAAGCGAGAAGTAACGGTTAGACTACGTCCGGGATTTTTTCCTTTTGTGGAACCTGGATTTGAATTAGATATAAAATGTTTGATTTGTGGTGGCAGTGGTTGCAGTGTTTGTAAACATAGTGGTTGGTTAGAATTATTACCTTGTGGTTTAGTTCATCCTCATGTTTTGCGAGCCGGCGGGCTTGACCCGGCTTTATGGAGTGGTTTTGCTTTCGGATTAGGATTAACTCGATTGGTGATGATGCGTTATGGAATTGAAGATATTAGGTTATTATCAAGTAATGATTTAAGATTTTTAAAACAGTTTTAGTTTATGTTAGTTTCTTTAAATTGGTTAAAAGAATTTGTTGATTTGCCAGAAAATTTATCGCCAAGTGAAATTGGTCAGGCTTTGACTATGTCGACGGTTGAAGTTGAAGGTATTAGATCTCAAGGCGAATCTTTTGCCCAAATGGTAGTTGGCAGAGTGGTGGAATTGAAAGATCATCCCAATGCTGACAGTTTAAAAATTGCTCTGACCGACATTGGTTCAGGGGAAGTAGTGCAAATTATTTGCGGGGGGACGAATTTATTTGTTGGTATGTTAGTGGCCGTGGCTTTGCCTGGTGCAAAAGTTAGATGGCATGGTCAAGGTGAACCGGTTATATTGTCAGACGCCACTATTCGAGGCGAGAAAAGTTTTGGTATGATTTGTGCTAGTGATGAAATTGGTTTAGGTAATTTATTTCCGGCGGCAGCCAAAGAAATACTTAATTTATCTGCAACTGAAGCAAAACCAGGCACAGCCTTACAGGATGTTTTTGGATTTAATGATGTGGTAATAGATATTGATAATAAATCTTTAACTAATCGTCCAGATTTATGGGGACACATAGGAATAGCTAGGGAATTGGCAGCTATTTATCAACGACCATATAAAGAAATTGAGTTAGGAAAACTGGAAAAGAAATCTGACCAGAAAATAAAAATTAAAATAAAAGCAAGTAATGATTGTAGTAGGTATTTAGGTGTAATAGTTGAAAATATTGAAGTCGGGCCTTCTCCTACCTGGTTAAAAAAAAGATTACAAGCGGTTGGCCAAAAATCTATCAACAATATTGTTGATTTAACAAATTATGTGATGTTCGAAACCGGGCAACCTTTACACGCTTTTGATTTAAAAAATTTGTCAGGACAACAGATTGTTGTGAGAAAAGCAGTAGGGGGTGAAAAGATTGTTACTTTAGATGATGTTGAATTGAAATTGGATGAAGACACTTTGATAATTGCTGATGCTAAAAAACCCGTTGCTTTGGCCGGGGTGATGGGTGGGCAAAATTCAAGTATAAATCAAGCAACCACTACAGTGGTCTTTGAATCAGCTTGTTTCAATCCCGTAACTATTAGAAAAGCTGAAAGAAAATATAATTTACGAACAGATAGCGCGGTTCGTTTTGAGAAAGGTATAGAACCAGAACGAGCTGAGCTGGCTATGCAAAGAATATTATTTTTATTAAAGAAAATTCAACCTAAAGCCAGTATGGGAGAGATTACAGATATTTATAAGCAAAAGTCAAAACGGTTGGAAATAAAATTTGAGTTGAATTTTATACAAAATCGTTTAGGTTTGAATTTAGCTCCTGAAGATATTGTTAATATTTTAGAACGGTTAGGTTTTATAGTAAAATTTAAGTCAAAAAAATTTACTGTAATACCACCAGCCTATCGTTGTTTAGCAGATATTACTATCCCGGAAGATATTATTGAAGAAGTGGCGCGTATTTATGGTTATGACAAATTTAAACCTGATTTGCCGGTTGTTAAGTTAAGCTCTTCTCAACAGTCTATTTTAAAACAAACTGAAAAAAATATAAAAAAATTACTTTCTTATGGGGTTGGATTGTATGAGGTAATAAATTATTCCTTTACCAATGAAAAAATAAAAGCATTGGGTTATGATTTAACGACTATGGTTAGTATAAAAAATAGTATCTCTAGCGAATACACTCATCTTCGACCGTCATTATTACCAGGTTTATTAGCCAATGTTGCTGCTAATGAACGTTGGCAAAAAGATTTTGGATTATATGAATTGGGACGTATATTTGCTACTGATAAATTGAGTGATTTTAGAAGGGGGGATAATCAAATTGGTGAACTTATTTGGCAACCATATTATTTAGGTGGGGTTTTTACCGGTAAAAAAGATCAAGTATTTTTTAAAGCCAAGGGAGTAGTTGAAACAATTTGCAACTTTTTAAAGTTGTCTGATTGGGAGTTAGTTGCTGGCGGGAGTGATGTTTTAGCCAGTAATGAAATTTTATATTTAAAATTAAATAATAATATTATTGGTAAAATTTTTCGCGTTGCTGACGAAAAATTGAAATATTTCGATATTGGTCAAGCGGTGGGTGCTTGGGAAATAGATTTTGAATCTTTAATAAAAAATTTAAATACCAATAATAACTATTCATCCTTACCAAAGTATCCAGCAGTAATATATGATTTAGCAGTTGTTTTTCCCTTAAGTGTCAAATGGAGTGAAGTGAAGAAAAATATTTTAGCAACAAGTAGTCTGGTCAAAGAAGTAAGTCTATTTGATATTTATGTTGGTGAAAAAATTGGTCTTGATAAAAAATCAATTGCTTTCACTCTAAATTTTTTAGATACTAACAAAACATTACAAATGAGTGAAGTCGAAAAAGAAGTAGAAAAAATTTTGATAAAATTAAAACAGCAATTACAAGGAGTTTTAAGAAGTTAAATTTTTATTAAATTATGGCAAAAGAAAAAATAACTAAGGCAAAAAAAACAATTTCTAAATCTACTGGATACGGAGCTGAGCAAATTACCGTCCTAGAAGGTTTAGAGCCAGTACGTAAGCGTCCCGGTATGTACATTGGTAATACTGCCAAAGAAGGTTTACATCATATGATTTGGGAAGTTGTCGATAATGCGGTTGATGAAGCTATGGCTGGTTTTTGTGATAAAGTAGTAATTACCTTGAATGCTGACGGTAGTGTTTCAGTTGAAGATAATGGCCGCGGCATTCCCGTGGAAAAACATAAAACCACAAAACTTTCTGCTTTGGAAACTGTCTTAACTAAACTCCACGCCGGGGGTAAATTTGGCGAAGGCGGTTACAAAGTTTCTGGTGGTTTGCATGGTGTGGGTGTTTCGGTGGTTAATGCCTTATCAAGTTATGTTAAAGCCGAAGTAAGACGTGATGGAAAAATATGGGTTCAGGAATACGAAAGGGGTAAAGCTAAAGCCAATGTTAAACCAGTTGGCAGTAGTAAAGAAACAGGTACTACCATTACTTTTTTACCTGATGATCAGATATTTACAGTGTTGAATTTTGATCTTAAATATATTTTAGATCATCTGCGTCAGCAAGCATATTTAACAAAGAAATTGTTAATTTTAGTAGAAGATAAACGAATAAAAAATAGTCACAGTATTTATACTTTTTATTTTGAAGGAGGTATAGCGTCTTATGTTAGACACTTAAATCGTAATAAAACTCCAAAGCATGATCGTGTGTTTTATATTGATAAAGAAAAGGAAGGTGTTCAAACTGAAATCGCCCTGCAATATGTTGATGAGTACAATGAAACAGTTATTAGTTTTGCTAACAATATTTATACCGTGGAAGGTGGTATGCACCTGCAAGGTTTCAGAACTGCTCTGACTAGAACTTTGAATAAATATGCCAGAGACAAGGGTTTTTTAAAGGAAAAGGATGATAACTTAACTAGTGATGATACTAAAGAAGGAATTACGGCTGTGGTATCAGTTAAATTGAAAGAACCACAATTTGAAGGTCAAACCAAAGCTAAGCTGGGAAACGCTGAAGTAAGACCAATTGTAGAAGCAGTCTTGGCTGAATCATTACAAACTTTTTTAGAAGAAAATCCACGTGATGCGGAAGGCATGATTAGTAAATGCTTACTAGCTCAAAAAGCTAGAACCGCAGCTCGTATTGCCAGAGATTCAGTTTTACGCAAAGGTGCTTTTGATGGTTTGACTCTACCTGGTAAGTTAGCTGACTGTTCTAGTCGCGACCCAAAAGATACTGAGATTTATATTGTAGAGGGTGATAGCGCTGGAGGAAGTGCTAAGCAAGGTAGGGACCGCAGATTTCAAGCTATTTTACCCTTGCGGGGTAAAATTTTGAATGTGGAAAAAGCACGGATTGATAAAATGTTGGCTAACAATGAAATTAAGTCGCTGGTAATAGCTTTAGGAACAAATATTGGTGAAAAATTTAATTTAGAAGAATTACGTTATGATAAAATTATTATCATGACTGATGCTGATGTTGACGGTGCTCATATCAGAACATTATTATTAACAATGTTTTATCGTTATTTTATTGAACTGATAAATCACGGACATGTTTATATTGCTCAACCACCGCTTTATAAGATTCAAAGAGGTAAAGAAGTTTATTATGCTTATACTGATGAGCAAAAAAATGAAATTTTAAAAAAGAATTTAAACATTAAACAAGCTGATGAAGTAGATATGTCGCTTGATGATGAAACTGAAGAAACGAAAAAAGATAATAAAACTAAATCAACCGGGGTATCAATTCAAAGATATAAAGGTTTAGGTGAAATGAATCCACAACAGTTATGGGAAACAACTATGGATCCAGTCAGTCGTTTATTATTGCAAGTAACGATTGAAGATGCCGCTCGAGCTGACGAAACTTTTGCCATACTTATGGGTTCAGATGTAGCGCCACGTAAAAAATTTATTTCCACTCACGCCAAATCAGTCAAGAATCTCGATGTATAATTGCATTGGGAATAAAGAATTAAAATATGGGTAATGAAGGTCTTGCAAATATTATTTAGACTGCTATAATGTAGTTAGTTTTAAAAAGCCCCTAACTCAAGGGCTTTTAAAAAAGCTTATTTTTTTATTTAATATTAGCCTATATATGGCCAATAAATTAATACAATATTTTATAGATTCTAAAGCTGAATTGAAAAAAGTCAGCTGGCCGACTAAAAAAGAAACTGTTCGTAGTTCGCTACTGGTAATAGTTATTTCTTTACTGACAGCAGTATTTTTAGGGGCAGTTGATTTGTTCTTGAATTACGGTTTAGAAAAAATTCTTAGTATTTAAGTTTAGTTTTATGGCAAAGCAACAACTCAATCAAGGTAAACGTTGGTATGTCTTGCATACTTATTCTGGTTATGAAGAAAATGTATCTAGAAATTTACGACAGCGTACCGAATCAATGGATATGGAAGATAAAATTTTTGATATTATGATACCAACTGAAACTAAAATTAAAATTAAAAACGGAAAACGTAAAACGGTTAGAGAAAAAATATTTCCTGGCTATGTAATGGTTAATATGATTGTGACTGACGACTCTTGGTATGTGGTGAGAAACACACCAAATGTAACTGGATTTATTGGTGCTGGTAATGTTCCTACACCAATTTCAGAAAAAGAGATTCAAGAATTGCAGAAACGAATGGGTGTGGAAGAACCTAAATATAAAATCGATGTTAATGTTGATACACCAGTTAGAATTGTTGATGGTCCATTTAAAGATTATGAAGGTAAAATCGCTGAAATTGATGAAGCTAGAGGCAAAGTCAAGGTATTAGTTTCTATTTTTGGTCGCGAGACACCTGTAGAACTAGATTTCTTACAAATTAAGAAAATATAAATTATTAATTAAATAAAGATAAATATTTCCATCAAAGGAAAGCTTCTTATTTGTCTTTAAAAGAGATTATATATGGCAAAACCAGTAAAAGCAATTATTAAATTACAAATTCAAGCTGGTCAAGCAAATCCAGCACCACCGGTTGGGCCGGCACTTGGGCAACACGGTGTGGCTATTCAGGATTTTTGTACCAGATACAATGAAGCTACTAAAGATAAAATGGGTAGCATTTTACCTGTAGTGATTACAGTTTATGAAGATCGCAGTTTTGTTTTTGTTGTCAAAACTCCACCAGCAGCTGAACTTATAAAAAAGGCAGCAGGTATTCAAAAAGGTTCAGGTAGACCATTGAAAGATAAGATTGGTACTATCAATAACGCTCAACTTGAAGAGATAGCCAAAATAAAAATGCCTGATCTAAATGCCAAAGATTTAGAAGGGGCAAAACGTATTATTAGTGGTACCGCACGTCAAATGGGTATCGTAATAAAAGATTAATTATTAATTAGTGGGAGGCATTATAGCCGTTATTACCACATAAAAATTATGAAATCAGGAAAAAAATATTTAGCTGCTGCGCAGCTAGTAGAAAAAGGAAAAAATTATCCAATAGATGAAGCTCTTGATTTAGTAATAAAAACAGCTATTACTAAATTTGAATCTTCTGTGGAATTGCATTTAAATTTAAATATTGATCCTAAAAAAGGGGAACAGCAAATTAGAGGTACAGTTGTACCACCTCATGGTAGTGGTAAGAAAAAAAATATTGCAGTTTTTGCCGAAGGTAAAGCCGCCACCGATGCTAAAAAATTGGGTGCTGAAATTGTAGGAAGTGTAGATTTGATAGAAGAAATAAGAAAAAGTGGTAAAGTGAATTTTGATTTAGCTATCGCTACTCCTGAGATGATGAAAGAATTGGCAAAAATAGCAAAAATATTAGGACCAAAAGGTTTAATGCCTAATCCAAAGTCTGAAACCGTTACTAACGACATAGTTAAGACCATGAACGAATTAAATAAGGGTAAGATTTCTTTTAAAAATGATAAAAACGGCAATATTCATTTGTCTTTAGGTAAAGTTGGATTGGGAGTAGAAAAATTAAAAGCTAATTTTTCCGCTGTAATGGATGAAATAAAAAGAGTAAAACCCGAAGATATTAAAGGAAGTTATATCAAATCTATTACTTTAGCTACCAGCATGGGTCCAGGTATTAAAGTAAAATTATAATTGATGGTAGATATCGATCCCGCTAGGGCGGGATTAAATATACAATTAATTATTAGTTCATTAAATTATTAGGAGGTTTGTAATGTCAGACACACATCGTAAGATGATAATTGTGGCATATTTTTCACCACATTGTTTTAGTAAAAGATTTCATCATTTACATGTAATTATCCCAGGTAATAAAAAGTACCATCATACCAATTTAATTATACAGGCAGATTTTACCAATAAAGAAATGCAAGTATTTTCAGAAAAAAGTTTTTTGAAAAAAATTAATGGTCATTCCAGTAAAAGAAAAGTGATGAAATTTAAAGAAAAAAATATACATTTTATTGATTTGTCAAACAATGAACATATCGATTTTCCTAAAGTGGAAGAATTGGAAATATTTTTTCCGGCAAGAACTGGTGATTTTAACACCGACAGGGATGAAGTATTAGAAAATCTTGAAAGAATTTTTGGGAGAGGTTAACACCTCTCTTTTAATTTGCTTCAAAGTTGATTTACAGTTAGAATTAAGAAAATATTGTGTATAAAATTATGAATAAACAAAATCTTACTTGGGACGAGTATTTTATGGGATTGGCTATATTTACCTCATTTCGTAGTAAAGATCCTTCCTCCAAAGTTGGGGCGGTAATTGTGGATGAAAATAATCATATTGTGGGGACTGGCTATAATGGTTTTGTTGCCGGTATTGATGAAAATAAACTTTCTTGGTCTAGAGAAGGGGAATTTATGGATACAAAATATCCTTATGTGGTTCATGCTGAAGCTAACGCAATTTTAAATGCCACTAAATCTGATTTATCAGGTTGTCGTATTTATATTACTCTAAGTAGTTGCAATGAGTGTGCTAAGTTGATTGCACAAAAAGGTATCAGGAAGGTTTTTTATCTACTTGATAAATATCCAGATCTTGATACTTTTAAAGCGGCTAAAAAAATTTTTGAGTTAAAACAAATCGATTGTCAGCAACTGGCTATGAAAAATTTGTATGAAATTTTAGAAAATTTTAAAGAATTTTATCCTGATAATATAAAATAAATGTTATTTTCCCCAAAATTTTGGCAGTTTTATGCTAAAGGTGTTATCTGGAGTGGCTTAATTTTCTTGCCCTTATTTTTATTGCAAAATTATTTGGATACCAAAAATTTGGTCATACCTTATTTATCAGAAGTAATTATCACTTTATTCAGTCTAGGTAGCTTAGTTGTTGGAATAATTTGTGATTTTTCCCGTATTTGTTTGACTCAAGGCATGTCTCATTGGGAATCTTCTTTTTTCGCTTATTTTATTTCTATTTTAATTTTTGGTTTTGTGGTAGGGTTGTATTTAACTTGGACCTGGACACCAAGTAAAGAAAAAGAACAAACAATTTATAAAAATGAAGACGATGCAATCAAATTTCAATAAAATTATAGCCATTGTCGGTATGTGTGGGGCGGGTAAAAGTATTGTGGCTGATTATTTAGTACAGCAAGATTATGTTTATTTACGTTTTGGCCAGATTACCCTGGATTTAATTAAAGCTAAAGGTTTAGAGATTAATGAAGTAAATGAAAAAATGATACGCGAAGGATTAAGGCAAGAGCATGGTATGGGTGCTTACGCAACTGTCAATTTACCAAAAATTGACGATCTATTGGCTAGTGGTAAATCGGTGGTAGTAGACGGATTGTATTCCTGGTCAGAGTATAAAGTTTTAAAAGATAAATATGGTAAAAGTTTATTTGTTTTGGCAGTTTTCGCCCCACCTAAATTAAGATACCAGCGTTTATCTGCTCGAGAACATAATCAAACCAAAGATAAAGATGCAAGATTTAGAATGTTGACACCAGAACAAGCCAAAGCTAGGGATTATGCAGAAATTGAAAATATTGAGAAAGGCGGACCAATTGTAATGGCTGATTATACTATTATCAATGATGGTGATTTAAATAAAGTCTTCAGTCAAATAAATGAATTTTTAAATTCACTAAATAAATAATATGGATTATAGTATTTTATTAAAATTATTTTTAGCCATTCTATTAGCTGGTTTAGTTGGCTGGCAAAGAGAAAAAACAAAAACCCCGGCTGGATTACGCACTCACATGTTGGTAGCTTTGGGTTCAACTATATTTACAGTTATTTCTTATGAATTAGGGTTAATTAGTCCAATTGATCCTACCCGTTTGACTGCCGGTATAGTTACCGGCGTTGGTTTTTTGGGTGCTGGAACCATTATTCATCAGTCAGACAGCGTGCGTGGTCTTTCTACGGCCGCTTCTATTTGGACAGTAGCAGCAGTCGGTATGGCAGTAGGGTATGGGATGTATTTTTTAGCAATAGTTGGTTCGATTTTAACTTTACTAATTTTAATGTTAGAAGGAGTAGAAAAAAAATTAATTAAATAAAATGCGCGTTAAAATTAAATTAGTAGATAAAACGTTGCCACTACCGCAATATCAAACTTCAGGCGCGGTAGCTTTTGATTTAGTATTAAGAGAAGATAGTATAGTAGAACCGCAAAACTACTATCTTTTGCCCATGAATATAATTGTTGAAATACCTAATGGTTATATGTTGTCAGTAGTTCCCAGGTCATCTTTAATAAAAAAATATAGTTTAATTTGTCCACATGGTTTTGGAGTAATTGATCAAGATTATCATGGTCCGGATGATGAAATTGGTTTACTGGTTTATAATATCACTGGAGAGAAAATATATTTAAAAAAAGGTGAAAGATTAGGTCAAGCAATGTTTATAAAAATTGCCCAAGCTGAATGGGAAGAGATGACTGAAGATATAAAGTCATCTAGTCGTGGTGGCTTTGGAAGTACTGATTAATTTAATTATTCTTAATTCTTTATTCTTAATTCGTAATTCTATAATCAATGCAAGCCTATCTTGATATCGTAAAAAATATATTAGAAAAAGGAGAACAAAAAACCGATCGTACTGGTACGGGAACTTTAGCTATAGCTGGGACTATATTTAAACATGATATGAAAGACGGTTTCCCATTACTTACCACCAAAAAAGTTCCATTTCGTTTAGTCGCTTCCGAACTAGAATTTTTTATTAAAGGGATTACTGATAAAAAGTGGCTTCAAGACAGAAATAATCATATTTGGGATGAATGGTGTACGCCTTTAAAAGTACCTTACGCGCATGATGAAATTACTAAACAAAAGATGTTGACTGAAAGAGATTTAGGAACGATTTATGGCTGGGAATGGAGACACTTTGGAGCTGATTATAAAGATTATCAAACCGATTATACAGGTCAGGGCGTAGATCAATTGAAAAGAGTAGTAGAGACATTGAAAACCAAACCTGATAGTCGGCAAATGGTAGTAGTGGCTTGGAATCCGATGGATATTGATAAAGCGATTCCGCCTTATTGTCATTACGCTTGGCAAGTAACGGTAATTAATAATCGGCTTAATCTATTTTGGAGTCAGCGGAGTGTAGATGTGGCTTTGGGATTGCCTTTTAATATTGCCAGTTATGCCACCTTACTTCATTTACTGGCTAAAGAAACTGGTTTTAAAGAAGGTGTATTGACTGGATTTTTGGCAGATACTCATATTTATAAAAATCATATTAATAATTTAAAAGAGCAGTTAACTCGTGACCCCAATAAGTATAAATTACCGCAAATTAGAACCGATAATTTTACATCAATTTTTGATTGGCAGTATACTGATAGTGAAATTGTAGGTTATGAAAGCTACCCCAGTATTAAATTTGATATTGCTGTATGATTACAATTATTGCCGCTATAGCTAAAAACAATGTAATTGGTCAAGGTAATGATTTGCCTTGGCATATTCCAGAAGATTTAAAACATTTTCAAACTTTAACTACTGGAAAAACGGTTTTAATGGGTAGTAATACTTTTAAGTCAATTTATAAAAGATTAGGTAAGCCACTACCTAACCGTCAGAACGTGGTGGTAACTTTGGATAAAGATTTTTCAGCACCAGCCGGGGTGAGAGTGTTTAATTCACTTGACGAAGCAGTAGCAGATTTAAAAAATGAAGAAGTATGGGTAATAGGAGGGGCTAGTATTTATAAACAAATGTTACCCATAGCAGATAAACTATATATTACAGAAGTTGCTCTGACTCCCCCAGGAGATACTTATTTTCCAGAGATTAAAAAACAAGACTGGCGAGAAATTGCCAGGCAAGAAAATAAAGGTTTTGCTTTTGTAGAATATGAAAGGGTAAATTATGAATAAAGGAAAATTAATAGTTATTGATGGTGGTGATGGCTCAGGTAAATCAACTCAAGTTGATTTATTAATTGAACGTTTTCAGACTGAAGGTAGAACTGTTGCTAAAATAGATTTTCCTAGATACTCCCAGCCATCAGCCTGGTTTGTCGAAAGTTATTTAAATGGTCAGTTTGGTAGTTTAGATGAAATTGGTCCTTATCAAGCATCAGTTTTTTATGCTTTAGATAGATTTGCAATAAAAAAAGATATTAAACAAATGTTGGCTAGCGGTAAATTAATAATTGCCAACCGTTATGTCTCTGCCAATATGGGGCATCAAGGAGCAAAAATAAAAGATAAGGAAGAAAGAAAAGATTTTTTTAAGTGGCTATATGATTTTGAATTTAATATTTTAGGTATTCCTAAACCAGACGCAACATTAATATTACATGTACCGGCGGCTGTTGCTCAAGAACTGGTAGATAAAAAAGGTCACCGTGATTATATTGGTGGAACCAAAAGGGATTTACATGAAAGTAATTTAGAGCATTTACAAATGGCGGAAAAAGTTTTTTTAGAAATCGCCCGTGATTTTCCTAATTTTCATACGATTGAATGTTATGAAGCCGGCTCTTTATTGACAAAACAAGAAATAAACCATAAACTTTATAATATTTTAGAAAAAATTATCTAAAACAAAAATACAGGAGGTGTTATGTTCTTTAATTTCAATCAATTAATTGATATAGGCGTCAGTGATCAAGAGTTTGATCTTGATCAAGAAATTGATTCACTAGCTTTGGCTATTAAAATACGTACTTTAGTAGTGCCACTTGGACAAAGTTGTCCAGCCATTTTACAAAATTTCCTTGATAAGGAAGAAAAATATAGAGTAAAATTAAAAGCAATATTTATTTATCGTCATAAAAAAAATGGCTGGATTGAAGCTAGGACTTGGCTACTTAAGTTTTTTTCTCATCGGTGGCAGTTAGTCAGTCAATTTTAATATAAGGGTTCAATTGAACCCTTTTTTTATTAATGTTCATATGATAATATATTTAAATAGAGAAGAATTTATTAATTAACTATGAAATTAGAGCCAGTAATTGGTTTAGAAATTCATATACAGTTAAAGACCAAAACAAAGATGTTTTGTGCTTGTGCTAATGAATTTGATATTAGTGAGCCAAATAAAAATATTTGTCCAATTTGTACTGGTCATCCCGGTGTTTTACCTGTAGTTAATCAGCAGGCCATTTTATTAGCCATTAAAGCAGCTGCAGCATTGAATTTACAAATTAACGAGTATTCCAAATTTGATCGTAAAAGTTATTTTTATCCGGATTTACCTAAAGGTTATCAAATTTCTCAGTTTGACAAACCATTGGCGGGTGAAGGCAGTTTAGAAATATTAACCCCTGAAGGAGTTAAAATTTTTGGTATAGAGAGATTACATATTGAAGAAGATGCGGCAAAAAATTTTCATCAAGCAGATTATGCTTTAATTGATTTTAACCGCGCCGGAACACCATTAGCGGAAATAGTTACTAAACCAGACTTTACTACTCCTCAACAAGCAAAAATATTTTTGCAAGAATTAAGATTAATCATGAGATTACTTAATGTATCTGATGCTGATATGGAAAAAGGGCAAATGAGGTGTGATGCTAATATCTCCTTACGTCCAATGGGTGATAAAAAATTATATCCAAAAACAGAAATAAAAAATTTGAATTCTTTTCGTGCTGTTGAACGAGCGCTTGAGTATGAAATAAAAAGACAAACAAAATTATGGGAAGAGGGTAATGTACCCGCTAGTCAGGGTACTAGAGGTTGGGATGAACAAAAAACTCAAACCGTTGAACAGCGTAGCAAAGAAGAGGCAAGTGATTATCGTTATTTTCCCGAGCCAGATTTACCACCAATTATATTGTTACCCGGTGAGATAGAAGCAATAAGAAAACAAATTCCAGAATTACCTAATCAAAAGCGTAATCGTTTAATAGGTGAATATGGTTTTAAATTGACGGAAGTTAATATATTAATTAACACTCCTAATTTTGATACTTATGCTGAAAAAGTTTACTCTGAGTTTTTAGCTTGGTTGGAGTCGGGTGATGAAATAGAAGGTTCAGCCGCTGAAATTCATGATCAATATAAAGATAAAATTGCTAAAATAGTAGTTAATTGGTTGCTTAATAATTTATTGCAATTAATGAATAAAACTGAAAAAACAGTAGCTGAGCTGAAAATTACTCCCGAAAATATGGCTGAATTTTTACGTCTTATTTTTACTCGACGGGTAAATTCTACTGCGGCTCAAATTATTTTAGAAAAAATGTATGATACCGGTGAAGATCCTTCAAATATAATGGAGGAACTTAATTTACAACAAACTTCTGGCAGTGATATTGAAAATATAGTAAAAGAAGTTTTATCGGAAAATAATAATCAGGTAGAGCAATACAAACAAGGAAAAATGGTTGTACTTAAGTTTTTAATTGGCGCAGTAATGAAAAAGTCAAAAGGTAAAGCTGACCCCGTTGAGGTAGAAGAATTAATTATTAAATTACTTACTTAATTGTTTAACACAAAAAGCAGTTGACTTTTTAGGTAGATGGTGTAAGCTAAAATAATTCAGTTTATTTCACAACTTATTTCGGAGGTTATATGCGCACTATTGGGCATTTTTTTATTGTCTGGTTATTAATTTCCAATATCATTTCCTCAAATTATGTCTTAGCTCAAGAAGACCAAAAAAAACATTTATCAACCGAATCATCATATTATTATGATTTTGGCCAAATTTTTTATTTTGGTTTTTGGGAAAAAGACCAGGATTGGTTACTGGCAATGATGACAGATTCTGTAATTACCGGAGAAATTTTCTCTGACGGGCTATATTGTTCCAAAGAAAAAATAATAGATTTTTTTATAGTAAAAAATTTACCTGATCCCAAAAATATTAAAATTAAATTGTGTGATGACGATGGAGAAAAAACCATTATTTTTCTTTACAAGAAACAAATATTGTTCACCATTTGCGTTAGTCAACTAGATAAAAAGATTACCCGTTTGGGCATTGGAGAATACTTATTAAATCATTGATAATGAGGCAGTTAATACTGCCTCTTTTAAATACTTGACAAAAATATAAAAAAAGTTTATAGTAAGCAGTTGTTTATTGACATAGTTTTGTATATTAAAAATTTAAAAAATTACTTTAGGAGGTATTATGGAACCCATCTTGGTGCACACTAAGATAAATGGCATCGTCGAGTTTGCTATTCAACCTTTTTTAAAATATATTGAGTTAATTGAATTAATTAAATTTATCTTACTCAATAATCTTAAAAAAGTTGCTTTGGTAGACTTAGGTCCTAGTGATGAAATTGTAAATTTTATTAAAATGTTAATTTTATTTGGTATAGATGTAGTCTATATCGACCATCATGAAAATCAAGATAAAAATCTTGATAATTATCGAATCATTTATTCTTTACTTGAAAAAAATACTTGTATTTTACCGAGTAAATATGCTCCTTCAGCTACTAGTATGGTGGCTAGCGGATATTGGCTAAATGAAAATATTGACTTAGTTTTTTATCATGATGATTTAGATGGCTATTTAGCTTATCTTAAAGGATGTTATGATCATAAACTATATGATCAACTAGACAAAGATGCAAATAAGTTTGAAGGTCAAATCAATGGTTATAACTACTCAAAGTTAGCTCAAATTTATTTACAAGGAATTTATTTAGGTCCAAGTTATTTTATTAACCCACCCCGCCGTCAAGAAAATAGGCAAGTTCTTTATGATAAGTTAAAAATTTGGATCGAAGGCAATCAAAATGATGATTTGATTGTTGATTATTTAATTACTTTACAAACAGAGTTTGTTAAAAATAAAGAACTTACTTTAGGATTACTTCCCCGGATTGAGAAATTTAAAGGTTTAATTTATATCGATATTATCGATGAGTATAAAAAAGAAATTAAACCCAATCTCGGTTTGTTGAAAGCCGAAATGTTCAAACAGGGGAATAGTGAGTGTGTCATAGCAATTCGGTTAATTGGTAAACATGGTGATCAGGTAAGTTTATTTACTCCTCATAATTTTAAAAAACATTTTAAATTAAATGATTTGTTGCCTTATGAGGAAAAAAATGATTGGCATCGTGAGAGCCGTTTGCATATTAAATATACTGATTTTGAATTTTTTAAACAAAAGATTCAACAGTTTTATTAAAAAAGGAAAGCTTAGATAGCTTTCCTTTATTTTTGTAAAAATTTTTTTACCAATTTTTCTGCAGTTAGATAATTTTTTAACCAATATATATTTTTATCTCTCCTAAACCAAGTAAGTTGTCGCTTGGCATAGTGTCTAGTGTCTGTTTTAATCATCTCGATTGTTTGGGGTTTATCTATTTGGTTGTTTAAATACATAAGAGTCTGTTTGTAACCAATTCCTGACATTGACGGCAGGGAAGTAGAATATTTTTTTGTTAGTTGTGTAGTTTCTGTAATTAGACCATTTTTTATCATAAAATCTACTCGTTGGTTTATTTTTTGGTAAAGTTTTTCCCTTGGAACATCTAGCCCAATTTGTAAAAATTCATATGGTGATTTTTTATTAGTTTTTGGTTTAAAGACACGTTGATTGGTTAAAACATATTCCAAAGCCCTGATAATTTTTATTTTGTTTTGTTTGTCGATTGTTTTATATGTAACTAAATCAAATTTTTTCAATTTTTTTTGTAGTGTTAGAAGCGATAGTTTATTTAATTTATTTCTTAAATTTAAATCGATTTTACCTTTTGGTAGTTGATAATTATTCACCAGTGCTGAGATATAAAGTCCAGTACCCCCACAGATTATTGGAATTTGGAATTTGGAATTTAGAATTTTGGATTTTAATATTTTTTTTGAAATTTTAAGCCAATCTGCCAAAGTAAAAGTTTGGTCAGGTTCAGTATAGTTCATTAAGAAATGTGGTACATTTTCTACCATGTAAACAGATTTAATCTCATCAATCCCAGATTCTAGATTCTTCATCATACCTTTAGGTTTTGCTGTTCCTATATCCATTTTTTTATATATTTGTCGGGAATCAGCTGAAATAATATAACCATTAATTTTTTTTGCCAGTTTTAATGCTAGTTTTGTTTTTCCTGAAGCCGTTGCTCCTAAAATTATTATGACTTTTTTATGATTGATCATATTAATTTATAATAATTTACCTTTCAAACCCCAAGCTCTAGCTTCAGTTATTTTAACTTTAACGAAACTACCAATTAATTTTTTATTTCCAACAAATTGTACGGTTTTGAATTCGCGATTTTTACCATGCAGGTATTTATTTTTTATACCATCTACCAACACAGTGGTAGTTTTATTTAAAAATTTTTGGTTATATTCAGCAGCGGTTATTTTAAGAATTTCATTAAGCTCATACTCGCGTTGTTTTTTAAGTTCTTTTGTAATGTCATCAGGGTAAAGTCTGGCGGCCGAAGTCCCTGGTCGAGGGGAATATTGAGAAATATAGGCCATATCAAAACCCACTTTTTTCATTAGCTCTGCTGTTTGCCTAAAATCTTCATCTGTTTCTCCGGAAAAACCAACAATAATATCAGTAGATAAGGATATTCCCGGTAGGGCGGAACGTACTTTTTTTAATCTATTTAAATAGTGTTTAACAGTATAATTACGGTTCATTTTTTTTAGTATCTTATCGCTACCCGATTGGACTGGTAAATGCATGTATTCAGTAAGGTGTTTATGATCAGTCATAACTTTTATTAATTCATCAGACATATCATACGGGTGGGAGGTAACAAAGCGTAACCAAAAATTACCTCGCCAGGAATTAATTTCTTTTAATAGTTCTGGAAATGTTAACATGGCTTTTTTGTAATTGGGACTACGGGTGTCTTTATTATCAAGTCCATATGAATTTACATTTTGACCAAGTAAGGTTATTTCCTGGTAGCCATTTTTTAGTAATGTTTTTATTTCAGTAAAAATTTCTTCAGCACTGCGCGATACCTCAGGACCCCTGGTATAGGGGACAGCACAATAAGTACAAAATTTATTACACCCAGTCATAATTGGTACATAGGCCTTAAAATTTGATTCATAACTAGGCTTTATTTGTAGATATGAAGTAGAAGGGATAAAATCACCCAATTGTGCTTGGCGTGTTTTTAGCGCTTGGGGTAACTGCTGAATGTCTTTCATATCGAGTAAAATATCAAATTCGTATTTGAGTTTTTCTTTGTCGTGTTTAAGTACACAGCCAGAAAGTAAAGTAATTAAGGGGCGCGATTCTTTCATTAAATTCCATTTTCTTATTTTGCCATAGATTCTGTCCATAGCTTTTTGTCTGACAGCACAAGCCACCACACCGATAAAGTCGGCGTTTTCTTCTTTGGTTGTCTTAGTATAACCGATTGATTGGAGAATTGTTTCCAGTCTTTCTGCATCAGATAAATTCATTTGACAACCAATTACAAACAAGTAATATTTAAGTTTTTTATTCATAAATTTGTGCTTTGTATTATATAGAATAAAGAAGTAAGAAGCAAGAATATAGTATAAAGAAGTAAGAATTAAGAATTAAATATTTTGAGTTGTGAATAACAAAGTAATGTGTAGATGATAATTTAATAAAATTAAAAGGACAGCTTATTAGCTGTCCTTTGTATATTAATTTTTTGCAATTTCTCGGCAAGCTACCTTGCCGATTGCTTTGCCTGCCAAACAAATTAGATGACCTAGGTCATTGTTTCTATTTGGTTTTTCAGTGATGATTTTTAATTCATATTGACTAGCAGAATCACATTGTGGTTTTACATCCAATATAAATTGGACACGGCCGTCAGTATAAATTTTTTTAAAAAGAATAATTTTGGCATTGATAGTTTTTCCCAAAGATTCTTGAGAAACGTAAAAATGTCTATACATTATTAATTTTGTTCCTGGAAATAAAAAACCATGGACATAATGTCCGGGTATAAAAAATGTTTTTCCATCAACACTAATTTTATGCGCTTGATCATAGCGCATGTACTTATTAGTCAATGGCACTTTAATAGCCACATCATCACATGCAAACATGCGGCGGTATTCTGCAAAGACTACTTTAGCTATGTTTGTGGGTGGTATTTTTACAACAGTTGCAGTATTGGCGTCCATTCTATACTCCTTATTTTTGTTTTAAATATATTTTTAAAGTAGAATAAAGTATAATATCATATTTTTGTTATTTTGTCAATCATAAAACAAACCTCTATTTAGAGGTTTGTTTTATGAGTTTATATTTTTTATAATTTTTCGTTTATTTCTTTTTGTAGACGGGAAATAAAATCATTTTTACTAATTGCTAAAAGTTCTTTTTGTCCACGTACTCGGACAGCCAGTGTATCTGAATTTATTTCTTTATCTCCAATCACTAAAACATAAGGAATTTTATCATGACTGGCTTTTCGTATTTTATTACCTACAGTTTCATTGGCATCATTTACTTCAACTCTAATGTCATATTTTTTAAATTCTGTCGCCAGTTTTTGACAAAAATCATGATGTTCTTTGCCCACTGAAATTATTGCTACTTGTACGGGTGAGAGCCAAACTGGCCAGACGCCGGCATAATGTTCAATCAAAAAGGCCATAAATCTTTCGTGAGTAGATAGGGGAGCACGATGAATGACAAAAATTTCGTTATTATCTTTGCCGTCATGGTCAGTATAAGTAAGATTAAATTTTGTTTTAGCGACAAAATCCAATTGAATGGTAGACATAGTTTCTTCACGACCGATAACAGATTCAAATTGCACATCGATTTTTGGACCATAAAAGGCAGCCTCGTCATCAGCTTCGACAAACTCTAATTTATTTTCTACTAAAACTTCACGTAGTATATTTTGACAGTATTCCCAATTAGCGGGTTCATCTACATATTTTTCTTTATGATTTGGGTCCCATTTTGAAAGTCTAAACCAAAACGTATTTAATCCAAAGATTTTAAATAATTCTAAATTTAAGGATATTACTTTTTTAACTTCATCTTTTATTTGATTTTTACTGCAATAGATATGAGCATCATTCATTTGTAATGATCTGACACGTAACAATCCAGCTAGGGTACCAGAAAGTTCGTTGCGATAGACCGTGCCATATTCAGCCAGTCTAACTGGCAAATCACGATAACTTCTTGGTTTTGATTTATAGACAATATGATGATGAGGACAATTCATGGCTTTTAGATAATAAGTGCCATCATCCATATTCATAGCCGGATACATTGAATCTTTATAATAAGGTAGATGTCCGGAAGTTAAATAAAGTTCTTCTTTAGCCAGATGGGGAGTAGAAATACGCTCATAACCATATTTATTTTCTAAATTGAGAGCTAATTTTTCAATTTCATTTTTTATAATTGTTCCTTTAGGTAACCACAGTGGTAATCCTTTTCCTACCAAGGAGTCAAAAAAGAAAAGTTCTTGTTCTTGGCCTATTTTTCTGTGGTCACGTTTTTTAGCTTCTTCTAATTTTGATAAATAGTCATCCAATTCTTTTTTTGTAGGAAAAGCAGTACCGTAGATACGAGTAAGCATGGTATTGGTTTCACTACCACGCCAATACGCCCCTGCCAAGGATAGAAGTTTAAAATGTTTCAATTCTTTATTTGGTTTATCAATATGACCTCCTCGGCAAAGATCTGTAAATTTACCCGAATGATAAAAACTTAAAGTTTTACCTTCGCTAGAGAATTCTTCAATTAATTCTAATTTATATTTATTATCACTATAAGTTTGTTTGGCTTTAGTGATACTAACTTCTTCGCGTTTAAATTCTTCCCAAGTAATCGCTAATTCATGCATTTTTTTTTCTATTTTTGTTAAGTCATTTTCGGAAATAGGGTTTTTAAATTCAAAGTCATAATAAAATCCATTGGCAATTGCCGGACCAATTGTATTTTTAGTACCTGGCCATAATTCCAATACTGCCGCTGCCAAGAGATGAGCAGTAGAGTGTCTGAGAACATCAAGTTCTGCTTGATTTGTTTTTTTGAAGATTGACATATTACTATTTTTAATTTATATTTAAATATTAATTGTTCATTTATCAATTTAGAAAAGGAGAAAAAATGGAAATTTTGTCAGTTCACAGTATAACTAATGGGAGTGCTTTTATCATCGCTGATGACATACCAACTAGTTTAATAGTCTGGGTGAGTATAGGTAAAATTATTAATGATAATTTTCCAAATTTATATGCCAGGGTAATGCCTGGACCACACGAGCAAACTGATAACGATATTATTGAAGTATTTTCTCAAAGTAATGAGATACCAAATCCCGAAGTACATAAATTAATAGAAAATATTTCAATTAATCGTTCTGGTGGTTGTAAATTATTTTATAAAGGACAAATAATAAACCCTGATTGACTTCAGGGTTTTTTAATAAAAAAATCCCCAAAGCATGCAGCTTTCGGGACCCAACTTTGCTAAAGCTTCGCAGGGCGGTTCCACCCGAATTTCTCCAAATATAGAGACACTCATTTAGAAATCGAATATTTTTTTCTGATTTTATACAGAAGCTAGGTGGTATGGCGTTAGACTTAACCTTAGAAAAAGCTTTCAGCCTAGGGCTTTTTCTCTCTATTTTAGGTGTTTTCTAGCCACATGTCCTAGTAATTGTATATTAGGCATTATTAAATTTTATGTCAAACAAGCTATTTAATAATTTTTATTTCTACATGATCTTCAAGTGGCGGTACGGATTTTACCCAACTAGGGAAAAAATTTACTTGGATATTGGTAATGTCAAATTTATTTTTAAAATAATCTAAGATATCTTGCTCAGAAAAACCTAAAATATCATTTTTAGTAAAATCATCTAAAATATCAGCAGTGGCTGTTCCTTTTATACTAACTTTAATATTAGCCGAGGGAGGATTTAAAGAATAATCAATAACAGAATAAGTTAATGAATCGGAATCGTGATTTAGGTATGATTGTTTTTCAGGCAAAGAATTTTTTAAATTGTTTACTGCTAGGTTTTCTAAATCAACTTTATTGAAAGATACAATATCTACTTTGGCAGTTATTTTCATTTCATAACTATCAACCTCAGCTCCCACAGGGTGAGTAGTGCTGGTAGAAATTAAAGTGATATTGGTAGTAGTAAAATAATCATCACGATTTATAATTTCTTGTTTAGCTCTTTTGTCGATGTTAGTTATTAGTTCATCTTTGGCTTTTTCTAAATCTTGAGGAGTGATAGCTAAAGAAGTGATTGTTTGTTTGCTTATTTTTTTATCAGTTACTGCGTAAATTTTATCTTGTATACCTTCCCATAAACCAGGAATTATAAAATTGGATGAATCGGTTTCATATTCATCACCAGGTTGGTCGGCCACTATCAAAACATTTACCCTACCGCCCGCTGGTACTACTACGGTTTCGGTTGTACGATAAAGCAGGTTCTTTGGTGATAACAATCTAGTTGTAGCTACTAGAGTTTGATTGCGAGAATAGTTATTGATAATAGTTACAATACCAGAGGCTTTCTCTTGGGTAATTGTTTTTTCAGTTGGGAAGAATTCTTTTTGACTACTTAAAATTGTTGAGGTGACGATACCAGGCAGTATGTTTGAACTAGTTAAAGTAGAGGTAACTTCAGGTAAAATTTGTAGTTCAGTAGTAACCTCAATAGGGTATAACGACGGCGTAATATAAATAATAGCTTTAGATAGTGAAAAATATGCGATAATAATTATTAAAGTAATAGTAACTAAAACAAAACCGACAGTAATTTGTCGATTAACTTTAGAAATAGAAGCTTTTGGTTCTTTTATTTTTTTAGGGGTTTTATTAACCATAAGTTTGCCAAGCTAACTCAATTTTTTGTTTGACAATTTCATTATAACTAATTGAGAAGTTAGTGGCAATTTTTCGTATTTGTTTTTCCTGATGTACAATCAGCATAACTTGTTTTTCACCTGGATGATTGAGAAAAATATTTTTTAATTCTTCTATTAGTTTTGCTTTAGTTTTAACTGGAAGTTGCAAAAAAATTTTACCTTGTTGTTGAGTAATCTGTAAAGCAATTTGTGTGTGGGTAGTTATTTTTTTAGAATTTTTTTCAGGAGTATAGTTTCTTTTTAAATTATCAATGTCTAATTTTCTGGCTTCTTCTGCTAATATTTTTATTTCATTGTCTTTATTTGATACTTTACCTTTGACTAATACTATTTGACCTTCAAGCCAAAGTTCCCGCGTGGTTTTATATAATGAAGGGAAGACTATTATTTCTGTTGAAGTAGTGTAATCTTCCAAAGTAACAAAAACCATTGTTTCACCTTTACGAGTAATAATTTTTTTTATTTTATCTACTACTCCAACTACTTGCACTACTTGATTAAAAAAATTAGGTAAATTTTTACATTCTTTAACATTGGTTTGTTGTAAATAGACGGCCAAACTTTTTAAAGGGTGAGAAGTAATATAAAGTCCTAGCAGTTCTTTTTCCCAAGATAGTTTTTTGGCTTCACTCACGGCTGCTGCTGTTTCCATTTTAAGTGGGGGAGTAGATTTATCCGTCAAGCCAAAAATATTTGTTTGTTTTGTATTTTCAGATTTTTTAACGTATTTGTTGTATTGAAGCAATAAGTCTAAATTAGATAACATTTGACCTTGTTCACCAAATACATCAAGCGTCCCAGATTTAATCAAAGATTCCAAAGATTTTTTATTGAGATCTTTATCATGGACACGAAAGAGAAAATTTGATAAATCAGTAAAATGTCCATTGGTTTTACGTTCTTTTATAATAGCTTTGACAATACCAATTCCTACATTTTTAATGGTAGCAAGACCAAAACGAATACGAGGAACGTCTGTTTCTATAGTTTTAGCCACTACTGTGAAGGTAGAATAACTCTCATTAATATCAGGTGGTAAAACCTCAATACCCATTTTTTTACATTCCTCAATTTCAGCTGCTACTCGTTCTAGGTTGTTTTGATTAGCAGTCAGTAGAGCAGCCATGAATTCAGTAGGGTAGTTGGCTTTTAGATATGCAGTTTGGTAAGCAATCATAGCATAGCAAGCAGCGTGAGCACGATTAAAACCATAACGGGCGAAAGGTAAAATAAATTCCCATATTTTTTTAGCAGTTTTTTCGTTGCAGCCATTGGCAATAAGTCCATCTATCATCTTCTTTTCTTGCGTATCAAGTAATGATTTAATTTTTTTACCAACCGCTTTTCTTAAAACATCGGCTTCGGCATAGGAAAAACCGGCTAGTTCTCTAGCTATTTCCATAATTTGTTCCTGATAAACAGCAATACCGTAAGTTTTACTTAAAATTGGTTCTAATCGTTTATCTAAATAAGTAATCTTTTTTTGTCCGTGTTTACCTTTAATATAGTCATCAATGAACTCCATGGGTCCTGGTCGGTATAATGAAACCATGGCAATTATATCCTCAAGTTCAGTTGGTTTTAGGGATTTGAGATAACGACGCATGCCACTTGACTCTAATTGGAATACACCCGTGGTATCACCAGCTTGCAGTAGGTTAAAAGTTTTTTCATCACGTATTGGTATTTTTTCTATATCAATTTTTGTTCCGTGTATTTTTTCAATAATTTCTATAGCTGCTTCAATTAAAGTTAAGTTTTTCAAACCCAAAAAATCCATTTTTAAAAGTCCTAAATCTTCGACGGCATGTAGAGAATATTGAGTAACTATAGTTTTATCATCTGAGGCAGCGTGTTGTAATGGTAAAAAATCCACTAGTGGTTTTGGGGTAATCACCACTCCACAGGCGTGGGTAGAAGTATGGCGAGAGATACCTTCTAATTTTTTGGCTGTGTCAATTATTGTCCTGGCATCTTCTTCGTTATTGTATAATTCTTTTAATTCAGAACCATCAATCAAGGCTTCTTCTAAAGTGGTAAACATCGGAATCATTTTTGCTAGTTTATCACAAAAAGTATAAGGAAAACCTAATACCCGACCAACATCTCTAACTGCAACTCTAGCGGCCATAGTACCAAAGGTAATTATTTGCGCTACGTGATCGTGACCATATTTATTTTCTACATAGCGTAAAACTTCATCTCTTCTAGTATCAGCAAAATCAAGATCAATATCAGGCATGGAAATACGTTCTGGGTTCAAAAATCTTTCAAACAATAAATTATACTCCAAGGGATCAATATTGGTAATATTGGTTAAGTAAGCAACAATAGATCCTGCTGCGCTGCCCCGACCGGGGCCTACGATAATCCCATTGTTTTTTGCCCAATTAACAAAGTCTTGGACAATTAGAAAATAAGAGGCAAAACCAGTTTTATTGATAATTGATAATTCATAGTCCATTCTACTAATTATTTTTTCGTCATTTTCTTTGCCTGGGTAACGGTGACTTAAACCCTTTAGACATAATTTTTTTAACTCATCTTCAGGTGTGGTACCATCCTTTAATTCATAACTAGGTAATAAATATTCTCCCATAGGTATTTCCAAATTACATTGTTCGGCAATAGTTAATGTATTGGTAATTACTTCTGGATGATCTCTAAAATCTTGTTTCATTCTTTGGGGGGAACGAAAAGAAAAGTCATCATGTAAATATGAGATACGATTTTGATCAAATTTTTTACTTTTGGTTTGTAGACAGATTAAAGTATCATGTGCTTCAGCATCTTCAGGCTCTAAATAATGAACATCATTGGTAGCCACTGTTTTAATTCCGTATTTATTAGCCAGTTTGTAGATTATTTCATTGACTTTGGCTTGCTCAGGTATACCTGGATGGTGTTGAACTTCAAAATAGTAATTTTCTTTACCAAATAAAGTTAAATATTTTTCTACAACCGCTTCAGTCTGATTAGGATTTTTAATAATAGTTTGGGCTAGTTCACCTTTCAAACAACCAGACAAACAAATAATACCTTGGGCATGCTGGCTTAATATTTCCCAATCAATTCTTGGTTTATAGTAATAACCTTCGAGATGTCCACTGGTAACTAATTTAGTTAAATTTCGATAACCAGTTAAATCTTTAGCTAGTAAAGTCAGGTGATAATATCTATTTTCCTGATTAACTTTATCAAAACGACTGTTAGGAGCTAAATATGCCTCGACACCTATAATCGGTTTAATACCCGCTTTTTTACACTTTTGGTAAAAATCTATAGCCCCATACATTACGCCATGATCAGTCAATGCCACAGCTGGCATATGAAAGTCAATAGCTTTTTCAACTAATTTATCTATTTTTGACAGACCATCAAGTAAAGAGTAATGGGTATGCACATGTAGGTGGACAAAACTCATAAAATTTGGGGAAAATTACTAATAAAAAACAGAGTTTTAAAATTTTTCTTCTTGACTCTGTTTTTAACAACAACCAGTATTTAATTATAAAACAAATTTTGTTTAACGACAAAGTTAATCGCTCAAACAATTTTATTATTAAAAAGTTAAATTAATTTTAAAGTTTATTTTTTGTTTCTTTTGTTGTCGGCTGATCTTTTTTGCTGTTCAAACCAACCAGTCAGTTTAATGACCGTTTCAATGATTGTTTTTAGGTATTGTGAAGTATCGGTAATTTTTTCTTTGACAGTTGTAAGAAATTCTTCTAGTAAGTCTAATTTTCTTTTAAGATTTTTTATAGTTTCTCTTAGATCTTTGATAGTCATAATCATATAAAACATTCCCCAGCAAACAAATAAAGTAAATAAAACAATAGAAAGGCCAAATAATAGCCAAAATAAATCTTTTGTGGTTTCAATCATCATAAAATTAGTTAATATTTATCTTATTATACCACATCGAGGTTAAAATATTAAATTATTTTACGATTCCTTTAAAAATAATTAGAATTAAGGTAAAATATAATTATGACTGATGAATTCGGAAAATTAACGGAAAAAGAATTGGTAGTTGGTTATTGGTGGGTAACGCATCGATTAAAAATAAAAGCCGGATTGATAATATTATCAATTGTGTTTATTGTGGGCATTTATGTTAATGCCGGTTGGAAATTTTTTAATTATTTAAAAAATACTCCGGCCCATCAAGCCATGTTAATGGAATTGACACTCAATGTTTCAGATTATGAAAAAATCAAAGCAACCAGTGCTCCGAGTCCATTGTTACTTGGTACCACTTTAGCTATAGGTGATAGAAATACGGGTTATGATTTAATTACTGAAGTTGAAAATATAAATTCCCGATGGTTTTTAAAAGAAATTGAATATTATTATATTGTTGACGGTCAAATCACAGATGCTAAGATCACCAATATTTTACCAAACGATAAGAAGTTTTTAATTTATTTTAATTTAGTTAATAATAATTCAATAAGTAATGTTCAATTATTTATTAAAAGACAGTTATGGGAAAGAGTTAAAGATAAATCGCAGTTGGATAGTCGCAATCGTTGGTTAAAACCGGCAGTAAGAGCTGACAATATTTTAACTAATACCACAGTCACCGACCAAACCAATACTCAAACTAGTTATATATTAGTCAATGATTCTGCTTACAATTTTTGGGAAGTAGAAACACAAGTTATATTATGGCAAGGTAGTAGAATTATAGGTGTTAACGCCTTAACAATCAATGATATTTCTAGTGGCGATAGACGTGAAGTACAAATTTTATGGCCCAGAAATTTAAGCACTGATGTGCGCACCGAAGTGCGGGTTTTTGCAAATTCTTTGGATAGCAAAAATATTCGTTTATTTTCTGAATCTACGCCAAGTTTAATTCGTTAGTTAACCATGAAAACCTGGTGGCAAAAATTAATTAAATCAGATTGGTTGCTGTCAGCAGCTATTTTTGTATTAGTGATTTTTAGTTTGGTAATACTTTTTAGTTTAGATGATTCTCCAGGAAAAAATTCTTTTTTTACTAAGCAATTATTAGCGTTTTTTGTTGGGGTGGGTGGTTATTTATTTTTAATTAAAAAGAATTATAAAATCTGGCAACATTACGGTTGGTTATTTTATTTGCTTGCCTTTTTATTATTAGTGGGAGTGCTTTTTTTTGGCCAGGAAATAAATAATATTAAAGCTTGGTTTATTTTGGGACCGGTCAGTATTCAGCCAGTTGAATTTGTAAAAATTTTGTTTATAATTTTTTTGGCTAGATTTTTAACTAGTTCTGGTAATATTCATAACATCTTACGAAAAATTTTTATAGCTGGATTATTGACCGGGTTATTAATGTTTTTAATTATTCAACAACCAGATCTTGGCTCAGCTATGATTTTATTTTTTATTTTATTGGTAGCAATTTTTTTTATGCCACTCAGACGTTGGCATTATGGTTTGATTATTTTTCTTATACTTTTGGGGGCGTTAGTAAGTTGGAATCTATTTTTAGAACCATATCAAAAAACTCGTATCATGATAACTTTTTTTAATACTGAGGCTAATCCTTTAGCAGAAGGGTATAATATTACGCAAGCTAAAGTAGCAGTTGGTTCAGGTGGATTGTGGGGACGAGGTTTAGGTTTTGGTACTCAATCGCAGTTAAATTTTTTACCAGAGGCGCAGTCAGATTTTATTTTTGCAGTTATTGCTGAAAATTTTGGCTTTTTTGGTAGCTTAGTATTTTTACTTGTTTATTTATTTTTTTTCTATCGTTTAATGCGAATTTTACGTTTAGCTAGAACTGATTTTGGTAAATTTATTGCTCTAGGAGTAATTGTTTATTTATTTTTTCAGCTAATGATAAATATTGGTATGAATATAGGTTTACTACCTGTAGTTGGCGTCCCTTTGCCGTTAGTATCTGCCGGCGGTTCTTCTTTGTTATCTGTTTTATTGGTTTTGGGTTTGGTACAAAGTATATATATTCATGATCGTTAGAGTAGGGTTGACTACTTATTTTTTTCTGTTACAATATATAGCACGTAATTGTTAAGTTATAAAATATGTATGAATTTAAAGTTAAAACTAGACCAGCTGATGTAAAACTATCAGATTTACGTCAACAGGGACTTATACCAGGGGAAGTCTATGGGCATAATAAGAAAAATGTTCATGTGATTATTTCTAAGGTAGATTTTGAAAAATTATTCAATCAAGCAGGGGAAAGTAATTTGATTATGTTAACTATTGATGAAGCCAAAGCTTTCAATGTTTTAATAAAAGACATCCAACTTGATGCCGTAACTGACCAGGTAATACATGTTGATTTTTATATTGTAAAAATGGATGAAAAACTTAGTACTGACTTGCCACTTGAATTTATCGGTGTAGCTAAAGCAGTTAAAGAATTGGGAGGTATACTGGTTAGAAGTTTAAGTCAGGTACCAATAACTTGTTTACCTAAAGATTTAGTAGCAAAAGTTGAAATTGATATTTCGCCACTTGATGATTTTGGTAAGGTAATAACAATAGGTGATATTAATTGGCCAGCAGGAATAGAAGTTTTACTTGAAAAAGATGTGCCTATTTGTTTAGTCCAACAGCCAAGAGTTGAAGCTAAACCAGAGACAGAGGCTGAGACTACAGAAGCTGAAGGTACTAAGTCTGAAGGTGAAGCTGAAGGTACTAAGTCTGACGCCGCTGAAAAAAAAGAAAATAAATAATCAACTCTATATCTTATAAATTAAATCCCGCCACCGGCGGGATTTAATTTTTTGTGGATTTGTTATAATATAAAGTAAGAAATATGTTACAGTCAAAAGGTACAAATAAATTGAGGAAAAGTTTTGCCATGATTATTGGCATTTGTATGTTGATAATATTTTTTATCGGTTTTGATGATATTAGAGCTAAAGTTAGAGATACAAAACGTAAGGCTGATATCAATGAAATAGCCAAGGCTTTGGACGTTTATTATGATCGTCATGGTCATTATCCTAAGTCTGATGATGATTGGCAGGGTTGGGACATGACTATTTCACCTGGTGGCGGAGTATCAAAATTTTTACAACCACTTTATGATGAAAATATATTAGTAGGTGAGATTAGAGACCCACTAAATACAAACAATTATTTTTATCGTTATCAAAAATTTCCCTTTGGTAGTTATGATTGTTTAAGCGAATACTATATTTTACAAATTGTAAATTTTGAAACCATCCAAGATTATCATGGTAAAGGTAGTTGTCCCAAAAACAATTTTACAGAAGAAATACCCAATGGCTTTACTATTATGAGAAATGATTAATATGCCAAAAAAAAATAAAGATCTTTTTTTTATTCATCGTGAAAAAATAATTGCTGTGTTGGTTTTATGTTTGTTTGTCTGGTCAATTTTTGGTAGTTTTATTTTATTTGAAAATATTAATAGCAGTTTTGCCAAAGTTGAACCTAAGTTTTTTTATCCATCAGAAAAGGTAATAAAATCTAAATCTGATGTAGTATCTACTTCTACTGACTTAGTCATGGTGTCATCAACTTATCCAGTAGCAGTAATGATTGACAATAATTCTTTAGCTAGACCACATAGTGGTTTATCTCAAGCTGATTTTATTTATGAAGCGCCGGTAGAAGGTGGTGCTACCAGGTTAATGGCTATTATGAATTTAAATAAAAATGATGTAGAGATTGGTCCGATTAGATCAGCACGTCCTTATTTTGTAAATTGGGCGTCTGAATTCCAAGCTTTATATGTGCATGCCGGTGGTAGTCCAGCTGCTTTGTCTATGATTACCACCAGCCCGGTTGAAGATTTAAATGAAATATCAGGCTATGGTCCTCTATATTTTTATAGAAATAAACAAAGATCAGCTCCGCATAATTTATATACTACCTCGGCCAATTTACGCCAAGCTTTAGCTGATTTTGAGTTAGATAAGATTAGTTTAGGTGTTTATGATAACTACAATTACTCATCATCTTTACCAATAGCAGGCGTTACTTCAACTGAAGTGTTAGTTGATTTTAGCGAGGGCGAAGTTTATGATGCCAAATTTATTTATTCAGCAGATAATAAAATATATCATCGCTATGATAACAACTCAGTTAAAATTGATTTATCGACTGGTTTACCAATTAATGTCAGTAATATAATAATTCAATTAATTCCTCCAAAAATTGTCTTAGATAATGCAGGTAGACTATCATTGTCGATAGTAGGACAGGGAACCGGTTATTTATTGCAAGCTGGTTATAAGCAGGAAATTACTTGGCAGAAAGAATCAGATTTTTTACCCACTAAATTTTACCTCCAAAATAAAAAGATTGAGTTATTACCTGGTATAACTTGGGTTTTGATAGTACCAATAGATAGAGAAATTTTTTTTGAATAATTATTTCTAAATATTAAAAAGCCTGTTAATTTTATTATTGACAGGCTTTTAGATATATTTTTTTAATATACTGGGAATGGTTTCGCTTTGTATTTCGACTAGGTTATAAATTGGAATTTTAACTTTTTTAAGAATATTTATTTTTAGTTTAATGGTTCTACCATTACTTAATCTTTTTGTTTTTTTCCAAATTTTTATTTCCCCAGTCAAATAGCTGTTAATAAGATTGTTGCCAACCAGTAAATTTAAATAGGTACAGATACCGCTAATTGTTTGTAATTTTTTTAGTTTATAAAAGCGTAAAATTATTTTAAGAGGTTTATTCTCTTTACGATTCAACAATCTAATATAATCACAGGTAGCAATTAGGGTGTTTATATTTAATTTTTTATTTTCTAGCCATTGTTGGCGTAAATCAGTTAATAAATTATTTAATTCTTCCATATCACCTCCGGTGAACAAGGGTTGTTTAAAATTGTTTGATTTATCCACGGTCTAACAGTGTTTGTTTTGCCTAAGTATTTTATGGTTGTTATTTTTTCTATGGGTATATCATAATGGTTGATAATTATTTTATTTTGTTGGGATTCTTCTAGGTAGTACCTGATTTTATTTTCGTAGGGACAAATATACCAAGCTAAACCTTGGTGAATTTTATTATCAGTAGTATGTATCTGAATACCAAAACCAGGGCCGGTTTTATTCCATTGTAGGCAAGTGTCTTTGATATAGTGGATAATTTCGTCATCATATATTTGATATTTTTTTAAGTTTTGTCTAAAATCATCAAATATTTTCGCGGTTAACTCCCGTTCCATAATTTTTTCCTTTCCGCCAATTATCTGGCTATTTAATTTTGATTATTAATGTACGATTAAGGGATTTTAAATCCTTAATAATTATTGTTTGGTAATTTAATTTAGATAGTATTTTTAAAATTGTCTTACTTTGGCTAGGATCTATTTCCAATAATAAATACTTTGGTTTAAAGTCAAGTTTATTTAATTGTTCAATGGTACTTTCAATATACTCAAGCCCTTGGTTTTTGGCAAAAAGGGCATGCTTTGGTTCGTGTTTGATAGTTTTAGCAGTTTGGTATATTTCATGGCTAAGGTAAGGTAAATTAGCTACATAAATATCAATTTTTAGGTGTTTATAGGGTGTTAATAAATTACCTTTTTTAAATTCTATTTTACATAAGTTAAGCTTGGCATTGGTTTTAGCAACTGATAATGCTTTTTGATCTATATCACTGGCGTATACATCTAAATCAGGTAGATTTTTTTTTAAACTAATAGCAATACAACCGCTACCAGTACCGATATCAGCAACAGTTTTTAAATTATATTTTTTTATCAAATCAATAGTCTGTTCGACCATAATTTCTGTTTCTGGTCGGGGAATAAGAACATGGTTATTTATATAAAAATTTAGGTTGTAAAATTCTTTATGGTGAGTTAAGTAAGCAATTGGATAGTTAAATGATCGTTTGTTAACAAGGTATTTAAATTTTTTTATTTGTTTATTTAGTAGTTTTTTTTCTGGGTAAGTATATAGATATGTTTTTTCTTTTCCCAAAACAAAACTTAAAAGTACCTCAGCATCAAGCTGAGGAGAGTCCAATTTTTTTAATTTAATTTTCGCCCATTTTAAAGTTTTTTGGATGGTCATAAAAAATATTTGTTTTGTGTTACGTCAGTCGTATTATATATATTTTACGCTACCCAATAGTTATTAACAAAAAGGGTAATAAAAAAACTAAACAGGGTGATAAGCAATGTATAAAGGGCAAATTGAATTAGCTTATTTTTTTCTGACCAGAGAGCTAACATAATATAAATAGGAAAAGCCACCAAGAGATAACGTGACATAGAAACAAAAATTCCACTCAAGGCTGGTATTAGACAAGTTAGTAGCGTATATATTCCGTAAGATTTTCTAATACGGAAAAATATATAGCCGCTGGCTATAAGTCCAAAAATTAAAAATATTAAATCCAAAGTAATAGCTGTTTGAAAAGCTGGATTGTCAGAAATAAAAATAAAAATATTATTAAAATAGTTTTTAAAAGTCAGCCAAAAGTTGTAAGCATTATCAACATGCCACGATTTCTGTCCGCTGATAAAAATTAAATAGGAACCAAATTTTATTTTTAAAAATTGAGTGTATAAAATTAGCCCTAAAGGCATTAACAGTAAATAGCCAAGTTCTTTGCCGGTTTTTTTTATTGAAAAATTTATGGTTTGGTAATACTCAATAATTAGAGGTAAAAGCAGAGCTACTCCCCACGGTTTAGTTAGGGTAATAAAAAAACCAATAATACCAACCAGTGGCCATTGTTTTTGTCTAGCATAATAAAAAGCCATAATCACTAAACAAATAAAAAGTGCTTCAGTGTAAACCAGGGTAAAAAATATGGCTGTAGGAAATATTAATAAAAAAATCAAACTTGACCAGGCAATATTTTCTTGATAGTCAATTTTAATTAATTTATAAAAATAAAGCAGGGCAATAAAAATTGCTAATTGGGAAATAATTAAACCAGCTAATAAATAATCAAGATTAGTTATATTTCCTAAGTATCTAATTAATAGGGGATAAAAAGGAAAAAAAACTGCGTTGGTGGTTTGATCAATAAAATAATATCCTTGTTTGGCTATTGATAAGTACCAACCAGAATCCCAGTTAGCAAAACTTTTAAGCCAGTCAGGTAGAGTATTTATCCAAGTATTTGTATCAGCAAAGCCATAAGCTAAATCGGTGTTGAAATTGACTCGTTGTTTTGCTAGGAGAGTAAATATTTGGATAATAATACGCCAGATGATCACCAGGCCGAGAATAGATAAAATTTCTTTTCTGGTGTTTTTCATGACTTATTCAATAATAATTAGTTATTGGCTCTATCTGCTTTTTTTAGATTGGAAATAATATTGTCTAAATCTCCTTCTAAAATTAAATCCAAGTTATGTAAAGTCAAATTTATGCGGTGATCAGTTAAACGGTTTTGTGGCCAGTTGTATGTTCTTATTTTTTCACTACGATCACCAGAGCCAACTTGTGACTTCCGCATCGCTGATTCAGCTTGTTGTCTTTTTTCTTCTTCCAGTGCCAGTATACGTGAACGTAGTACCTGCATGGCTTTAGCTTTATTTTGTTGTTGACTGCGCTCATCTTGGCATTTAACCATAATACCTGTTGGTTTATGAGTAATGCGAATTGCCGAGTAAGTGGTGTTAACCGATTGACCACCGTTGCCGGTGGCGGTAGAAGCTACTATTTCTAAATCTTTGGGGTCAATTTTTAAATCAATTTCATCAGCTTCAGGCATTACTGCCACAGTAGCTGCCGAGGTATGCACTCGACCAGATTTTTCAGTGGTTGGTACGCGTTGTACCCGATGAACACCGGATTCATATTTTAGATTGCTATAAACGTTTTTACCAGAAATGGCAAATATTATTTCTTTAAAACCGCCAATGCCAGTCCGACTGACTGATAGTAAAGTAGTTTTCCAACCCTGTTTTTCTGCCCAACGAGAATACATACGAAATAAATCACCGGCAAAAAGTGCTGCTTCTTCACCACCAGTGCCAGCCCTAATTTCCATAATAATATTTTTTTTATCATAAGGAGAAGCAGGATGTTCGATATCGTTAATTTTTTCTTCCAGTTCAATTTTTTTGGGACCAAGTTGGGCTAGTTCTTCTTCAGCTAATATTCTTAACTCTTGATCATTTTCATTTAACGTAGCCTCAGCCTCAGCGATGGCATTGATGGTTTGATTTAATTTTTCGTAAAGTCCTAAGAGTTCTTTGGCTTCGTTGTAAGCTTGAGAATTTGTTTTTAAAGCATTGGCATCATGTGTACTAGCACTAAGCTTTTTTTCTAGCTCCTGACAGGTTTTTTTAAGTTGTTCAATTTTTTCTTTCATATTAAAAGCATAACAAAATCCCTGCCATTGTTAAAGCAGGGATTTTTAGAGAGTTTATATTATTTTTCTTTTTTACCGCGTCTAGTAATAGCCTTAGCTCTTTTTTGGGTGGTAGTTAATGTTTTTTTCACTTTTTCTTCAGCCTTAGCTTGACGTTTTTTAAATCTATCAACTCTACCAGCAGTATCAATAATTGTTGATTTACCAGTATAAAAAGGGTGGCAATTAGAACAAATTTCCACATTAATTTTTTCTACGGTTGATCCAACTTTAAAAGTCTGACCACAAGCACAGGAAATAGTGGCTTGCGGGTAGTATTTTGGATGGATGTTTGCTTTCATAAATAAACTTAAATTCAATTGATTAAAGTAGGACTATACTAACATGTTTTATAAAATTTTGCAAGTTTATTTTTTCTTAAGTTTTTTCGAATTTAAAGTTATGGCAAACAGTCCCAAAACAGTTATATAAGTGGTATAAAAGGTAGGAGGAATAATGAACTTTGTCGGGAAAAAGGCAGTTAAACCAACAAAGAAAAATAATAGCAATGTCCATAATATAATAAATATCTCGCCAGCGTATTGAGAAGTAAAATTATTCTTTTGCCAGCGTTGATATTCTTTGTTGGAAACGTAAATTACCAATATAGCGGTATAAATAATTGCTATGCCAGTAGTTTCTACTCGCATTGCATTTGGTTTAAAGAAATCCCAGATAAAAATAAACATAGTTAAATATCCCCATAAATCTGATAACCATTTCCAAGGTTTCTTTATTTTTGCTATTAATATATTTACTAATAATTTCATAGGTAGATTTATATTTATCTAATTTTAGCACATTTTGAATGAATAGCTAATAGTACTTGCAAAATAATATTTTTTTGTTATAATATAAAAGATCTCAAAAGAGGTCTTTTATTATTAAATCACCCATACTTTTTGATTGGTCTATTATTCCTCCCTAATTTGGGCCGATAGACTAAGTTTGAAAAAAGTAGAGGTTCCTCAATTAAGAGGAAAGAAAGGAAAAAACAATGGAAAAAGTAAAACTACCATCTCTAATGGAGATGTTAAAATCCGGGGTTCATTTTGGTCATCAGAAGTCTAGATGGCATCCAAAAATGAAGCCTTTTATTTTTGCTCAACGTAGTGATGTTCATATTATTGATCTAGAAAAAACCTACGAGCAATTGGAAAAAGCGGTTAATTTTATTATTAACGAAACAGCAAACGGAGGAGAAGTTTTGTTTATTGGCACCAAAAGACAGATAAGAGAAATAGTAAAAACATCTGCCCAAGCAGCTAATAGTCCGTATGTAATTGAAAAATGGGTGGGTGGGACTTTTACCAATTTCAGTACCATTATTAAGTTAATTAGAAAACTAGAAAAACTAGAAAAACAAAAGGAAAAAGGTGAATGGAATAAGTACACAAAAAAAGAACAATTAGAATTAGAAAAACAATACCAGAATTTAATGGAAAAAGTAGGTGGTATCAGGCAGATGGTAAAATTACCTAGTTTGGTTTATGTAGTTGATATTCGCGAAGAAAAAACCGCAGTAACCGAATCCAGAAAAAAAGGTGTACCAATTGTAGCTATTTGTGATTCTAATGTTGATCCAAGTAAAGTAACCTTACCAATACCTGCTAACGATGATGCTGTTAAATCAGTGGAAATGATTACTAAGGTAATTGCTGCTGCTGTCAATTTTGGTAAACAAGAATATGCCAAGAAACCTAAAATAGAAGAAAAAGTAGTAGAAAAAAAATCTTTTTTAGGTACTAAAAAATAAATAATATTAAATTATTAATCACTGATTATATGACTATATCAGCTGAAAATGTAAAACAATTAAGAGAACAAACCGGGGCTGGCATGATGGATGCCAAACAAGCTTTAGAAGAGGCTGGGGGAGATATGACTAAAGCTTTTGAAGTTTTAAGAAAAAAGGGACAAAAAATTGCTTTCAAAAAATCAGAGCGTCAAGTGAAAGAGGGTTATATTGGAGTTTACCTACATAGTAACGGTAAAGTAGCAACTATGGTTGAATTATTGTGTGAAACTGATTTTGTGGCTAGAAATGAAGAATTTCAAGCCTTAGCTAAGGAACTTGCGATGCAAGTAGCGGCTATGAATCCTTTATATCTTTCTCCAGAAGACGTGCCTGAGGAAATTAAAGAAAAAGAAAAGGAAATCTATCGTGAGGAAATGGCTGCCACTGGCAAAGGAGCAGATGTCTTAGAAAAAATATTGGTTGGTAAATTAGAAAAATTTTATGCTCAGAATTGTTTAATCAAACAAATATATATAAAAGATAATGATTTGACTATTGAAAAATTATTAACAGCCAAGATTGCCAAGATTGGTGAAAATATAAAAATTGGTAAATTTTACAGATTGAGCATTTAGATAAATCCCGCCATTGGCGGGATTTATTTTTTAAGGTAAAATTATTTTAATGAATAAAATATTAATTAAATTATCTGGTGAATTTTTTGCGAGCCCCACACAACCAGTAGCACCTGAAAAAGCATTGATTTTAGCTAAAGAGATTAAACAACTTCATCAGCATAAAGTAAAAATTGCTGTGGTTGTCGGTGCTGGTAATATTATTCGTGGTGGAGGTATAAAAGATTTGCCAAGATTAAAAACTGATTATGCTGGTATGTGTGCCGCTTTTATTAATGGTTTAATATTGCAAGCAGCTTTGGAGAAAATAAAAGTGCCAGCCGTACTTGATAGTACTTTAAATATTACTCAAGCTAGTAAAACATTTGACCCCGATAGAGCGAAAAATGATTTTATGTCTGGTCAGGTAGTTATTTTTGGCGGTACGGGATTGCCTTATGTTACAACCGATACCGCCGCAGTAATTTTTGGTGCAAGTTTAGGCGTTGAACAAATAATTAAATTAACCAAAGTAAATGGAGTCTATGATTCAGATCCTAAAAAAAATAAATCAGCCAAAAGATTTAAAGCATTGTCACATGATCAAGCTTTAGCAGACAGATTGAATGTTATGGATATGGCTGCTCTGGCTTTAGCTCGGGAGATAAAATTATCAATCAGAGTTTGTAAATGGCAGCCAGGAAATTTATTAAAAATTTGGCAAAATAAAAATTATGGTACGATTATAAAATAAATATGAGATATATAGAAATTCAATATATAAATTGGGATAAAACATATTTTATTCCTTTGAATTCAGATAAGCCAATTAAAATAAATGATAAATTAATTGTTAATTTTGAGTGGGGGAATGAACTAGTTAGAGTTATAAGTATCCTTGATGAAGTAAAGGAAGACATAGTTGATAAATTAGATATAATAAGAGAGGCGAGTAGTGAAGATCTTAATTTACAAGAACAGTTATACAAAGAAAGTCGTGAGGCTTTAGAATTTTGTCATGATCAAGCACGGCAATTGAATTTACCTATGAAATTGGTGGACGCCCATTTTTCTTTTGATAAAAAACGTTTGATATTTGCTTTTATTGCACAAGGCAGAGTTGATTTTCGAGATTTAGTCAAAGAAATTACTAAACGTTACCGTGGTAGTATTAGGTTACAACAAATTGGTGTTAGAGATGAAGCTAAAATTAGCGGTGATGTTGGCACCTGTGGGTATAGGCTGTGTTGTCAAACACATTTACAAAATTTAGGTAATATATCTTCAGAAATGGCCAATAATCAAAAAATTTCCCAACGAGGTATTGAACGTTTGTCAGGTATTTGTGGACGTTTAAAGTGTTGTTTAGCTTTTGAAGAAAAAAATTACAAACAGCCAAATTAATATTAACTTATATAATATGAATAAAAAGAAAATAGCTATTAATGGTTTTGGTCGGATTGGTCGGGCAGCTTTTAAAATAATTTTAGAACGGAATGATATGGAAATTTTAGCGATTAATGATTTAACCGATACCGCCACTTTAGCACATTTACTAAAATATGATTCTGTTTATGGTAAATTTCACAAAGAGATAAAACATGATGAAAACAATATATATGTAGAAGGAAAAAAGATAATGGTTTTTTCAGAAAAAGACCCAGCTGCATTGTCTTGGCGTAGTTTAGATATAGATGTAGTGCTAGAATGTACCGGAATTTTTCGTACGCAGGAGCTTGCCAATTTACATATCAAAGCCGGAGCCAAAGCAGTAATTATTTCCGCTCCCGCCAAAGATCACTCCACACCAACTTATGTTTTAGGTGTTAATACAGATAAAAAGTCAAAAGAGATGATTATATCAAATGCCTCTTGTACTACCAATTGTATTGCCCCAGTTGCTCAAATTATGGCTGCAAATTTTGGTGTTAAAAAAGCTACCATGACCACTATTCATTCTTATACAGCTGATCAAAATTTAGTTGATGGTCCGCATAAAGATTTGCGCAGAGCCCGAGCAGCAGCTTTGAATATAATTCCTACTACCACCGGAGCAGCTAGTGCAGTTAGTCAAACTGTGCCAGAAATGGCTGGAATTTTTGATGGACTAGCTGTCCGAGTACCTACTCCCTGTGGTTCTTTATCTGATTTTACATTTTTAGTTAAGAAAAAAGTTACAGTAGAAAAAGTAAATGAAGTTTTAACTGCAGCTGCAAACAGCTCACGTTACCTAGGTATTTTGGAAGTTTCAACCGATCCTTTGGTTTCCAGTGATATTGTTGGTAACCCAGCTTCATCTATAGTTGATCTAAATTTAACCAAAGTTATAGATGACGATTTAGTTAAAATAATTGCCTGGTATGATAATGAGTGGGGTTATGCTAATCGACTAGTAGAAATGTCAAACTTTATACTTTAAAAAAAGGCGGCTTAATTAGCCGCTTTTTTTGTAGTCCAATATAATATTTGCGTAAAGATAAATAACAAAGTTGATGTTAAAGCTGAAAACATACAATAAATACAAATAGAACCAATTTCAAATAATTGTAAGTAAACAAAATATCCAGACATAAAAAAACCACTTATAGTTATAAGTGTTAGTAGCTTAAGCCAGTAAGGTTTTTTATTTTTTAAAACAAAAAACATTATTATTACCAAAGTTAAATAATAGATTACTCCTAAGTAAGCCAAAGGAACACCGATTAAGTAGGCGTAGTCACTATTAATAACCGTGTTACAGCCACTAGTAGAACAGGCAACTTCGTTGTTAGTTATTTTTTGGTAAGTTAGATAAATACTATCCATAAAGCCAAATAAAACCAAAATAATTTGGCTAATAAGTATATTTTTTTGCCATTTTTTATAAGTGATAATCATAGCATAATGATTATACCACATATTGTTAATCACTTTAAAAATATTGTCTTTTTTGCTAAAATAAAGTTATAAACACATATTAAACTATTAATTAATGTCAGTTATTACTGCAAATTTTGCAGAGGAGAAATACTTTGATAATCATGCCAAAATTATCGAGATTGATAATGATGGGTTAAAAGGTTTTATTGCTATTCACCGACATTTTAAGAATTTTCCATCCTTTGGTGCCACCCGTTTGTATGAATATGATGATCAAAAACATGCGCTAATTGATGTTTTACGCTTATCTCATTTAATGACTTATAAGTCATTAGCTGCTGACTTATTTTATGGAGGGGCTAAAGCAGTACTATTTGCTAATGATTATTTACATAAAGATAGAGAAAATTTTTTTAAAGCATACGCAGAAGAAATAAGTAAATTATCAGGAGATTTCATTACTGGTAGTGATGTCGGTGTCTATCAACAAGACGTTTTGGCTATGAAAAAAATTACTCCTTATGTTTCTGGGGTTAAAATAGATCCGAGTTTTTATACCGCTTTAGGAGTAGTAACAGCTATGGAAAGATCAATTGAGTTTTTAAAATTGGGTGATTTAGCTAATAAGAAAATTGGAATTGATGGTGCGGGTAAAGTAGGTTATGAAATATTGAAAATTTTAATAAACAAACAAGCCGATATTTTTTTAACTGATATTAATAATCAGTTATTAGATAAAATAAAAAATGAATTTCCCCAGGTTAATATCGTTCCAGTTAATAAGTTGTATTCACAAACTTTAGACATATATTGTCCTTGTGCCCTTAGTGATGTAGTAACTTTTGATAATTATAAAAATTTTCAATGTCGTTTGATAATTGGTGCGGCTAATAACCAACTAGTTACTAGTGATTTAGGTGATTTATTATGGCAAAGAGAAGTTATTTATTTGCCTGATTATTTAGTTAACGCTGGCGGTTTAATAAGTGTAGTTAGTGAATATGAAGAAGTTTATGATGAAACATCCGTGACTAATAAAGTAATAGCTATAGGGGAAAGATTACAAAAATATTTAGTTAAGGCAGATGAATTAAATCGACCTTTACATCGATTGGTAGACCAAGCAGTAGAAGATAAATTGGCTTCCATAGTTTGATATATATGAATTTGCTTAAATTACCAGCAAAGAAAGTAATAAAAGATTTTAAAAACTTATCAGAACAAGTTTGGCTTAAACGTGGTGAAAAAATGGCATTAGAATTATTTCAGCAAATGTCTAAGCGAGTGCCAGCCTATAAAGATTGGTTGAAAAAGAATAGAATCAATCCACATAAAATAAAAACAATTTCTGATTTTAAAAATGTACCAACTATTGATAAAAAAAATTATTTATTAAATTACAGTCCCCAAGAACTTTCTTGGGATGGAGTCTTCAAGCAAAAACAATGGGTAATATCCACCACTTCTGGTTCTACAGGAGAACCATATTATTTTCCTAGAAATCAAGAACAAGATGAGCAATATGCACTAACCGCGGAAATATATTTATTGACAAATTTTAATATTGATAAAAAAAGCACTTTATATATTGTTGGTTTCCCTATGGGTGCCTGGATCGGTGGACTTTTTACTTATGAAGCGCTTAAAATTTTATCAGCTAAGGGGAAATATAATTTAAGTATTATAACCCCAGGTATTAATAAATTGGAAATAATCAATACTATTAAAAAAATTGGTCATGAATTTGATCAGATTATTATAGGTAGCTACGCACCTTTTTTAAAAGATACTTTAGAAGAAGGTCGGAGAATGGGGGTAAATTGGAAAAAATATAAATTGGGTTTTATATTTTCAGCCGAAGGTTTTAATGAAAATTTTAGAGATTATGTTTTAAAATTTACTGGCAGTAAAGATATTTATCGTACTACATTAAATCATTATGGCACGGTTGATTTAGGCACTATGTCACATGAGACACCTTTGTCAATTCTAATTCGTCGATTAGCCTTAACTAAAAAAAGTTTATACTATGATTTGTTTGCTGAAAAAGATAAACTGCCCACATTAACTCAGTATGTACCGGAGATGTTTTATTTTGAAAATGTAAACAATGGTATTGTTTGTTCAGCTTATAGTGGCTACCCCTTAGTTAGATATGATTTACATGATTATGGTGGTATTTTTACTTTGACTCAAGTGTACGAGAATTTTAAAAACCAAGGTATAAATTTAAATAAATTGATAACCAAGTATCATTTACAAAGTACATTATGGAATTTACCATTTGTTTATGTATTTGAACGTAAAGATTTTTCTGTAAGCTTTTTCGCTTTTCAAATCTATCCAGAAACTGTCAGGAAGGCTTTATGGCACAAAGATTTAGTAAAAAGTATTACTGGCAAATTCACCATGATAGTTAAATATGATAAAAATGTTGATCAATATTTAGAATTAAATATTGAATTACAACCAGAAATTAAAGGGACAAAAGTTTTAGCTGATAAAATTAAAAAACTAGTAGTTAATAGATTGTTGATAGAAAATTCTTCTTATCGTAAAACAACAGAAGAATATCCGCAAAGAACAGTACCGCGAGTGGTTTTTTGGCCTTATGAGGATATAAAATATTTTAAACCAGGAACAAAACAAAAATGGATAAAAACAAACCAATCCTAAGAAAATCAGTTACCAAAATAAATAAAGCAAAGTTGATTGATACTTATCAAGATCAGCTAACTGATTTATTTTTGTTGCAGAATCCTCATTTTCGTTTTATTAATGATTATCAACAACCATTGGCTGATTTTATAAAAAAAGCACATAAAGGTAATTGGTTTTATTTTCCTTGGTTAGATAAATATATTCACGTTTTATTAGAAAAAGATTTTTTAACAGTACGTACTGGTAGGAATAAAGAAATTATTACTACTGCGGAGCAAGAAAAATTTTATAATTTCAATATTGGCGTGGCTGGTCTTAGCGTTGGTAGTCATGCAGCTATTTCGATTGCCGTCATGGGCGGTGGTAAGAATATGAAATTAGCTGATCCAGATATTTTATCTCCTTCAAATTTAAATCGTGTTAGGTATACACTATTAGATTTGGGTAAAGCAAAATGTGAATTAGCCAGTCAACAAATTTATCAAATAAATCCCTACGGAAAAATTTTAACCTACCCCAGTGGTTTAAATGAAAAAAATTTATATGATTTTTTAGCAGGTCCACCAAAACTCGATGTTTTAATTGAAGAAATGGATAATTTAGAAATGAAAATAGGCATTAGATTAGCTGCTAAAAAGTTAAAAATTCCTGTTATTATGGCCACAGACAATGCGGATAATATTATTGTTGATATTGAAAGATACGATCAAGATAAAAATTTGAAAATATTCAATGGCCGAGTAGGCAATCTTACTTTAGAAGAATTTAAAAAAATTCCACCGAGAGATATGCCTCGTTTATCAACTATAATTGCTGGTCAAGATAAAGTAGCTCCCCGGATGCAACGTTCGTTGTTGCAAGTAGGAAAATCAATTTATTCCTGGCCACAGTTAGGTGATGCGGCTATGCTTTCCGGCGTAGCGATAGCTTATTTAGTTAGAAAATTGGCTAATAATAATGCTTTAAAATCAGGTCAATATGAAGTGAATCTAGATGCGATTTTTGATCCAACTTATCATCGGCCAGCAGAGGTAGCGAAAAGAAAAAAAGAATTGAAAACCTTTTTAAATATTATTGGTTTATAAAATATGAAAGAAAAAATCGAAAAAATTTTGTCATTGGCTATTAATGCACCGTCAGGAGATAATTCACAACCATGGCGTTTTGAAGTTAAAGACAATAAAATTTTTGTTTTTAACTTACCAAAATCTGACAATCCGATTCTAAATATCAATCAACGAGGATCTTATATTGGTCACGGTGGTTTATTAGAAAATATTAGTATTGCCGCTACCAAGTTCCAGTTATCAGCACAAATTGACCTATTTCCTCAAGAACAGGCAGAGAATTTAGTAGCCACAATAGTTTTAAACCAAAGTCAGCTTGATATTGATCCCTTATTTCCATATTTAATGCTAAGACATACTAATCGTCGTAAATATAAAAATAATTTATTAACCCTAGAACAAAAAGAAGCTTTGCTTTTAGAAGTTAAAAAAAATGATCAATCAAATAATATAAAATTAGTTTTAGTTGATGATAAAGAAAAAAAGAAATCAATTGGCAAAGCCATGAGTTCAATTGAAGAAATTATTTTACAGCACAAAGATTTACACGCACTTTTATTCAAAGATATAATTTGGTCAAAAAAGATTTTTGCAAAACTAAAAAAGGGATTTTACATTGGCACTATGGAGTTTAATTTAATGCAAAAATTTGTATTTTTTTTAGCTAGTAAATGGTCAAGAGCTATTTGGCTTAATAAGTTAGGCCTAGCTAAGATGGTAGCTAAAGAAGATGCTAAATTATATTCAACGGGTGCAGCTGCTGGAGCAATTATTATCTCTGACGATACCAGAGAAAATTTTATTAATGCTGGACGTGTTATGGAAAGAGTCTGGCTTAGAGCCAATGCTTTAGGATTAGCTTTTCATCCTGTCAGTGCTTTGAGTTTTGCTAGGTTACGTATAATAGCTGGTGGTGGTGGGGCGTTCGATGAAATTCAAACTAAAAAAATTTTAAAAAACTATCAAATCTTAAGCAATTTGTTTAATATTGAACCTGGTCTAATTGCCATGTCTTTTCGAATTGGTTTTGCTCCTCCTATCAGAGCGAGTGCATTAAAAAGTTTACCAGACACAAAATTTATTGATTAATTATGGATACAATTGTTTTTAATTTAAATTTATTTACCGTTGGTTTAGTAACAGTCATATCTATTATTTTGGGTAGTATAATCTATATTAGAAATGTTCGTAGCATAACAAACATTTCTTTTGCATTATTTGTATTAGTTACTGTTATTTGGGGTGGTGTAAATTATTTAAGTTATAATTTATTTAACCCGGTAGTTATTTTATGGTTACTTCGCTCAGTACTTTTTTTGGCTTTATGGCAAGCTTTTTTTATATTTCAATTTTTTTATGTTTACCCTAATACTAAATTTACCTTTTCTAAAGTTTATAAAAGAATACTATTACCAATAGTTTGCTTTACCTCATTATTAACTTTAACTCCTTTTGTACTTTGGCAAATAGACGGCGTTTTAGTAACCGGTGGGGCTACTTCAGTAGCTAATCGTCCAGGTATTATTTTATTCGGTTTGTTAAGCGTCGGTTTAATTGTTAGTGCAGTTTTTACATTAATTAAAAAAATAAAATATTCTAAAAGTAAAGATATTTTGCCTTTGCGTTTAATTCTAACAGGAACAGTAATTACCTTTACTTTTATAATTATATTCAATTTTATTTTTCCTGCTTTTCTAAATAATCCAACTTACACAGCTTTGGGTGCTGTTTTCTTTTTTCCTTTTATTGTTTTTACAGCCTATGCTATTTTAAAGCATCATTTATTGAATGTTAAAGTGGTGGCCACTGAAGTTTTAGTTTTTCTTTTAGCATTTAGTTCATTTGCTGAAATATTTTTCACAGAAAATTTAAATGTGATTATTTTACGTTTAATAATTTTCAATGCATTACTTTTTGTTGGGTTTTTCTTAATAAAAAGTGTTAGAAAAGAGGTTGATCAACGAGAAAAATTGGAAAAACTTACAGGTGAATTACAAACCGCCAATGAACGTCTAAAACAATTAGATGAAGCAAAAACAGAATTTTTATCTATTACTTCACACCAATTGCGTACGCCATTGTCAGCTATTAAAGGTTATCTGTCAATGTTACAGGAAGGGGATTTTGGTAAAATGTCTAAAAAGCAAGCAGATATTGTAGGTATACTTTTACGCAATTCAGAAAGATTAATTCGTTTGATAAATATTTTCTTAAATATTTCTCGCATTGAATCAGGTCGTTTGAAAATAAATAAAAATTTAAATGACATCAATCGTTTGCTTGATGATATTATTAAATCTTTAGCAATCGAGGCGGGAGCTAAACATATTAAGGTTGAATTTAAAGAAAATGATGTGCCTTTGTTTCAGTTTGATATGGATAAAATGGCTGATGTATTGATAAATTTAATTGATAATGCGATTAAATACACTACGATTGGTGGTTGGGTAAGAGTATCAGTTAAAAATATGGATAAATATATATTGGTAAAAGTACAGGATAATGGTAAAGGTATTAGTTACGAAGAACTTGATCAGTTATTTCAAAAATTTAAGCGTGGTAAAGATATAAATAGAATTGATACAACTGGAGTGGGACTCGGTCTTTATATAGCTAAAAAAATAATTGAAGGACATGGTGGTAATATTTGGGCAGAGAGTGAAGGTGAAAATAAAGGTACAACTTTTAAATTTACTTTACCGTTAGAGTAGTTTAGCCTTGTGGATATCTTTTAGTTAGGAAAATTTTTAACTTTTGCTATAATTAAGAACAATAATTTGGTTAGTTTTAATAATTAATAATTTACTATGCCAAATGATGATTTTATGAACGAAGATACCAATGAAGATAATATAGAAGAAGGATTAGAAGATGAATTTGAAGATGATATGGATGAAGATATGGATGAAGATATGGATGAAGATGAAGACATGTAAGTAAAATATTTCCCCGCCTCTTTGGCGGGGTTATTTTTTTGGGTTGACTTTTTGGAAATAATTTGCTATTATTTAAAATTAATTCATTTAAAATATATTTAAAATAAGGAGAAGTCTAATGGATAGATTATATGATGTTACCACCTTACCAAAATTTTTTGTTGATTTTGTGGAAAATTTTTTAATTAGAGTGGATCGAGTTGGGGCTATGTTTTTCTTTCCAGATACCCAAGAGCTTATGCCGGGTATCGCTCACGGAGATAAAAACAAAATAAATATTGAAAAATTTTTTAAACAAAAATTTAACGAATCAGATGTTGTCTATATTATCAGAACGGCTATTTGCCAAAAGCATTTTTTGGTAGAATTGGCTAAAAATGAAGAATGGCTTGAAAGAAAAGAAAATTATCGAACAGTTTTTATAAAAAAAAATTTATTTTAAAATACAATTAAGGGCACGCTAATAGTGCCCTTTTTTTATTTTTTAAAACCTATATGATTATAGATATGTTGGAAACAATAGTTTTAATTATCATCATCATAACTGTTTATGGTTTTGCCCGTGGTTCCTCTTCTTTGGCACCTTGGGTACCCACAAAGGTTAAAGATTACCAAAGAATAAATAGTTTATTAGAAGTAAATAACTCGAAAAGATTTATTGATTTAGGCTGTGGTAGTGCTGGGTTACTTGTTTATTTAGCCAAAGCTAACCCTGGGGTCGAATTTGTTGGTGTGGAAATAGCTTTACCTTTATATTTATTTGCTTGGTTGAGAGCGAAATTAAGTGGAGTTAAAAATCTGACAATTTTATATCATAATTTGTTTAACGTTAATTTATCAAATTTTGATACTATTTTCGTTTATGGTTACCCTCGTAGTATCAAACAACGTTTAACCGATAAAATTAAACAAGAAGTTAAGCCGTCAAGCGTTTTATTGTCTTATGTTTTTAAGTTTCATAATTTAAATTTATCAACAATCGATAGACCAACGACTAATTCATTACCAATTTATATTTATAAATTTTAGTTTACTTATAGAAAATATTCATTAAATATGCTATTATTTCATTATGATGAAATTAAAAACACTAAATAAAAGTAAAAAATTACGAGGACAAAAAGTATTATTGAGAGTTGATTTGAATGTAAAAATCGGTCCAGATAAAACGGTTGATAAAAAAGAGGATTTTAAATTACAACGGATATTACCAACTATCGAATATTTACAGTCCCAAGGAGCAATTGTAATTTTATTGTCACATTTCGGTCGACCTAAAGGTAGAGTAGTTAAAGATTTATCATTAAGTCCAATTGTTAAGAGATTAATTGTTTTGTTAGGACAGAATATAAAATTAATTGCCAAACAAGATTTTAAAAAAATAAAACAAAATATTGATTTATTACAAAATGGTCAAATTGTTGTTTTAGAAAATTTACGTTTTTTCAAAGGTGAAGATGAAAATGATAAAAAGTTGGCTAAAAATTTAGCCAGTTTAGGTGATATTTATATTAATGATGCTTTTGCTGTAAGTCATCGCCAGTCAGCCTCACAGGTAGCCATCACCGAATATTTACCAGCTTACGCTGGTTGGTTAATGGCTAGTGAAGTTATGCATTTATCCAATTTGATTAAAAAAAGAACTAAACCTTATATTACGATTTTAGGTGGAGCAAAAATTAGTACTAAAATACATTTAGTAGAAAAATTTTTAAAAATTTCTGATTTTGTTTTGTTAGGTGGGGGACTGGCTAACAATTTTTTATTAGCTGATGGTAAAAAAATAGGGCAATCAATTGTTGAAAAAAAATATATTTCTATAACTAAAAAAGTATTGAAAAAATATAGAAAAAAAATATTATTACCAATTGATGTTACAGTAGATAAGGTTAAAACAAAGAAAATTGAAACTATACAGAAATCTGTTGATTCAGTAAAAACTGATGAAAAAATAATTGATATTGGGACAAATACGGTTAGAGAGTGGTCAAAAATTATTAAAAAAGCAAAATTAATTGTCTGGAATGGCCCTTTGGGTATTGTTGAAGATAGAAAAGCCAGTCATGCTAGCAGAGCTTTAGCTGAATTAATAGCAGCTAGATCAAAAAGAGCTTGTTATAGTGTAGTGGGTGGCGGAGAAACTGTTTGGTTAATACAAGACATGGGTATTTTTGATAATTTTGATTATGTTTCAACTGGAGGTGGCGCGATGATTGAGTTTTTAGAAGGCAAAGTATTACCAGGTATCAAACCTTTATTGGCGGAAAAATAATATGTTAAGAAAAGGTTTTACTTTAATCGAAGTTTTAGTGGTGATTGCAATTATTGGTATTTTAAGCACTTTGTCTGTGGTGGCGTTTAGAAATGCTAGAGAAAAGGCAAAAATTGCCAAAGCCCAACATGACATTGATACAATTTATAATGCTATGGGTCAATTGATGATCGATTCAGGTGAATGGCCAGGTCATCAGACTGCTGAGGAAATAAATACAGGTAATGGTAATGAACTTTGGGATCTAACCACTAACGAATCGGGGATTTTATCTACTGATGGTTTATTTTTAAATTGGTCTGGCCCTTATATGGGAAATTTATCGCCAGACCCTTGGGGGAATAATTATTTTTTTGATACTGATTATTCTTTAAATGCAAATGATAAGCCTTGTGGCGGGGGAAGTGGTTGTCGCACGGGCGCTGTGGTAGGATCTTTTGGTCCAGACGGTGTGGGACAAAATTTATATAATGCAGATGATATCATTAAAACTCTTAAATAAAAATTAAATTGTTAACATGATAACGATTAAAAAAATTAAAGGATTAGAAATACTTGATTCCCGTGGTAATCCGACGGTTGCTGTTTTTATAGAATTAAGTTCAGGTGTTAAAGCCACAGCTTTAGTACCTGCTGGTGCATCTACTGGTCGACATGAAGCTTATGAATTAAGAGATGGAGGAAAACGTTATCAAGGCTTGGGGGTTAGGCAAGCAATTAAAAATATTGAAAATGAGATTGCCAGAACGGTGGTAGGTAAAAAGATAACTGATATCATAGATTTAGATTATACTTTGTGTTCGCTGGACGGTACGTTAGATAAACGTCGTTTAGGGGCCAATGCAATTTTAGGTGTTTCCATGGCTTATGCTAGAGCTTGTGCTTATCATTATCGTTTACCTTTATTTGCTTTTTTAAGAAAGGTTTATGGTTATAAATATAAAATTCAAATACCCTTACCAATGATGAATGTTTTAAATGGTGGTCGTCATGCTGATAATGAATTATCGATTCAAGAATTTATGATTGTACCGAGGCAAAAAACATTTGCCGAAAGATTACGGGCAGGTGCTGAGATATATCACACTTTGAAAAAAATATTACAGTCAAAAAAATTGTCAACTGGCTTGGGTGATGAAGGTGGCTTTGCACCTCGTTTACCTAATAATGAAGTGGCTCTACAATTATTAGTCCAAGCTATTAAAAAAGCTAAATATAAATTGGGTCAGGATATAAACTTAGCTTTGGATGTAGCAGCTTCTGAGTTTTATGATGGTAAAAATTATAATTTTGAAAATAAAATAACTAGTGTTGATAAACTAATATCAACTTATAAAAAATGGATTGATAAATATTCTTTAATTGCTATTGAAGATGGTTTAGCTGAAGATGATTGGTCAGGTTGGGAAAAATTGACCAAGCATTTGAGTAGCAAAACATTATTAATTGGCGATGATTTATTTGTGACCAATCAGGAAAGGTTACAAAAAGGGATAGCCAATCAAGTGGCTAATTCTATTTTAATTAAATTAAATCAAATTGGTACTGTAACTGAAACAATGCAAACTATTATTACCGCTCAAAAAAATGATTATAAGATAATCATCTCGCATCGTAGTGGTGAAACAACTGACGATTTTATTGCTGATTTAGCGGTAGCAGTAAGTGCTGATTATATAAAAAGCGGCGCCCCAGCTCGAGCAGAAAGATTAGCTAAATACAATCGGCTTTTAAAAATAGAACAAGCCAAGTAATTAATTTTATAAAAATATGTTAATATATAATATGGTATTTATACCTTATTTTTACTAACTATGACAAATAACCAAACTATTAAAAAACCTTATGTACTAGTAGTTATCGATGGGTTGGGTATAGCCAATGAACAGGTGGATAATCCAGTGGAAATGGCTCATACGCCGAATTTTAATAAGTTACGAGAGAAATATTATCATACTTCATTGGCAGCTTCAGGAGTAGATGTTGGTCTGATGCCCAATCAGGATGGTAATAGTGAAGCTGGACATATGAATATTGGTGCTGGTAGAGTAGTCGGTCAAGATGTATCGATAATTAATCAAAGTATTGCCGATGGTACTTTTTTTAAAAATTCAGCATTTATAGCTGCTATTTCTCATGTCAAAAAAAATAATAGCAATCTCCATTTAATGGGTCTTTTATCAGATAGACATTCTGGTCATGTTAATCCTAAACATCTAGAAGCATTATTAGAATTAATTCGTCAACAAAATTTAACTAGCAATGTATATTTACATTTATTTACTGACGGTCGGGATACGCCCAAACATGCAGGACTTGGTTTTTTAAGGAGTTTGGAAGAAAAATTACAACCCCATGAACGTATAGTAACCATAATGGGGAGAGTTTTATTGGATCGTAAAAAAAATTGGTTAAAAACCAAGAAAGCTTATGAAGCATTGACTATGGGTATTGGTAAATTGGTAGCTAAGCCAGAAAAAGCTATTAAAGAAGCCTACGCCAGCGGAGAGACAGATGAATTTATCAGTCCAACCATAGTTAGTATCGATGGTGATCCTACTTATGGTCGGATTCAAGATAATGATTCGGTAATTTTTTATAACCTTAGATCAGATCGCGCTCGTCAATTAAGTAAACCTTTTGTGCAAGTAGAATTTGAAAATAAAAATAAAGATTCTTTTAAGCGTGAAAAAATTATAAAAAATTTAGTGTTTGTTGCCATGACTGATTTTGGTCCAGATCTTGATCATGTTTTAACCGCTTATCCGTCGGCTAATATCAATGGTACTCTGACACATGCCTTAAGAAATTTAAAACAACTTTATATAGCTGAGGGTGAAAAGTATGCTCATATCACTTATTTTTTTAATGGCGGTCATGACCGACCAGTAGCCGGGGAGGATAGAATTTTTGTGCCCTCACCAGATGTTGATTCTTATGATCAGACGCCAGAGATGTCAGCCAATAAGATTACCGAGATAGTAATAGATAATATTAAAAAAAATATGTATGACTTTTATGCAATCAATTATGCTAATCCAGACATGATGGGTCATACTGGCAATCTTGGTGCTGCTATCAAAGCTCTAGAATGTGTAGATAAAAATTTAGGTTTAATTTTAGAAGAAGTTTTAGCTCGAGATGGTGTTTTATTTATTACCGCCGATCATGGTAATGTTGAAGAAATAATAAATGTAGAAACTGGAGAAATTGATACAGAACATTCTAGTAATCCCGTACCTTTTTTTATTGTAACCAAGCAACAACTTTTTCCTACTCACAAATTACCCAAAGGAAGATTAGCCGATGTGGCACCAACTGTTTTAGCAGTTATGAATATATCAACTACCAGAGAAATGACTGGTAAAAACTTATTAGCCCAAGAACAAATATGAAAATTCATGTGCCAGTTGTATTGCTAGTACTTGATGGTTGGGGGATAGCGCCGCCATCGATTGGTAATGCCATTTCCTTGGCTCAAACGCCAAATTATGACAGTTTTTTATTGAATTATCCTTCTTTTAATATTCAAGCCTCAGGTGAGGCGGTCGGACTACCTTGGGGAGAAATGGGTAATTCAGAAGTTGGTCACTTATCTTTAGGTTCAGGAAAAATTTTATATCAAAATTTACCCCGAATTACTAGAGCCATTTCTGACGGTAGTTTTGTAAAAAATAAAGCATTTTTAGAGGCATTTGAACACGTTAATAAAAATAATTCTTCTTTACATATCATAGGTCTAGTTTCTGACGGTGGAGTTCATAGTTTCAATGAACATCTTTATGCACTGATAGAAACGGCTAAATTGAATAAAGTAAAACAATTGTATATCCATGCTTTTTTAGATGGTCGTGATACTGCCAAAAACAGTGGATTAGGTTATATCGTAGCTTTACAAAAAGTTTTACAAAATGTTGGTTTAGGTAGAATCGCTTCTATCTGTGGTCGATTTTATGCTATGGACCGTGATAATCGTTGGGAGAGGATTGCTTCAGCTTATAATACTATGGTTTTAGGTAAAGCTGAAATTGTAAATAATGATCCGATTGCAGCTATAAATCAATCTTATGAACAAGGCATTTTTGATGAGGAATTAGTACCTACTGTAATAGTTGACTCTCAACAGAAACCAGCCGTGATTAGTGATAATGATGCAGTTATTTATTTTAATTTTCGGAGTGATCGGGCAAGAGAAATGACTAAGGCTATGGTATTAAATGATTTTACAGGTTTTAATCGAGAAAAAATTTGTCAGAATTTATTTTTTGTTACCATGACAGAATATGAAAAAGATTTGCCTGTAACAATTGCTTTTCCACCAGAAATAGTGTCTATGCCACTAGCTAAAGTTATTTCAGAAAACGGAGGAAAACAAATTCATATAGCCGAAACAGAAAAATACGCTCACGTTACTTTCTTTTTTAACGGGGGTATGGAAAAGCCATTTGCCGGTGAAGAACATGTGATGGTGCCATCGCCGAAGATTCCTAGCTATGATAAAAAACCAGAGATGTCAGCATACGAAGCAACTAAAAAAGTTTTAGCAGCTGTAAATAAAGGCGATTATATGTTTGTATTGGCAAATTATGCATCACCCGATATGGTCGCGCATACTGGTAATTTACCAGCTACCATCAAAGGTATTGAAGCGGTTGATGATTGTTTAGGTAAGATTGTTGAAGCGGTCTTAGCCCGTGACGGTATTTTATTGATTACGGCTGATCATGGTAATGCTGAAGAACTGATTAAATTACGCAGTGGCGAGATAGATAAAGAACACTCTTCTTCACCCGTTCCTTTTTTAATTATAGGTAACCAATGGTTAGGGCAAGGCAGACTAGCTAGTAAAAATGAATTGTATGCTAGTACTCCGGTAGGTGTCTTGGCTGATGTAGCACCGACCATTTTGACATTACTAGGTTTACCTATTCCCGATGAAATGACTGGTAAATCTTTAATTTAATTTTTTTAAAAAACACCCCATTAGGGGGTGGTTTTTTTTGGTGTTTATTAAAATTAATTTATTATAAAATTATATAAAACAAATAGGTTAGAGCTAAGCCCAAAATGCCACCAACTAAAACTTGAGCATAAGTGTGTCCAAGTCTTTCTGGTGAATAAGAATAGCTAAATTCTTTTTCATCGGGTAGTTCTTTGATTAATTTATTTAAGATTTTTCCATGTTCAGATAGTTGCATTCTAAAACCCAAAGCGTCTCTGATTATTAGAATAGCTAGTACCAGACTAATTAAAAATACAGGTGAATTAAAACCCGCATAAAGTCCAATTGTGGTAGCAGTAGATACCACCATAGCCGTATGGCCTGATGGCATGCCGCCATAACTAATAAATACATTCCAATTAAAAAATCCTTTTTTTAAATCATAAAGTGATTTTATTATTTGCACTATTACTACGACCAGGAGAGGAATAATTAAAATTTTATAAGTCATATTTTATTTAATAGGTTGACCGAAAATTTGAACCACTATATAGGTTGGTTTGTTTTTATATAGGCCTTGACTGATGGCTATGCCAGTTTCTTGATAATATGGATTTAATATATTTTTCCTATGTGTTTCAGAATTCAACCAAGCTTGAACAATTTTTTCATTGTCTTCAAAAGAAATGGCTAAGTTTTCGCCCACACGTAGGTATTGATAGTCATTTTGTTTTATCCAGGTAGAAAAAGGTTCACCATTTTTTCCATAGTGGGAAAAAATTTGCTCGGTCATTAAGTATTCAGCTTTGGCTTGAGCGGCTGATTGTAAATTTTCATTTAACATCAATACATCTAAATTATATTGTAGTCTTTCTTGATTGACAATATTTAATATCTCTTCGGTATTTAATGATTTTACTTCTGGTTGATTAATATTAAATATTTGTGCACTGGCAGGTGCAAAAAAAAGCATTCCCATTAAGAATGCTTGCAAAATTAAAACCAAGGCAATATTGACAGATAAGTATACAAATAAATATTTTTTTGCTGACAAAGAAATTTTTTTGTCCCAAGGGTAAATACTTGGCGCTAGGTAGTTTGACATATAATTTTGTTTTTATTTTTGGTGGTTTTTATACCACTATCTATAGTATAGCATATTTAATAAAAAAAATCAAGTTAAATTATTTTTAATTAATATAAAAGTTTGTTAAAATATAGCTATGTCATATTTATACCAAAATTTAATAGACCAACTTGAACAGGATGATTATTTACGAACTCCAGAAATTATTGCTGCTTTTAGGCAAATCAAAAGAAGTGATTTTGTCATGAGAGGTTTAGAGCATGAATCACATTACAACTATCCATTACTTATAGGTTATGGTCAAACAATTTCTCAACCCGCAACCGTAGCTTTTATGTTGGAGTTATTACAACCGCAATTGGGTGAAAAGATTTTAGATATTGGTGTTGGTTCAGGTTGGCAAGCTGCCCTAATTGCTCAAATAGTAGGTAAGAACGGTCAGGTGGTGGCAGTAGAGAGAATTAGAGAATTAGTAGATTTTGCAAAAAATAATTTAGCAAAGTATAAATTTGATAATATTGAAGTATTAGAGGTTAATGGTTATGGCGGTTATCCACCGTATGAACCTTATGATGCAATTATTGCTGCTGCTGCTGCACCAAAAGTACCTAAAGAAATTTTGTCGCAGTTAAAAATAGGCGGTCGTTTGGTCATACCTGTCGGCGAAGATAAACAAAGTATATATCATATTAAGAGAGAGTCAGAAAAAAACTTTAAATATAAAGAGTACCCTGGTTTTATGTTTGTTCCCTTGGTACCAGAAATAAAATAATTTATGAAAGCTTTAATACTTGCTGGTGGTAGTGGTACCAGGTTATGGCCGCTTTCGCGTCATAAAAATCCTAAACAGTTTTTACAGCTTTATCAGAAAAAATCTTTACTTAGGCATACTTACGAAAGACTTCAGGGTTTTTTCCCCAATAAAGATATTTGGTTAGCAACAGCCCGCGAGCATCAAAAACAATGTCAGACAGAAGTTCCAGAGATAAAAAATTATTCTTTTGAACCTGTTTCCGCCAACACCGCACCGGCAATCGGTTTAGCCTTGTTGCATATCAAACAAATAGCACCTGATAGTATTGTAGCTACTATCAATTCTGATCATTATATTGCAAGTAAAAGAGAATATTTAAGAATTTTAAAACAAGGAGAAAAAGTTATTAAAGAAAATCCCAATAAAATTTTATTGGTGGGTGTAAAAACCGAATATCCAGAAACAGGTTATGGTTATATAAAATTAGGCCAAGTAGTCAGTAGGATTAATAGAGATAAAATTTACCAAGTAGATAGCTTTATTGAAAAACCAACTTTAGCTAAAGCAAAGATATATCATCGGAGCAATAAATATTTATGGAATCCGGCTATTTTTATTTTTTCTGTAAAGTATTTGTGGCAGTTGTATGAAAAGTACTTACCAGAACATTTTGCCATTTTACAGCAGATGAATAAAGTTTATCCCGAGCAGCAGAAAATAGAAAAACTATTTAAAAAATTTGCGAAAATTTCCATTGACTATGGTATTTTAGAAAAAGCTAACCAAGATTTATTGGTAATACCGGCAGCTTTTGGTTGGAGTGATATAGGTAGTTGGCAATCAGTTAGTGAACTTTTTTCTAAACAATCTGGCAATCGAGTTAATGGTGATTTTATTGATATTGATAGTGATAATAATATTATTTTTTCTGCCGATAAAAAATTAGTCACTACGATTGGTATAAAAAATAGTTTAGTGGTTTTGACTGCTGATGCCGTTTTGGTAGCTGATAAAAATCGTAGTCAAGAAGTAAAAAAGATTGTAGAAATTTTACAGCAAAAAAATAAAAAGAATTTTCTATAAACATGAAATATTTAATATTTATTATTATATTGTTTTCTACCATCGGCTTATTGGCTTTGGGTTTTTTTGCTTACAATTTAATGCCGGCGGAAAAAAATGTAAACAAAGAATTTATTGTTCAAACTGGTGATGGTGTGCATCAAATTAGTCAAAGTTTATATGAGCAAGGTTTAATAAAAAATAAGTTTGTTTTTGAAACTTATGTTTGGTATAAAAATTTAGAAAAGAATTTTATTGCTGGTACTTTCAATATTCCAGCCAGTAGTGACAATATGGCTTTAGTTGAAATATTAACTTCCCCTCGAGCAGTCAATCAATTGATTCTTAGATTTATCGAAGGTTGGACGACAACCGATATTGCCAATTATTTATTAGAAAAAGGAGTTATAGATTCTAGAGCAGAGTTTGATGAGTTAAATCGAGTAAGTTTATGGCAAGATAAATATTCTTTTTTAACCGAATTATCACCCAACGCTACTTTGGAAGGTTATTTATTTCCTGATACTTATCATTTTTTTACTAATTCATCAGCAATGGAAGTAATAGATAAAATGTTAAAGAATTTTGATAATAAATTTAGTGAGTCAATGAGACAAGCAGCCAGTGAACAGGGAAGAAGTATTCATGAGGTTGTGAAATTGGCTTCGCTTTTGGAAAAAGAAGTTAAAACAGAAGTTGATATGAAATTGGTAGCAGATATTTTTTTGCGTAGAATATCTGCCGGAATGTTCTTACAAGCTGATAGTACTTTAAATTACGCTACGGGTGGTAAAAATCCAAGTTTAACAGCGGCAGAATTGGCTATTGATAACCCTTATAATTCTTATAAGTATCCAGGTTTACCGCCAACCCCGATTTCTAATCCCAGTTTAAAAGCTTTACAAGCGGCCATATACCCCACAACCAATGAATATTTTTTCTTTTTAACATCACCTGATGGCACGGTTTATTATGCTAAAACTTTTCAAGAACATTCGCAAAACAGGCAATATTTAAAATAGTTTTAGCTAACTTTATTTAAATTATAATATATCCTTGGTTTTAAACCTGGGATATTTTTTTACTCTTGACAAATCCCGATTTTTTGTGTTAAGGTAAGCGGAATTGTATTTTTAAAAACTAAATAAAGAGGTAATAAATGAAAGTAATTCAATTTTGTTGGTTACTCCTTTTTTTGTTGTTTTTGGCTTGGCCAATAATAGCTCAACAGGAGATAGAAGTTATAGATAATGTTGCTTTTAAAAAAGGCAAAATCGAAAAAGTAAACATTGTTTATCATGAGAACAATTGTATTGATGTCTGGTTAAAATATATTGGTGATTGTGCCGATCAACTGGATATTTATATTGATTCTATTTTTTTTGAATCAAAGTATATACCAGAAGGTTCACGCCTAGATCAACCTTATGTTTTTTCCATAACAGGCTTAAAAGGGGATGAAGATATTCAGGTACTAGTCAATTTTATTGATTGTACTGAACCTGAACCGGTTTTAGTTCAACCACCAGTTATTATGCAATCACGTGATCCTTGTGAACCTTGTTTAGCTGATTGTGATCGTTACGGATTTTATTTTTTTAGCAAACACCATCATAATGGTTGGTTGCAAAGAACGAGTATCCCAATGGATAAAACTACATTTGGAATTGGTTTAAAAACTGATTTAGGATCTGATAGTTTAGTTATTATTAAGACTGAATTTTCACCTTTATCAAGTCAATGGGTACTATATTTTCTTGAATATACATCTCATTACACAACAGCTGATATTGAAATAGCCACCGATGTGGGATTTTCTTTCTTAAGAATCTACGGTATTTATCATATTGGTTTTCATTATGAAAATTCTGATATTGATTCTTATGATTACACAATCGGTTTACTTCTTAAGCTTAATCGATTTAAACTTGATGCATCTTATCAATCTAATCATCTTAATTTTGCTTATCCTTATCGACCAACAGACGGGTTTAATAATTCAGCAAATGCTATTCTAACCTATCGTTTTATTGAAGAGGAAAAACACAAGTTGGATTTTGGTCCAATGATAATGATTAATAAGTTCAAAGACAGGTGGTATGAAATCTTACATAAACCAATTTACCCAGGTATTTATTTAGAATATGATTTTTGTTCTTACCCTTTTAATGTCAATACTAAAATTTCTTGGGAAAAAGGCGATCAATCGGAACATTATAAGATTGAAAATTTTATTATCGATCCGCCTGTTAATTTGTTTTGGGTAACATTTTCTTTTAAGTATCTTTTCTAAATCACATAATCTATCAATAAAATAGGAGAAGTGTCATGAAACACTTAGTTGGTTCTTTTTTCTTTTTACTAATCACTTTTTTCTTCTTTAGCGGTTGTTCCCCAGATTTTGATTCTTTAGTAGGACCAGAAGGCGGTGGAACTAATCAAGTGGTACTTGTACCAGAGGATCAAAACGGTGAATTTTTCGCCACCATTTTTGCCCAGTTAGAACCTGGCAGCTTAAATAAAGTTAATGGCTTAAACTGGACATATTTAATGTTCCACGGAAATGAATCTTTATTTAAAATGGAAGTTTTCGGAGAAGGCTATAGGTCTCTAGGACAAAGTGAATTGGTAAATGTTAATGATACCTTAGTAGCAGTTTCGAACGTGCAAATTCCAGCTTATTTACCTAAGCAACAGATAAGAATAAAAATTACTGAAAATTCACCCAATGAACATAGTACTTTATTACCATTGGTAGGTATGAAATTAAACGGCCATTCAATTGTTTTGGTTTATCATGAGTGGGATGAAACTCTCAATGCCTGGGTTTATGTTATTAACTTGAAAAAGAGTTGCGAATCAAATATTTGCGGTTATCAAATAACTCAAAATCAAAATAATAACAATACTATTAAGAAAATCGGAGTAATTAGATTAGCTGTTTCTTCAAAAACACAAAATCTAAAAAATATTTTTTCAGCTTTCCCGAATAATACACCTTCACATCCAGAGTGGGATGTAATTTGGGACGGATGTAACACTCCGGAGTATTTGCCCTATTATAGTTCAAATTTATCTAAATATAGACAAATACTAATGAATCATACTACTCATACTGGCGCTGATAATAATTTATATTATCTTCATTATTACTTTTTTTATGGCAGTGACACCAATAGCGATAGTGATTGGCAAATAACAATCGTTGGTAATATTCCGCCATGGATGACTCCACTTGGTATATTTGTAAAATTTAATAATAATGATAATTTTGTTCCTACAGAAATGTTTGAATTATTAAGAGCTATACAAATATCTGAAAATTATATTGCTAATGTTTGTGGCATTATTAATGGAACCTTAGTACAGGGTCCAGAAAATATTGTTGCTCCTTAAATAATAATTTATTGTAACCAGCCTCAACGTAGGCTGGTTTTTTATTTATCCACAATTAAGATATTGTATTATTGAATATTATTGCTATTATTCTTTTATGACTACCAATAAGTCACAACAGAAAATGAATTTAGGCTTACAAGTTACTTTGTTTGTCATTATTATTATCAATCTGGTGATGTAGTCAGCATTTTTTGCTAAATTTCTTAGAGCTGGCTACAACATAGCCAGATTTTTTTATTTTAGTTCCTTAACATATTATTTATCCATTCAATAATCTTAGGAGGTTCCTATGTTTTTATCCAACTTAGAGAAGGGTACAGATTCACAAAATGTGCCCACCAGAAAATTTAAACAAACTGTGCCCGCCGCACATGATAACTTAACTAAAGAATACCAAAAGTTTTTACAAGACCATGGCTTTTCAGAAATGAATTGTCCGTTTACTTCCTTTTTAAGGAGGAAAGAATTAAATGCAGGTATTGAAGCGGGGGCTTTATGAAGAAGAAAAATGAAAACAAAAAAAATGAGGAGAGCGACTTTATCGCTCAATATATTGAAAAACAATTTAATAGCCTTATACCAAAGCTAGAAAATTCTAAAAAAGAAAAGGAATCTTTAATTCCCACAACTGAAAAAACTGAAAAAAAGCAATATTTTGCATAAGTTTAAACCCCGTAACTCACGGGGTTTTATTATGCTTGACGATCAGTTAATATGTGTTATAATACCTTTACACCGCAGACAATAGGTTCTGTCAGACAGAATAATGCAAAATTTTTGCGCCTATCGAGGTAACAATCCTTTATTTTGGATTAGGTCGAGTACCAAGTCAAAGTCTGCGTTTAAACGCAGTTTTTTGTTTATATTTATATGGCTAAAACCAAACAACAAAAAGAAGAAGAAGTAAAAGATTTAACTGATAAATTGGCTGAGGCCAAAGCAGTTGTTTTTGCTTCTTATAATAGTTTGACTGTCAGTCAAACAGAAGATTTACGTAAAAGTTTGCGCCAAGAAGGAGCCGAGTTAAAAATGGCAAAAAAGAATTTATTGAAGATAGCCATGAAGCAACATAAAATAGATGAAACCGTGGTAGATAATTTTACCGGTTCGGTAACAGTTGCTTTTGGATATCAGGATGAAATAGCGCCAGCAAAAATATTAGCTAAATTTAGTAAAACCAACGATGCTATGCAAATTTTTGGTGGTATTTTGGAAAATTCATTTATTGATGCTAATCGTGTTAAAGCTCTGGCTATTTTACCAACTAAAGATGAATTATTGGCTAAATTGGTTGGTACCATCAATGCCCCTGTATCCGGCTTGGTTAATGTCTTGGCAGGAAATTTACGTGGTTTAGTCTATGCGCTAAACGCAATTAAGAATACTAAAAATTAATTATTAATTATATGACCGAAGAAAAAAATGACAAACAAGTTGAAGTACCGGCTAAGTTTAAGAAAATAGTTGAAGAAATTGAAAAAATGTCTGTACTCGATTTGTCAGAGTTAGTAAAAGTTTTGGAAGATAAATTTGGCGTCTCAGCCTCGGCTCCTGTAGCAGTAGCCTCGGCGGTAGCTGGAGCTGGAGCAGGCGAAGCAGCTGAAGAGAAGACTGAATTTGCTTTAGAATTAGCATCAGCTGGTGCAAATAAAATTGGGGTTATTAAAGTAGTTAGAGAAGTAACTCAATTAGGTTTAAAAGAAGCTAAAGATTTAGTAGACGGTGCACCTAAAGTATTGAAAGAAGGATTAAAGAAAGAAGAAGCTGAAGAGATGAAAAAGAAATTAGAAGAAGCTGGTGCCACTGTTAATTTAAAGTAATAGTTTTTTTACATTTTAAAACCCGCCGACTCGGCGGGTTTTATTTTTGGCAATAAAATATGGAACTAATTTTTTTATTCATCAATCAGAAGTTCATAAATATTGTTGTCGTCCATTAGATAGATTAGTCTTTTATTATTTTCTTTTGTTTTACTAACAGTCAGTGCTTTTATATGATTAAAAGAATCATATATGTATTGTTTTACCAATTTACCCTCCTTATTGATAATAATAATTCTTTTGTTATCGTTTTCTAATAAATACAATGAAGGTAAATCAGCGGCTGTGATTATTTGAGAATTACTTTGAATGGTCGGTTCAATACTTTCAACAGAGAAATTTTGTAATTGGCCACGAGTGAATTTATTTATTTGCCCATTACTATGCCAAGTGTAAATTGATCCGTCAATTGCCAGACTAGTTATTCCGGTAAACTGATTATCTCCTAACCATGTTTGTGAACTAGTAAGTTGGTTGCCTGAACGATTATAACGAATAATATGATTATTTTCTTTATTGACCAAATAAATATTACCATTGTAAATAGCGCCAGCTAGGGGAGGGTTATTACCTTGCCAAGAAAAACTCATTTGTTCCCATAAGTTTTCTTCTGTTTTATAAAGATAAATTTTGTTATTACCAAAATAAACATATAGGTTAGCTGTTTGGTCACTGATTAAAAATAAAGGCGATGTTTCTGGTAAATCCGTCTCAATAATATCGCGATTGGCAAGATTTATTTTATATAAGGAATTAATATCTAAAATAAATAAATTATTATCGATATTTACTAATCCGCCAGTTATCAATTTGTCATTGGTTATGGTTTTAATAGCAATTAAACTTGTTAAATTAGATAAAACAACTAATTTATTTGCTTCTGACATTAAATCCGAATTTTTTGCCATTAATTCTTTGTTGATATTTTCTCGTTCGGTGTTATTTTTTGGTAAGTTATAAATAGTATTTAATGCTTCGCTTAATATTTTTCTAGCTTTTTGATTGTCTCCATAAATTATTGCTGCCTGGGCTTCACTGTGAAGGTTGTTTATCTCAGTAACGGTTTGCGAAAAATATTCAGTACTAGTTTCAGTGTTTTTACTAATACCCATCAAGGAAAGGTTAGTCAATAAAGCCAAGATTAATATTAAAGCTATAGTTAATAAAATTTTGCTTAAACTGGAAAGCGATTTAATTTTATTGTGAAATTGTTTAGCTGAAAAGATAAAATTACCAGGCAAGTTTTTTAAAATAATATAAAAGTTTTCTTTTTTGTGTTTAACTTTACGATTTAAATTTACTAAGTCAGAGGGGATATCTTTAAATTTTTTAACATAATTATTTAATCTAGCAATTGGTTTATTTTCGCTGTTATAGACAAGTATTTTTTTATCTTGGGGCCAAATATTTTTTAATTTACTTTTTATGATTGATATGTCAGGTAAATATTTTGGGTGTAAATATTTTTGAGTTTCGGCTGATTTTATTTCTAAACTTTTTATTGTTTCATCGGCAGATATAATTGGTTTAGATTTAGTGTTGTTTTTTTGGTCAGTAGCTAGAGCAGTAGAATTAATAAGTATTAAACCAGCTAAATTTTGATTTATAAAAGAATTATTGAGTAATTGTTCAATTTGACTGGAGATATTTTGAATCGGTAGTAGATTGAATATATTTTTTATATTATCAGTGCTCAAATAATCAAAAACGGCTTGGTTGATCAGTGCTAAGCGATTAAAATTTTCTATCGGACCTGAATAAATTTGGTCAAATATTTTTTTTCCGGGAATATATAGATTGGCGGAAACTTGTTTAATGACATCAACGAAATTTTTTTGACGTAAGAGTAGTAAATGATTATTACCGTAGTTTGCAAAATGAAGTTGTTGATCAATAATTAGTCCGACAGTTAAGTTTATTTTTTTTGACCAAATATTTTGTTCTTTGAAAATAAAATTGAAATCAGTATTAAATTCGTTTAAGACTTTTTCAAAACAGCCTAAAGGGTCAGCTATATCTTGTTTTAAAAAATAGTTGTCGCTTAAATTTTGAAAAAGATTTATTATTTTTTGGTTTTGATGGACTGGTAGGGTAGTATCAATACCAAAAATAAGATAACCCAATTCAGGTAATTCTGGCTGATTTTTGTAGAAATAGTGGCAAGTATTACTTGCTTTATTACTAGGTATAAATATAGTACTATTTGGTAGATCCATAATATCTTTACGATGTATTTTATTTTAGCTAATATTGACAGTTGTGGCAATGTGATATACGATAAAAATATCTAAAATCATACAAATAATATTTATTTTTTAAATATGCTTGAACAACTATTTAGTTCAAGAACTAGAGTCAAACTATTAAAAAAATTTTTACTAAATCCAGAAAGTAAATTTTTTGTTCGTGAGTTAACTCGAGAAATTGATGAACGAATCAATTCTGTCAGGAGAGAATTAGAAAATTTGGTTAATATAGGATTTTTAATTACTTTCAATCAAGAACAAAAGAAATATTACCAAGTTAATAAAGATTTTTTGCTGTACGCTGAAATTGAAGCGCTGATTATTAAGTCTCAAGGTTTAATTGAAGATCGTATTATTGAAAAAATAAAAAAAATAAACCAAATTAAGTACTGTGTTTTAACGGGTAAGTTTGTCCGTCGCGTGGACACTTTGACTGATATTTTAGTGGTAGGTGAAAAAATCCCAATTGAGAAATTGAAAAGTATAATTAAAATTTTAGAGAAAAATTTTGATCAAGAAATAAATTATACTATCCTTACTTCGCTTGAATTTCAAGCTCGTAGCCAAATGACCGATAGATTTATTTACAATATATTAAATGGACCAAAAATAATTGTGGTAGATAAAATATTCAGAGTAAAAAAATGATTAGATTGAATCGATTTATTGCCTCAGCTACCGAATATTCCCGCCGACAAGCTGATAGTTTTATAAGTAGAGGAGATATTACTATCAATGGTAAAATAATTAAAGATTTATCAACCAGAGTAACTGCCAATGATCAAGTAGCTTTACATGGTCAAATTTTAACACCTTTAAACAAGGTGTATTATATTTTAAATAAACCAGCTGGTTATGTGTGTACTACTGATAGAACTCAAGCAGTCAAAATAGTAACTGATTTAGTACCTCCAAGTCCACCTGTTTTTTCAGTGGGGCGTCTTGATAAAGAGACTAGAGGTTTATTACTATTAACCAATGATGGTGATTTAACTCAAAAGATGACTCATCCCAGCTATCAGAAAGAAAAAGAATATACAGTTATTTTAAATAAAGAGTTAACGGCCAAACATATTGATGATTTATTACAAGGGATAGATGTAGATGGCAAATTAATGAAATTTGATAAAATAATTTTAGGTGGATCAAAAATTTATAATGTTATTTTGCACCAAGGATACCACAGACAAATTCGTTTAATGTTTACTGCTTTAGGCTATCAGGTGTTGGATTTAATTCGGATTCGTTTAGATAAATTTTTATTAAATAATTTGCCAGAAGGTAAATTTATAAAATTAAATAAAAATGATATTAAAAAATATTTTGATTAATAAATGATTTTAATTATAAATACAAGTGAATTTGATAAATTGCAGGTGGCTTTGTTTAAAGATGATAAAATATTAAAACAAATATCTAAGCCATCACGTTTTGCTCATGAAGAAATATTAATTAAATCATTGGACAGTCTATTTACCAATACTCAAAGTCAACCCGGGGAATTAAACGGTATAATAGTAGTAAGTGGGCCAGGAAGTTTTTCAGCTTTACGGATTGGTCTGTCAGTGGCCAATACCTTAGCTTGGCAATTAAAAATTCCTATTGTTGGTGTTAATAATAATTTATTTAAAAATTTGCGGGAATTATATCAAATTGGAAATAGTTTATTAATTAAACAAAAAGGATTTAAATTAGTACTGCCCAATTATGGTAAGGAACCAAATATCAACCTAAATAATAAAAGAAATGTTTAAGCAAAAATTAGTTGGCGCTACTATCATTTTACGCTTACCACAAACTAATGATGCCAAGGAATTGTCAACTAATATTAATAATAAAAAGATTGCTAAATGGACAGCCAATATCCCTTATCCTTATTATTTATCTGATGCTAAAGAATTTATTAGCAAACAAAAAAAATGTATAAAAAAAGGAACTGATTTAGTTTACTTAATTACCGCTAAACAATCTAAAAAAATAATTGGAGCAATTGGCTTGCATAAGATTGATAAGAAAAATAAAAAAGCCGAACTAGGTTATTGGCTGGTACCTGAGATGTGGGGTCAGGGGATTACTACCGCAGCTGTTGGTTTGTTGGTTGCCTATGGTTTTAAAAATATTAAATTACATCGTATTTATGCTTGTTGTGTAGCGGTAAATATTGGTTCTAAAAAAGTATTAGAAAAAAACGGCTTTAATTTTGAAGGTTTAGAAAAACATTCAGTTTTTAGATTTGGGGTTTGGTATGATTTATTACGTTATGCGATTTTAGATAGTAAAATTAGCAAGTAATTCTGAGGGAATTAATTAAGTAAAAATTGAAGTGTAGTTATTTATTTAAAAAGAGATGTTTTGACATTTCTTTTTTGTTATGGTTAATTGGATGAATTGTTATTTTAAAAGTTATATTTATCAAATTCAAAGGAGAAGCCAATGAAAAAGCTTGTTTTATCGCGTATTGATTTATTAGCAAGGTTTTTTGCTGAAATAGAGACTGGGATGAAGAAATCTATCAGATGGAAAAAATACTACCAACACAAAATGTTTCGTAAACAAACTTCTTGGGATCACGCCGGCAGTGATATAAATTTATTGACTCTAATAGTAAGTAGTCATTTACAAAAGTTTTATCCGGGATTAAATATTATGGCTTTACTAAGCTGTGCCACTTTGCACGATTTGGGTGAAACAATTGTTGAACCTGGTGATATCGACGATATCTTATGGTCGGATAAACAAAAAGATAACTCTCATCAAAAAATTGAATGGCAGATCTTTAAACGCCATTTTCGATATTTCACTGACCACAGTGTACAATTTTTATCATTTTTAGCTCCTTATTATTTAATGCAATACAACCACAAGGAGATAGTCAGTATATTAGTAGATGATAAAGAGATTGAAGGTTTAGTGTATAGAGGTGATGAGATGTTTTTAGAAAAAAAAGTTTTCACTGTCATAGAAAAATTACTTTATGTAATTGATGCCGCTAGGGAATATCAACGATATCCTAAGAAAAGATTACCTATTTATTTGAATGTTTTAAGAAAGCAGGCACCTTACTTAATTGGCTATGGCCAAGAGATTAAAGGTTTTTCTTATTTTTATTCAAATGAAGATCACGAAAGGGTAGTAAAATTTTTATCACAGCACAAAAATCTGGACGCAGATATTATAATTAAAAGGCTTTAATTTTCCACACATTATGCACCGTAAAACGGTGCATTTTTATTTTTGTCAATAAAAATATGATTTTTTTATCTAATTTTAGTGGAGCGGGGTGGTTGATTTTTTTCGACGAGTGGGGTATAATGTCTATAGAGGGTGAAAAGTGGATAAAAGTGGGGATAAGTCATGATAATAGTGGATAACCCACCATTAATATTTTATATATTAAACATTATTTAAATGTTTATCGGCGAATTTCATCATAGCGTAGACGAAAAAGGCAGGTTAGCCATACCAGTCAAATTTCGTGGTGCTTTTAAAACCGGAGCGGTGGTGACTAGAGGTTTGGATAAATCATTATTTTTATATACCAATCAAGAATGGAAAAAGTTGGCTGAGAAATTGGCCAACTTGCCAATTTCGCAAAGTAAATCCAGAGCTTTTGCCAGATTGATGTTAGCTGGTGCCATGGACGTGTCATTAGATAAGCAAGGAAGAATAGTATTGCCAGACTATTTACGTAGTTATTGTAGTTTGAATAAAAAGGCAGTAGTGGCTGGACTTTATAATCGAGTTGAAATTTGGTCAGAAGAAGAATGGGAAATATATAAAAAGCAAACTGAAAATTCCAGTAACGATATAGCTGAAGCTTTAGGTGAACTTGGCGTTTGAGTCTATGACTCAAAACATACATATCCCAGTCCTTTTAGATGAAGTTTTAAGTTTTATTAAACCGCAGCCGGGGGAAAATTATATTGATGCTACCTTGGGTGGAGGTGGATATACTGAAGCCTTATTAAAAAAAACAGTACCAGATGGCCAAGTAATGTGTTTTGATCTTGATAGTGATGCTATCGCCTTGGTACAAACAAAATTAGGTTTAGGGCGTGAACGGGTAATATATATTAATGATAATTATTCCACAATTAAATCTAAAGTAGATGAATATAAATTTAATAAAATTGGCGGTATTGTATGCGACTTGGGTTATTCCTATTTACAGATTAAAGATGAATCAAGAGGTTTTAGCTTTGAAAGCCAAGGAGAACTTGATCTTAGATATAATCAACAAACATCATTAACAGCTAACGAGATATTAAATTCTTGGCGAGAAGAAAATATAGCAGAAATTTTGAAAAATTATGGAGAAGAGCCTTTAGCCAGAAAAATTGCTAAATTAATAGTTATTGAACGAAAAAAAACAAAAATTACCGGTAAGGTTTTACGACAGATAGTTGAGAGGGTGTATGGTCAAAAGTGGTCAACACCCTCAAGAATCAATCCGGCTACTAGAACTTGGCAAGCATTAAGAATAGCAGTGAATGACGAATTCGATCACCTTAAAATTTTTTTAAATCAAGCTATAGCAGTTTTACCAGCCGGGAAAAGATTAGCAGTTGTCAGTTTTCATTCTTTGGAAGATAAAATTGTAAAAGATTTTTTTAAACTAGAAGCCAGTGACTGTATTTGTCCAAAAGAAGTAGTTAAATGTATTTGTCAGCATCAGGCACAAATAAAGATTATTACTAAAAAACCAATCAGACCAACTGACAAAGAAATTAAACAAAATCCTAGATCCCGTTCGGCCAAATTGAGAGTAATAGAAAAAATAATTAATAAAAATTAAATATAAAATCCCATGCTTTGTCGCCCCTATAATAAAAATAAAAACAATAAAAGTATCTCTATTTCTTATCGCTTAGTATTTTTTGTGGCGTTGATTTTAGTAGGTTTAACCTATGTTTGGCAAATTAGCCAAGTTTCAACCCAAGGTTATTATTTAAAAGATTTAGAAAGAGAGATTGGTATATTAGAAAATCAAAATGAAAGATTTAGTTTAGAGGCCGCACAGCTAAGCACATTTTCAAGAATAGATGGTGAGGTAAGTAGATTAGGATTAGTTAAAAATGATTCAATAGTTTACTTAACTGATTCTTTGGAAGTCGTAGCCCGTAATAAGTAGTTTGCCACCTATGATGGTTAGGGCAAAAAAAAAGAAGATAAAAAAATATGCTGATTTAAGGCTTATTTTTTTTATTTGTTTTGTATTATTATTTTTTCTGTTTATTTCCACACGTTTATTTTGGTTGCAAGTAAAACAAAGAGATTTTTACAAAAAAATTGCTTCGGGTCAACATCAGATATTAAGTGAGTTAATTCCGGAAAGAGGGGAAATATATATGCAAGATAAAGATGGTAAGTTACAGCCTTTAGCACAAAATAGAGTTTTATATATGCTTTATGCTGTGCCTAAGGATTTTGATAAAAAGCCAGAAGAAATAAATAATAAACTTAAAGAATTTTTTAAGTGGGATGATGAGACCACTAACTCATTTTTAGAAAGATTATCTAAAGAAACTGATCCTTTTGAACAGATAAAAAAAGGTTTAAATGAGAATGAAAAAAATGAAATTGAATCATGGCAAATAAAAGGATTGAATTTTTTGAATGAAGATTCACGTTATTATCCCAATCAAAATGTTGGAGCAAATTTGACTGGTTTTTACAGTTTTAAGTCTGATAAACCATCCGGTCAGTATGGTTTGGAAGGTTATTTTGAAAATGAATTAGCAGGTAGTCGAGGGGTAATTGATTCAGAAAGAGATGCAGCTGGCAGATTGATAACTGTGGGGGCGAGAAAATTTACCTCAGCCGTTGATGGTTCTGATTTAATATTGACTATTGATCCAAGTATTGAGTATATAGCTTGTCAAAAATTAAATGAGTATATATTAAGATTGGGTGCTAAAAGTGGAGAAGTGATTGTCCTTGAACCAAAATCTGGAGCAGTATTAGCAATGTGTTCTTTCCCTGATTTTGATCCCAATAAATATTTTGAAGTAAAAGATATTGAAAATTTTAAGAATCCAGCCGTAACTGATCAATATGAACCAGGATCTATTTTCAAACCGATTACCATGGCAGCCGCTTTGGATTTAAAAAAAGTAACCCCCAAGTTTACCTATCGTGATGAAGGCTGTCGCTTGATTACAGGTTGGCCTAAACCAATATGTAATTCAGATGTTAGCGTTACTCCTAACGGACATGGCATTGTTTCCATGACTGATGTTTTAGTAAATTCTTTAAATACCGGGGTAATGTATTTAATTGATCAAATTGGAGAAGAAACATTTAAAAAATATCTACAAGGATTTGGTTTTGATAATATAACCAATATAACTTTACCTGGTGAGTCTAAAGGTAATATTACCAACGTTGGTGTTAGACCAATTTATGCTTATACAGCTTCTTTTGGTCAAGGAATAACAGTTACACCAATACAGATGGTTACTGCGTATACGGCCATTGCTAATGGCGGCGAATTATTAAAACCTTTTATTGTAAAAGAAATTAGGAAGTCTGATGGTACGGTTGAGAAAAATGAAAAGAAAGTGGTGCGACAAGTTGTGTCACCAGAAGTTTCAGTTTTACTTTCGGGTATGTTGGTTTCAGCTATTGAAGATGGTCATGGTTGGCGAGCTGGGGTTCCGGGTTATTATCTAGCTGGTAAAACCGGTACTGCTCAAGTACCTTCACCCCAAGGCGGATATTCTGCCGAAACCATTCATTCCTTTGTTGGTTTTGGACCGATAGATGATCCTAAATTTGTAATGTTAACTAAACTGGACAATCCGAGTACGCGTTTTGCCGAATCATCGGCCGCACCATTATTTGGAGAAATAGCCAATTTTATCTTACAATATTACCAAATACCACCCAGTCGTTGATTGTTTTTCTTTAAATAAAGTTTACAATTAAATTAGCTATGAAAAAAATTATTATTTGGTTATTAAAAATATTTACTCAGTTTATACTGAAAAAATATAACCCATTTATTGTGGCAGTTACTGGTTCAGTTGGTAAGACTTCTGCTAAAGAAGCAATTTTTACTGTATTACAAAAAAAATATAAAGTCAGGCGAAGTACTAGTAATTTTAATAATGAGATTGGTGTACCGTTGACAATAATTGGCGCTGGTAGCCCAGGTAAAAGTATTATTGGTTGGTTTAAAGTTATTTGGCAAGCATTGAGTCTTTTGTTTTATCCGTGTGATTACCCGGAAGTTTTAGTTTTGGAGATGGGTGCTGATCACCCCGGAGATCTTTATTATTTAACATCTTTTATTCCGATTGATGTTGGTGTTCTGACAGCCGTTGCCCCGGTACATTTAGAATTTTTTAAAAAATTAGAAAATATTTTAAGAGAAAAACAAACTCTTGTTGAAATGGTGAAAAAAGGAGGAGCTACTATTCTGAATGGTGATGATTTGTTAGTTAGACAAACTGCTCAAAAAACCAAAGGTAAGGTTTATACTTTTGGCATTGAAGATTCTAATACAGTTCGTGCGGTTGAGATTAAACTATCAACTGGTAATGATAATAAAAAGCAAGAGGTGCGAGGTTTATCTTTTAAATTAGTTTATGCTGGCAATAGTATCCCTATTTTTTTACCTGGTGTTTTAGGTAAACATCAAGTTTATGCCGCCTTAGCGGCTGCTTCGGTGGGGCTAGCTTTGGATTGTAATTTGGTTGAAATCGCTGATGCTTTGCAAAGATTTCAATCTCCTAAAGGCAGAATGAATTTAATTATTGGAGTCAAAGATAGTATTATAATCGACGATTCTTATAATTCTTCGCCAGCAGCAGCAAAAGCCGCTTTAGAAGTTTTGGCAGAAATTCCTTTGGAAAAAAATTTTAGAAGATTAGCTGTTTTTGGTGATATGTTAGAACTTGGTAATTATACCGAGCAAGGTCACCGTGAAGTGGGACATATGGTAGCGGAATTGAATATAGATTTTCTTTTATGTGTTGGGGAAAAATCTAGGGATATTGGTCGAGGAGCGAAAGAAGCAGGTATGGGTGAAGAAAGAATTTATTATTTTTCTACTAACGATAAAGCGGAAGATTTTTTACAAAGATTAATAAAAACAGGGGATTTAATTTTAATTAAAGGTTCACAAGGAGCAAGAATGGAAAAAGTAGTCAAAGCAGTTATGGCTTACCCAGAAAATGCCCCACTACTTTTAGTCAGACAGGGAAAATTTTGGGTTGAGTAATATATAATTTACTTATAATTCAAAATATAAAATTAAATAAAAAATAAAAAACGTTTTTTTATGAAAACGTTTAGTTGGTACCGATACGGGGAATCGAACCCCGATTACCAGGATGAGAACCTGGCGTCCTAACCGTTAGACGATATCGGCGAATATAATGTATATTAATATTATAAGAATTTTAATAAAAATCAATGTCTAATTATGAAAAAATTGATAAATTCTTAAAACCAAAGTCGGTTGGCAAGGGCTCTTATGAGGTTGATCAAGTTGGTAAGATTAAAAAAAGAACAGAAATCAAAAGCGATGAATTTATAAAAAACGAATTATCTTATTTTAAAAGTTCAGCTAGAGAAAAAGCGTTAAGTGATTTAGATGAGAAAATTTATATTGATTCGGGCTTAGTTGATATTTTAAATGATGAATTAGCTGGTGCTTTTCTTATCATGCCAGATAACTCAGCTAATAGATTAGAAAAAATGCAAGAATTATCGACTGACGAAGAATTTATTGATTATATTGATAGTTTAGATTTAAAGTTAATGGAAATTATTTCTTTATTGGATGATAAAAAAGAAGAAGCTATAAATAAACGATTAGATTATAAAGATTTTGGTAGCTATGCAGTGGATAAAGATATTAAGATTGAATACGAAAAATTGATTGATTATTTAAATATTGTCAGCGAACGTGCGAAAGCAACTAGAGAATATATTCAAGCAAAAAAAATTAATTTATAAAAAATGGCGACTTATTACAAGTCGCCTTTTATTTTTTGGTACAAATTTATCAGTTCGTTAAATCTATTTTTACCTGGCTAACCAGGTTCGATGGTGAGGTCATAGCGGTGCAAGGATTTAACGGATTGTTTATTTTGTGTACATACTGTACACGTTTTTGTTGTACCAAAACAGAGAGGGATTAAAAAAGAACAATTTAAATTAAAGATAACTTTGATTTGATCTATCATTGGGCCCTCCTGTTTGATAGAATTTAAATTTATTATTTTTAAAAAATATTGTCAATTTGTATCTGGGGAAAAAATTGCTATAATTAAGTAATGATATTACCTAAATTTATTTCTGATTTATTTACCTTAGAATCATTTAGAATTTCAACAGACAGACAAGAGAAAGTTTATGACCAGATAAAAGATAATGCCAAAGGTGATTTTGATTTTTATATTTTATGTTTTTTTTCCTCAGTTATTATAACCCTGGGATTAATTATTGATTCAGCCGCCGTAGTAATCGGTGGTATGTTGATTGCACCTTTAGTTTGGCCGATTTTTTTGATGTCACTGGCGATTTTAATGGGGCGAGGGAAAATTTTTGAAAAATCTTTTTTTACTTTTATTAAAGCCGTGGTTATTATATTTTCAGTTGCTTTAGTAATTGGTTTTTTCTTACCCCATATTAATAGTGGCCAAGAAATAATTTCTCGGACACACCCTACGCTATACGAATTATTTATTGCCTTGGCATCTGGTTTTGTTGGTGCATTTGTTATTTCTTACCCTAAGTTAGGAAACGCTATGGCTGGGGTAGTAGTTGCAGCTGCTTTGGTACCTCCTCTGGCTGTAACTGGATTGGCTGTTTCCCAAAATGATATAGAAGCAGCTGGTGGTAGTCTTCTTTTATTTTTATCAAATTTAGTAGCTATTATTTTTGCAGCTGGAGTTTTGTTTTTATTAGCTAAATTTCGTGGACCTTCAACTTTAGAGGGTAAAGAAGTAAGACGATCAAATATTCGTTGGTTTGTTTTAATGTTTTTGATTGTTTTAATTCCTTTATTTTTTATTACTACACGTACCATCACAGAAGAAAAAAGATCTAAAGTGGTGAGGGAAGTTTTGGAAGTTGAATTGCCTTATGCTAAAGTGTCTGATTTGGAGATAAAAGAGATTGATAGAATTTTACACATTAACGTTACCATTCGTAGTGACCAGTCTATTAGTAAATCTCAAGTTTCCGAGTTAACCGATTATTTGTCAACTAATTTTAATAAATCAGTAGTTTTGAAGATAGTAATCGTTCCGGTCATTGAAGCTGGTAAACTTTTACCACAATCATTAATTGTTACTTCCACAACTACAGTTGTGCCAGAATAATATTTTTGCTATCCTTATTTTAGTTTCATTATTAATTAAAAATTAAATATATGGAGAAAAAACCTAGTTTGTTTGAATATTTAGGTCCAGGTAAGTCATTTGTTTTTGGTATAGTGGCCACCTTACTAATAATTTTTAGTGTTGGCTTTTTTTGGTTATTGTTTAGTGGCAGTACAACCAGTAAAGCCAACAATGACAAAGTGTTAGCTGATTTTAACAAACCAAGTAATAATGTACCTAGTGCTGGTACTGATACCACTGATACAGGAAATGTTAAAGAAATAAGTATTGTCCCAATAAGTACTGATGATCATATCAGAGGCGATATAGAAAATGCTAAGGTGGTTATTGTTGAATTTTCTGATATTGATTGTCCATATTGTCAAAGATTTCATCCGACTATGAAACAAATTTTGGCTGATTACCAAGGGCAGATTGCTTGGGTATATAGACATTTCCCCCTTGATTCACTTCACCCTGAGGCCAGAAAAAAAGCAGAAGCCGCAGAATGTGTAGCTGCTTTGGGTAGCAATGAAGCTTTTTGGACCTATCTTGATAGATTATATGAAGAGAGCACCGATGATTTAGTTGGTTTTGCCAAAGCCGTTGGTATCAATGAAACAAGTTTTAATGATTGTTTAAGTAAGGGTACTTATAAAGATAAAGTACAGAGTCAATATCAAGACGCTATTAATAGCGGGGGACAAGGTACACCTTATTCTGTTGCTTTAACTCGTGATGGTCAAAAAATTCCTATAAGCGGAGCTTTACCTATCGCTAATATTAAATCTGTACTTGATCCGTTATTACAAAATTAATTTACTTAAAACCCGCCGCGTCGGCGGGTTTTATACTTATTTGAATTAGCTCAAGTGATAGTTAATTTGCTATAATATTAATATGAGTGAATTAAACTTAGAGCAAAAATCGGATCCAGCTGTTAGTAATAATTTTCCCAACCAAAGGAAATTTTATCAACGTTGGCGTTTTTGGATATTATTATTTGTAATTATTGTTACTTTGATTTGGTTGGCTGTTTCAGTTTTATTTGCATATTTAAATTCACGTCCAAATGAGACAATACAACCGACTGCCAATCAAGCTAGTGTTGAAAAAATTTATACTACTACTGATCCTAGTTTAGGCAACCCCAACGCGCCTTTACAAGTAGTAGAGTTTTCAGATTTTCAATGTCCTTATTGTGCCCAAGCCCATTCTATCATCAGACAATTGCTAAAGAATTTTCCTAATGATGTTTATTTTATTTACCGTGATTTTCCTATAGATGAAATTCATCCGCAAGCACGACTTGCTGCCGAAGCAGCCCAGTGTGCCTTTGATCAAGAAAAATTTTGGGAATACCATGATTTATTGTTTCAAAACCAAGATAAATTAGATTTAGGTTATTTATTACTTTATGCCCAAAGACTAAATCTTGATTTGGTGGTTTTTACTGATTGTTTAGAGTCAGGAAAATATAGCAATGAGGTTAGTCAGGATTTAAATGATGGCTATGATGTGGGTGTTAGGGCCACTCCGACTTTTTATATAAATGGGCAAAAAACAGAAGGAGTAGTACCTTATGAAATTTGGTTAGAGTTAATCAATATAGCTAAAAACTAATATGATGGAACAAGCAATAAATAACTTCCCTGAGCAATTTACTTTTAAGCCAGAACTAGTAAATAAGACTGATTTAAGTAAATATAAAAAATATATTGTTTGCGGTATGGGTGGTTCTCATTTAGCGGCTGATATCATAAAAAATATTGATCTAGAAATAAATTTGATAATTCATAGTGATTATGGTTTGCCAAATATACCTGTCGATGAATTAAAAAAATGTTTATTTATATTTAGTTCTTACTCTGGTAATACAGAAGAGACTATTGATGGTTATCATCTAGCAAAAAATAAAAATTTACCCAGAGTTGTGATTGCTGTTGGAGGCATCCTCTTGGAATTGGCTAAAAAAGATAAAGTACCATTTATTCAATTGCCAAATACGGGTATTCAACCTCGCAGTGCTTTGGGTTATAGTTTTATGGCTTTGTTAGCGGTGATGCAAAGAGATGATATTGCTAAGCAAACTAGTGACTTAGTTGGTTTATTAACTGCTCGAATGGCTGAATTAAAAATTAGTGGTGCTGATATTGCCGATGAATTAGCAGGTTTTGTGCCTATTATAATTACAAGTAAAAAAAATTATAGCATTGGTTATAATTGGAAAATTAAATTCAATGAAACTGGAAAAATTCCAGCTTTTCACAATGTGGTACCAGAGTTAAATCATAATGAAATGACTGGGTTTGATTTAAATGAAAAGAGTCGTTATTTAGCAGATCGTTTTTATATTTTATTTTTGGTGGACGAATCTGATCACCCTCAAAACCGAAAACGAATGGAAGTATTATTCCAGTTATATCATGAAAAAAGATTACCAGTAAAAAATATTATACTAATAGGAAAAAATAATTTGGATAAAGTTTTTTCCAGTTTAATTTTGGCTGATTGGACAGCTTTTTATCTAGCCAGGCATTTTAATCATGAAGCCGAACAAGTACCCATGGTTGAAGAGTTTAAAAAAAGAATAAATCATTAAGATAAATTATCGATATGTGGCAATTTTATGCTTTTTTGGCAGCGATTAGTGCGGCACTAGTTGCAATTTTTGGTAAACTTGGTCTAAAAAATATAGATTCAACCTTAGCAACTACTATCCGTTCGTTGGTAATGGCTTTATTTTTATTGGTAGTAAGTATTTTATTAGGTAAATGGCAAGGTTTTACCTGGTCATCAATTCACAGTCGCGATTGGTGGTTAATAGTTTTGGCCGGTATTGCCGGTGCTTTGTCATGGTTGTTTTATTTTTATGCTTTGAAATCTGGCGTGGCTACAAAGGTGGTGGCGATTGATAGATTAAGTATAGTATTTGTGGTTTTGTTAGCGGGTATTTTTTTAAGTGAAGGTTTTGGATGGAAAAGTATAATGGGAAGTTTAATGATGGCCGCTGGCGCTGTTTTAATAAGTTTAAAATGAATACACTTTTAGGCAAAGTTGCTCCTAATTTTGTTTTGCCTGATCAGTATGGGAAAAAGCATAAAATCAGCAATTATCGAGGTAGTTGGTTAGTTTTATATTTTTACCCAAAAGATAACACACCTGGTTGTACTCTAGAAGCATGTGCTTTTAGAGATAGTTTTATAATTTTTAAAGAAAATAATATAAAAATTTTAGGTGTTAGCGCAGATAATAAAATTTCACATGACAAATTTATCAATAAATTCAATTTACCCTTTGTTTTGTTATCAGATGAAAACAGGCGAGTGATTACTAAGTATCAGGTTGGGGGGATTAAAAATTTTTTTGGGAAAAAGATTAATACTATTTCAAGGCAAACTTTTTTAATTAATCCTGTAGGTAGAATAGTCAAAATATACAAAAAATTTGATATTAACAAACACCCTCAAGAAATACTAAAAGATATTAGAAAAATCCAATCAGAAATTTAATTATATATTTATAACTAATTTATTAAAACCCAAGGTGTTTACCAGCTTGTTTTTAATAAATCATATATTTGACAGAAAAGCAAAAATTTGGTATACTAATAATAGTATAGTATAATTTTTTGGTATGTCAGAACAAGAATCAATCTTAGAAAAAGTTATTGCCACTCAAATTAATGAAGAAAAAGAGGTTTTTAACCCTAAGTTAATTGTGGAAAAATTATCCGTTGATTTACCAGAAAGAGAAAAAAATGTTATCTATCTCCGTCATGGTTTAAACGACAAAGCTGAAAAATATACTCTCGAGGATATAGGTAAAATATACAATATAACAAGAGAAAGAGTGAGGCAAATTGAAGTAGCGACTATAAAATTATTAAAAAAATTATTAAAAGATAATAAAGAGTTAAGTCAATCATTACTAGTAGTAGAGCAGATAATAAGAGAGAGTGGGGGGGTGATTGAAAACAATGAATTAATTTTTCATGTTAAAGAGTCGGTTAACGAAAAAGTTGAAGATAATTTTGTAGTATTTTTTCTAGAATTAATAAAAGATCATTTTTTACAAATAAAAGATTCAAAAAATATAAAAGCAGGTTGGCAGTTGCCGGATTTTAATTTGGAAATTTTGGAAAATGTAATTGCTGCAACTGAAGATATAGTAAAAAAAGCTGATAAATTATTTTCCGCTCATGAACTTTGGTTAGTATTTAAAAATCAAGTTGATATTAATCAATGGTCAGTAGATTTAAATGAAGATGTCTTTTTGTCTTACATAAAATTATCAAAAAAGTTAAAAGTAAATCCTTTTAATGATTGGGGGATGAGAAATTGGAACTTAATTACTCCTCGTAGGATGAATGACAAAATTTATTTGGTTTTAAAACACGAAGGTCAACCAATGCATTTTCGTGATATTGCCAAAAAAATAAATGAAGCCAGTTTTGATGGTAAAAAAGCCCACGCCGCTACCATTCATAATGAATTAATTTTAGATCATGATCGCTATGTTTTAATCGGTCGGGGGATTTATGCCTTGAAAGAATGGGGTTATAAACCAGGAGTAGTGGCTGATGTGATAGTTGATTTAATAAAAAATTCTGATCGACCCTTGACTAAATCAGAAATAATTAAAGAAGTTTTAAAAAAGCGTTTAGTGAAAGATAGTACCATCGTCTTGTCTTTGATGAACAAGAAAAAATTTCACAAAAATCAAGATGGGACTTATAAATTAGCTCTCGATCAATAAAGTATGGTTATTGACCTATCATTTATTAATTCAAATCCTCGATTGTTTTATATTATCGGCATCATAGTGCTAAGTATATTGGCTCTATTTTTTTTGTCTTTTATATTTAAAATATTTATACATTGGTTTTGGTTACCTGCTCGTCAGGCAAAATATCTAAATGGTATAAAGTTTATTTTATTGGCTATAGATATACCAAAAAACAATGAACAATCACCCAAAGCGGTGGAACAAGTATTTGCTACCTTAGCTGGTACTCTAAGTGGACCTAATTTGTATGAAAAGTATTGGTTGGGCAATCATCAACTTTCTTTTAGTTTAGAATTAGTAAGTTTGGAAGGTTATATTCAGTACATTATTCATACACCGGAAAGATATCGTGACGTGGTTGAGGCTGCTTTTTTTGCACAATATCCTGATGCAGAAATTATAGAAGTACCTGATTATACTGCAAATTTTCCTGATGATTTTCCCAATGAAACTTACAATTTATGGGGGACAGATTTAAAACTTGGTAATAAAAATCCATATCCGATTAGGACTTATCCTAGGTTTGAGCATACACTGTCTCAGGAAATAAAAGATCCCATATCTTCATTACTTGAGGTAATGTCTCATTTGCGTAGGGGAGAGTTTGCTTGTTTACAATGGGTTATTACCCCAATTAATGATAGTAGTTGGAAGTTAGAGTGTGAGAAGGAAGTAAAAAAAATAATCGGAGAAAAGCAACCAGAAAAAAAAGATTTGGGTTATTATTTAACCTCACCGTTTTTGACATTTATGAAATTTATGGGTGATACCTTAGTAGTAAATGCCGAAGGTTCTGCTGATGTCCAAGCCAAAAGGGAAGATGCACCTAATAAGATATTGTATCTAACCAGCGGGCAAAAAGATGTTCTTCAAGCGATAGAAGAAAAAATGTCAAAAATTGGATTTTTAACCAAAGGTAGATTTATTTATTTATCCCGTCGAGAAATTTTTGACAAAAATCGCGGTGTAGCACCTATTATGGGAGGTTTAAATCAGTTCAATACTTTAAATATGAATTTTTTTACAAAAGTTAAGACTACTACAACCAAAGCAGATTATTGGCGAGTGGAACAAAGAATGGCTAAGAAGCAAACTAAGATTATTAATGCTTATAAAAGTAGAATTGGTGATTCGAGATTTGGAAATTATCCTTTTATATTGAATATCGAAGAGCTGGCTACAGTTTATCATTTTCCTAATATGACAGTGAAAGCACCTTTGGTTAAAAAAGTAGAGAGTAAACGCTCAGAACCGCCAGCTGCTTTACCAGTAGATTTTAACTTAGAAAATGATGATTCAATTTCAGTTGTTATACCAGAAGAAAAGACAAGACAAATTAAAAATGATTTATATAATAGAGAAGAACAGGTAGAAGAAAATAATTTAAATGATTTTACAGTAGTTGTTGAAGAGATTGAAAAAAATAAAGATAAAGCAAATCAAGGATTAAATAATGATGACTTAGCTAGTGAGAAGATAAGTAAAGGTCAACCACCAACTAATTTACCTTTTTAATAATATGAAATACAACCCCGAAGTAACCTATTTTGGTAGAACAAATTTTCGCAATCAAACCAGAGAATTTGGTATTAAACGCGATGATCGTCGTCGGCATATGTATGTAGTTGGTAAAACTGGTATGGGTAAGTCTGAAATGTTAAAAAACATGGCTATTCAGGATATAAACAATGGCAATGGTTTGGCTGTGGTTGATCCACATGGAGAATTAGTAGAAGATTTACTTAACGCTGTACCGGCTAGTCGTATAAACGATGTGGTATATTTCAATCCGGCAGATGTTGATTACCCACTAGCTTTTAATATTTTAGAGTCAATCGATGAACCTCATCAAAAAAATTTAGTAGCTTCTGGACTAATTGGTATCTTTAAAAAATTATGGGCTGATTCTTGGGGGCCTAGGCTTGAATATTTATTGCGTAATGCAATTTTGGCTTTACTTGATTATCCGGGAGCAACTTTGTTGGGAGTAACCAGAATTTTAGTAGATAAAGAATATCGTAAAAAAGTAGTACTAAAAATCAAAGACCCGGTTGTTAAAAGTTTTTGGACACAGGAGTATCCAAAATACAACCAGCAATTTCAGGTGGAAGCAATTTCGCCAATTCAAAACAAAGTTGGTCAATTTTTGTCATTGTCCCTTATCCGTAATATTGTTGGTCAAGTGAAGTCTACTATAGATTTGCGAGAGATAATGGACAATAAAAAAATTCTTTTATTAAATCTTTCCAAAGGTAGGATTGGTGAAGACGCCTCAGCTTTACTGGGTGCGATGATGATTACAAAAATCCAAATGGCCGTAATGGCCAGAGTTGATATGCCTGAAAATAAGCGTGAAGATTTTTATTTGTATGTTGATGAATTCCAAAATTTTGTTACTAATTCTTTTGCTGATATTTTATCTGAAGCTAGAAAATATAGGTTGAACCTAATTATTGCCCATCAATATATTGCCCAACTCGTAACAAATGATTCTACCAGGGTGCGAGATGCAGTTTTTGGTAATGTAGGTACTTTGGTGACATTTAGAGTAGGAGCTGACGATGCTGAATTTTTGGCTAAAGAATTTGTACCGACATTTGATGAAACTGATTTGGTAAATTTAACCAAATATGATATTTATTTAAAATTAATGATTGACGGTGTGGCATCCAATCCTTTTTCCGCTACGACTTTACCTCCATTACCCAAAGATCAAATGAATGCAGAAAAAATCGTCAAAGTAACTCGTGAACGTTATGCTACCAAAAGGGAAGTTATCGAGGATAAGATTGCTCGCTGGGCAGGATTTGAAGATGAATCTGATACTAATCCTTCAAGCTCTAGTGAGGTAAATGATCAGAAAAAAATTAAATCAGGTATCAAGGAAAAAAAGGAAAGTACAAAAGAATCAACCGAGGTGGAAACATTTTCCGCTACTTGTTCAAACTGTCAAAAAGAAATAAACGTAAAATTTAAACCTGATGGTGTTAGGCCGGTATTTTGTCCGGATTGTTTAAAATTATATAAACAAAAGTTGATTACCATACCGAAAAAAATACAAAATTTTTCCAACCACTCCAATGAGAAAAAAGTCAATAAAATAAATTTAAGTAAACCAAAAAAAGAAATTTTAGTAGAAGATGTATTAAAAGACACGCCTGCTGAAATTTCTTTAGCTGAAGCATTAGGTAAATTACAAATTATTGATAAATCAGCCCAAACAAATAAACAGTCGCCAGTTTTTATAGACGATAAAGCCAATCCAATCGAAAAACAGGAACCATTACAACCAGGACAAAAGATAAATTTTTAAATATGGATAAAAAAATAAATAAAGTAATTATTGATATAAAAAGTTTAAAAATCCAAGGAGCAACCAATATTGTTTTAGCAATTATTTCCACACTAAGTGATTATTTAAAGAAAGTACAAGAAAAAAATACCAATCAAATTAAAAATAATTTTTTTTATTTTGCAGAAAAACTAGTTACTGCTAGACCAACCGAACCTTATTCCCTTAATTTGTACTTATTTTTGAAAAATAATATTTTATCTACTGATAGAATAAAATTCATTTCAACTGCCCAAGATGCTTTGGATGAATATAAAAAATTTATTTTAAACAATGAAAAGAATATTATAAACAATGGTTTAATTGCCCTTAAATCACAAAATAATATTTTGACTCATTGTCATTCTTCCACGGTAATTAAAATAATCAAAGCTTTACATAAAAAAAACAGAAATATAAGAATTTTTGCTGATGAAACCAGACCACTTTTTCAGGGCAGATTGACTGCTAAAAATTTAAGTAAGGCAGGTATTGAAGTAACTCAAATCACTGATAGTGCTAGTGGTTTTTTGATTTCACCTTACTCAGGTAGAGACCTAATGATGGATGCCATTATTGTAGGCGCTGACGCAATAAAACCAGACGGAAGTATTATCAATAAAATTGGTACTTATGATATAGCCGCAAGTTGTTATTTAAATAAAATACCTTTTTTTGTAGCTGCTAGTCTTTTAAAATATGATGTAAAAAATAAAATAAAGATAGAAATGCGTGCTGATAAAGAAGTATGGCCAAATAAACCAACAAAAATAAAAATTTTGAATTTTGCTTTTGATTTAGTACCGGCAAAATTGATTACCGGAATTATTACTGAGGTTGGTATAATCAAACCTCAGCAAGTCAAATTAAAGATAAAGAAAAGCTACCCATGGTTGCGGTAAATCAAGATATAAAATTTATTGTCTTTGATATTTATGGAGTAATAATAACATCCGGTCATAATATTAAAGATTTATTATTTCCAATTTTCCCTCAACATAAAACTCATCGTTATAGTCGACGAGTTTATCATTATTATGCAACAAATAAAATAAGTCGTGAAATTTTTTGGCCACAGATAGGAGATAGTCAATTTACTTTGGAAAATAAATTTTTTTATCGACATCGTTTGGACAAAAGTTTTTATCAGGTTATTGAATATCTAAATAAAAAAAATAAAAAACTTTTCATTTTATCTAATATTCCTCGCGAATGGTCTGATTTTTTAGCTAAGAAGTTTGCTTTTGATAAATATTTTATTGGTCAACTGTATTCTTGGCAGGTTGGTTTACGTAAACCCAACCCAAAAATTTTTCAAAGTTTACAAAAAAAATATAATTTAAATATATCGCAAACTTTGTTTATTGATGATAATATAAACAATATTAGAGCGGCTAAGTCATTGGGCTTTATCACTTGTTGGTTTGACCGAGAAAAAAGTAAAATAGATCCACTTAGCGCTGATTTTAAAATAACTAGTTTAAAACAATTAATTAAAATAATATGAAAAAATTTAAAACTTCTTACACTGGTTTTATAAATACTAAATATAAACCAAATTTGAATAAAGAATTTTTAGTTACTTATCATGTCGAACCAGCAACCGGTCAAAGTTTTGAAACAGTAGCTGAGGCGATTGCTGGAGAGTCGTCAATTGGAACCTGGACCCATCTGGAAACATTATCTGATTCCACTAAAGAAAAATTGACCCCACATGTTTATGAATTAGATAAAAAGAGAAGTTTTATAAAAATCGCTTACCCTTTGGCTTTAGCTGAACTGAGAAATTTACCGCAACTGATGTCCTTTTTAGGAGGAAATATTTTTAGTATGAAAATCGTAGAACGTTTACGCTTGGAAGATATTGCTTTTCCTAAAAAATATATTGATGCTTGCCCCGGACCTTATCACGGTATAGCTGGTATTAGAAAAATTATGAATATAAAAAATCGAGCTTTGGTGGGAAGTATAATTAAACCGAAAGTTGGTTTAAGTGTTGATGAAACAGCGGAAGTTGCTTATGAAACTTGGCGCGGTGGGGTAGATGTAATTAAAGATGATGAAAATTTAACCTCAATGTTATTTAATAATTTTTATGAACGAGTTGATAAATTAATTGCCACCCGAAAGAAAGTTGAAAAAGAAACAGGTGAAAAAAAAGTATTTGTTTTCAATGTTACCGGTTCTTATGATGTAGCTTTAGAAAGATCTAAATATGTTAAAAAGAAAGGTGGTAGAGTTGTTATGGTTGATATTGTAGCTATGGGTTGGTCGGCGGTAGAATCTTTACGCCAGCAAAATTTGGGTTTAATTTTGCATGGACACCGGGCGGGGCATAGTATGTTTACCAAAGATCCTAACCACGGTATGAGTATGTTGGTTTTGGCTAAATTAGCAAGACTGGCTGGTATTGATCAACTGCATACTGGTACCGTAGTCGGTAAAATGGAAGGTACGGCACATGAAGTAGATACCTTAAATGATTTTTTACAAGAAGATGCGGGGGAAATAGATTATTTGCGAGAAAATTGGTCAAAACTTAAACCGGTAATGCCAATTGCTTCCGGTGGTTTGCATCCGGGACTCGCGGCAGAACTTATAAAAATTTTAGGAAGAAATTTAATTATCAATTTTGGTGGTGGTATTCATGGACACCCTGACGGTTCTTTTGCGGGTGCAGTGGCGGCTCGTGATGCTGTAGAGGCAGCCTCCTTGGGAACAAATTTACAAGTTTATGCCAAAAATAGACCAGAACTCAAAACCGCTCTTGAATATTGGCAAGATGTAAAAAATTAGATATTTTAAAAATTAAAAATTATAAAATTTAATAAATATGTCATTTTTTTTAAAATCAAAAAAACTCGATTTTTCCACTGGTAATGAACCCGTTGTGGTAGTTAATGAAAAAGAAGCAGAGTTTTATGGTGTTATGCCAGGTGACCGTATTCAGCTGACTTGGGGTAATAAAATTAAAAGAATTGCTGAGGTTAGAACCACAACCTCAAAAGTAAAACCAGGTGAATTGGGTTTATTTAAAGAACTTTGGCATAAAAAAGAAAAACATAAAAACGGTGATATTGTTGAAGTAGAAATTATTTCTCGTCCGCCATCGATCCAAGCTATTAGAAAAAAATTATTTGGTAAAAAATTAAATTACGAAGAAATTTATTCTGTTATCAAAGATATCGTTGATGATCGTTTGTCAGAAGTGGAAACTACTTATTATGTCGCCTCAAGTTATTTGCGTGACTATACATTAGATGAATTGTATTATACTTCAAAAGCTGTAGCTGAAACTGGTGAGATGCTCAATTTAAAAGTATCTGCAGTTGATAAACATTCGGTAGGAGGTTTACCTGGAAATCGTACAACCATGGTAGTAGTACCAATTATTTCATCCTTAGGGCTTTATATACCAAAGACTTCTAGTCGGGCTATCACTTCACCTTCAGGCACAGCTGATACCATGGAAGTTTTGGCACCAGTTACATTCACCATGTCGGAGATAAAAGATATCGTAAAAAAAGTTAATGCCTGTATGGTTTGGGGTGGAGGAGTAAATTTAGCACCAGCTGATGATAAAATTGTACGACTGACTAGACCTTTGGGTATTGAACCATATGACAAGATGATTGTTTCTATTATGGCAAAAAAAGTAGCCATGGGGGTAGATTATCTAGTACTAGATTTACCAATTGGACCAACTACCAAAATTCCCAAAAATAAATTTGCTGATGAAATTGAAAAGAAGTTTTTATATTTAGGAAAAAAATTTGGCATGAAAGTAAAAGTTGTTAGAACACCTTCATATGAACCAGTAGGCAGGGGTATTGGGCCAGCTCTTGAAGCCAGGGATGTGTTACGTGTTTTACAACAAAAAGACTTAAGACCAATAGACTTGGAAAAAAAGGCGGTTCGATTAGCTGGTTATTTATTGGAATTAGCAGGTTATTGTAAGATTGGTCAAGGAGCAGCTATTGCCCAAAGACAAATAGAGAGCGGTGAGGCTGATCGGCAAATGAAAAAGATAATAACTGCCCAAGGTGGTAATGCTAATATTGATTCTGATGAAGTGGCACTGGGAGCATTGAATTATGAAATTCATGCTAAGAAAAATGGACAGGTATCTTTTGTAAATAACAAAGCTATTAATGAAATTTGTGTAAACTTGGGAGCACCAAGTGAAAAAATTGCCGGTATTCATATGCATGTTCATTATCACGACAAAGTAAAAGTCAAGGATAAATTATTTACTCTTTATGCCCAAAGTCAGGATCGAATAAATTTGGCTTTGAAAGCATTGGAAAAAAATTATATTATTGAAATTAAATAAATTTTAAATCTAGTTAAAATTTATTTAAAACAGTTACTATGGTTATTATTTTTGAAAAATATTAAAATTTTTAATATATGTGGTGGCAAACAGCAATTTTGGGTATTGTTCAGGGTTTAACTGAATTTTTACCTATTTCTTCGTCTGGGCATTTATTGTTGTTGCAAAAATTTACAACATTGACTGATTTTGGTTTAGCTTTTGATGCTTTTTTACACCTAGGCACATTACTTGCCGTTTTAATTTATTTTAGACAAGATATTATTTCTTTGTTAAAAGGTTTATTTGCTAAAAATGATAAGACAAATAAAAAAATAATACTAATTATTTTAATTAGTATTATTCCAGCTGGATTGGTAGGATTTTTTGTTAAAGATTTTATTAGTGAAGATTTAAGATTACCAGGATTAGTTTTATTTAATTTAGTTTTTTGGGCGCTAGTTATGTGGTGGGCAGATAATTATATAAACAAGCAGCAGAATAAAGCGGTTGAATTATCAGATATCAATTGGCGGCAAGGTTTGATTATTGGTCTGGCGCAAGTATTGTCATTATTACCTGGTACTTCAAGGAGCGGTATCACAATCACTGCTGGTTTATTTCAATCATTGTCAAGAAAATTGGCCGCGCGATTTAGTTTTATTATGAGCATTCCTTTGATTGCGGCAGCTGGTTTTTTAAATTTATTTGAATTAATTAGTCAGCCAGAGGAAATAGTTGTTTGGAATTTGTTTATTGGATTTATTTTTAGTTTTATTACAGGTTTTTTAGCAATTGCTTGGTTATTAAAACTTTTGACAAATAAAAATTTAAAAATTTTTGTCTGGTATCGATTAGCTTTGGGATTTTTGCTGTTTATATTTATTTATTTACTTTAAGTTGATTTATGGTAAAAAAGAAATTGAAAGTAGTAGTCGGTATGTCTGGCGGAGTTGATTCTTCAGTGGCTACAGCTATACTTAAAAAACAAGGTTATGAAGTAATTGGTGTATTTATGAAAAATTGGTCTGATAGTTTTGCTGTTCTTGATGATTGTCCTTGGCAAAAAGATTTAGCTGATGCTCAGGCGGTTGCGAAAAAAATATCCATACCACTGGAAATATTTAATTTTGAACAACAATATAAACGTCGGGTAATTGATTATTTTTTTTCAGAATACAAAGCAGGTCGGACACCGAATCCTGATATTTTGTGTAATTCAGAGATAAAATTTAAACTTTTTTTTGACCAAGCAGTTAGTTTAGGAGCTGATTTTATCGCCACCGGTCATTACGCCAGGACCAAAAGAAATAAATCGCAAGTCAATCTTTTAAAAGGCAGGGATCAGAACAAAGATCAATCATATTTTTTAAATGGTATAAATCCTAAAGTTTTACAAAAAGTTTTATTTCCCGTGGGCGAATATACTAAACCAGAAGTTAGAGTAATGGCAAAAAAAATGAAACTACCCACCAAAGATAAAAAGGATTCACAAGGTATATGTTTCATCGGAGAAGTTGATTTGCGCTTATTTTTGTCCCAGTATATCAAGGCAGTACCTGGTGATATTGTTGATGCGGAGGATAATAAAATTATCGGACAACATGAGGGGCTAGCTTGGTATACGATTGGTCAAAGACGAGGTATAAAAGTGGGTGGCACGGGACTGCCTTTGTATGTAGTTGCTAAAGATATGAAAAAAAATATTCTTTATGTGGTCAAAGGTGCTCATCATCCTAAATTGTATCAGCAAGAATTAGTGGCAGAAAAAATTAATTGGTTAGTTGCAGCGCCAAAGTTACCTATGAAATTGCAAGCAAAGATTCGTTATCGTCAACCAGATCAAGTGGCTGTCTTGGATTATACAAATAATAAAAAAAGTTTAATCGTAAAGTTTAAAGAACCTCAGCGAGCGGTAACTTCTGGGCAAAGTGTGGTGTTTTATCAAAAAGATGTTTGTTTAGGCGGTGGCATAATTAAATAATTAATTATTTGCTTTAAATAAAATTTATATTTATAATCACAATTACTGATATAATTGATATATGATAACTACCAAAGAATTACGACAAAAATATTTGAATTTTTTTGTGAGTAAAAATCACACGATTATTAATGGAGCGTCCTTGATACCAGAAAATGATCCCACCGTGCTTTTCACCACCGCCGGAATGCATCCGTTGGTGCCTTATTTAATGGGAGAAAAACACCCCAGTGGCAATAGATTGGTAAATTATCAAAAATGTATTAGAACCGGTGATATAGATGAAGTAGGTGATGATACTCATCTGACCTTTTTTGAGATGCTCGGAAATTGGTCACTAGGTGACCCCATGAGTTCAGACGGTATCGGGGCAGGTTATTTTAAAAATGATGCCATTAGTTATTCTTGGGAATTTTTAACATCGCTTGATTGGCTTGGGCTTGATAAAGCTAAATTAGCTGTTTCAGTATTTATTGGTGATGATGACGCACCAAAAGATGAGGAATCTGCGACTAAGTGGTTAGAATTAGGTGTACCTAAACACAAAATTGCTTATCTGCCTAAGAAAAATAATTGGTGGGGTCCGGCTGGAAAAACTGGACCATGCGGGCCTGATACAGAAATGTTTTATTGGGTAGGGGAAGGTCTGCCACCGGTTGAATCAAATCCGGGTAATGATGAAAACAATTGGATAGAAATTTGGAATGATGTTTTTATGCAGTACTATAAAGATGAAGCTGGTAAATATATTCCCGCTAAACAAAAAAATGTTGATACGGGTATGGGGCTAGAAAGAACAGTAGCTGTGCTGAATAGTTATAAAAATGTTTATGAGGTTGATACTTTGCAACCAATTTATAATAAAGTAGAATCATTGGCCAAAGATAAAGAAAATACTCGTGCAATTAGAATCATCACTGATCATGTTAGGGCAGCGGCGATGATTATGGGTGATGATCAAGGAGTTGTGCCCTCAAATGTTGACCAAGGTTATGTAGTTAGACGTTTACTTAGGACAGCCATCAGACAGGGCAGGGAGTTGGGAATTGAAAATAATTTTTTACAGGAAATTGCTCAAGTGGTAGTCGCTACTTTACAAGATCCTTACCAAGAATTAAATAGAAATAAACAGAAAATAATTTCTGAGATAAGTATTGAAGAAGAAAAGTTTAGTAAAGTTTTAAATGAGGGAGAAAAAATAATGCAGCGGTTTATCAGTGATGGCAAGTTAACCGGAGAAGAAGCCTTTCAACTTTATACTACCTATGGTTATCCCATTGATGAGATTAAGCGTTTAGGCGTGGAAGTTGATTTGGATTCGTTTTATGAAAAATTAAAAGCTCACCAAGAATTATCCCGAGCCGGAGGGGAACAAAAATTTGCTGGAGGCCTTGCTGATCATAGCGATGAAGTAAAACGATTGCATACAGCCACTCATTTACTACACGCAGCTTTGAGAAAAGTTTTAGGTGAACATGTGGCACAAAAAGGTTCAAATATTACCAAAGAACGTTTGCGTTTTGATTTTTCCCATCCTGAAAAAATGACACCAGCACAAATTAAACAAGTGGAAGATATTGTTAATGAACAAATCAATAAAAAATTAAGAGTCTGGTGGACGGAAATGACCGTGGAGGAAGCTAAACAAAAAGGGGCGTTGGGTTTATTTACCCAAAAGTATGGTGATAAAGTAAAAGTCTATACAGTTGGGGAAGATGATAGTTGGTTTAGTCGTGAGCTCTGCGGAGGTCCGCATGTTGCCAACACGGCAGAATTAGTCAGTTTTAAAATTAGCAAAGAAGAAGCTTCATCTGCTGGAGTAAGAAGGATTAAAGCAGTATTAGGTTAAATAAAACCCCCAAATTTTGGGGGTTTTTTGTTAAATATATTTTGAGACTGATTTGATTGTAGAAATCTTTGAGTGCGAGAAGATAATAAACGTATGTAGTAAAAGTAAAATACTTATTTTTTTGCAAAGAGCTTTGTTTATTATTATAGTGTACACTTATCGTGTCACCTCGTTCATCAATATAACGGTAGAGAGAGTTGATATTTTGGCTGGAAAAGTCGTTATCTAAAATATAAAAGTAAAAATTTTTTCCGTAAACCGTCATTTTAAAATAACCACTGTCAATTTGATTATTAGCACTACTTCTTATAAAACCACTGAATTCGAAAAAAATTGTATCTAAATCAGCTTCATAATAAAATAATAAACCCGATTTATCACTGACAAATCCTCCGGACTTGGATTTTTTATTTTTATCACTCAAAACATCTATGATGGTGTGGCGGACTAATTTAGACATTTCCGTGTCAGTTAAAGGTTGTAGGGGATTAACATAGCGAATAGTACAGCCATTAATCAAAAAAATGATAAGCAAATAGCCAATTAGTATAGCTTTCATTACGACCTCCTTAAATAAATTGTTAATGTTTGCTATTATTTAAATAGATTAATTATTATTTGTAAAGGTCTATGCCAAAAAAATCAAAAAAAGCACAACCAGTCCCAAAAAAAACAGATTTGTCTAAACAGGTAGATAAAGTATTAGCGGAGATTAAGAAATTTTCTAACTCGGCTGCTAAACGTTATCAATCGTTGGATGATGACTCTAAAAAAAAGTTAGTTGCCGGAGTTGGTCTGCTAGCTGCTTTTGCTACTGGTGCATTGATGCTCAAAAAACGTAAAAAAAAGTAATTTATTATGGATAAGAAAAATTATAAGCTGATTGTAGTAATCGGATTGTTTATTGTTGGTTTAATATTTTTTTATAAACAAGAGTTTGATAATAATAATAAAATATTATTGCCAGAGCCCGTAAGTCGCCAAGACATTTTGGAAAAACTAGTTAAAGATTCTGTTACCACTACAGATGGATTAGCTGATGATGAACCAATAAATACAAATACAACTAGTTCATTTTCAAAAAGCACATCAGAAATTCCAAATAATATTAATTTAAATGTTCCTTTTGCTGTTCAGGCTCCCAAAGCGAATTGGACAATGCCCTACAAAGAAGCCTGTGAAGAGGCTACATTGATTATGGTCAATGGTTATTTAAATGGAGTAATAAATTATGAAAGTGATGATCTAGTTAAACAGATAGACGATTTAGTAAATTATCAACTAGAGGTTTACGGTGAGCATAGAGATTTAACTATTCTTGAAACGGCCAAAATTGCGCAGGATTATTTTAAAGTAAATTACCGTGTTTTAGATGATTTAGATATTGATAAAATTAAATTTGAACTTAGTCAAGGCAATCCAGTAATAATCCCGGCAGCTGGCAGACTGTTAGGTAATCCAAATTTTCGTGGTGAAGGACCACTTTACCACATGTTAGTTATTAAAGGTTTTCAAGATAATTTTTTTATTACCAATGACCCGGGGACAAGAAATGGGGCAGATTATCTTTATCAAATCGATAAATTATTAGCTGCTATAGCTGATTGGACTGGAGAGTCACCTACAGGTAATATAGTAGGTTTAGTTTTATATAAATAATTTTAGCTAATATAAGCTAAAAATAATAATGGTTAATAATTACTTAATTTTCTTGACACATTTTTCTTTTCTGATATAATATTTATTACAGACTAAATAGTGTGTATAAATAAAAAACACCTTAAGTCAATGGTAAATTCTAGTAAATTACTTTACTAAGAATTTTATTTTGCTTAATTTTCATGACAGATAATATTAACCAAGAGCAGACGCCAGATAAATCAAAATCATCCGCCGACTCTATTATTAGTCAAAATAAAAAAGGGTTTATTGAGGTTGAGGGTGAAGTTATTGAAATGCTGCCAGCGGGTAGTTTCAAAGTTTTGTTGGATAATGACCACGAAGTTTTGGCACATTTATCTGGGAAGATGAGAATGTTTAAAATAAGATTAGTAATGGGAGACAGAGTAAAACTTGAGATGAGTCCTTATGATTTAACTAAAGGACGTATAACTAGAAGATTATAATTTTTATGAAAGTAAGAGCGTCAGTAAAAAAAATGTGTAAAGATTGCCGAGTCATTCGTCGTGAAGGACGAGTTTGGGTAATATGTAAAAATCCTCGTCATAAACAAAGACAAGGTTAAAATAATAATATATGGCACGTATAGCTGGTATAAATATACCTGATAAAAAAAGAATAGAAATTGCTTTGACTTATATTTACGGAGTAGGTAAAGCTAGGTCAAATTTAGTTTTGGCTGAATTGGGTATTGATAAAAATATTAAAGTTAAGGATATCACCGAGAAACAATTAAATGATATAAAGAATTATTTAGATAAAAATTACAAAATTGAAGGTGATTTAAAAAGAGAAGTTTTAACAAATATTAAACGTCTAAAAGAGATAACTAGTTACCGGGGTGCCCGCCACAGTAGAGGTTTACCAGCTCGTGGTCAACGTACCAAGACCAATAGTCGAACAGTTAGAGGCAATGTAAGAAAGACTATGGGTTCCGGAAGAGCTAAAGCTGCTCAAAAAACATAAATTTAAACCATGACTGAACAAGAAAAAAATAACAAATCAACCCAAAAAACAACTACTGATGATCAAGTAGAAGTTAAACAGGTTAAAAAAAGTCGCAAAAAGAGGCAAGTTAGACGAGGTAATGTTTATATTCAAGCTACCTATAATAACACCGTGGTTACTTTTGCTGATATGAATGGTAATGTACTTATTACTGTAAGCGCGGGACAATGTGGTTTTAAAGGTCCGAAAAAAGCTACTCCTTACGCGGCTGGTATAATTGTCAGGACTGCAGCAGAAAAAATAAAAGAATATGGTTTAAAAGAAGTAAGCGTAATGGTCAAAGGTATTGGTGGTGGGAGAGAAGGAGCAATTAGAGCCCTGCAAGCCAATAATATTGATGTAGTGGGTATACGTGATGTTACGCCTCTACCACATAATGGATGTCGTAAGAAAAAACCTAGAAGAGTATAATTTAACTAAATTAAACAATGGGAAGATATTTAGGACCAAAAGATAAATTA
>CAZINS010000001.1:0-41143 GCA_964540695.1 uncultured Gammaproteobacteria bacterium | reverse complement strand
AATTATCAAGACGCGAAGGCGTTAATCTTTTTGGTAAAGCAAAAAGTCCTTTGCAGAAAAGAAATTATCCACCAGGAGTTCATGGGCCAAATCAAAGAGTAAGATTATCAACCTATGGACAGCAATTAAGAGAGAAACAGAAAGCTAAACGTATTTATGGTCTGATGGAGAAACAATTTGTAAATTATTATAAAAAAGCTTTATCCAGAAAAGGTGATACTGGTGAAATTTTAGTTCAACTTTTAGAATCAAGGTTGGATAATTTGGTATTTAGATCTGGAATGGCTGAAACAAGAGCTCAAGCTAGACAGATGGTAACACATGGTTTTTTCGAAGTTAATGGTAAGAAAGTTGATATACCTTCTTACAACTGTAAAATCGGTGATGTAGTGGCAGTGAAAGAAAACAAAAAAAATAAAAATTTAATTAAGGATTTAATAAAAAAATGGCCAACTAAACAAGAAATTGCCAATTGGCTGGCACCTGATTATAAATTAGTTTCTTTTAAGATGGTAACTGCTCCAATAGTAGATCAGCAATCTTTACTTTTTGATACCAGAGCCATTATTGAATTTTATTCTAAATAATATAAAATATAAATTTTATGTCAATTATACCGTTGCCAAATAAAATTACTTGGGAAGACATTGATAAAAATGAAGCAAGTTTAATTATCGAGCCTTGTAATGCTGGTTATGGTACTACTTTAGGTAATGCTTTGCGACGTGTCCTTTTGTCTTCATTACCTGGAGCCGCTGTTACAAAAATGAAAGTAAAAAAGGTTGATCATGAATTTTCTACAATCCCTGGTGTAAAAGAAGATTTAGTAGAAATTATGTTAAACTTAAAAAATTTACGCCTAAAGAGTTTGTCAGACGAACCGGTTAAAATACATCTTAAAGTAAAAGGTAAGTTAGGTGAAGTAAAGGCAGGCGATATTGAAAAAAATGCTGATGTAGAAGTAATTGATAAAGATTTTGTTATTGCCACTATTACTGACAAAAAAGCTGAACTTGATATAGAAATGACAGTAGAAAAAGGTTATGGTTATTTGCCAGTTGAAGAAAGAAAAAATGAGGAAAAAGAAGTTGGGATTATATATTTAGATGCTTTTTTTTCACCAGTAAAAAGTGTTGGTTTTGAAGTCACTCCTGCTCGTGTGGGTCAAGATATTAACTATGATCGTCTAACTATGAAAGTAGCTACTGACGGTTCAATTAACCCAAAAAATGCAGTTGATTTTGCTTTAGCAATTTTATTGGAGCATTTTCAACTTTTAAAAGATAATACTGGTATAGATTCAGAAAAAACAGCAAAAACAAAAGAAAAATCTAAAAAGAAGTCAGGGGAAAAAGAATAATATAATTGTTTATGAGGCATTTGCATAAAGGTAAAATTTTTAAACGTAAAGTAGGTCCTAGGAATTTAATGCTAAGAAATTTAGCTGAAAGTTTAATATTGTACGAAAGAATAAAAACTACTGAAGCTAAAGCCAAAGTTATTAAAGTAAAAGTTGAGACAATAATAACTAGAGCAAAGAAAGATACTTTACATAATAGACGTATAATAATGAAGAGTATGTTTACTCCAAACTCGGTCAAAAAACTTTTTGAAGTTTTAGGTCCTCGTTATTTAGATCGCTCCGGTGGTTATACTCGAATTTATAAAACAAATTTGCGTCGGGGTGACGGAGCCCAACAAGTTTATATTGAGTTAGTTAAATAATTTTTATGAAAAAGGAAAAAAGAACAATCCATGAAATAGATGCAACTGGTGAAATTTTAGGTAGACTAGCTACCAAAGTGGCCAATTTATTACGTGGCAAAAACAAAGTTGACTTTGCTTTCCATATTGATAATGGTGATAGTGTAGTTATTTATAATGCTGATAAAATAAAAGTTACCGGTGCAAAATTAGAACAAAAAGATTACGTACATTATAGTGGTTATCCTGGTGGATTAAAAAGGAAAAAGCTAGCCGAACTTATTGAAACAAACCCGGAACAAGTTATTAAAAAAGCGGTAAATAATATGTTACCTAAAAATAAACTAAGACCGCATATGATTAAACGTTTAACTTTTAAATAATATGACCGTAAAAGAAGAAACATTAGAATTCAAAGGAAAATATTATGCGGCTATTGGTAAAAGGAAAAATGCCGTAGCCAAGGTAAGGTTATATCCTAAAGGTAAGGGTAGATTTTATGTTAATGACAAAGAAGTTGATATTTATTTCCCCAGACAAGAATTGTTATTAAATATCAAAAAACCTTTAGCGCTACTTGATAAAAGCGAACAATTTGATATTTCTGTTAAAGTAAGCGGCGGTGGTTTTAAGGGGCAAACAGATGCTATTAAATTAGGTATTGCTAGGGCGATGGTTGATATGGATAAGGATATAAGACCAATATTAAAAAAATCAAATTTATTGACTCGTGATTCTAGAAAAAAGGAAAGGAAAAAACCAGGTCTCAAAAAGGCCAGACGAGCTCCGCAATGGCAAAAAAGATAATTATTACAAAAGCGATGCAAAGGGCATCGCTTTTAAATTATAAAATATATAAGGTATAATAATTTTATGTCTACTGAACAAACAAAAGTAGCCGCCAATACTACCTGGTTCACTATGGCTCTAGTTTTACAAAAGATTATATCTTTTGTTTATTTTACTTATTTGGCCAGGGTTTTAGGTGCTGAAAATTTAGGTCAATATGTTTTTGCCCTGTCATTTGTGGCAATATTTTCAATTATCGTTGATTTTGGAACCAATCATTTTATAACCAGAGAAGTAGCTAAAGATCATATGTTATCTCAAAAATTACTCAGTAATATTTTTGGGTTTAAGATTTTTAGTTCTATTTTAGCAATTAGTTTAATTTTTTTAGTAATAAATTTACTTGATTATCAACTATTGACCAAACAATTAATTTTAATTGCAGCATTTTTAATGTTGGTTGAATCATTGGTAATTTCTTCTTATGCTATTATTCGTGGCTGGCATAATCTTAAATTTGAATCTTTTGGTACAATAGGTGTTCAGTTTTTGGTAACCATTGTCGGTATTATAATTTTACAGTTTACTACTGATCTTAAAATATTATTAACTGTGTTATTAGGAATAAATATATTAAATTTAATATATGTATTAATTTTACTTCATTGGAAAATTAAATTGAAAATTAAGTTATCATTTGATTTTTCTTATTGGCAAAAAATTTTTTTAATAATTTTACCCTTTGCCTTGGCAGCCGGTTTTACTAAAATTTATGGTGCCTTTGATCAAGTATTATTATCAAAACTTGCTTCCAATGTAGCTTTAGGTTTTTATGCCGTAGCTTATAAACTTACTTTTTCTTTACAATTTTTACCTTTAGCCTTAGTTGCTTCGCTTTACCCAGCTATGAGTACTTATTTTACTCATGACAAAGAAATGTTAAATAAATCTTTTACCAGAGCAGTTTATTATTTAATAATTTTAACTATACCTTTAATGTTTGGTGTAATTTTTTTGGCGGAAAAATTTATTTTAACTCTTTACACCTCTGAGTATATTGGTTCAATTTTACCACTACAGATTTTAATTGCTAGTTTATTGTTTTTATTTATTAATTTTCCTTTAGGTTCTTTGCTCAATGCAGCCAATAAACAAGCACGTAATACTTTAAATATAGGATTAGCCATGTTAATGAATATAAGTTTAAATTTGTTTTTGATACCAATATATCAAGCAGTTGGTGCAGCCATAGCTTCTTTTTTAAGTACTTTATTTTTGTTTATATTAAATTGGTTAGTGGCCAAGAATTTATTGAAAATTGATTATAAATATTTATTTGCGGTAGCTATTAAAACCTTTATATCAAGCGGTTTAATGTTATTAGCAATATTTTTTAGTTTAGATTATTTTAATTGGTTAGTGGGTGCAATTTTTGGGGCTATATTTTACTTAATTTTTCAAGTTGTTTTTAAATCTATTACCCCTCGAGATATTAAACAGGTTTTATTTTCATTTAAAAACAGATAAAATAAGAAAAATGAGAAAAACTATTCTTATAACCTTGGATTATTTACCACAAACAGGAGGGGTAGCTAATTATTGGGCTGGTTTAAATAAATTTTTACCGGCAAATTTATTTTATATTTTAGCTCCTCAGGTGGAAAATTATATTAATGAAGAAAATAATGTAATAAGAAAAAAATTATCTTTTAATTATTTTTGGCCTAAGTGGTTTAAACTTTTTTTTATAATTATTTCATTGCAGAAAAAATTTAATTTTGAAATTTTTATTGCCGCCCAAGTTTTACCAGTAGGCACGGTATTATGGCTTTTGAAAAAATTTAAATTAATAAATAAATATTTTGTATCTTGTCATGGTTTTGATATTTTACAATTAAAAGGCAGAAAAAAAATATTAGCTAAAAAAGTTTTACTAGATGCTAGTTTTGTAATTGCTAATTCAAATTTTACCGCCAGTATTTTAAAAAAATATTCTATTCCCGCAGAAAAAATATCAATTATTACTCCGTGCCCTAATTTAAAAATAAGCCAATTGGCTTCTCAGCAAAAATTTCAAGATAAAAATATAAATTATAAAATAATAACCACGGCTAGATTGGTTCCCAGAAAGGGGTTAGATACCATGATATTAGCTATGCCTTTTGTTTGGCAAAAATTCCCCCAAACTTCTTATACTATAGTTGGTGTAGGAGAAGATTTAAAACGTTTACAAAACATGGCTAATAATAATGAAAATAATAAAATTATTTTTTTAGGTAGATTATCTGATGAAGAATTGGTTAATTTATATCAAGAACATGATTTATTTGTTATGTTACCCCGCAATCTTAATGGGGATATAGAAGGTTTTGGTATGGTTTATTTGGAAGCAGGTTTGTTTTATTTACCAGTGCTGGCTACTGATAGCGGTGGTGTGAGTGAGTCTGTTAAGCATATGGAAACTGGTTTAGTTTTACCGGATAATTCTTCCCCAGAAGTTGTTGCAAATGCAATTATTAATTTATTTCGTCAGCCAGAATTATTGAAAAACTATGGTAAAAATAATAGACATTGGGCTGGGACATTTAGTTGGCAAAAGCAAGCTAAGATTTTACATAATTTATTATCCTAAATAGTTATGATATCGATAATTATTCCCACATTTAATCATAAGAAATTATTACCTCACTGTTTAAATAGTATTAGACAGCAGACGTATAAGGATTATGAAATTATAGTAGTCGATGATGGTTCGAATTATGATGTAAAAAAAATATTAAAAAACTATCCAGAAGTTATTTTTTATCAGCAAAAACATCAAGGTGCGCCGGCAGCTAGGAATAAAGGTTTTAGTTTATCACAGGGAGAATTTATTATTTTTACAGATGATGATGTGGTTATGAGACCAAATATGTTGATTTTAATGTACAAAAAATTGTTAGCCAATCCCGAAGTTAGCTATGTTTATTCTTCTTATAAATTGGGCTGGAAATTGATTCGTAGCTTGTCTTTTGATGAAGAAAAATTGAAAGAAATTAATTATATTAATACAACTTCGCTAATGCGTCGTAGTGACTTTCCTGGTTGGGATGAATCTTTAAAAAAATTCCAAGATTGGGATTTGTGGTTAACTTTATTAGCTAAAGGTAAAAAAGGAATTAATCTACCACAAGTTTGTTATCAAATTATAAAACCGAATGCCGGTCACATGTCTACTTGGTTACCTAAATTTTTTTATGACTTACCTTGGCCAATATTGGGTTATACTCCAAAGGTTATTCAAAATTATCAAGTGGCGAAAAAAATTATTTTCCAGAAACATAGTTTTTGACAAATAGTAAATATTATTATATCGTCTATACTACAACTTAATATTAAGGAGGTAAATTGTTAGAAATTTTTTTGAAGTTTTTCGTCTTAATTTTGTTGGTAGTAGGTCTATGTTTGTGGATTTTTTATCCCAAGCAATTATACAAAAGAATATTGTATGAAAAAAAGATTGAACCAGCTTGGTAAAGCCCTTAACAGGGCTTTTTTTACACTTTTTTTGTTTTTAAAAAAAAGGTAAAATATACATATTATGCAAACAACAATAAATTTATCTGTAATTATAGTATCTTGGAATGTACGTGAATTGCTTTTACAAACACTAGAATCTATTTTTAAGGTAAATACAAATATAACTTACGAAGTGATAATAGTTGATAATGCCTCAGTTGATGGCAGTGTAGAAGCAGTTAAAAAGTATTATCCGCAAGTTAAGATTTTGGCAAATAAAGTAAATTTAGGTTTTGCCACAGCTTGTTGGCAAGGGGTAGAAAAGGCACAAGCTGATTATTTTTTATTTTTAAATGATGATACAAAAATAATGCTAAATTCTTTAGATGTAATGTATCAAACTTTATTACAACATAGTAATTACGGTGTAGTCGGTGGCAAAATTTTAAACCCAGATAATACTATTCAACCATCGGTTAGAACTTTTCCCACCGTAAAAGTTTTTTTTATTTTACTATTGAAATTACATAGAATTTTTCCCAGAATTTTAACTGATTATTTATCACAGGATTTTGATTATGAAAAACCCGCGACAGTTAATCAAGTAATGGGAGCATTTTTTGCTACCAGTCGAGAAGTTTGGCAGAGATTAGATGGTTTTGATAAAAATTTTTTTATTTGGTTTGAAGAAGTAGACTATTGTGTACGTGTCCAGCAATTAGGTTTAGAGGTACATTATCAGCCGGCAGCTCAGATAATTCATTATCGTGGTGCGAGCTTTAAACAGCTCTTAGCCTTACCTGAACAAATTATGTTTAATCGTAGTCTTTATTATTATGCTAAAAAACATTTTAGCAAAATTGAGTATTATTTTTTGAAAATTTTTCAACCCATTAGTTTATTTTTGGCTTTCATTGTTCAATTTTTAGAAAGAAAGAAATAATATGAAAGAAATTACTTTTATTAAAAATAAATTTTTATTTTATTTTTTTATCTTTTTTCTATTAGAAATTTTATCTTTTTTTTCTTGGCAACTACCAAATTTAAAATTAATATTTTTTCCAATTTTAATTTTATTTACCCTTTTACTCACTTGGAGAAATTTAAATTATGGTCTGTTGATTGCTTCGGGTGAGTTGATGGTGGGTTCATTTGGTTATTTATTAAACATAGATTTATTTGGTCAAACTATTTCAGGAAGGATGATTATTTGGTTGGTTATATTAATTATTTGGTTTAAAGATTTTTTAATAAACCACCGAAAAATCAATTTTTTTTACCAGCAAAATAAAAAAATTATTTTATCAGCAATAATTTTATTTATCTTTTTGGGAATAAGTATTGGTAAAGGTATTTTAAAAAATAATTTAAATGACGTATTGCTGGATAGTAATGCTTGGCTTTATCTTTTTTTGTTATTTCCTTGGTTAATGTTCACTAATAAATATGTCAGTGATTTATGGCAAATCATGATGGCTGCCGCAGCTTGGTTATTTATTAAAACATCGTTACTGTTATATTTATTTTCCCATAACTTTTTAGAAATTAATGCTAGTTTATATGAATGGACAAGAGATTTTAGGCTGGGTGAAATTACATTTGCTGGTGGTAACTTTTGGCGCGTATTTTTACAAAGTCAAATTTTTACATTATTTCTAACCTTGGTTTTATTTTATTTTGTTTGGTATTGGTATAAAAAGAAAGATAATAAAAAACAATACTTACAAATAGTTGTTTTTAACGTTTTAAGTTTAAGCGTAGTGTTGATGAGTTATTCGAGATCATTTTGGTTAGGTTTGCTAGCCGGATTAATTTTATTTATTATTTACATCCTTTACAAAAAAGAAAGTTGGAAAAATCTTTTTATTATTAATTCTAATTTACTTATAATTTTTATATTAGCTATTAGTCTTATTTTTTTTATAGTAAAATTTCCTTGGCCAGTTGTTGATTCGAGTAAAACTAGTTTATTTATTAGTCGCTTGCAAAATCCTACTGGAGAAGCTGCAAGTAATAGTCGTCTTAATCAATTACAACCTTTATTTGGCGCTATTAGACAAGCACCACTATTGGGTAGTGGTTTTGGTACTAAAGTAACTTATCGAAGCACAGACCCTCGTATATTGTCTTTGGGTGAAGATTATGCTGCAAATTACAGTACCTATGCCTTTGAATGGGGATATTTGGATATTTGGTTAAAATTGGGACTATTTGGTTTATTTGCTTATTTTTTGTTTATCTATCAAGTTATAAAAAGAGCCGTTTTATTTGGGAATTTATTGGGTATTGCCTTCTGCTTTGGTTTTATGGCAATATTAATAACCAACCTAACTACACCTTACTTAAATCATCCTTTAGGTATAGGTGTTATTTTTTGGTTGATTGCTATTAGTAATAAAAATGATCCAACCTAAAATTTCTATTATTATTGTAACCTGGAATGGGGAAGCATATATTGAAAAATGCTTGCAATCAATTTTTAACCAGGATCTATCAAAAATATCTGGAGATAATCTAAATAGTTTTTTTGATTTGCTAATAATCGATAACAATTCTGGAGACAGAACTTTAGCGATTATTGAAGAGAAAGCAACGCCTAATCTAAAAATAGTAAAAAACAAACAAAATATAGGTTTTGCTAAAGCTTATAATCAAGGAATACATTGGACCAGTGGAAAGTATGTTTTAGTATTAAACCAAGATGTTTATTTGGATAAAAATTTTTTTGTTGAAACTGTCAATTTTTTAGATTCTTATCCAAAAGTTGCGGCAATAAATCCAGTTATTTTTAAATGGTTAGACAATAATGATGAAAAAATAATTGATAGTTTGGGAATAGGTCTTGATAAACAATTTAGATTTTTCAATTTAGGTGAAGGTAAAAAAGCAAAAGAATTTCAACACCATGACATAAAACCGGTTTTTGGTTTTACTGGTACGGCAGTAGTTTTTCGTCGAATAGCTTTACATGATGTCTCCTGGCAACAACAATTTTTTGATGAGGCTTTTTTCTCTTATAAAGAAGATGTTGATTTATCATGGCGGTTACGTTGGCGCAATTGGGATATAGTAAACTTACCCCAAGCTATGGCTTATCATAAAAGATCAGCTAGTCAAAATTTCAATTATAAAAATTATAAATTATTGTTGAAAAATTATTTTAGTAAGCCAAAATTTATAAACTATTTTTCTTATAGAAATCATATATATTGCTTACTCAAAAATTTAAGTTGGCAGTTATATTTAAACAATATTTTATTTATTAGTTGGTACGAAATAAAGAAAGCTGTTTTTTTAATTTTTACTCAACCAACTTTATTTTTTAAAACCTGGCGTGATATTTTTAAAAATATTAAAATGATAAGAGAAAAAAGAAAATTTATTTTTCAAAATAAAAAAATTAAATCTAATGGTTTACTTATATGGCTAAAGTAGAGCTTTCAATTGTCATATTAAATTACCGCTCAACTGGTTTAGTAAAGCAGTGTTTAAAAGGCTTACAAGACAATTTATCTGAATTAAATTATGAAGTAATTGTTGTTGACAATTCCTCACCAGATAAATTAGCTAATTTACCGACCCTATTTCCCAAAGTAAAATTTATTTTTTTAACCAAAAATAGAGGCTTTGCTGCTGGTAATAATGCCGGTTTAAAAGTTGCCCAAGGTGATTATATTTTGGTACTTAATCCTGATATAGCGGTTTTAGCTGGCTCAATAGAGTCGATGCTCAGATACTTAAAAAGTAATAATTCAGTCGGTATGGTGGTACCACAATTATTAAATCCTGATAGGAGTATCCAATTTTCAGTAATGAGATTTCCAAAATGGTGGTTACCACTTTTGCGACGTACTTTTTTAGGTGATTTAGAGTGGGCGAATAAGTGGTTAGATTGGTATCTTTATCAAGAATGGGATCATTTGTCGATTAAAAAAGTAGATTGGGCGCTAGGTGCTTGTTTATTGGTTAAACGTGAAGCATTAGATCAAGTTGGCTTACTTGATGAAAGATATTTTTTGTATGTAGAGGATACAGATTGGTGCCGTCGTTTTTGGAAAAATGGTTGGGAAATTGTATATCTGCCTACAGCTCAGCTAGTACATTATCATATGCGTGAATCAGCCGAAAAATTTTTTTCTAAATTAAATTTTATACATTTTATATCTTGGCTAAAATATTTTTGGAAATTTAAAGGTTTTAAAAAAATTAGCTAATTTTAGCTTAAAATTGACAATATAATAAAAACAGAGTAAAATTGTTATGTTTATATTTATATCAGTTTTAATTTTATTTTGATTTTATTTTTTATGTTTGTAAAAAAAATAGGAATTGATTTAGGTACCACTTACTCTTTAGTTCATTTGCCAAAACGTGGCATTGTCATCAATGAGCCGTCTGTAGTTGCAGTTTCTAAAATTGATAACAAAGTATTGGCTGTGGGTATTGAAGCTAAAGATATGTTAGGTCGTACTCCTGATACGATTATTGCCTCAAGACCACTAAAAGATGGCGTGATTGCGGATTATAAAACCACTGAAGCGATGTTAAGATATTTTATCAATAAAGCTTTGGGTGGGGTTAAATTTTTTCGACCTGAAGTTATGGTTTCAGTTCCTGCTGGTATTACCTCAACCGAAAGGAGAGCGGTAATTGACGCTACCCTGGCAGCTGGCGCCAAAGCAGCTTATATTATTAAAGAGCCAATTGCTGCTGCTATTGGTGCTAATATACCTATTGGTTCAGCTTCTGGTCATATGGTAGTTGATATCGGTGGTGGTACTGCTGAAATCGCCGTAATTTCTTTAGGCGGAATTGTAGCATCTACCTCAATTAGGATAGGTGGTAATAAGTTTGATGCGGCTATTCAGGATTATACTAGACGTAAATATAATTTAGCAATTGGAGAGCAAACTGCCGAAGAGGTAAAAAAGGATATTGGTTCAGCTTTATTTTTTGACACCAAAGATACATTAACTAAAGACATTAGAGGACGTGATATGGTGACAGGATTACCCAGAACCATTACTTTAAGTTCTGATGATATTACTGAAGCTATTCAGGATGAATTAGAAGCAATAATCAATGCTATAAAATTAGTTTTGCAAAAAACACCTCCTGAGTTGTCAGCCGATATTATTGATAAAGGTATTGTTTTTACGGGTGGGACTTCAAGTTTACGCAAGTTAGATACTTTAATTTCACAAGCTACTGGTGTTCCTGCGTATGTAGCTGATGATCCCATGTTATGTGTTGTTAAAGGCACAGGTATTGCTTTAGAGAATTTAGAGTCATATAAGCGTAGTATTTTAGCCACTAAATAAATATGTTAATTGGTCTAGATGCTTCTCGCGCTGGAAAAAAGGTAAAAACCGGTACCGAATGGTATTCTTACCAATTGATTTTAAATTTAGCTAAAATTGATTTTAAAAATAATTATACTCTTTATACCAGGTCTGATTCGCTTGATTTGCCTCCAAATTTACCAAAAAATTTCCAAATTAAAATTTTAAAATGGCCGTGCAGATTTTTTTGGACTCATTTTCGTTTAAGTTGGGAGATGTTAACTAACTCACCTGATATTTTGTTTGTACCAGCTCATAGTGTTCCATTGATTCATCGTGGTCGAACGATAGTAACTATTCATGATTTAGGTTTTTTACATTTTCCTGAAGTTTATCATTTTTTAGTAAAATATTATCATCGCTTTAGTGCCTGGTGGTCAGTAAAAAAAGCAAAAAAAATAATTACAATTTCTAATTTTACTAAAAATGATATTTTAAAAAATTATAAAATAAATTCTGATAAGATTGAAGTTATACCTCTAGGGATTAATTTGTCAGATTTTATTAGAAAGGTTACCAGTGAAGATATAAATAGGTTTAATTTGATTAAACCATACTTTTTATATATTGGTAGGTTGGAAAAGAAAAAAAATATTGAATTTCTTATAGATACTTGGCAGGAATTTGTTTTAAAGAATAACAATTTTGATTTAGTTTTGATAGGAGCTGATGGTTACGGCAGTGATAGAATTAGAAAAAAAATTGCCAATACTAAAAATATTAAAATACTGGGATATATTACTGAGTCAGAAAAAATTGTTTTATTGAAAAAATGTCATGCTTTTGTTTTTCCTTCAATTTTTGAGGGTTTTGGTCTTCCGGTATTAGAAGCCATGGCTGCTGGTAGCTTAATCTTGTGTGCAGATACATCTTCTTTACCAGAAGTAGGCGGGGAGGCTGTTTGGTATTTTAATAACAATAATGTTTCGAGCTTATTGAAATTGATGCTAAAAACTACAACAGCCGTAAATGAAATTATAAAAACTAAAAATTTAGCAATTGAAAGGGCAAAACTTTTTACTTGGTCAATGACTGCTGAAAAGACACTTTTTTTATTAAATAAGAGTAAAAATCAATAAAAATTAGTTTGCAGAAATAGGCTAAATATGTTATTTTTTAGTTAATTTATGAAATTAAATTGGAATTTATTACTGCCTGAAAATTTACAAGTTTTTTTTAATAAAACATTTTCTAGTAAACGTTTTTCACACGCTTATTTTTTTGTTGGCCCCAAAGGTACAAACAAGCAAAAAACAGCATTATATTTTGCCCAATCTATTTTATGTAACTCCAATGATAGTAATTTAGATATTTTACCCTGTGGGGAATGTGATCATTGTAAACAAGTTACTAAGTTAGTTCACCCTGATTTGTTTTTAGTTAATTTAATGTCAGATAGTAAAAATATAAGTATTGAACAAATTAGAGATTTAACCCAAAAATTATCTTTAAAAGCGTTGGTAGCTAAATATAAAATAGTAATAATATACACAGCGGAATTAATGACTGATGAGGCAGCCAATGCACTACTTAAAAATTTAGAGGAACCGTCGGCCAGAACCATTTTTATTTTAATTGCTGAAAATAAAAATAGCTTACCGGAAACAATTATTTCCCGATGTCAAATTGTACGTTTTACCCCTATTAGTAAAGATGAAATGACAATTTTTTTTAAAGATAAAAATAAAAATGAAATTGATAAATTTTATCGTTTTTCCCAAGGTTTACCAGGTTTGATTTTTGACTTTTTAACTGATAATGAAATTTGGTTAAAAGAATATGGAGATATCCAGCAAATATTATTAAGACATAGTTTATCATTAACGGATAAATTTGATTTCATTAAAAGAGAGTTGATTGGTAAAAACTATGCCAATGATAAAAAAGTAATAGTTCAAAACGAAATAGAAAATTGGATAAAAATTTTTAGAGATGTTTTGTTGCTTAAATTGGGATTGAATCATCTTTTAAGATACCAAGAATTGTCTTCCCAAATGGAAAAATTTTCAAAACGTTTTAGTTTATTGGAAGTTTTAACTATTTTAAATCAATTAACTGATTTAAATAATAAAACAGATTTTAATTTGAATTCGCAACTTGTTTTAGAAAATATGTATTTAAATATAATTTAAACTAAAATTTATGATAAAAAAACAGAAAATAATTTTATTGATACCCATTATAACAATATTTATGACAGGCTGTTTTTTAAAAGTTAAAAAAGAAACAGCCCCTGATGGTGGAGTTTTTCGTTCCTTAGATAGCGCTGTTAGTTGGGAAAATAAATCTCTTTTACTTACTACTGGTGAACAAAGTACTAGTATTTCTGGTTTTAATGTTGAGTTTTTATTTTTAGATCCAACTGATAGTAAGACAATATATGCAGGTACTAGAGAAAAAGGTGTTTTTGTAACTTGGGATGGAGCAGAAACTTGGCGTTCGATTTTAGCTGATAAAGGCAATATTATTTCATTTGGGGTTGATCAAAATTACCCTTGTACTTTATATGCTGCGGGAGTAAAGGAGATATATAAAAGTATTGATTGTGGACGCAGATGGAAATCAGTATTTTATGAAAAAAGAAATGATGCAACTATAACAAAAATTTTAGTTGATCCAGAAGATTCTACTCGTATTTTTATGGGTACAGCTGTAGGTAATCGAGGTGAAATAATTTGGTCACAAGATAATGGTGAAAGTTGGCAAGTATTACGGGCTAATTTTAAATCAACAGTTCAAGGCATTTATATAAATCCCAAAAATCCGAGGATAATGTACGCTACTTTAAAAAAAGGTTTTTATCGTTCGCCTGATAAAGGAGTCACTTGGGAAGATTTAACTCCTAGATTCAATGAACTTGATTTAAAAAATGCAGACGAAATAACAGCTTTGGAATTTTTACCTTCTTTAGAAGATGGAGTAATAATCGCATCTAAATATGGATTATTACGCAGTGAAAATTCAGGGGTTGATTGGCAGGCTTATATTTTATTACAACAGCCCAACACTACCAGTATTCAATCTTTGATAATAAACAAACAAAACGAAAATGAAATTATTTATGGAACCGATAAAGGTATCTATCGAAGTATAGATAGTGGTGTTAATTGGACAACTATTAAACCGCCAACTAACCGTTTTATTAGGTCACTAATTATGAACCCGGATCAAACTAATATATTGTATTTGGGTGGTTGGGTGCCAAGTAAATAAATATTAATATAAGAATATGGATTTTAAAAAAAATGAATTTATTAACATATTAGATCACTTAAATTTAGACTTAAAGACATTGCGCAGTGGCCGAGCTACCCCAGCTTTGGTAGAAAGTATCCAAGTGAATGCTTATAATGTCAGAACCCCATTAAAGCAGTTGGCATCAATACATACACCTGAGCCAAGATTAATTGTGATTGAACCTTGGGATAAAGGTTTATTGAAAGACGTGGAAAAGGGAATTTTGGAAGCGCAAGTAAATTTGACTCCTAATAATGATGGTAGTGTTATAAGAATTCAAATACCACCTTTGACCGAAGAAACCAGACGTGATATTATAAAAATTCTTCATCAAAAATTGGAAGAAAGCAGAATTGCCGTTCGTAAAATAAGAGAAGATATTATGAAACAACTAAAAATTGAAAAAGATAAAGGATTAATAAGTGAAGATGAATTCTTTAAATCACAAAAAGAATTACAATTAGTAGTTGATGAATTTAATGAAAAAATTAAAATTTCAGGTGAACAAAAAGAACAAGAGATAATGACTGTTTAATCAGCAATAAATAAAATAAATCAATATGAACATATTAATTTTTATTGTAATTCTTGCTTTGTTGGTTTTTGTCCATGAACTGGGTCATTTTGCTACTGCTAAAAGATTTGGTATGAAAGTGGAAGAATTTGGTTTTGGGTTTCCGCCCCGGGCGAAAAAATTGTTTGTTAAAGATGGTACTTTATATACTTTAAATTGGTTACCTTTAGGTGGTTTTGTCAAAATAAAGGGGGAGTCAGGTGATTATCGAGATGAACAAGACAGCTTTGCTAGTAAAAAACCTTGGCAAAGATTGATTGTTTTGGTCGCTGGGGTGACTATGAATATAGTTTTAGCCTGGGTTCTATTTTCTATTGGTTATACAGTGGGGTTACCGCAAGTAGTTGATAATGCCAATGCTAGATATATGCGTGATCAAAAGATTCAAATAATAGCTGTAGAACCAAATTCTCCTGCTCAAACAGCCAATTTAAGTGTAGGCGATACAATAGTAGCAATTGATGAAAATAGACTTGATGAAATTAGTTTAATACAAAATTACATAGGTGAAAAAGCTGATCAGCCTGTTATTATAAATATTCAAAGAGGTAATGAATTAATTAAACAAGAAATAATACCGCAAAAGTTTAATGACAATGACAGAGCAATTATGGGTGTGGCCTTGGTAAAAACAGGTATTATTTCTTATCCTTGGTATCAAGCATTATGGGAAGCAGTAAAAACAACCCTTTTTACCACTTGGCAAATTATATTGGCTTTTGGTAATATGCTTAAAAATTTATTTGTAACTGGTACATTGGGTGCAGATATTGCCGGTCCAGTTGGTATTGCTGTTCTTACCGGACAGGTAGTTAATTTAGGTTTTATTTATATTTTACAATTTGCTGCTTTACTATCTATTAATTTAGCTATAATCAATATTTTACCAATACCAGCTTTGGATGGGGGAAGAGTGTTGTTTTTAGGTATTGAAAAAATATTGCGCCGTCCCATTAACCAAAAAGTCGAAGCCATTATTCATAATATAGGTTTTATGTTATTAATGTTGTTAGTAGTTGTTGTTACTTTTCGTGATATCGGCAAATTTACAAGTTGGTGGGATAAAATACAAGGTATTTTTTAATTGCAAAAACCCTGTACTAAACAGGGTTTTTGTTAATTGAAAATTAATTTTAACTATGTTAAACTTTGTTAGTAAAGTAAATTCGATTGAATACTATTTTTGTTCAGTAGTTTAAGTAATTATATAAAGTATGCGCCAATCTAATTTAGTTGGTAGATCAATTAAAGAAATACCAAAAGACGAAGAAAGTTTAAATGCACAGCTTCTTATCCGAGCTGGTTTTATTGATAAAGTAACAGCTGGCGTCTATAATTATTTACCTTTAGGCTTAAAAGTATTAAATAATATTAGTCAGATTATACGTGAAGAAATGAACGCCATTGGGGGACAAGAAATTTTGTTACCAGTACTTTCACCAGCTTCTTTATGGCAAACAACCGGTCGTTGGGATGGTTTTGATGTCTTGTTTAAATTAAAGGGTAGTGGCAATAAAGATTTTACTTTAAATCCTACTCACGAAGAATTGGTTACTCCTTTAATTCAAAAAGTAGTTTTTTCCTATAAAGATTTACCAGTCTATGTTTATCAAATACAAACTAAATTTAGAAATGAAGCCAGAGCAAAGTCCGGACTCTTGCGAGGTCGTGAATTTTTAATGAAAGATCTTTATTCTTTTCATACTGATGAAAAAGATTTAGATGAATATTATGAAAAAGTTAAAGGAGCTTATCGTAAGATTTGGGAAAGGTTAGAAATTAGCCAAACCACATATGAAACTTATGCTTCTGGTGGTGCTTTTTCTAAATATTCGCACGAATATCAAACTATTGCTCCTACCACCGGTGAAGATACGATTTTTACTTGTAGTAAATGCTTAGTAGCAGTAAATAAAGAATTAATCAATGAACAACCTACTTGTCCTAAATGTGATAATCATGATTTAAAAGAAGAAAAAGCAATTGAAATAGGTAATATATTTAAACTTAAAACTCGTTTTAGTGATAGTTTTAAATTTACTTATACCAGTAAAGACGGTAAAGAAAAACCTGTTTTTATGGGTTGTTATGGCATTGGACCATCACGTATCATGGGTACTCTGGTAGAAATTTTTAGTGATAAAAATGGTATTGTCTGGCCAAAATCAGTAGCACCATATCAAATTCATTTAGTTGATTTGACAGCTAAAAAATCAGGGGAGAAAATTTATCAAGAATTAAATAAATCCTGGTCGGTTTTATATGATGATAGAGCAGAATCTGCTGGTAAAAAGTTTAAAGATGCCGATCTTATAGGTTTGCCAGTCAGATTGATAGTTAGTGATAAATTAGGTAGTAAATTTGAAATTAAAATCAGGAATGAAAATGAGTCGCAAAATTTAACACACAATGAATTAATTAAATTTATAAATAATTTTTTTAAACAATGATCGGCGATAAGTTTTTTTCTAAGTTTTCGAAAGAGATGGGTATAGATTTGGGTACTTCCAGTACCCTGGTTTATGTTAAGGATAAAGGGATTGTTATAAATGAACCTTCGGTTGTTGCCGTTAATACTAGAACTAATCAAATTTTGACCGTGGGAACAGACGCTAAAAAAATGGTAGGTAAAACTCCTGATCACATTCAAGCCGTTAGGCCATTGGTGGAGGGAGTGATATCCGACTTTGAGGTTACTGAAAAGATGTTAAAGTATTTTATAGAAAAAGTTCATAAAGAAAGTTTTTCTCTTTTAGCTAGGCCAATTGTTATTATTGGTATACCTTTAGAAATTACTGAAGTCGAAAGAAAAGCAGTTGAAGATGCTGCTCTTTCTGCAGGTGCTAGTCGGGTTTATTTAATTGAAGAACCTATGGCCGCAGCTATTGGTGCTAGACTCCCAGTACAAGAATCTGTAGCTAATTTAGTAGTAGATATTGGTGGCGGTACCACAAATATAGCAGTGATTTCTTTGTCTGGAATTGTTACTTGGAAATCTATGAGACTTGCTGGGGATGAACTTAATCGCTCAATTATAAATTATGTAAGAGAAAATTTTAATTTATTGTTAGGGGAAAAATCAGCAGAAGAAATAAAGATAAAAATTGGTTCGGCTATGCCACTTGAGGAACACACTGATATGAAAGTCAGAGGTAGAGATTTAATATCTGGCTTGCCAAAGGAAATAACTGTTTCTGATATGCAAATAAGAGAAGCTTTAACACGTTCGGTAAGAGCTATGGTTGAAAATATAAAAACTGTGATTGAAAACACACCACCAGAACTAGTAGCAGATGTATATGAACGCGGAATAACCTTAACAGGTGGGGGAGCCCTTCTAAAAGGACTTGATAGAGTTATTGCCCGTGAAACTCAAGTTCCTGTTACTATTGCCGACGATCCGTTAACTTGTGTGGTTAGAGGTACAGGAATTTTGTTAGAAGATAAAAAATTAATGGAAGATGTATTGATAAATGATACTCAAGGTCAAAACATCAAGTCATAAATGAGATTTTCAAAAAGAAAAAATTATTGGTATCTAGTAACAGTAGCATTATTTGCTGTGATTTTGTTTTTTTTATTGCAATCACCTTGGCGTTTATTTTTTGGTTATTTTACCAAACCAGTTTATAAAATATCTAATAGTTTACTGTCTTTTTTTATTCCCGATCAGCAGTTAACTGCTGAAAACGAGAAATTACAAAATGATTTAAAAAAAATCATAGTTGATTATGCATTACTAAGAAAATTAGAGCAAGAAAATATTGCTTTTAAAAATATATTAAATTACAGTGATAACCCAGAGTATAAGACAGAAGTTGCTGAAGTGATTGGTTCAATCCCAGGTATTGAAAAGAATGTTTTATTAATCAATAAAGGCGAGGATCAAGGTTTACAAGTAGATATGCCAGTAATATCATCTGCTGGAGTTTTAATAGGGAAAATATACAAGACAGATAAGTTCACAAGTCAGTTTGTACTTTTAGAAAGTACTTTATTTAAAACTACAGCTTTTATACAAAATGAAAATAACTCTATAGGCTTAGTAGAAGGTACTAGAAATTTGGGCATTAGGATGAATTATATTGCCCAGGATGAGGTAATTAATATTGGCGATGTAGTTGTGACTTCTGGTAGAGATAATAATATACCTAGAGGTTTAGTAATTGGGCAAATTACTGCACTACATAAAAATGAAGGTGACTTTTTCCAATCGGCTAGCATTACTTCACCTGAGAAAATACAAAATATATTTTATGTTAGTGTTTTAATCCCAGTGTATGAATAAAATAACAATAGATTTTTTTATTATTCTAGCTTTGTGGATACTTCATTTATCTTTTTTTAGTTTATTTTCTGCTTTCACATTTATTAATTTACCACTACTTTATATTTTATTACGTATTGCTTTTAATTATCAAACTAATTTATGGTGGCTAGTTATTTTTATTGGTTTATTGAATGATATGTATAGCTTATATTATTTTGGAACCTATTTAACTCTCTATTTAGTGATAGCTTGGTTGTCCTATATTATTTTATATTATTTTTTCACAAATCGTACTTTATTATCATTAGGAACTGGAGTAATTACCGGTTCAATTGTATTTAAATTTATTCAATTAGTATTGGTTTATTTTGGTTCCTCATTAACCGTTAGTGTTTTATGGTTGTATATGCAAAATTTATTTTTGTCGATATTATTTGAAAGTTTTATTTTAGTTAACTTGATAATTATTTTGAATTTATTTTTATATAAAAAAAATGTCTGATCCATTTATTATCCAGGAAGATAATAAACTAATTAAAGATAAAAAAATTAACACTTATTACGAAAAAAGATATGTGGGTGAGCAGTCAAGCCTTATCAATGATAACCCGTTAATTAATTTTGTTTTCAATCAAAAAAAAATAATTATTTTAACTTTTTTTATTTCATTGTTTTTTTTAGCTGTAATATTTAGAGTTGGTTATTTACAGGTCTATCAAGGCAAAACATTTGTTGCCTTAGCAGAAGGTAATCGTATAAAAACAGAAGTTATTAAAGCTAATCGCGGTTTAATTTATGATAAAGATAATTTAGTTTTAGCAAAAAATATTCCTAGTTTTTCGTTAATTTTTTATCCCAATGAAATTAAAGCTAGTGAATTAGATGATAAATTACTTCAAATTTATAGTTGGCACAATTTTGACATCGAAGAAGTAAAAGAAAATTATAAAAAATACGAACAATATTCTACTCAACCAATTACTATTTTAGAAAATTTAGATACTGCTGAAGCTTTAGATATGATGTTGTTAGTGGATAACTTTATAGGTTTTCATGTTTTTGAAAAAAGTGAACGTAATTATCCTTTTGGTGAAAAAATATCACATATTTTAGGATATTTAGGTAATATAACAGAAAATGATATTGATAAAGTTAGGTCAGGTGATTATTTATTAAATGATAAGTTAGGCAAGAGTGGATTGGAATTATTTTACGAAGATAATTTAAAAGGAGTTGATGGCAAAAAGAGAATTGAGGTTAATGTGTTTGGCGAAGAGTTGAAAGTTATAAGTGAACAAAAACCAGTTGGTGGTTTGGGGTTAATTTTAAACATAGATTATAAATTACAAGCAATCGCTTATGACAGTTTAAAAAAAGTTTTAGAGTCAAATAAATTAACAAAGGGTGTGGTTATAGCTTTAGACCCAAATAATGGTGCTATTAGAGCGGCCGTAAGTATTCCTTCTTACAATAATAATTTTTTTATATCTCCTAGTCAGTATAAAAAAGAAATTACAGATATATTTAATGATAAAAATAATCCTTTATTTTTCAGGGCTGTTCAAGGTGAATATCCGTCTGGTTCAACTATTAAGCCCATTTATGCTGCTGCTGGTTTACAAGAAAATATAATCAATCAGTCAACTTCGATTGTTAGTACTGGAGGAATAAGAATATCACAATGGTTTTTTCCTGATTGGAAAGCTGGAGGTCATGGCTCAACTAATGTTATAAAAGCAATTGCTGAATCAGTAAATACTTTTTTTTATTATTTAGGTGGAGGTTATGAAAAATTTAATGGTTTAGGTATAAATAATTTAAAAAAATACGCTGAGTATTTTGGTTTTTATAATTTGTCAAAAGTAGATTTTCCTCAAGAAACAAAAGGTTTTTTCCCCAGTCCGGAATGGAAATTATCTAGCAAAAACGAGCCCTGGTATATAGGCGACACATATAATACAAGCATTGGGCAGGGTGATGTGTTAGTTACACCTTTACAAATGGCTAATGCTTATGCCGCCATTGTTAATGGGGGAAGATTATATGAACCAAGATTTGTTTATGGTTTTAAAGATGAAAAAACTGGAAAAACTGAGGTAATAGAACCGAAAATATTACAAAAAATACCTATAAAAGAAGAAAATTTTAATATAATAAAATCTGGTTTGCGAGCCACTGTATTATCAGGTTCAGCTCAATATTTAAAATATCTACCTATTGCAGTGGCTGGAAAAACAGGGACCGCTCAAGTAGGAGGAGAGGGAAAACCTCACGCTTGGTTTGCCGGATATGCCCCTTACGAAAATCCGGAGATAGTATTGGTGGTTTTGTTGGAAAATGGAATAGAAGGCTCAACTTTTGCTGTCCCCGTAGCTTATGATATATTTAATAAATTTTTTACTGTAAATCTTGAACAGTAATATTTTTACAAATTCTTTGGTTTGAATTAGTATCTACTACCAAATAATTTTTTGCTAAAATTTCAGATCTCAATTTATCTGCCAGAAGCCAATTTTTATCTTTTCTGGCTTGCATCCTTTCATCACTAAGTTTTTTTATTTCATTGGGGATAAGCTTTGTTTTTATTTTTGCTAAATTTTTTTCAATATCTAAGCCAAAGATTTTATCAAAATGAAATATAGTAGCGGCAATATCTTCAACTGTTTCTTTCGATTTTATTAAATCCCACATTATACCCAGGCTTTTGGGAGTATTTAAATCGTCATTGATTGCTTCAAAAAATTTTTTTCTATATTCTTCAATTATTTTACCCTTTTTTTGAAATGGTTGGAGAAAGTTATAAATTTTTAGAAGTGCATTTTGTGCTTGTTCCATTGATTGCCAAGTAAAACTTATTTTTTGCCGATAATGGGTATTTAAAACAAGATAACGATATGAAGATGGTAAAAAACCTTTAGCAATAACAGATTGTAAAGTTAAAAAATTATTTTGGCTCTTGGCCATTTTAGCATCGTTTATTAATAAAAATTCGCAATGTAACCAAAAATTAGCCATAAGTTTTCCTTCAGCTGCTTGGGTCTGGGCAATTTCGTTATTATGATGAACAGGTATGTGATCAATACCTCCACAGTGGATATCAAAAGGTACACCCAAAAAATGACTAGCCATAGCGCTGCATTCAATATGCCAACCAGGAAAACCTTTACCCCAAGGTGAATCCCACTCCATTTGTCTTTTTTCATTGGGCTTCGAGAATTTCCATAATGCAAAGTCAGTGTTATTTTTTTTATCGCCCATAGCTACTCTTTTTCCCGCTTGTAAATCTGATTTAGTTTGGTTAGATAAAATACCATAGTCTTTAAGTTTACTGGTGTCAAAATAAACACCATCTTTAGTTTTATAAGTAAAGCCATTTTTTTCTATCTTTTTGATAGCAGTTATTTGCTCTTTTATATGATCAGTGGCTTTGCACCAAATATTAGGATAGAGTATATTTAATTTTTTTAAATCTTCTTTAAAGGTTTTGGTGTAAAAATTGGCAATTTCCCAAGCAGTTTTCTTTTCTTTTTGAGCAATTTTTTCTATTTTGTCTTCGCCTTGGTCAGCATCGTCTGTTAAGTGTCCAACGTCTGTTATATTTTGAACGTGTTTAACATCATAACCGTTTAGTTCTAAAGTTCTTCGTAGAATATCTTCAAAAATATAGGTACGTAAGTTACCTATATGAGCGTAATTGTAAACCGTTAAACCACAAGTATATAAGCCAACTTGGTTTTTATTTAAAGGTTTAAATATTTCTTTTTTCTTTGATAAAGTATTGTATAATTTGATTTTTTCCATATTACTAAAACCATCTTTTTGATTTGAAAAAAAATAGTAGAGTTATAAATAAAAAACTTAAGATACCGATAATAACCCAAAAACCATTCGGTTCATTCATAAAGGGTATGTAACTTACATTCATGCCAAAAATACTGGAAACAAGTGTTAATGGTAAAAAAATAACCGATATTATAGTTAAGGTTTTCATGACGTCATTGATACGAAAGGAAATAGCTGATTCATTAGTTTCTTGCAGAGCATCGATTGTTTGTTTATGACCTTCAAGGACCTCCCAAATATCTTTTGTTTGAACTAATAATTTTTCAAAAAATAATCTATGAGTGTTCATGCTTAAGTATTTGTTTTCAAGTTCAATAAATTTTTTTATTATAGTCCGGTGTGACTGCATAATAAACCTAAAATTAACTATATTTCTTTTGATAATTAAAATTTCTTTAACCATTTCTCTCTCCTTATTTTTAAATATGTTATTTTCTATTCTTTGGTTGTCAGTAGCTATATGATCAAGCATTGGAAAACAATTTTGCAATAATTTTTCTAAGATAATGTAAAAAAGATAGCTAGGATGGTTGCCCATATATAAATCACGGTAATATTCATATTGACTACATTGACTAAACAATTCCTTTAAACCGAATAATTTATCATCATGTAAAGTTATAATTAAGCCATCTTTAATAAAAAAATCTACTTCAGCTGGCATTATTTTGCGCATGTCACGGTCATAAATGGGAAATAAAAAAACTAAAAAAGAATAATTATTTCGATTTGATAGTTGGGGACGTTGTGCTTTTTTTGTTATACTAGCATCCCGTAAATCAAGGGGATGAAAATCATACTCTTTTTTTAAGTAATCAATTTCTTCGTTTTCAGGTTCAATAATATCAAGCCAAGTAAAATTGGTCGTTTTTATAATCTTGATTTTTTTTGTTATTTCAGCCATTGGTCTAATTATAGCACAAAAAAATGTGATTTTTAATATGCTGGATTTATGTTATAATTGTCTTATGGATAACCAATATAAAAATAAAAATAAACCTGTTAAATTGGAAAAAATCAATAATTTTGAGATACCGCTTGATACTCTAGAATTACCAGAATTAGAGGAAAAAAAAGAACAGTCAGAAAGAAATTTTTCTAATTTTGATAAAAAACAAAAGGATAAGGTTTTAACTGAAAAAAAAGAAGTTGATAATATTGGACAGGTCGGTGTTAAAAATAATCAAAATTTATCAGACGAGTTAATATTAACAAAGGCAGTGGAGGATATTTTAGCAGACGGTTTAACTAATTTATTCCAAGATTTAGATCAATCTCAAAAAATATTATTTAAACAAAAAGGGGAGCAAACTGCTACTACCATAGCCGTTATGCTTAAAAGTGTTAAATACAAAATTTATGAAGTTTTAGATTTGATTAGAAATTGGTTATTTATTATTCCCGGAATAAATAAGTTTTTTTTAGAACAGGAAGCTAAAATAAAAACAGATAAAATCTTACTACTGGATACAAAAAACAAAAATTTTAAAATATAAGAATGTTTTTTAGTTTAGAAAATTTAATTATACTTATTTATTTTACTGTCATTGCAGTTTTTTTATTTTTATTAATTTTTTTATATACGTTTTTTTCTAAAAATTATTATTATCGTTCAGTTTTTTCAACAATTGTATTGAAAATAACTTTACCTAAATTTAATCAAGAAAAAAACGATGAAACTAAATGGAAAGAAATTTTAAATAGCGCGGAAAGTTTGTACGCAGCCATAGGCGGTTTAAAGGGGAATAATTTTTTAGATAGTTTTTTCCGAACCCATAAAAAGTTTATAAGTTTTGAGATCATCGTCCAAAATGAAAAAATTAGTTATTATTTAGCTTTACCAAAAGATTTAAAAAGATTTTTAATACAACAAATTCACGCTCAATATCCTCACGCTTTTATTGAAGAGGTTGAAGATTATAATATTTTTGAACCCAAAAGCTATGTAGCTGGAGGTTTTTTTGTTTTTAAAAAGAATTTTGCTTTTCCAATAAAAACTTATCAACAAATGGAAAATGATCCTATAAATTCGATTTTAAATTCTTTATCAAAATTTAAGAAAGAAGAAGGAGCTGCCATTCAACTATTATTAATACCAATCGGTAATTCCTGGCGTCAACAAGGTAAAAATCTAGTTAAAAAATTAATGAGACATGAAACTATTGATAGTTATGATTCCAATGGAATGACTAGTAAATTAATAAATTATTTTTTTGATTTAGTATTTTATAGTTTTAAAACCAAGGATAAACAAAAGGATAAAAATATTGTTACTCCTCAATTGACAGCCCAGGAACAAAAAACTATCGAATCAATAGAACAAAAATTGTCTAAAGGAGCTTTAGCGGCAAATTTAAGAATAATTGTATCTACTGAAAATAAGGATACTGCCAATGCTTATTTAAATGATATTTTACATTCATTTTCACAATATAATATTTATGAATACGGCAATAGTTTTCAACCAGCTTTCCTTGCTTGGCATAGTAGATTGATTAGAAATTTTATTTATCGACGTTTTGATAACAAAAGAAAAATAATTTTAAATACTGAAGAATTAGCTTCTATTTACCATTTTCCTAGTAAACAAAATGATATTCCAAATTTACAGTGGTTAGAAGCTAAAAAATACGCGCCGCCTTTAAATTTACCAACCGAAGGTTTAACTATAGGTCAAAGTCAATATCGTGGAGAAAATGTTGAAGTCAAAATAAAAATAGATGATCGTCGACGTCATATGTATATTATTGGCCAAACTGGTACAGGCAAGTCTACTATGATGAAAAATATGATGATTCAAGATGTTTTAGCTGGTAATGGTTGTTGTATAATTGATCCTCATGGTGATTTTGCTACTGATATTTTAAAAAATATTCCCAAACACAGGTGGCAAGATGTTATTTATTTCGATCCTTCAGATAATGAAAGGCCTATTTCAATAAATATGTTGGAGTACAGTAGTGAATCTCAGAAATCATTGGTGGTTAATGAACTTTTGGCTATTTTTGATAAATTATATGATTTAAAAGCCACCGGTGGACCAATGTTTGAACAGTATATGAGAAATGCTGTACTGCTAGTAATGGATGACCCGGATTCGGGAATGACTCTTTTGGAAATTCCCAGAGTTTTAGCAGATGAAAACTTTCGTCGTTATAAATTAAGTAAATGTAAAAATCCGACGGTGATAGATTTTTGGCAAAAAGAAGCTTTGCAGGCTGGGGGAGAAGCGGCACTGGCTAATATGGTGCCATATATAACTAGTAAATTAACTCCTTTTATTGCCAATGATCTAATGCGCCCAATTATCGCTTCACAAAAAAGCAGTTTTGATTTTAGAAAAATAATGGACGAAAAGAAAATTTTAGTGGTCAATTTAAGTAAAGGTAAATTGGGAGAAATCAACAGTCGTTTACTAGGTATGATTATTGTTGGAAAAATATTAATTGCTGCTTTAAGTCGTGCCGATACTTCAGAAAATTCACGAACTGATTTTTATTTATATATAGATGAATTTCAAAATTTTACCACTGAGAGTATTGCCATAATTTTAGCAGAAGCAAGAAAATATCGTTTAAATTTAGTATTAGCTAATCAATATTTAGGTCAATTAACCAAACATGGTGATAGCTCAATCAGAGACGCGGTTTTTGGTAATGTTGGGACTTTTATTGCATTTAGGATTGGTCCAGAAGATGCTGAATATGTAGTAAAACAATTTGAACCAATTTTCAATCAACATGACCTTATAAATATTCCGAAATTTAACGCCTATATAAAAATGATTATTGACAATACTACAGTACCAGCTTTTAATATAAATACTATTAAAGAACCTACTGGTGATGATATAACTCGAGGTAAAGTAATGGCATTATCAAAATTGCATTATGGTACACCCAAAAAAATTATTGAAACAAAAATATTAGATCAAAAAATAAAAAATAATTAATAAAAAATATATGTCAGCAGAAAATAAAATTGATGAAATAAAACATATTTTAAACAATATTCAACAACAGCTAGACTTGGCAAAAAAAGTAATATCCGGCCAGATTGAAAAAGATCAGGTTGATGCTAATTCGTTGGCCAGGGAAAAGGGAAGTGAGAAAACTGAGAATGATAATAAGATAATCGAAGGCGTTTTTACTGGTGATAAAATGATTGGTCCCGATGGTAAAGAGTATTTGGTACCACAAAATTATGCTTCTAAATCTAAATTAGTTGAAGGTGATATGCTAAAATTAACTATTCAACCGAGTGGCTCTTTTGTCTTCAAACAAATTGGCCCCGTAGAAAGAGATCGTGTAGTGGGGAAAATATATTATGATGAAGAAAAGAAACAATTTTACGGTCGAACCGATCAAGCTACTTATAAATTATTAACCGCACCAGTTACTTATTTTAAAGGTGAAAATGATGATGAAGTAATTATGTTAACCCCTAAAAATACTCAATCTGCCTGGGCGGCCGTAGAAAATATTATTAAAAAGAATAACTAGTTTATGTCACAAACTTTATATCGTAAATATCGACCCCAAAAATTTTCTGAAATTATAGGTCAAAATCATGTAAAAATAACTTTAGCCAAAGCTATTACCAGTAAAAAAATAGCCCATGCTTATCTTTTTACTGGCCCCAGAGGAGTTGGTAAGACCACAGTGGCTAGAATATTTGCAAAATCAATAAATTGTTTGTCTCCCCAAGATGGAGAACCTTGCAATCAATGTGATATTTGTCAAGCAATGAATAGAAATAATTTTTTAGATTTAGTAGAACTTGATGCTGCCTCAAAAAGAAAAATAGAAGAAATAAAAGATTTTAAAGAGTTAATAAAATATCAACCAAATATTGCTAAATATAAGGTTTTTATAATTGACGAGGTACATATGTTAACCGATGTATCTTTTAATGCCTTGTTAAAGACTTTGGAGGAGCCACCTGAATATGCCATTTTTATTCTATGTACAACTGCCGCTCATAAAATACCTGATACCATAATTTCAAGATGTCAGAGATTTGATTTTAAAAAAATAGCCAATCAAGATATTATTGAAAGTTTAAAAAATTTAGCAAAACTGGAAGGAGTAAAGAATATTTCCGATGTAGTTTTACAAAAAATAGCTTTTTTATCTGAAGGTTCTCTTCGTGATGCCCAGGGAATCTTAGGTCAATTATTGGGGATTGAGTCAGAAAATATAAATGAAGAGACAGCCGCATTAATTTTACCTAAATCAAATTTAAATCAATTAGTTGATCTTTGGAGTACAATTATAAAAAATGAAACAGAAAAGGCCATTACTATAATCAATGAATTTAATGAAAATGGAGATGATATTGAATTTTTAACGGAAAAGTTAATTGAGTTATACCGTTATTCAATTTTATATAAGATTAGTAATAAAATTGACTATCTAAAAAATATTTTTGCCCCTGACCTATATAAATCTATTATAAAAGATATTCAAAATACTGATTTAGAAAAACTAAAATTACAATTAGAAATTTTGTTAAATAAACAAATAAATCTGAAAAATGTATTTTTTAGACAATTACCTTTGGAGTTAGCAGTTATTGAAATGACCATTAATGAAAATAAAAATAAAGAAAATAATATTCAAGAAAATTTTAAGAAAGTTATTGAAAATAAAATAAATCAAAAGTCGAATGATAAAAAAGAAAACTTTTTACAATCAGAAATAGAAGTAACAGTAGATAAAAAAACAAGGAGTATTGATAGTAAACTGAAAAAAGAACTTGTAGTAAGTTTGCTGACAGAATATTATAGTTTGGCAAAAATTATTGAAAGTTCTGATATCCTATTGTCTGATAAAAATATCTATGTTTATACCAATAATCAATTACAAAAAAATCAAATAAATAAAAAAAAGAATTTTGATAAACTAGTTGAGTTATGTGGAGATATTTTTAATAAGGATTTAAATTTACAAATTTTTGTAAAAACAAATGATAGTTTTAATCAAATAGAAAATGACAAGAGAGAAGGGATAGATAATATTATCAATGCATTAGGTGGTTCTTTGGTTGAAGGCGCAATAGAAGAGTAAAGTCTAAGTAAAATATTTATTAAATTGTTTATATATAAACCAATTTAATAACCAATGCGGGATCGTCTAATGGTAGGACGCCAGGTTCTGGCCCTGGTAATCTTGGTTCGAATCCAAGTCCCGCAGCCAACTGCTACATTTTACATTAAGAGTGGTAAGATTTGTGAGAAAACTTAATATTCATAGCCATTCTCTTGATTTATAATTAAATACTCCGTGACCAGTTAAATAACCTAATTTACACAAGTTTTAAGATTATTTAGTATATATTATTAAAATGATAAAAGTGTTATCATTTTTTTATTTATATAATAGTATTTTATTTAATATTAGCTAAATTTATTTAGCAGTCAAATACCCTTGACAAATTTGCTTTATTTTGTTAGGATAATGAGTTAAATTAAATAACTAATTAAATCGTAATTATTAATTAATCTTATTATTTATGAAGAAAACAATTTATTTTTATTTTCCTGAAAAGAGAATAAAAGAGCACAAATGGATATTTGTGACTATAAGTTTAATGTTCGTATTCACTGCCTTTAGTTTGTTTGGCTTGCATGATAGTAAAGCTATTATTATAGGTAGTATTGATCAAGAATGCCAAGCTCAAGGTTTTGATTATGGTGTAGCTAAATGGGAGTGGTCAGGTAGTAGTTTTCAATTAACTGGCGAAGCTAATGGCACCAGTGTTAGTGGTGACAATAATACTGCTTACTGGACAGCTGATCCCAGTGTGGCTGGAGTAATCCGTAAGGCCGGTATTACCTCAACAGTTTTTGCTGGTGGAGCAAATGGTACTATCACAGCAGATGGAAATTCCATCAGCCATATTACTTTTTGTCAAAATGAAGAAGTAATACAAACTTATTGTGAACTCACTTTAACTAAAACTGATTTTGCTGTAACAGCAGAAGAAGGACAAGAATTAGATTACCAATTAGTTTTAATAAATACAGGTACAGCTAATTGTACAGGTGGGGGAGTAAAAGTTAGAGATTATTTTGATCAAAATACAACCTATATTAGTTCTGATGCAACTATAGCAGATTTAAATGATAGTTATGTAGAGTGGAATTTTGGTACTTTAGCCCCAGGAGATGAAAGAACGGTTAATTTAAAAGTTTTAGTTGATGAAAATTTAGATTGTAATTATGTAATTACCAATCAAGCAAAGTATTATTCAAACGAAACCAGTTGGGGTGCATATGTAATAGAAACAACACCGATTGAATGTCCGGTAGTAGGACCATATTGTGGTGATAATAATTTAGATGAAGGTGAACAGTGTGATGATGGTAATAATGTAAATGGCGATGGTTGTAGCTCAAGTTGTCAAATAGAATCTTATTGTGGTGATGGTAACGTCAATCAAGGTGAACAGTGTGATGATGGTAATAATGTAAATGGCGATGGTTGTAGCTCAAGTTGTCAACTTGAATCAGATCCACTCTGCCCGGTACCAGTAGATATAATGCTAGTTATTGATCGCTCTGGTAGTATGGGTGATTATTCTTATTGTGTAGGCAATCAAACAATTACTTCCAAAACCCAGTGTATTTTAGCCGGTTATGAATGGGTAGTAGAACCAATGACCTCAACCAAAGAAGCGGCTACATTTTTTGTAAACAAGTTTGATATGAACAAAGATAAGATTGGTTTAGTGTCTTATGCTACTGACGCCACCTTGGACAGCGGTTTGATAAATAATCAAAGTTTAATAAATGATAAAATAAATTTACTTAACCCTAACGGTTTTACTAATATTGGTGGGGCTATAAATTTAGCTAGTAATGAATTAATAAATAACAATCGAACTGGTGCCGCTCCGGTAATAGTATTATTAACAGACGGCAAGGCCAATGTAACTGCTAACGGTACTTACCCTGATTATGATGGTGGTGCTAGCTATGCTTTAGCCGAAGCGATTTCAGCCAAGAATAATGGCTTCACAATTTATACCATTGGTTTAGGTCCTGATGTTAGTCATAGTTTAATGGGAAATATAGCTTCAACCCCAGATAAATATTTTTATGCACCTACTCATGATGATTTGCAAGCGATCTATTTTCAAATATCTCAAGAAATTTGTGAATTTAGTTCAATTGCCGGTTGTAAGTATAATGATATTAATAATAATGGCAGTATCGATAGTGAGGAGCCGACTATTCCTAATTGGTCAATTAAATTGACTTACACGGAAAATAATGAAGTAAAAACCCAAACTACGCAAACTGATGAAAATGGCTGTTATGCTTTTACAAATCTTTCACCAAATGAATATACAGTAAATGAAATTTTAGCTTCTGGTTGGCAACAAACTTATCCCGCCAATCAATCTTATGTGTTGAATATTGGTTATGGCAATTTAATAAGTGATATTGATTTTGCCAATTATGAAATACCTGTAGTTTACCCTTATTGCGGTGATGGTAATTTAAATCAAGGTGAACAGTGTGATGATGGTAACAACAACAATAACGACGGTTGTAGCGCTACTTGTCAGATTGAGTATGGTTCCATTGCCGGTTGTAAGTATAAAGATTTAAATGACAATGGTATTATTGAAGAAAATGAACCAACTATTAGTCAATGGCCAATTTTATTAACTAATACAATTTTAGGAATAAATAGTCCAATTGCTACTACAACCACTGATGTTAATGGCTGTTATACTTTTACTAATTTAGAATTTGGTGACGAATATATAGTAGCTGAGGAACAATTACCTGGATGGCAACAAACTTATCCTCATCCAACATCAACTTATACTATTTTAATTAATTCCGCTCAAGTTTATGATGAAAATAATTTTGCCAATTATCAAATCCCAATAGTTGAACCTTATTGTGGTGATGGCAACATTGATGAGGGTGAGCAATGCGATGATAACAACAACATTGCCGGTGATGGTTGTAGTGCTACTTGTCAGATTGAATACAGCAATATTTCAGGTTGTAAATATTCTGATTTAAACAACAACGGAATTATTGAAGAAAATGAACCAACTGTACCTGGTTGGAATATCACTTTAACCCCAGTTTCTACTAGTAGTAACCCAATTAATACCACCACTGATGTTAATGGTTGCTATGAATTTAGCCAAATTACTTATGGTATGTATAACGTAACTGAATCTATGCTAACAGGTTGGACACAAACATATCCCACCTCCACCAGTCATCAAGTAATGGTTACCAATCCAGGTAATTATACTGACTATCATTTTGCTAACCACCAAGAAGTTGTTGTTGAACCATATTGTGGTGATGGGATTGTAAATCAATCTTCTGAACAGTGCGACGGCACAGCCGGAGTACCAACTAATTATACCTGTAACAATCAATGTCAATTGGTTTGTGTGAGTGGTTGTGGTGGCGGTGGCGGACCAGTCAATCCAATACTGACAATAACCAAATCTGCTAGTGTAGCTTTTACCAATCCAGGAGGTATTGTTGATTATACGATTTTAGTTAAAAATGTCGGAAATTCTGCTGGTTTAAATTTAAAAATAACTGACGCTTTACCAGCTGGTTTAAGCTATTATGCTACCACTACTAACGGTGTATGGGAGTTAGGAAATATTGCAATTAATGAAACTAAAACCGTAACTTATCAAGTACTGTTTGATGATAATTTAAGTGTTGGTAATTATACCAATACTGCTAAAGCAGAAATAACCAATGGAAATACAGTTACTGATACTGCTGTAGTAGAAGTTAGAGTACCAACAGTATATTCCAATCAATATGAACCGATTTTGACAATTGATAAAAAGGTAAATATGAAATTCTCTAACCCAGGTGGAGAAGTAACTTATACCGTTGTTATTACCAATACCAATACTGGTAATTTAACAGCAGAAAACGTAAATTTAATCGATAGACTACCCAAAGAGTTTTACTTCAATAGTAATAATTCAACTGTCAATTCATGGCAATTGGGTGACTTAAAACCAGGCGAATCAAAAACTGTAACTTATGAGGTAACGGTTAAAGAAGATACAAAAAATGGTACTTACGAAAATATTGCTATTGCTAGTGCTACCAATGCTCCTGAAGTTTCAGCTCGTGCACCATTAGAAATTAGAGAAGTTACTACTCTTGGTATAACCTTACCAGACACCAATGGTAGTACCAATCAATTACTGTCTGTTTTACTAGGATTTTTGATTTTAGCAGGTGGCTATATAACTCATCAATTAAGACGTGAATATAATTTAGTATAAAATGATTGATTTTATTCATCCAAAATCTCGTTATTTCCTAGTATCCAAAATAATCTCTTTAGTCGTATTAATTTTGGTAGTCACTGGAGTATATTTACTTGCAGCGCCTATTAGAACTGCTTTATCTGATGATGAAAAGACTAGTTTAAGTGGTTTTACTGAGTTACCAGCCAATTTACCTCCTGAAGACTATCTATTATCTGATTTACATTTACCTACTAACGAAGTAATAGAAATAACCAACAAACAGGGTGAAGAAATAAATAATTCAGTCAATAGTCCAGTAAAAAATACTGTCGTTTTAGGTGTTAGTTATAATAAACAAGCAACACAGGAATTGGCAGCAAAGAAAAACGTAAATAAAATTGTTATTCCCAAAATGGGGGTAGATAGCGAGGTTTTAGAAGGGAATAGTGAGGATATTTTATGGAAAGGTATTTGGCGTATGCCAATTGGTTCAACTCCAAATCAAGGTGGTAATACAATTATCACGGCACATCGTTATTTACATCGCCCTCCCAGCCCCAAGACATTTTATTTAATTGATAAATTAGTAAAAGGCGATATTATAACAGTTTATTGGGAGGGAGTTAAATATGAGTATAAAGTATCTGAAACTAAAATTGTCGAACCTGAAGACATTAGTATTTTACATAATACCTCTGACGATCGTTTAACTATATTTTCTTGTACTCCACTTTTTACTTCAAAACAAAGACTGGTGGTAATAGCTGAAAAAATATAATATATAACAACACAAAACAGACTAATCATTAGTCTGTTTTGTGTTGATTTAAGTCAAAAATTTTGTTATTTTTACTATATGATGAAAACAACCAAGCCACAAGATATTACTTTTAATCCACATTATCGTTCTCGTTTTTTGAAATTAAGAGAAGATCAACAATATCGTTTATTAGAAATTATTCCAGGAGTTTTGGTTTGGTCAACTTATCTAAGCGCTATTGCCGTTTCGTTTATTAAACCCTTATGGGCCATTTATTTTATTATAATTTTTGACATTTATTGGTTGACTCGAGTTATGTATTTATCTGTCTATTTAGTACATTCTTGGAAAAAGTATAAAAAAATAATTTCCCAAGATTGGTTTAAAATTTTAAAAAATGAAAAGTCAGAATGGAAGGATTATATTCATTTAATTTTTTTACCTACTTATAAAGAACCGTTTGAAGTTATAGATAAATCTTTTGCTTCTTTAGCAGCTTGTCAATTTGATCTTAAAAAAATGGTTGTTATATTGGCTGGTGAAGAAAGAGATGAAGAACATTTTAAAACTGTTATTGAACAAGTAAAACAAAAATATGGTGAAATGTTTTTAGATTTAATTTTTACTATACACCCTAAAAATTTACCTAATGAAATTCCTGGCAAAGGTTCAAATTTAAATTATGCCGGAAACAAAATTTTATCTTATGTTAAATCAAAACCATGGCCAATAGAAAATATTATTGTTTCTAGTTTTGATATAGATACCAGACCCCACGAACAATATTTTGCCTATTTGACCTATAAATATTTACAGATGGAAGATCCTACCAAAGTAAGTTATCAGCCTTTAGCAATTTACAATAATAATATTTGGGAAACACCTGCTCCTATTAGAATTATCGCTTATTCTACAACATTTTGGCTGTTGACTGATTTAGCTAGGCCTGAAAGATTATTTACTTTTTCTTCTCATTCGATGAGTTTAAAAATGTTGATTGATGTTGGTTTTTGGCAAAAAGATATTGTTACCGAAGATTCCCGTATATTTCTTCAAGGTTTTTGTCATTATAATGGTAATTATAAAGTTGAGCCAATGTATATACCCGTTTCTATGAACACAGTTTATACTGGTTCAATTTGGCAAGGTTTCAAGGATCAATATAAACAAATGAGACGCTGGGCTTGGGGTGTAGAAAATTTTCCTTATCAAGCATGGTTTTATTTAAAAATAAAAAATTTACCTTTTAAAAAAGGATTACATTATTTATGGAACCAATTGGAAGGGGTATATTCTTGGGCGACTGCTCCGGTATTAATTACAATTTTAGGCTACCTGCCTTTATGGGTAAGTAAAAACGTTGATAAATCATCTGTTATCGCACAAAATGCTCCGATTGTTTTACAGATTGTTATGAATACCGCTATGATTGGTTTAATTTTTTCAGCGGTTTTGTCGACTTTACTTATGCCCAGGAGTAAAGATAAATCAAAATGGTGGGAATATATAGTCGTCCCTTTACAGTGGGTATTATTTCCTATAGGTATGATAGTTTTTGGTTCAATTCCAGCCACTGATGCGCAAACTAGATTGATGATCGGCAAATATTTAGGTTTTTGGGTGAGTGGTAAAAAATAAACCATCCAGATCATAGCCAGAGATAAAATCTATTATTTTTAATATACCTTTACCTTCAGGTTGGATAGCATTTATAGAAAGTATTGATTTACCAGTACCAATAAAAAGTTTCTGGTTTTTTTTATCTATTTTTATTTCACCTGGTTGTAATGTACCGGCAACTACTTCAGCCGAGTGAAATTTATAAAGTTTATTTTTACAATACGAATAAGTTGCTGGCCAAGGTTTAAAAGCTAAAATTTGCTGCCTTATATACAAAGCATCAGATTGCCAATTTATTAAACCATCCTCTTTTTTTAATAATTTAGTATAAGTGGCCTGCGTGTCATCTTGAGACGTAGGAATTAGCTCATTATTTAAATATTTTATTAAAACCTCTGGTAAATTTTTAGCACCAATTTCAAATAATCTATTTAATAAAGTTTGGAAATCGTCATTAGCTTTAATTTTTTCAGGGATTTGAAATAAAATTGGACCATGATCAACTTTATTGTCTAACTTCATAATTGTTATACCAGTTAAAGTTTCATTATTAAGCAAAGCGGTTTGTACAGGAGATGGACCGCGATATTTAGGCAATAAAGATGGGTGCAAATTAATTAAACCTTTTGGTGGCAAATTAATTAAATCGTTAGGTAAAATTTTCCCATAAGCCACTACTACAAACAAATCTGCTTGTAGATTTTTAATTTGCTTTATTGTTTCGGTATCAAAATGAATAGGGTTTATTACCTTAAGTCCCATTTTTTTAGCAGCAACAGAAAGATCAGTTTCAGCTAAAATTTTATTTCTACCTTTTGTTTTAGGTGGTTGAGTAACAACTGCTAAAATTTCAAAATCAGCATTTATTAATGCCTGTAAAGATTTAACTGCAAAAGCAGGGGAGCCAAAAAAAATCAATTTATATTTATTTGGCATTGTTTTCATAAAATTCAAGTTTGTCTTTGCCTTGAGTTATGTTTTGTGTTTTATCAATAAATAATATTCCTCGCAAATGATCGACTTCATGTTGTAAGATTCTTGCTTCTAATCCAGAGCTAATTTTAAAATTAAATCTATTATTGGCGTCACGATAGAAGAACCAAACTTTTTCCGGTCGGGTTACTTGACCAAACACCTCAGGTATAGACAAACATCCTTCTTCAAAAATATTTTTTGTCCTGGAACGATAAATAATAACCGGATTTATATATACTTTTACACCCGAACCATCATTCACTAATATTAAGTTTATGTTTTTACCAACTTGAGGGGCTGCTAAACCTATGCCATTGGCCGCTTGTAAAGTTAACTTCATGTCGACAATTAACTGTTGGATTGTTTCGTCAAGTGTATTCTTTATATTTTTACTATTTTTTCTTAATCTACCATCTGGATAGATAACAATAGGTAAAATTTTTGCAGGATCTTTAGGCATATTATATTTCATAAGGATTAAATTCAATCATAATAGATTCTGGTAGTTTTGACAATATTTCCTTTATTTTATCAGTATAATTATACGCAAAACGAAAAACAATTTCAAAATCGTTTAGAATTATTATATTAATATAATCTTTATCTAATTGTTTAATAATTATATCTTTTGCGGTTTTTAATTTAATTTGATTTTTTTCTTTAATTATTAATTTAATAATTTTTGTATAAGGGGGAAAATTTAATTTTTTTCTCCAGTGCATTTCTTTTTGCCAAAATTTATTATAAGTAAATTGACTCAGATATTCCCAAAAAAAATGATCTATTTTTTTTGTTTGAATAATCTTTTGACATTCAGGTAAAGTTCTAAATGCGTTATTAAAAAATTGCCAAGCAAACTCGAGACTACGATAGTTATGACTTATTAATTCTTGATCGCCATCAATAAATGCAATTAAACCATGACTACTATCTATACGTGGTATAAAGTATTTTGTAGCCACAATCAATTTTTTATTTGTAGGTAAGTTATCGTTTTCACTATCAACATAAATAACATCGTTACGATTGGTAATTTTTTTTAAGATCTCCACTAAAGATTGGTTGGTTAAACCAAAACTTTTTAATTTTATACTTTTACATACAGGACAAGTTAAGGGTAGGGGATATTTAATTTGACAAACTCCACAAAATAAAATATCTGATGTTTGAGTTTTTAAATAACTTTCACATTTAGCACAAGTTGGCTGCCAACCACAATCTTGGCAATAGATATTTTGTTTTAAACCCTTACGATTAACGAAAAATAAACATTTTTTATCCAAGGATAGGGTATTTTTTATTGCTTGTTCAAGTGGCCAAGAAATATAACTAAAATTACCAGCTCTCTTTTCAGCCACCATGTCTATTAACTGGAAATTAATAGGTTTTTGATTGTCTTTTATTTCCTGCTTCTCTTTTTTTAAATAAGCATACATATCAACCCAAGGTGATAAAGAATACAAATTTACAGGAATTTTATAGATTTTATTTATTAAATTATATAAATGATCTAAATTATATCTTGGATTTTGGTCTCCGATAGAAAAGCCATAGTTGTCCGATTTGAATACATGGATATTTTTCAAGTTAGAAAAGGGAAGAAGAATAGCTAGTTTTGTCCCAATAATAATTTTTGTTTGGTTGTTAAAAATTTTAAAATAGTTGTTTAAAAGTAACTTATTACCTAATTTTTTATGATAAAAAACTGTTTGTTTTTTTAGATTTTCTGGTAAATAGTTGTAAATTATATTTATATCAATTATTTCGGGACAAAGAATTAGTTGTTGTCCATCCAAATTTATTTGATCAATTATACTATCAATCATTTGTCGGTGTGTATCTTTAATTTGTAGATTAATATTAACTTTTAAATTATTATTTTTTTTAACTTTTTTATAAATATTTTTAGCAATAGAAAAAGTAATTGCCCTGGTAAGGGGGAATTTTGGAAGTATTGTCTTCCACCAAATACTAGGGGATAACAAAAAATTTTCTGCTAATTCTGAAATTAAATTAAATTGATTTAGAGTAGCTAAGGGTTTACCTTGATTAATTGGTTTTATGATTTGTTTTAAAACCAGTTTTTTTTCAGCTTTAGTACTTTTTTTAATATTAATAACCAAAGCCGGAATTTTAATATTACGCCAGGGCACAATAACAACAGAAAATTTATTTAATTTAATTTCCGGAGGTATTTCATAATCAAAAAAAACCAATTTTTTTGGTAATTTTATCAAAGGTATAACACTAGCGATCATTCAATATATTTTTTAATAGTCAAACGAAATATTTTATAATTGTCATTCTTATAATCTATTTTACCATTGTGACAGGCTATTTTAACCAGGTCGTCGGCACTTATTTTTTGCGGTAGAGCTAAACCATAATTTTCTTTATTACTTTTGACAACTAACAAGCCATCTTTTTCGGGATCTAATAGTGCTAAATTGTAGATAGCTTCCTGTTTTAATATTATATAAACAGCTAATTTTAACCCATTTATCTCATTTTTATCTATCGGTTTAAAAATATTATTACCTTTTAAGGAGTTTATTGTTTGTTTTATTATTTCCTCTCCTAAACAACTAGTTGTCGGTACAACACTACCCGCTTGACTGCGAATATTTTTTGCATAATCTAAAAATATTATATAAACTCCATAATTATTTTTACATAACCACTCGGGCATGTCTGCGGTAGTGGCAATGGTTATGCCCTCATGCAAATATATTTTTGCAGTTTCTTTGGCTAAAGTAACAATAATTTGGCGATTCATAATTTAATAGTGGCGGTTAAGAGTCCAACCCCATGGATATTTTCATAAGAGTATATATCAGTACTAAAGTTTAAATTACGTAAGATGCCTGTCAAAATAAGCAGAGGATTATGTATACATTGATGTGAATTAATTATTTTTTCTTCTGGTATACTTTCAATTTGATTAAAATTATTTTGTTTTAAATATTTTATTAATAGATGGTCATATTCTTTACTAACTGTTGATAAAATTTGTTCATTAGTTTTTTGATGAGACAAATCACCGCTAACAATTACAAAAAATTTTTGATTATCTTTTTGCAAAGAATTCATAATTGCTTCACCAAAATCTATTTCTTGTTCATTGGACTTCTTTCCGGTACTATAAATGGGAATTATTGATTTTTGACTATTTTTTTCTTTTAAAAAATTCAAGATTACACCAAAAGTATAGTCTAATTGTAGTTCGCAAATTAAACTAACAGGTAATTTGGTTTCGAGTGATTCTTTTAACCGGTAAGCCGCAGCGGTATTTGCTCTAAAAACTAAGTTTGTGTTTAAATCGCCAAATTTATTGAAATTTACGTTATACTCAGGACATAGATTAATTAAAAAAGAACCAGGTAATATCGTATTATGAGCACTTATTATAACTATTGAATCAACATTTAATGATTCAATAAAAAATAAAACTTTTTTAATTCCATTTAAGGTATTTTTAAAATCTGTTTGGTTTTGTAAACCAACAGAAGAAACTAATAGGGGATTATGCGGCAAAATTGCTGCACCAACTAAGGACATATTTTATTTTATAGAATCGATAGGCTCACCAGTAGGATGCATGTTTACTACTTGGTCATTTATATATTTGATATTTTCCCATTTATATCCGAGAGCTTCAAAAGCTTCTCCAGAAATAATTGGTCTTTTTAAACCATCCGAAATCACATAAACGGCATTTTTATCAGGATCAATACTAGTAATTAATTCTCCATCTTGAATATAAAGAGGTGGCATAGAAACATAATTTGTCAGTTGATCGGAGTTGACCGCGGTAATTAGTGGTTTATCGCCAAAATTTACCGTCATAATATCACGATGAACAATTGGATATTTTTTACCATCTTTAACATAATAGACAGTTCCAGTTTCAATATTTTGTAATAAGGCACCCATCGGATAAGCGCTGGTCATAGAAATAGGTGATCCTTCAGGTATCTCATTAATCAACGTTTGGCTCATATCTTCAATTTCTTCTGGGTTAATTCCTAAATTTTTCATAACCTGAGCAGAAGTAAATCCATGTTTAACATCATCTATTATCATATAGACAGTTCCTTTGGGTGATCGATATAAAGCGTATTGAGGATATTTAATTGGTTCACCAAGAGGATATTGATCTAATATAGAGGGTTCAACAACTATAATTTTATTTAATGAATAACGACTTAATAATGCAGCTTTTGATTTAAAAGGTCTTTTTAGTCCATACTGAATTAAATAAACTACCG